>NZ_JBJMQO010000147.1:0-14212 GCF_045802675.1 Archangium sp. | reverse complement strand
GGTGGACCCATCCGCCAGGCCGCACCGGCCGTCCGCATCCGCCACTCCGCTGCGGCACGCCTGCTCCGCGACCAGCCAGTCGGGCACGCCCGTCCCATTGACCAGTCCGCAGCGGCCATCCATGTCCGCCACTCCGACGCGGCACACCTCCACAGCAGCCGCGTCGTTGGGCAGCGCCGTCCCATTCACCAGACCGCACCGGCCGTCCAGCTCGGCCACACCGCCGCGGCACACCACCTCGGCGCTCGTGCCCGTGGGCAACGCCGTCCCATTGACCAGACCGCACCGGCCATCCAGCTCGGCCACACCGCTGCGGCACACCTGCTCCGCGGCCATGCCCGTGGGAAGCACCGTCTCATTCATCAGGCCGCACCGGCCATCCAACTCGGCCACACCGCTGCGGCACACCTGCTCGGCGGTCGTGCCCGTGGGCAGTGCCGTCCCATTCACCAAGCCACAACGCGCGTCCGCATCCGCCGTGCCGCTACGGCACACCTGCTCGGCGGTCGTGCCCGTGGGCAGTGCCGTCCCATTCACCAGTCCGCACCGGCCGTCCGCATCCGCCACACCGCCGCGGCACACCTGCTGCGCGGCCGCGCCCGTGGGCAGCACCGTCCCATTCCTCAGGCCGCACCGGCCATCCGCATCGGACACTCCGGCGCGGCAGACCTGCCCGGCGGCCGAGCCCGTGGGTACAGCTGTCCCATTCACCAGGCCGCAGACGTTGTCCGCCGTCTCGCAGACACCCGACTGACACGTGCGCACGGACTGCGGCTCCGTGCAGGTGCCGCCAGGAATCCACTCCCCGTTGGGCGTCTTGGGAATGCACGCGCCCGCCGGGTTGCACCACGCCCCGCCGCCGCAATCACTGTCCACCTGACAGGTCGAACCACAGACGCCCGTGGAGCGATTGCAGATGGGCCCACCGTGCGCGACCCCCTCCACCGTGCAGTCCGCATTGGAGGTGCAGTAACCGCAGTAGCCCTTGCTGGAGCAATACGGCGTCTTGGCATTGCAGCGGAACGAAGCCCCCGTGCCGGAATCACCATTGCAGCTCGAGCAGGAACCCGCGAGAGGACCCGAGGACACACAGACGGGGAACGCTTCCGCGCTACAGGCGTGCGCGGTGCCGGCGCTGCGGTCACCATCACAGGCCTCGACACAGCGGTTGTTCGCCCCCTCGAGCGCGCAGCTCATGTGAGAGGCGGCGCACTGTGAGGTATTGTCGAGCGTGCACTCGCCACAGGTGTGCTTCGCGGTGTCGCAGACGTTGCCGCGGGGCGAGCCGGTGCAATCCGAATCGGAATCGCAGCAGGCCTGCTCGGGCCGGGTGAAGGAGTCGGTCGCGCGCAGCTCGAGCACCCGGTGCTCCGACCACTCATTTCCAGTCGAGCCCGTGAAGCCCATGTAGAACTGGGAGCCGAGCTCCGTGGCGAGGTTGATCGCGTTCGTGGTGAGCAGGGGGCTCGCCGGCCGTGAATCCGAGTCACTCAGATAGACGTCCAGCAGCGTCTTGGAGGCGGTGTAATCCACCCACAGATAGACGAGCTTGTTGTTCTTGAGTGAGAGGTTCGTGCCAGAGAGGTTCTGGACCGGGAGCCCTATGTTGCCGGACGCTTCATGGTTGGAATTGCCTCCACGCGTGATGGCGATGTGATCGTTGCTCGGGTCACCGAAATAGGAGTTGTCATAGGTGTCGAGCTCCACCACCACCGACGGGGAGATTCCCTTCGTCGGAGCGCCGGGGTAGTCGCCATAGCCGATACAATCGCCCGGATTACCAAGAGCCTTGGGTCCGTCGGGTGAGTTGTGCATGACGAAGGCGACGCCGTCCGCCCCACTGGTGGAGGTGGTGGTGATCTGGACCGCCATCTTGATGTGCAGATCCCCGCTCGTCGAGAAGGCCGGGTTGAAGAAGACCGAGGAGTTCAGCCGGCCCTGGTTGGGCGTGACGAGGATGTTCTTACCATCCATGGTCGCCGAGCCATTGAGCGTGTAGTTGGGCAGCAGGGGGCCACCGAAGTAACAGCTATCCGTGGCATGGGCGGAAGCCGCGGTGAACAGCATGGCGGCGGAAGCGGCGAGGACAGACAAACGCGAACACGAGAATTGACGCATGATGATGAGCTTTCTTGAGAGTTGTCTTTAGCGGTCGTGCCCGGGCGTCCAGGCGAGGCCCGACAAGAGGCGGAACGTGGGAGTCCCCGGCAGGCGCCCGAAGCCCGGCCCACCCAGGGCGAAGAGCTCGAACGTCTTGCCGAACAGGGGGAGGCGCACACCGGCGAGCAGCTCGGCGGCGGCGGGTGCATTCGTCAGGGGGAGCGCTCCGCGCAGGCTCACCTCGCCTCGCAAACCCTCACCTCGCGTGGAGAGGGCCACGCCTCCCTCCAGGAGATTGCCAAACACGACCGGGCCTCCCACGGCCGTGGGGCTGAGCTCCACCGGCTCCCGGGCGCTGAGACCCACCTCCGCTCCGAGGTGCAGGAAGCCGAGGGAACGCCCCAGGCCCACGCGACCGTGCAGCGCGAGGCCCCGCGAGCCCTGCCGCGTCAGCGCCTCGGGGGAGCCCAGCGGGAGCGAAGCGCCCAGCGACACCGCGAGGTCCATCGCGGCGCCGTCACGCTCGCGCAGCAGCCCGAGCCGGCCCTGCACGCGCGGAGAGCCCAGCGCCCTGGACACCGGAGGCTGGAACTCCGTGATGTCCGCCGCATCCCCCTGCTGCCGCACGATGTAGGGCACCTCGAGCCCGAGCTCCAGCCAATCACTCACACCGTAGCCAACCGCCAGGTGCGCCGTGGCGCGCGCGTGGACGATGTGTCCCAACCGCTGGGACTCCAGGCTCAGGACGAGCGGATCCCTCTCATAGTGGGCGACCAGCGCGGTGCGCAGCCCGCACCGGGGAAGCAGCCCGCCCGCCCCCACCACGAGGCTGTCCGTGGCACCGGGGTTGAGCTGCAACCGCTCCAGCTCCAACACCGGTGTCTGGAGCGAAGTTCGAGCGGCGGCGGCCGAGGCGCCGAGCACGGCGGCCAGGGCCAGACAAAGACCTGCACTGCGCCCCCTGTTCGAGGGGCCAATACCAGACAGCGGATGCATGGACACTCCCACTACCGATTCGTCGCGTGTGTTGTGTTCCCCGGGTTGCCCCGAGGAATGTGCAGACGATACGGAGGGAAGTGGTTCGTGCCTGTGACGGCGATTACTCCGGGCGAGTCAACCGCGTCACAGCCGGGCTCATGCCGAGAGGCGGCGGCTCGATGGCGCTACCCCTGCGGCGCTCCCGGGGCGCGTCGAGGAACGTGCCCAGCAGCACCCAGCGCCGCGCGTCCTGCCCGGCGCCCGGCTTCGCCATCAGCGGCGTGGTGTAGTGCCAGAAGGGCAGCCGGTACACCGTGAGGCCTCCCACGGTGTTCACGCCCTGCATCTCCGAGAAGTGCCCGCCCTTCGAGTACACCAGCCACTGGTGCGCCACCGCCGGGGTGGCGAAGGTGAGGTGCATGTCCACGTAGCCGTCGAAGGCCTCGGGGTCCTCGGGGTGGTGGTCGTTGTGCGGGCCCGTGTAGTCCCCCGGCCCGTAGCACAGCACCTGAATCCCCCACTTGCGCCGCAGCGGCCTGCCGCTCACCGAGGCCGCGAACGCCGCGAAGCTCTCCGAGTGGAGCATCTCCACCAGCCCCGCCTCCTCGGCCGCCTTCCACGAGCGCGAGCGCCGGCTCTCCAGCAGCGCCGTCTTCACCCGCACCGTCTTGGGCAGCTGTTCGGCGTAGTTCTCCGTCATCCCCCAGATGCTCTCCGGGGGAATGGGGTCCTCCATTCCCGTGAGCGTGTCCCGGAGCGCCTTCTCCAGCACGTCCCGGCACGCCACCGCCTTGCGCGCGTCCACCACTCCGCCAAGCGCCATGAAGCGCTGTCCCGGCCGCAGCAAGGCGCCGCACGCCTCGCGGTCCCGCCCCTCCAGGATGCGCCGCCCCTTGGGGGTGAGCAGCTCCGCGAACTCCGAGGGAAACCTCTTCATGTCACCGCCTCTTGCGCGCCAGCTCCACCAGCGCCGGGCCAATCTCTCCCAACGGCAGCACCCGGCTCACCGCCCCGGTCGCCACCGCCTCCTGCGGCATCCCGTAGATGACCGCCGTCTCCTCCGACTCCGCCCACACCTCGCCGCCCGCCTTGCGGATGGACTTCGCTCCCATGGCCCCGTCCGCGCCCATCCCCGTGAGCACCACGCCGATCGTCTTCGAGCCGAACACCTCGGCCAGGCTCATGAAGAGCCGGTCTACCGAAGGCGCGTGCTTGTCCTGCATCGTCGGCGGCGGCGTGCCCAGCACGTACTGCCCGTTCTGCCGGTACACCACGAGCTGCCGCCCGCCCGGCGCGATGAAGACGTGGCCTGGCGCCAGCAAATCACCCTCCTGCGCCTCGCGCACGGAGAAGGGCCCGAGCCTGTCCAACCGCTCCGCGAAGGCCCGGGTGAACTGCTTGGGCATGTGCTGGCACACCAGCAGGCACATGGACGGCTCCGGCGAGAGCGCTTCCAGCAGCCGCTGCACCGCCGGTGGCCCTCCCGTGGACGCGCCAATGCCCACCACGAACGAGGGCTCCAGTGCCATCACCTTCGGCCGGGGCTTCGCCGGCTTCATCTCCGCGCGCACCAGCCGCGCCGCCAGCACCTTCTCCTGCAGCTCCTTGCGCAGCTTCTCCAGCAGGTCCGGCGTGGGCCTGGCCGGCTTGGCGATGAAGTCGAAGGCCCCCAGCTCCAGCGCCTTGAAGACGTCCGTCTTGTGCGCGTAGCTGGAGATGACGATGACGGGCGTGGGCGCCGTGCTCTTGAGCAGCCGCAGGAAGGAGTAGCCACCCAGCCTCGGCATCTCCAGGTCCAACGTCACCACGTCCGGGTGCAGCGCCATCACCTGGCGCAGCCCCTCGTTGCCGTCGGCCGCCGTGCCCACCACCTTCACGTCCGGCAGGGACTCCAGCAGCTCCGTCAGCAGCCGCCGGTTGTGGGCCGAGTCGTCCACCACCAGCACCTTCACGGGCTCGCGCGGCGCGCTCACGGGCTCCCCCCGCCGAGCTCCGGCTTGCGGTAGACGAGATCGCTGCGCAGGTGCACCAGCTCGAAGTCCGCGCTCAGGTTGATGAGGTTCTCCGAGTGCCCCAGCAGCAGGTAACCGCCAGGCACCAGCTTGTCGTAGATGAGGCGCAACACCCGCTGCCGCGCGGGCATGTCGAAGTAGATCATCACGTTACGGCAGAAGACGACGTCCACGCGGGAGGAGAACAGGCTCGGATCGGGCTCCTGAAGGTTGTGGTGTCCGAACGTCACCCAGGAGCGGATGTCGTCGCGCACGCGCACCCGGTTGGGCCCCACGTGCACGAAGTAGCGGGCGATCTTGTCCGGCGGCGTGGCGCGCAGGGAGCTCGGCCCGTACTCGCCCTGGCGCGCGGAGGCCAGCACCCGGCGGGAGATGTCCGTGCCGTGCACCTCCACGTCCCAGCCGTCGAAGCGCCCGCTGTCCTTGAGGAGCATGGCCACCGTGTAGGCCTCCTCCCCGGACGAGCACCCCGCGGACCAGATGCGCAGCCGCTTCGTGCGCGCGTTGCGGCGCTCCAGCTGGGGGAGCACCTCCTCGGAGAAGGCCTTGAGCTGGCGCGGCTCGCGGAAGAAGTACGTCTCGTGCGTGGTGAGCGCCTCGATGGCCGTCTCGAGCTCGGCGCGGCGTTGGGCGTCGAAGCGCAGGTAGCGGTAGTAGGCGCTGAAGTCCGCGAGCCCCAGCACCTCCAGGCGGGCCCACAGCCGGCGCTGCATGACGAACTTCATGTCGTCGCGCACCAGGATGCCGCAATGGCCGTAGACGAAGTCCCGCAACAGGCGGAACTCCTCCGCGGTCATCTCCGGCTTTCCTGTATCGAAAGGCATCACCCCCGAGGCCTCCGCGGCTCAGCGTCCCGACAAGCGCTCCACCGCGTCCACCAGGGCGCGGCGGGCCAGTGAATCCGTCTCGGCCGCCAGCGCGGCCTGGGTCGCGGGCAGGCACTCGGGCCCACCGCAGTCCCCCAGCACCCGCGCCGCCGCGGCCCTCACGTCCCAGCTTCCGTGGCCGAGCAACCCCACCGCCAGCGACACGCCCTCGGCCGAGGCCGCGCCCGCCAGCAGCGCCGCCTTCACCACCTCGTGGTCCTCATGGGTCACCGCGCGCTGGAGCACCTCGTGCCGCAGGATGCCCAGCCGCGCCAGGGCCTGCACCGCCCGGAAGGCGATGGCTCCGTCCGGGTCCAGCACCAGCGACTCCAGCTCCCCCACCCGCTCCACGGCCCCGCACTCGCCCACCGCCTCCAACGCCGCGAGCCGCACCTCGAGGGACTCATCCGTCAGGGCCTTCTCGAGCGGCCCCGCCATGGACGCATCCCCCACCTGTCCCAGCACCCGCACCGCCGCGGAGCGCACCCGGGGAGACTCGTCCGAGAGGGCCGCGCGCGCCAGTTCCAGGCCTCCCGCGGGGTCCACCGCGGCCAGCACCTCCACGGCCGTGGCACGCAGTGGCGCCGAGGCCTCGAGCGCCGTGCGCCGCACCAGGGACAGCATGGCCGTGCCGCCCACGCGCACCAGCGCGCTGAGCACCACCGGCTCCGCCCCACGCTCCAGCGCCGACCTCAGCGCCTGCGCCACCTGCTGGGGGAAGCTGGTGGCCAGCGTCACCAGCGCGCGCACCGCCGCTCCGGCCAGCTCCGGGTGGGAGAGCAGCTGCGCCAGCGGCTCCACCGCCTCCTGCGAGCGCGTGCGCCCCAGCGCCTGCACCGCCACGCCCTTCAAGTCCACCTCGCCCCAGTCGAGCATCTGCACGAGCTCGGGCACGAAGGTGGCGTCCACCAGCTCCACCAGCACGTGGCCCGCCACCTCGCGCGCCGGGAAGGACAGCCGATCCATGCTCGCCAGCAGCTCGCGCCCCGTCTCCGGGCCGAAGTGCGCCAGCGTGCGCATCACCTCCGGCACCAGCCGCTCCTCCTGCGCCACCTCCGCCACCAGCGGGGCCAGTTGCGGCTCGCGCAGCGCCGACGCCGCCACCAGCGCTCCGGCCCGCAGCTCGATGTCGTCCGACTCCAGCGCGCTGGCCACCCAGCTCACCGCCTCGGGCAGCCGCTTGAGCGCCAGCCGAACCGCGGCCTCCATGTCGGGCCGCAGCGAGGGCTCGGCCAGGCTGGCCTGCGTGCCCAGTGCCACGAGCGCCGCCTCGCGGGTGGAGCGCGACTCCGCGCCCAGGCCCCGGCACACCAGCTCCGTGGCCGCCACCTGCGGAATGAGGCCCAGCACCCGGTACGCACTGCGCTTGAGCGTGGGATTGCCCAGCAACCGCACCACCTCCGGCAACGGCGGCGGGTGGCGCAGCGCCGCGAGCGACTCCAGCGCGCTCAGCTGCAGCAGCGGCTCGGGGTCGTACAGGATGCGCTCCAGCGCGCGGGCCGCGGCCTTGCCCCCCAGCCGCCCCAGCGCCTCCGCCGAGGCCACGCGGACGTTCAGGTCCCCGTCCTCCAGCATCGCCTTCACCAGGGCGTCCTCGGCCTCCGGCAGGGCCAGCTGGCCGAGGATGTCCGCGGCGAACTTGCGTTGATCCGGATCCACGTGCCCGAGCAGCCGCACCAGGGGGCCCACGGCCGCCGCGCCCATGCTGGCCAGCGCCTCGGCCGCCGCATTGCGCGCGCCCGTCTCGTCCCGCTCGCCCAGCACGGAGATGAGCCGCTCCACCACCGACTCGCGGCCGGGAGAGCGGGTAAAGCCCTCGGCCGCCGCGCGGCGCACCCGCCAGCTCTCGTCATGGAGCCCCGCCACGAGCGCCTCGCGCGCGCCCTCGGCGGACACGTCCAGCTCGAGCAGGGCCCGGTAACGCACCTCCTCGGCGTTCCGCCCCTCCTCGCTCATCCGTTCATCCTCCGGCCGCCCTCGCGCACCATCTCCGAGAGCAGCAGCGCCTTCATGTCCAGCAGCAGCTTGAGCCGCTCGCGCTCGAACTGCTCCTCCTGGCGCCGCGCCTGCTCGCGCTTCTCCTGCTCCTGCTTCTCCTGCTCGCTCTTCTCCGGCTCGCTGTACACGCCCACCACGAAGGGGGCCGGGCCCACCGCGCCGATGGAGGGCGCGGGTTTGATTTCACTGCGCCGCAGCCGCACCACCTCGGAGACGCGATCCACGGTGAAGGCCACGCGCCGGCGGCCCAGCCAGCACACCAGCAGCCGCGTCTTGGGCGTGTCCACCGGGGCCTCGATGCCGAGCAGCCGCTTGCGCAGGTCCACCACGGGGATGATGGAGCCACGCAGGCGGATGACGCCCTCGATGAAGGGCGGCGCGCCGCGGATGGGGGTGAGACGCTGGGGCTGGAGGATCTCCTCCACCCGCATGATGTCCACCGCGTACTCCTCGGTGCCCACGAAGAAGGCGCACAGCTGGACGAGCGGATCCCTCTCCGCCGCGGCGGCCTCGTCGGCCTGGGACTGCGAGAGCTGGGTCAGGACACTGAAGCGCTGTCTCATGCGAGGGCCTGCCAGATGTCGAGCAGGATGAAGAGCTGCTGTTTGCGCCGCCCGAGCCCCACCACGCAGTCGCGTTCCCCGCCGCCCACGCCCGGAGGCGCCAATTCGAGCATGGAGGGCCGCAGCCGGACCACCTCGGAGACCGCGTCCACCCAGATGCCCGCCAGGCCATCCGCCGTCTGCACCACGATGATGCGCGAGCTCCGCGGAGGCTCGGGAGCGTCCGGCCCCGCCACCACCTGCGCCTTGTCCGCCAGCCGCAGCTTCACCTTGATGTCGTAGACGGGCAAGACCTCGCCCCGCAGGTACATGATGCCGAGCAGGTTGGGCGCGGCGCGGGGCACCTCGGTGAGCGGAGGGACCTTCACGATCTCCCGCACGCCGTGGATGGGCACCGCGTAGTGCTCACCCTCGAGCTGGAAGGCGAGATACTCCTCGGGGATTTCCTCGGCGACGGGCTCGACCGACTCGTCGGTACCGGCCACCAGCTCCGAGATGGGGCCGATGTCCTCGTCGGGACGGTAGAAGAAGCTGTCGAGCAGGACGGACAGGGAAGGCACGGGTGGAGGATAGCAGCCCCGGGGCCGGAGGCATCACGCCCGGCGGCGTTCGAGGCTCATCCCCTCTTCGAGCAGGGCGCCGACGTCCAGCACCAGCACGGTGCGCCGGTTGGCCAGGTCCGCGGCGCCAGAGATTCCTCGCACGCCCTGCAGGCGGCCACCCAGGGATTTGACGACGATGTCCTGCTGGCCCTGAAGCTCGTCCACGGCGATGCCCAGCCGCTCCTGCGCCAGCCCCGCCACCACCACGAAGTGCCGGTCGTTCTGGCGCTCGGGGTGGTTGAACACGCGCGCCAGGCGCATGAGGGGCAGCGTGGTGCCGCGCACGTCCAGCACCTCGCGCCGCTCCACCGTGCGGATTTCCGAGGGCTTCACGGAGAGGATTTCCAGCACGCTGTTGAGCGGCACCGCGTAGGTGCGCCCGCTCACCCCCACCACGAGGGCGCGGATGATGGCCAGGGTGACGGGCAGCGTGATGTGGAAGGCGGTGCCCTGCCCGCGCTCGCTCCACACGTCGATGATGCCGGACAGGTTGCCGATGTTGTTCTTCACCACGTCCAGGCCCACGCCGCGGCCGGACAGCTCGGACACGCTGCGGGCGGTGGAGAAGCCCGGCAGGAAGATGAGGTTGAGCAGCTCGCGCCGGCTCATCTCCCGCGACTGCGCGTCGGTGATGAGCCCCTTGCGCAGGGCCGCCTCGCGCACGCCCAGCTCGTCGATGCCCGCCCCGTCGTCGCTCACCTCGATGACGACGTGGTTGCCCTTCTGCTCGGCGCGCAGCGACACGCGGGCCCGCCGCGGCTTGCCCGAGGACTGCCGCGCCTCCGGCGACTCCGCGCCATGGTCGATGGCGTTGCGGATGATGTGCATGAGCGGATCGCTCAGCTCCTCGACGATGAGCTTGTCCAGCTCCACGTCGCCGCCGCCGATGACGAAGTCGATCTCCTTGCCCGCCTCCCGGGCGATGCGGCGCACCAGCCGCGCGAGCCGGTCGAACACCTGGCCCACCGGCACCATGCGCGCCTCGAGCAGGCCCTGCTGCAGCGCGTCCAGCTTGCGCTCCAGCTGCCGCGTCTCGCGCGAGAGCTCCTGCCCCCACAGCTTGGAGTGCGACACCACGCCCTCCTGCTGGCGCGCGCTCTCCGCCATGCGCTGCAGGTTGGCCTTGATGAGCAGCAGCTCGCCCACGGTGTTCATCAGCGCGTCCAGCCGGCTGATGTCCACGCGCACCGTCTGGGTGAGCGAGCGCGCCGACTCGGTGTCCGACCGGGAGCCCCGCGAGGCCACCGGATCCTCCGTCAGCGTGCGCACCGGAGGCCCCGCCATCTCGGAGCGCGGGGACTCGCTCTGGAACGCCAGCGCTTCCTGCAAGAGCTCGGGCGGGAGGGACGTCTCGACGGCGCGCAGGCCCGGGGAGCTGACGCTGGAAAACACCGTCTCCGCTGCGCTCTCGGGAGGCGTCCCGGCGGCGGCCTTGGGGGCCTTCGGCTTGCGCTTGCGCTTGGGCGCCGCGGGAGCCTCGGCCGGGGTCTCCGCGGGGGCGGACGAGCGGAAGGCCTGGGCCACGGGCTGCTGCGCCATGGACTCGGCGGCCCTCCTGGCGGAAGCGGGGGCGCGGATCTTCAGCGGGAAGAGCTGCGCGGGCGTGCCCTGGAGCTTCGCCGACAGCTCCGCCTCCGCCACCTTGGCGCCGAAGATGAGATCGAACGCGATGCCGGAAATCCCACCCGGCTCCGACGAGGGCAGCGTGCTGACGACCTCGCCCAGCGGCTTGAGGCGCGCGTTGAGATCGGCCAGCCCGGTGTCGAAGTCGGAGAGGTCGAACGCGGCGCGCACGCGGTACAGGGCCACGCCGCGGCGAACGTTCTCGCGCAGGCGGTGCTCCTCGTACTCGGTGAAGACGGCGCGCACCTGGGGATCCAGGTCCAGCCGGTCGAGCGGATCCTCCTCGATGGCGGCCGACTCGACGCCCTGGTTCGCCAGGCGCGAGCCCAGCTCCACCACGCGCTCGCTCAGCCCGGCCGAGGACTCCTCACGCGAGGCCTCCGCCAGCAGCGCCTGGAGCACATCCAGCGTCTCGATGAGGGTATCCAGGGCCTTGTCGTCCAGCGCCAGCTTGCCCAGCCGCAGCCGGTCCAGCAGGTCCTCGGACTGGTGGGCCAGCTTCGAGATGCGCTCCTGGCCGAAGAGCGCCGCGAGGCCCTTGAGCGAGTGCGCCGCCCGGAAGATGCCGTTGATGAGGTCCGGGTCCGGATCCGTCCCGCGCTGTTGATCCAGCACGAGCAAATCCTTGCCCAGGACCTCGAGGATCTCCGTCCCCTCGGCGATGAACTCCGCCAGTGCTTTTCCGGCCTGATTCACGCGAGCTTGAGGTATCGGCGCACGAGCCCTTCCAGGCTCTGCGGAGAGAAGGGCTTGACGAGATACTCGGCCGCGCCCAGCGCCAGCCCGCGGTCGCGATCCTTCTCACGGCCCTCGGTGGTGACGATGAACAGCGGCGTGTCGCGGTAGTTCGGGTTCTTCTTGACGAAGTTGATGAGCTCCAACCCGTTGATGTCCGGCATGTTGATGTCGGTGATGATGAGATCGAACCGGTGCCGGGGCAGGAGCTTGAGGGCCTCGAAGCCGCTGCTGGTGACGATCGCCTCCAGATCGGAGATGGACTCCACCGTCGCGGCAATCAGCTCCCGCGAGGCCTTGGAATCCTCCACGATCAGGACTTTGAACTTCATTCGTTGGGACCGGTCCCCCATCGTAGCAGAAGGACGGGCTCCGGCGAGCATCAGCCCTTGGGCAGGCGGCGGGCCAGCTCCTTGTCCGCCAGCACGGCCACCTTCTTCCCCTTGAAGACGGGGAGGAACTTCTCCTTCAGGGCGGAGGCCCGGGCCCCCTCGTCGAGAGCACCGGAACCCGGGATTTCCAGGGCCACCGCCTCCACCTTGGCCTTGGCGAGCACCCGGGCGGCGTAGGCGAGCGCCTCACCCAGCGAGGAAGCGTCCAGGGTACTGCGCTGCCCCAGGCCGATGACGAAGACGCGGGGGACGGAGAAGCCCCCATCCGTGGGCAGCAGGAGCGAGTCCTCCCGGGCGCCCACGAAGAAGCCGGACTGGAGGATGCGCGAGAGCGAGCCGCACAGCCGCCAGTCCACATACCCGGCCGAGCCCGGCAGGGGACGGTCATCCTCGCCCACGAAGAGGCAGAGGGCGTCCACGCCCTCGAGCGAGTCCAGGCCCTCGAGGCCGATGTCGTAGGCGGAGACGTTCACTGCTTCCCCAGGGCCGCGGCCACGCGGTCGAGCAGGCCGTTGACGAAGGCACTGGACTCCTCGGTGCCGAAGTTCTTGCCCAGCTCCACCGCCTCGTTGAGCGACACCTTCTTGGGGATGTCCGGGCGGTACTTCAGCTCGAAGACGCCCAGGCGCAGCACGTTGCGGTCGATGCGCGACATGCGATCCAAGCGCCAGTTGTGGCTGTGCTGCTCGATGAGCCGGTCGATCTCCGCCTGGTGGGAGCGGACGCCGTCGACGAGCTCGCGGGCGAACTTCACCGCCTCGGGCTCCTTGTGGGCCTCCTCGGTGGCGGCCCACGCGGACTCCAGGGCCTCATGGGCGGAGCCCGGCGTCATCTCCAGTTGGTAGAGCGCCTGGAGTGCGCGCTCGCGAGCGGTTCTGCGTGCACCCATGTGCCTAACCCTTCTTTCCGTCCGACAGGGTGGCCAGCTTCACGTGGAGGTTGACCATCTCGATGCAGGCGGCGGCGGCCTCCGAGCCCTTGTTGCCGGCCTTCACGCCCGCGCGGTCGATGGCCTGCTCCACCGTGTCGCAGGTGAGCACGCCGAAGGTGACGGCGGCCTGCGCGGTGAAGGCCACGTTGCCAATGCCCTTGGCGCACTCGCCCGCCACGTAGTCGAAGTGCGGCGTGCCTCCGCGGATGACGGCGCCCAGGGTGATGATGCCCACGTAGGAGCGCGTCTCCGCCACGCGCCGCGTCAGCGCCGGCAGCTCGTAGGTGCCGGGGCAGCGGAAGACGTCGATGTCCCCATCGGCCACGCCGTGGCGCACCAGGGTATCCACCGCGCCCTTCACCAGCTCCTCGGTGATGAACGCGTTGAAGCGGGCCACGCAGATGGCGAAGCGGCCCTTCGGGGGGAGGAAATCACCTTCGATGTAGCGAGGCATGTGCGGCCCCTCTCTACACCAGCCGTGGGGCTGGCGTCCCTAGGGAGTTTTCCAGGCTGGGTGCTTCAGGACGCCTTGCGGCGGCGGGGAGGGCGGCGTGCGGCCACCCGGTGCACCGGCTCGGCGGACAGGGCGAGCGGAATCTGCTCCACCACCTCCAGCGAGTAGCTCTCCAACCCCACGATCTTCTTGGGGTTGTTGGTGAGCAGCCGCAGCCGGGACAGCCCCAGGTCCTTGAGGATTTGAGCCCCCACGCCGAACTCGCGCAGGCGCGTCTGGTCGTTGTGGCCCGGCACGGCCTCCTCGTTGGAGACGTGGGTGCACCGCAGCCGGTTCTTCGCGGGCACGTCGCGCTGGAGGAAGACGACCACGCCGCGCCCCGCCTCCTGAATCCGCTGGAAGGCCTGCTCGAGCTGGCTGCCGCAGTCGCACCCGGCGCTGCCCAGCAGATCTCCCACGAGGCACGCCCGGTGGACGCGGGTGAGCACGGGCTCGCGCCCGGAGATGTCGCCCTTCACCATCGCCACGTGCACGGCGCTGTCCACGTCACTGCCGTAGGTATAGGCCTGGAAGGTGCCCTGGCCCCGGCGCTCCAGCTTCGCCTCGCCGATGCGCTTGACGAGCCGCTCGCGCTCCAGCCGGTAGCGGATGAGGTCCGCCACGGAGAGCAGCACCAGCTTGTGCTTGCGGGCGAACTTCACCAGGTCCGGCCGGCGGGCCATGGTGCCGTCGGGGTTCATGATCTCGCAGATGACGCCCGCGGGCTCCAGGCCGGCCAGGCGCGCCAGATCCACGCTGCCCTCGGTCTGCCCGGTGCGCACGAGCACCCCACCCTCGCGGGCGCGCAGCGGGAAGACGTGGCCGGGGCGAGCCAGGTCGCTCGGCTTGGCGTGCGGGGCCACCGCGACCTGGATGGTGTGGGCGCGGTCCGCGGCGGAGATGCCGGTGGACACGCCCT
>NZ_JBJMQO010000146.1:0-43027 GCF_045802675.1 Archangium sp. | reverse complement strand
GGGCGCTGGGGTTTTGGGGGGGGGCGGTGCGGGGTTTTGGGTGGGGGGGGGGCACGGCCATCGACGAGTACGGGAAGGACGCGGCGCTCGGCGGGGTGATGCAGCCGGTGCTGGACTTCCTGTACGAGCGCTACTGGCGGGTGTCGGTGCAGGGGGCGAGCCACGTGCCGGCGGGGCCGGTGCTGCTGGTGGCCAACCACTCGGGGGCGCTGCCCTTCGACGGGCCGATGCTGCAGCAGGCGCTCTCGAGGGAGCGGCCGGACCTGCAGGAAGCGCGCTGGCTGGCGGAGGACCAGGTCTTCTACGCGCCGATGCTGGGCACGCTGATGAACCGGCTGGGCGCGGTGAGGGCCTGCCCGGAGAACGCGCTGCGGCTGCTGGACGAATTGCGCCCGGTCATCGTCTTCCCCGAGGGCATCCAGGGATTGGGCAAGCCGTACGCTCAGCGCTACCAGCTCAAGCGCTTCGGGCGGGGTGGCTTCGTGAAGCTGGCGCTGCGCACGGGAGCGCCGATCATTCCGGTGGCCATCGTGGGAGCCGAGGAGACGGCGCCGCTGCTCGGGAAGATTCCGGCCGGCTTCCTGGGGATTCCGTACCTGCCGGTGACGCCGCCGCCGCTGCCGGCGAGGTGGACCATCCGCTTCGGCGATCCCATCGGCGTGGGCGAGCTGCCGCCGGAGGCCGCCGAGGACATGTCGCAGGTGCAGCGGCTCACCGAGCGCACCCGCGAGTCCATCCAGGGCATGCTGCAGGCGCTGCTCAAGGAGCGCCGCTCCGTCTTCGCGGGCTGAGCCGAGCACCCGCGTCGCCGCCATGAGAACCGGCCCCTCGAAGACGAGGGGCCAGCGCTGGACCCGATAGCTCCAGGCACTGCGCGGGAACCGGCCTACTGCATCTCCGTGCGGACCTGATGGTGCAGTTCCGTGCTCTCCAGGTCACCCAACAGGTGGGGCTCGCTCAGAGGGCGCAGACGACTCGGCACCGACCCCAGGGGCCCGGGCTCACGCGCAGACGCGGTTGCGGCCCGCGGCCTTCGCCTCGTACAGCTTGGAATCCGCCGCGCGCTTCAAATCCTCCGGGTCCCGGTGGTCCGCCGCCAGCAGCGCCACTCCCAGCGAGATCGACACCGGAATCACGTTCTTGTCGAACTCGAAGCGCTGCTTCTCCACCAGCTTGCGCGCCTTCTCCGAGAGCTTCACCGCTCCCGCCAGATCGACTTCCGGCAGCAGCAGCCCGAACTCCTCCCCGCCGTACCTCGCGAACACGTCCTCGCGCCGGATCTTCGTGCGCAGCGCCGACGCCAGCTGCTTCAGCACGTAGTCCCCCGCCAGGTGCCCGTACTTGTCGTTCACCTGCTTGAAGTGGTCCACGTCGAACATCACCAGCGCCAGGCTGCGCTCGTACCGGCGCGACCTCGAGACCTCCCGCTCCAGCGCCTCCTCGAAGTAGCGCCGGTTGTAGATCTGCGTCAGCCCGTCCATCGTCGTCAGCCGGTAGATCTCATCGTGGTACGCCGCCTCGATGTTCCCGTCCGCGATGAACTTGAAGATCGTCCGCCCGATCTTCACCAGGTCCCCGTTGCACAGCTGCTTCTCGCCCTGCACCGGCTCGTCGTTCACGAACGTGCCGTTCGTCGACTCCAGGTCCTTGATGAACACCCCGCGCTTCGTGTTCGCGATGCACGCGTGGTTGCGGCTGATGGACTCCTGGTCCACCTGGATCTCCGCCTTCGAGGAGCGTCCGATGAGGATCTCCTCCTTGAACAGATCGTACTTGCGGCCCAGATCCAGGCCGTAGATGACCACCAGCGCCGCGTCTTGATCGACCGGCCGCTCCGAGATCTTCGAGATGACGGTGACCACCGTCTCATTCTGCGCCATACCGGAGAAGACGGTAGCACCCGGAAAACCCCATAAGCCAGTGCACGCACGCATTCGTGCACCGGCGTACGCCCGGTACGTAACGATCTCGTCCCGCTACAAAAGGCAGCGGGGCTCGGGTGCTCAGGGGCTGAGGGTCAGGGTACGCGAGCTCGTCACGGGGGGAGTCAGGGGCTCGCCCGCCGGGTCCACCAGCGTCGCGGTGAGCTGCACGCCCGTCCCCGAGCACGCCAAGGGCAGCGGCAGCTCCACCTCGCCCCGCCCCTGCGAGTCCACCACGTACCCGGACACCGTCTGGCCCTCGCACCCCGCGCCGCCCGCGAACGTCAGCCGCACGGAGCCCTCATCCTGCGGGCCGCTGCCCACCCGGAAGGCCAGCACGCGCACCGTCACCTTGGAGCCTCGCGACCGCATCTGCCCGTCCTCGGCCGGGTCCACCCACGTCACCAGCGGCCGCCCGTACTCGAGCGCCGAATACGCCACCGTCAGCGCCCCCAGGTGCTCGAGATCCACCCCGTCCGCCTCGACCAGCTCGTGGAGATCCAACACCGCTCCCGCCGATGTCCCCGTGCGGCGCAGCGTCAGCGCCTGCATCCCCAGGGGCGAGCGCGAGCCCGACAGGTCCCCGAAGTACGTCCGGTCCTCGAAGGACTCCGGAGGCACCGGCAGCCGCACGCCCGTGGTGGCCCCCGACACGTCCATCAGCACCACCCAGCGGTGCTCGGCCCGGTTGGTGAACACCGCGCGCAGCACCGTCCCCGTGGGCAGCTCGGGCGCCGAGATGAAGCGCAGCTGCCGGCCCTCGAGCCCACCCGCCGCCTCCCGGTTGTAGTTGTAACGCGCGCCCTCGGGCACCGGCAGGAAGGGCCCGCCCACCGCCACCGGTGCGCTCCCCTTTGGATCGAACGGCAGCTTCTCCAGCATCCGGTGGATGAGCACGCTGGAGGCCGCTCCCGCCGTCGCGTCGTTCGCGGCGGCCGAGGACGAGGCCGTGACGACCAGGTCGTACGGACTGCCCTCGAGCCCGTGGTGCGCGGGCGCCATCCGCACGCTCACCAGTCCCGCCGCGGGCAGGCCCGCCTGCTGATCCGTGTTCGGGTCCGCGGGGCTCGTGTTGACGCCCATGCCCAGGCCCAGGGGCACCACGCCGCGCCCCGGCACTCGCGCCGCGCCGAGCACCGCCGCGCTGTCCATCCAGACGCCCCGGTAGCGAGGCAGCGCCGGCACCCGGACGGCGAACGAGAAGGCCAGCCCCATGCTCTGGTCCGCCTTGAAGTCGTGGTCCACCGGGGTGAAGTGCGTCTGGTCGCCGAAGTCCGGCGCGCCCGAGTCCGCCCCCGGCGTGTCCTTCAACTGGAACTCCACGTCCCGCACCACCGAGGAGCTGAAGGTGCGCAGCAGCGGAATCGTCTGCGCCAGCATCTGCCCCACGTCCATCGTCCCGCCCGACACCAGGGGCAGCGCGTTGAGCGGGATGTCGCCACCGAGCGCCCACGCCGTGCGCGTGCCGCACGCCCCCGTGGCCATGGCCTCCTCGGGGCTCTCCACGCCCGCGAGCCCCGCGTCGCACACGCCCGCCAGGCCCTGCGCCGACACATCCGTCACCGCCAGCGTGCTGCCCGGGAGCACCACGTACACCCCCGCGGGCAGCGTCGCCTCGCGGGCCTGTCCTCCCATCGTGAAGCTCACGCGCCGCGCCGGGCCCGTCAGCAGCGACGCCGACACCTCCGACACCGCGTCCGGCGACGAGAGCCCCGCCAGGCCCGTGTGCATGTCCGTACTCACCGGCATGTTGCGGAAGGTGCCCCGGTAGCCGCCGTACCGGTCCGTCGGGTTGCGCCGCAGCGGCAGCGCCAGGTCCCTCGAGCCCGAGGCTCCCTCGTGCGCCAGCGTGAGGTAGCCGAAGTCCTCGTGGAACACGGAGACGCTCCCCGCCGCCGTCAGCGCGGGCAGCATCGCCACGCCGCTCGCGTCCGTCCGGGCCGAGGCCGTCACCGCCCCCTGCGCGTCCGCCGTCACCACCACCGCGTCCGGAAGGGGCCGGCCCGTCTGCTCGTCCGTCACCACCGCGCGCAGCTGCTCCGGCACCACCACCGCCCCCAACACCCATACCCGCGCCGTGCACGTGGCGCTCCCCACCCGCGCCTGCACCGACTCGAGCGCCGCTTCCGTCGCCGCCGACAGCACGAAGGAGGACTCCCCGCCGCTCCCGCCTCCCTGCACGCTCGCGTCCAGCGCCGTCCACGCCACCACCGAGGGCACCACCACCGGCTTGCCCGCCGCGTCCATCGCCAGCACCGAGAAGCGCGCCGAGGTCCCCTCGCGCGCCACCACGTAGTCCGGCGTCACCCGGCACGCCGTCACCGAGGCCGCCGCGGGCGCCGCCTGACACTGGCCGTTGCGGCACACCTGCCCCGCTCCCGCGCACTCCGCGTCCGCCGAGCACAGCGCCTGCACGCACCGGCTGTTGTCACACCGGCAGCCCAGGGGATTCGCCTCGCACTCGGCGATGCGGTACTCGCCCCGCTTCGCCGCCGTGCAGTCGTCCTGCGTCCGGCAGGCGGCCAGGCAGCGCGAGGTCGTGGTGTCGCAGAAGAAGAGCCCCGGATCCGGGCAGTCCTGATCCACCTGGCACGAGCCCGAGGTCGGCGTGTCCGGAGGCGGCTCGGGAGGCTCCGAGGAGTCGGCCGCGCCACAGGCGGTCCACAGGCACAGGCACGACGAGAGGACGGCGCATAGCACCAGACGAAGGGGGGGATTCATCGGCGGCTCCAGTCAGGGGGGAGGCAAACGGCTCCCCTCGGACCATGTCAATCAGGGGCTCGTATACACCGACTAGCCAGCTTCGTGCCGGAGCCTGATTCCGCGAGGTTGCACGTCCGCATTCCGTCCAACCCACGACAGCCCCGCCCTGGACTCCCTGCTCGGGCCCACCTGGCCCCATAGCCTCGAAGGACGCGCCCCTTTCGGGTAACTCCGGACACCCGCCCGTTGGATATGACCTGGAGTACCCGATGGACTCTCTTCGACCTGACTCATCCTGGAGCCGGACGTGGCCACCCGCACGGCTCGTGATTGTGACCTCCGTCGCCGCGCTCCTCTGCCTCTCCTGCTCCACCACTTCACTGCCCCAAGCCTCCTGGGGTGGACCACCCACCGGAGCACGCTCCCGGTTCAATCAGTCATGCGGCGCGGCCTGTGGCGCCACGGTCAGCCCGAGCACCGGGGAGATCCTCATACCGGTGGCCCGAGCCGGTCAGGTCCTCGAGAAGGCAGCCCAGGCGGCCGAGGCCCTCCAGGGCTTCATCACGGTGACCCGGTTCCTGGACGAAGCACAGAAGGGCATCGTCGAGGACGTTCTGAAGAAGTGCGTCAAGGAGGCCAACACGAAGGTGGACGACGAGCTCTTCGGGAAGGGCCGCTCCCTGCCTGACTCGGAGTGCGAAAAAGAGCCAGTCGTCCGGAAGAAGCTCGCTCCCAATTGGCGCAGGCACCTTGGGATCCTGAAGCACGCCGCTGCTTTCGAGTGCATTCAGCGCCGTCTCGCGGAGGAATTCCCCGATAACTTCTCCATCGAGCCGCGCCTTCGCAAAGACCCACTCACCGAGGACGTTCTCCTGACCGATCGGTGGGAGGGTTCGCTGCAACCGGACCTCGTCATCCACTTCACCCGGAACATCACCCGGATTCAGTGCATCTACGACCTCAAGTTCCCCTGCGGATTTGCCGTGGGTCGCAACCGATGGTCAGCGGAGGTCATCGAGCAAATGGCCTTCTATGCAGACCTCGGCGGTGAGTGTCCACCCGCCCTCGTCACCCCTCAGCTTGGCATCGTTCGCCAATAAGATTGAGCCGATGACCTCGACCTACCCGCGAGTCCGAATCCCAGGACCCATTCGATACACATCGTCGACACTCGAGTCAGGGACCGTCGAGCACCTCTGGGACCGCCTCATCGCGCGCGACATCGTGCGCATCGTCTTCTTCGTGCCTCGCGACAACTTCGACATCGCCGCGGGGGTGTCGCATGTCCTCGACAGCTACTTGCGCGCTGTAGAGGGACGCCCGAGCGCCCTGTTCGAATACACCTGCTGCGATTGGGGACCGTCGAAGCTCAGCGACAGGGGTTGGGAGCTCATCCGAGACACCCTGAACCCGAAAGAGCGCCGATACGCCAATGACTACACGCCCGAGGAGGCCTTCTACCCCCTGAAGGACGGTGCGGATCCCTACTTCGGCATCTACGGGGAACAGGACAGCGGCTTCTCATTCTCCTACCACGCTCGGATTCCCTGGCGCGAAGCTCCTCCCACAAGAGCCAGTGTGCTCCGCGTGACCCTGCCCACGGAGTTCCTCGAGGAGCGGGGCGCCGGCTTCGTGCGCGAGCTCGCCCTCGACATGGCTTCCCAACTCCCCTTCGCCTCCGGCCACGCGGGGCTTGCACTCGACGTCGCGTATTCCAGCCGGAGCCGCCTCGACGCCCTGCGCCCCTTCAGCTTCCGTCATCCCGGCTTCGACCTCCGAAACGCCAACATTCGCGACGAAATGGGCACCCGGGTGGATGGCGTCCATTGGATGAATTTCCTCGGCCAGCCCGTGCTTGGAGCACTGGGCGGAGCCACGAGCCTTCGAGCCCGGCTCCAGTCCCCCTCCACCGAGGTGCGTGAGTTGGATGGAGAGCGCGCTCTCGTAACGCTGGGGCCCGAGCCCGAAGCGGGAGACCTGACTCAGGGCCAGTCTCTCCCGGCCTACCGCGAGCTCGCGCGGGTGCTGGAGCCCTGGTTGGAGCCCTTCCCCTGGGGCCACCTGCGCAAGCAGGGCAAGGCCGCCGAGGAAGACGAGTGGCGCCGCTGGTGGCGACGGTTCCTCGACTGAGCTCGCACGCTCGCATTCCGTCCAACCCTCGCCCCGCGTCCCCTCCACTCGCCGGTTGGCATTCCCCCTGCCCCGGCCGATGATGCACCCCCATGGCCCGGCGCGATCCGCAGACCCTCGACCAGCTCCTCCCCCGCGTCCTGGCCCGCCTGGCCGAGCAGTCCGGGAAGGGCCGCACCCTCGTCCCGGTCTGGAACGCCACGGTGGGGCCCCACATCTCCAAACACTCCCGGCCCCATTCCCTCGAAGGAGGCACCCTCGTGGTCACCGTGGCCAGCGCCGAGTGGGCCCACACCCTCTCCCGCCAACAGGACACCCTGCGCGAGCAGCTCAACGCCCGCCTCGGGCCGGGCTCCGTCTCCGCCCTCTTCTTCCGGCTGGAGTAGCGATGCTCGCCCTCGCCCTCAGCGCCCTGCTCGCCTCCACCCCGCTCACCCCCGACGCCATGGAGGCCCGGGCCCGCGGCTACGTCACCCAGGAGTTCGAGCGCGTCGGTCGCCGCGCCCCCCAGGCCGACTCCGCCCTCTCCCAGGCCGCCCGCAAGCTCGCCCGCGAGGCCCTCGACGACAGCCCCTCCGGCGCCGTCGAGCTGCTCGCCCTCACCGAAGCCGTCAGCGACGCGGGGGGGCTCGACCCGAGTCCCCGCTCCTATGTCGTCCGCGCCGGCGCCCGTGAGCACGCCGTGGAGACACTGCTCGCCCGGAAGGATCTCAACCAGGAGCCCGCCACCCACATGGGCGTGGGCGTGGCCGTCGACGAGGACCGCGCCGCGCTCGTGCTGCTGCTCGCCGAGCGCAAGGCCACCCTCCAGCGCTTCCCCCGCACCTTCGACAAGGCCGGCGCCGGCCAGAGCCTCTGCGGCCAGCTCGAGTCCCCGCTGCGCTGGACGGAAATCTACGTCACCCAGCCGGATGGCCGCGTGGAGCGCCCCCCGCTCACCCGCGAGTCCGGGCCCTCGTTCTGCACCCGGCTCCTCTTCCCCTCCGAGGGCCGCTACACCGTGGAACTCATCGGCCGCGGCGCCAGGGGGCCCGAGGTGGCCGGCATCTTCCTCGTGGACGTGGGCAGCTCGAAGCAGGGCCGCGAGAACGAGCGCGTGGTGGAGCCCACCACCGTGCCCGAGGCCCGCGTGGCCGTGCTCGCCCGCATCAACGCCCTGCGCCGCGCCCATGGCGTGCAGGAGCTCGTGCTCGAGGACACCCTCAACGGCGTGGCCCAGGCCTACAGCGATCGCATGGCCACCGAGGGCTTCTTCGCCCACGTGGCCCCGGATGGCTCGGACCTGCGCGGCCGCCTGTCCGCCGTCGGCTCCGTCTACCGCACCGCCGGGGAGAACCTCGGCATGGCCTCCGGGCCGCTCGCCGCCCACTTCGGGATTGAGCACAGCCCCGGCCACCGCAGCAACCTGCTCGGCACCGGGTTCACCCATGCCGGCATCGGCGTCACCTTCCAGAAGGTGGACGGGCGCGACCAGGCCCTGCTCACCGAGGTCTTCTCCTCCGCCGGCGCCACCGCCGCCACCGCCAACCCGGTGGACCCGCGCGAGGAGGCCTTCCAGGCGCTCGCCTCGCACCGCGTCTCGCGGGGGCTGCCCAAGCTGGAGCGCAACCCCGTGCTGGACCAGATCGCCCAGGACCATGCCCGCCGCGCGCTGGAGCTGGACGAGCCCCGGGTGCAACTGCCCGGCTCCAAGGTGCACGACCGCGTCTTCGCCGCGCTGGAGACGGTGAAGAGCGCCTCGGTGGACTTCTACGTGGCGGAGAGCCCGTCCCTGCTCCCGGACTCCAAGAGCCTCGGGGACCGCAAGAACACCCTGGTGGGCGTGGGCGCCGTGCGCGGAGACTCACGCACCTACGGCAAGGGCCAGTACTGGATGGTCATCATCTACGCCGCCACGCGCTGAGCGGGCTCCCGGCCCGGCACGCCGGGAGCCTCGGTCGCGTGACAGCATGCCGCCTCAGATGGCGCGGCGCTGCGTGGCGTACGCCTCGATGCCCATCTGTGGCGGAGCCACTTGCTGGTTCATCTGGCACTTCACGCAGGTGAAGGACTGCCAACCGCGACGCACCGCCTCGTCGAGGCAGTTGTCGTAGTAGCTGCAGTTGAGATTGCGGTGCGTCTCGACGCCGGCCCGCTTGGGCCCGGCCTCGGGGTTGATGGTCTGCGGCAGATCAGTCGGACACGGCTTCAGCATGGAACGGAGCCCTCCCTCGTAGAGCTGTGATTCCCCCCCGAACGCATGGGGCCTTGGGTACGGCCCGGAACGCGAGGTCTCCTCATCGGCGACCTTTCAGGTCATGCGGCAGAAACAGCCGCGCAACCTATGAAGCGCCCCCTTTTGACGCAACGGGTCAGCCCGGTATACGCCCAGTAACACCCATTTCACGGATAACTGGAGCGAATGATTTGACAGGTGCTCAACACCTGACCTTGCCGTCGCGGGGGGGGATCTAGGGCTTGTCGGCCCGGCTGTCAAACCGCACCCTGAGCAAGCTCCCGTTGACCCCGGGTTTGGATGGGGTGGGAATGTGTGGTTTGGGTCTGCTGTTTTCCAGCCCCTCGCTCCGGCGACGGAGGCGGAAGAAGGAGATGCACATGCGGTGGTGGACCGGGACCGGGCTGCTCGCGGTGGTGGTGGGAACGGGGGCGGCGTGGGGACAATCCGCACAGACGCTGGAGGCGGTACGGCTCCACCGCGACGGCGCCCGAGCCCTGGCGCGCCAGGACGTGGAGGCCTGCAAGGCCAGCAAGTGCCCGGATTCCGGACGCATTTCCCTGCTCGCGGGCACGCTCGCGCTGGCGGAGGGGGATGTGGGCGAGGCACGCACCCTGCTCACCGGCGTCACCGTGTCCGAGCCGCTCCAGCCCTACCTGGCCTACTACCAGGGTCAGGCGCTCTTCTACTCGGGGGAGCCGGCGCAGGCGGCGAAGGCCTTCGGGCGGGCGGTGGAGAAGGGCTCGCCGGCGCTGGCGTCGCGGGCGCGGGCACGGCTGGGCGAGTCGCTGCTGGCCGCGGGCCAGGCGAAGGAGGCCGCCGCGCCGCTGGAGGTGGCGGCGAAGGAGGAGCCCTCGGCGGAGCTGCTCTACCAGCGGGCCCAGGCGCGCCGCGCGGCGGGCAACACCGCGGGCGAGCGCGAGGACTTGAAGACGGTGGCGCTGCGCTACCCCGCGCACCCGTACGCGGACGAGGCCCTGACGGCGCTCGAGGCGGCGAAGCCTCCGTTGCGCCTCACGCTCGCCGAGCACCTGCAGCGGGCGCGCGGGCTGCTCGACGCGGGCGCACCCAGGCGCGTGCTGGAGGAGCTGGAGAAGGCCGAGGCGGCGAAGTTGCCGCGCACGAAGCCGGACAAGGCGCAGGTGGCGCTGGTGCGCGCCAAGGCGCTGTACGCCACGGGGAAGAAGGACGAGGCGGAGCAGGCGCTGGCGGTGGCGCGCCAGGGGCCCGCTCCCGTGGCCTCCGAGGCCGCCTACGTCATCGCGCAGCGCGCGCTCAAGGCCAATGAGAACGAGAAGGCCCGCGAGCTGATGGCGGCGGTGGAGAAGACGTGGCCCAAGGAGGACGTGGCCGACGACGCGGGCTTCTACGTGGGCTGGCTGGATTTGCAGGGCGGGCGCTTCGAGGACTCGGTGAAGTCCTTCAAGGCGTTCGACCAGCGGCATGCGGGCTCGCGGCGCCGGGACGAGGCGATGTGGTACCGGGCGCTCGCGCACATCCGGCTGGAGCAGTACGGCCCGGCGCGCGAGGTGCTCGACACGCTGGTGAACACCTTCCCGGGCAGCAGCCTGTTGCCACAGGCGCGCTACTGGGCGGCCCGCAGCCAGGAGCTGGGAGGCGCCGCGGCGGACGTCACCGGGCCCGCGTACGAGACCGTCATCACCACGGCGCCCAACTCGTACTACGCGCTGCTGGCCACCGAGCGGCTGCGGGAGCTGGGGCGTGAGCCGCCCGCGGCCTTCCCCGAGGCGCCGAAGCAGGCGGAGACGGGCGAGACGCCGGCGGAGCTGAAGCTGGCGATGGCGCTCACCGAGGCAGGACTCTTCAGCGACGCGGCCGAGGAGGTACAGACGCGCACGGCCCGCATCCGCAACCCGGAGCAGGCGCTGACGTTCGCGCAGGCGCTGCTGCGGCTGGGCGAGTACGGGCACGCGCACGCGGTGGCGGCGAGGCACCTGTGGGGCCGGGCATTCGGAGCCCGGGCACCGGACGCGCTCGCGGCCTTCTACCCGCGCGCCTTCGCCACCGCGGTGGAGAGCGAGGCGTCGCGCTACAAGGTCAGCCCCTTCCTGGTGTGGGCCATCATGCGGCGCGAGAGCGCCTTCCGCCCCGAGGTGGCCAGCGCCGCCGACGCGCGAGGGCTGATGCAGGTGATTCCGCCCACGGCGCGGGCAATCGCGAAGAAGCTGGCGGAGCCGGAGCCAGCGCCGGCGGAGCTGTTCTCGCCCTCGCTGAGCATCCGGTACGGCTCGTGGTACCTGGCGCAGCTGATGAATCGCTTCTCGCACCCGGCGCTGGCGGCGGCGGCGTACAACGCGGGGCCGGACGCGGCGGTGAAGTGGGTGAAGGCGAAGGGCTCGCTGCCGCTCGACTTGTTCGTCGAGGAGATTCCGTTCAAGGAGACGCGCGGGTACGTGAAGCAGGTGCTGGCGGACCTGTACCTGTACCAGTCGTTCTACGCGAAGGACGGAGCGGCGCAGCGGCTGTCGCTCACGGTGCCCGCCCCGTCGGTCGAGGGCGTGAGCTTCTGAGCCGAGCCAGGCGCCCCTCTCGCCCCATCCCTCGAGCGAACGGCACGGCGAGGTGTGTCACGCCTGCTTCGAGCCCTGGGCGTAGGCCACGGCGAGCTGTCCGGCGAAGCGGGCGTTGTTGGAGAGCAGCGCGAGGTTGGCGCGCAGCGTCTTCCCACTGGTGCGCCGGGCCATCTCCGAGAGCAGGAAGGGCGTCACCGCCTTGCCGCGAATCCCCTGCCGATCGGCCTCGGCGAGCGCGGAGGCGATGTGCAGTTCCACCTCCGCGCGAGGCAGGGACGTCTCCTCGGGAGGGGGCACGGTGAAGAGCACGCCGCCCTGCGCCAGCGTGTCGAAGCGGACGCGGGTGATGCGGGCCGCCTCGGCGGCGTCCTCCACCCGGTGCTCCAGCGTCAGCCCCGACGAGCGGCTGTAGAAGGACGGCAGCTCGTCGGTGCCCACGCCGATGACGGGCACGGCGGCGCTCTCCAGCGCCTCCATCGTCTTGGGCAAGTCGAGCACGGACTTGGCTCCGGCGCACACCACGGCCACGGGGAAGCGGGCCAGCGCCCAGATGTCCTGGGAGATGTCGAGGTGCTCGGCGACGCCCCGGTGCACGCCGCCGATGCCGCCGGTGGCGAAGACGTGGATGCCCGCGGCGGCGGCCAGCTCGCAGGTGGCGCTCACGGTGGTGCCGCCGGTGGCGCCCCGGGCGATGGCCACGGCCAGGTCCCGCGAGGCCAGCTTGAGCAGGCGCTCACGGCCCTCGGCGAGCCGGCGCATCTGCGACTCCTCCAGGCCGATGTACACCTGTCCATCCACCACGGCGATGGGCGCGGGCACGGCACCCGCCCGGCGTACGGCCTCCTCGCAGGCACGCGCCGCCCCGAGGTTGTCCGGGTAGGGCAGCCCCTGCGCCACCACGCTCGTCTCCAGCGCCACCAACGGCACGCCCTGCTCCTTCGCGCGCCGGACCTCTTCGGAGAAACGCAAGTCCATGGGGGCGCATATACGCCACGGGCCCGAGGGCAGGACAAGCGCGGAGAGCATGCCCACCCAGGGACCGTTCGACAGAAGGCGAGGCCTCCGCCGGCATTGCCAGCCCTGCCCGGGGGCGGTATGGCGCTGCTCGCCTTGAGCACCACCACCAGCACTGCCTCCCTGCCCTCCGCCGCTCCGCGCGCGCTGTCCCTGTCGGATCTCGCCCTCATCCTCGTGGTCTTCATTTGGGGGACCAATTACACGGTGGTGAAGGAGGCGCTGGGCACGTTCCCGCCGCTGGCCTTCATGGCGCTGCGCTTCGCGGTGGCGGCGGTGGCCATGGCGGTGGTGCTCCACACGCGCGAGGGCTGGAAGCCCCTGCCGCGCACCACCCTGCTCAAGCTCATCGGACTCGGGTTCGTGGGCAACACGGTGTACCAGCTCTGCTTCGTGCTGGGCGTGTCGCACACCACGGCGGCCAACAGCGGGATGCTGGCCTCGGGCACGCCGGTGGTGACGGCGCTGCTGGGCGCGGCGCTGGGCGTGGACAAGCTGCGCAAGCCGCTCGCGATGGGGCTGCTGCTCGCGGTGCCGGGCATGCTGCTCATCGTCACCGCCCGGGGCCCCGAGCTGGATGCGTCGACGCGTCAGGGCGACTTCCTCATCCTCGGCGCCTCGCTGTGCTGGGCGCTCTACACGGTGGGCCTGCGCTACCTCGGCACCGAGCTGTCCGCGCTGCGCGTCACGGCGCTCTCGATGATCACCGGAGCTCCGGGGGTGGTGCTGCTCGGCCTGCCCTCGGTGATGAAGCTGGAGCTCGCGAGCATCGGGCCGAGCGCGTGGTTTGGCGTGGTGTACTCGGCGCTGATTCCGCTGGTGCTGGCGTACGTCGTCTGGAGCCGCAGCGTGCAGGCGGTGGGCAGCAGCCGCACGGCCATCTACAACAGCGGCACGCCGGTGGTGGCGGCGCTCACCGCGTGGCTCGTGCGAGGCGAGCGGCCCACGTGGATGCAGGCGGTGGGCGCGGCACTGGTCATCACCGGGGTGCTCGTCAGCCGGCGGCGCTGAGTGCTATCCAGGGCCTCCGGGAGTCCGTCCCCCGGTCCGAGCAAGGAGCACGTCCATGGCAGTGCTGTCTCCCACCCAGGCCGCGCCGCTGCTGCGCAGTGCCCACGAGGAGGGCCGGCTCATCCCCTTCCTGGGCGCGGGCTTCTCCATGCCGCTGAACCTGCCGAGCTGGCGGGAGCTGGTCGGGTGGATGGCCGATGAGCTCGGCTTCGAGCACGACCTGTTCGAGGTCCACGGCCGCAACGAGCAGCTCGCCGAGTTCTTCGGCCTCAACCCGAAGAACCTCAAGAACCTCATCTACCAGATGACGCGGCGCTTCGACTCGGCCGAGGCCGAGAAGAAGCGCAGGAGCTCGCCCACGCACCAGGCGCTCGCGAAGCTCGACTGGCACACGCTCTACACCACCAACTACGACTGCCACCTGGAGGGGGCCATCCGCGACGCGGGCAAGGCGGCGGTGGTGCTCGCCTCCTTCGAGGACTTCCAGGGCCCGCGCCACCCGAACGCCTGCGAGGTCATCAAGTTCCACGGCACGCTCGAGCAGCCGGAGACGATCATCCTCACGGAGAGCAGCTACTTCCAGCGCATGGCGCTCGAGGCGCCGCCCGACCAGCGGCTGCGCTCGGATCTGCTCAGCCACAGCTTCCTGTTCATCGGCTACGGCTTCAACGACTTCAACATCCGCTACATCTGGTACCGGATGCACCAGCTGCGCCTGCAGAGCCAGGCCCGGCACGGCTCGAGCACTTCCATGGGGCGCCGCTGCTTCTTCGCCACGCATGGAGCGGGGCCGGTGCAGCCGGAGATCCTCGCGCAGTGGGGCATCGACGTCATCCAGCTGGATCCCACGGACAAGACGGCCAGCGTCGCCGAGTTGCTTCAGCTCATCGGCTGACGGAGGGGGAACATGAAGATCGCCTGGTACAACACCCAGAACCCGGACAAGGTGCGCGAGGTCGAGCACTTCTTCGGCCCCAAGAGCCGGCTCGGCATCCTGCGCACGCCGGTGACGGAGATCCTCGACGCGGACCTGGAGAAGGTCATCCTCGCGAAGGCGGCCTCGGCGTACCAGGCCTGCCGGGTGCCGGTGGTGGTCGAGCACGGGGCCTTCTGCCTGGATGCGCTCGATGGGCTGCCGGGGGCGCTCATCAAGCCGCTGTGGGACACGCTGCGGCACCGGCTGAGCGACCTGGTGGCCCCGGGGCAGCCGAGGACGATGATCGTCAAGAGCGCGCTGTGCTACTGCGACGGCCGCACGCGCACGCTCATCGTGAAGGAAGTGAAGGGAGAGCTGGCGCAGAAACCCCAGGGGACGCGGGGCTTCCACTGGGATCCCCTCTTCATCCCCGAGGGGCACGCGCGCACCTTCGCGGAGATGACGCTGACGGAGAAGCTCGCGGTGTCGCCCTCGGGGCTCGCCTACGAGGAGCTGCGCCAACAGCTCTCGCTGTAGGCCGGGGCCACCCGGGAGGCCTCACATGCGGCGGCGCGACACGGTGAGGCCGTAGTCCTCGATCTTCTTGTCGAGGGTGGGCCGGCTGATGCCGAGCATGCGGGCGGCGACGATCTTCTTGCCGCCGGCGGTGCGCAGGGCCTCGGCGATGGCGTCGCGCTCGAGGCGGGAGACGCGCTCCTGGAGGCTGATGGGCGCGGGAGAGGGACTCCCCGCCTGGATCTCCGGAGGCAGGCCCAGGGCGTGGACGGGCGAGCCGCCGTGCACGAGCGCGAGCCGCTCGGCGAGCAATTCCAACTCCCGCACGTTGTGAGGCCACTCGTAGTCCACGAGCAGCTTGCGGGCCTCGGGGGTGAGCACGGGCAGGCCCCTCCGGGCGGCGCGAGCGCCCCGGGCGGCGAAGAGCTCGAAGAGCGGCGGGATGTCGGCGCGCCGCGTGTGAAGCGGAGGCACCTCCAGCTCGAGCCCCGCGAGCTGCCGGACGAGCGAGGCCTCCACCTCGCCCTTCGCGGCGAGCACATGCAGCGGAGCGCCCGTGGTGACGACGAGACGGAAGTCCACGGGCTCCTCGCCGCCCTGCCGGGCCGGAGCCGTCTTGCGCGCGAGCAACCGGGCGAGGCGCTCGGACAGGGGGCGCGGCAGCAGCTCCACGTGGTGGAGGAACAAGGTGCCCCCATCCGCGCGCAGGAGCGCCGAGGTGACGGGAGGCACGCCCGGCGCGCTGGAGCGTCCGAAGAGCACCTCCTCGAGCGAGGCGGCCTCGCGGCAGTCCACGCGCACCAGGGGCCCGAGGGCGCGGGGCGAGCGCGAGTGGATGTAGCGGGCGGCCAGCGACTTCCCGGTGCCGGGCTGGCCGGAGATGGCGACGGGGGCGGCGCTGGCGGCGGCTCGGCGGGCTTGTTCCACCACCTTGCGGAAGGGGCGCGAGTTGCCCGTCATGTCCACGCGGGCCGGCTGCGCGTCCACGCGCGAGCGCACGGCCGCGTAGGCCTCGCCGCCGAGCCGTCCGAGCATGGCGGCCAGCCGCCCATCGGCCTCGGAGAAGGGAGGCTCGGAGCGCTCCACGAAGAGCACGCCGAAGGGCAGTCCACCGGAGGCCACCAGGGGCGAGCACAGGGCGCTGGCGGAGCGTCCCTGCTCGGCGTGCTCGAGCGCGGCGCGGGCCATCTCACGGGGCACCTCGACGGAGGAAGCGCCCACCACGGCCGCGGTGAGCAGGCCCTTGATGTCTCCGAGGAGCGCCGCGGCCGCGTCCGCATGGAGGGCATGGAGCGATTCCTCGGCCACGCGGCGCAGCACCATGGCCTCGCTGGTGGCGCCCAGGAGCGCGGCCCCGGCCGAGTACAGCGCGGCCTCGGTGCCCACGTGGGGCAGCACCTCCTCGACGGGGAGCTGGCTGGTGCCCACGGGCGTCTGGACGACGAGGGCGGCGGCTCCGGGCGGCTCGACGAGCACGGTCGTCTTCCCCACCTGCACGCGGTCGCCGGGGTGGAGCACCCCCTCGCCGGAGACGCGCTCGCCGTTCACCGAGGTGCCGTTGCGCGAGCCCAGGTCCGCCACGTGTACCCGGCCGTCCCGCACGAAGAAGCGTGCGTGGCGGCGGGACATCTGGTCGTCCTCGGGGAGGGGAATCTCGCACGAGGGGCTGCGGCCGATCGTGGCTTCGCCCTGGACCTCGTAGCGGAGGCCGGCGGAGGGTCCGGAGAGGAGCAACAGGGCGGGCATGGGGGCGCGGGATGCTAGCACCCCTCCCCCACACCGGGCGTCACATCGGACGTTCGGCGATGAGCAGCGCGCGGACCTCGTCCTCTTCCAGGGTCCGGCCCTCGCGGCTGAGCGCGAGCGCGTTGAGGTCGGCCTCGGGCACCTCGACGTGGGCGCCCTTGCGCCACTCGGTGGTATGCACCGCGCCATCCACGAGGCGGCCGACGACGACGCCCTCGTCCCAGGAGAGCACCTCCATCCAGAGCTGCTCCGTGACGGTGCTGCCTTCCGGGTGGGTCTCGAAGGGGGAGCGCACCAGGAAGGTGAGCGGCTCCATGAGGCCGCGGCGCAGCAAGCGGGCCTTGAAGGCGGGCACGAGCGCCTGGGTGTCCTGGCGCATGGCTTCTATCCGCTCGGCGGGCTCCTGGGCGAAGCGCTCGCGGAAGGGGCGCAGCAGCTCCGCGGTGTTGTGCCGGCCCAGCGGCGACACCACGGTGAGGAAGAGGCCCTCATGGCCCTCGAAGGCCTCCAGCGGCACGCCGAGCAGGTTGGCGCGCGCCTCCTCCGAGGGCACCAGCATGAAGCCCTGGCCTTCGCTGGTCCCCATCTCCGTGCGCAGGGGCGGCCCCTGTCCGAAGGCCAGGTCCGTGCACAGCTCGTGGAGGAAGGCCTCGGCGGGCAGCAGGTCCTGCTCGCCCAGGTGGAAGATCTCCAGGTCTCTCGCGCCGAACTTCTCCATGCCGTGCGAGTGCACCCACAGGGGCGTCTCGCCTTCAATCACCTCCACGGCGTGGAGGTTGACGTGGTCGCGGATGTCGAAGTCCAGCTCGGTGATTTCCGCCACGTCCTCGGAGTCGTGGACCTTGGACGAGGTGATGTCCACGAGCACGCCGTCGGCGTGGGTCAGGACGATGCGGGCGCACATGAGCGCCACGAAGACGGGCACGGTGGGCTGGGCGCCGCCGGTCTCGAAGGCGAAGCGGTAGAAGGCGCGGGCGTGGCTGAGCGACTCCAGCGCGGTGTCGCTGCCCGAGAACAGGTCGTGGGTCCACTCGGTGGGAGTGGGCCGGGACTCGAAGACGACCTCCACGCGCGAGCCCTCGGCCTCCAGGGAGAAGCCCTGGCCGTCCGGGGCGGGCGTATAGGCCATCTCCTCGGACTCGAAGGCGGCGCGCAGCGTGTCCTCGGGGATGGCCGAGGCGCGTGCGATGGCGACGAGGTAGACCTCCTTCACAGGTGCTTCTCGATCTGTTTGAAGAGGTCCACGCGGTCCACGAGGTTGGTCAGATAATCCAGTTGGTCCGTCGGGAGAACCAGGACGGGAGACAACTTGTAGCCACTGAACCATTCCTCGTACAGGGTGTTCAGCCGGTTGAGGTACGCGGTGGGGATGTCCTGCTCCATCTCCCGTCCACGCAGGCGGATGCGCTGGCGCAGCGTCTTCACCGGGCAGCGCAGGTAGATCATCAGGTCCGGCGGGTGGAGCGTCTGGGCGAACGTCTCGTAGAGGTCGCAGTACATGCGCCAGTCGCGCTTGTCGATGTAGCGCTGGCGGTGGAGATTCTTCGCGAAGATCTCCGCGTCCTCGTAGAGGGTGCGATCCTGGAGCGTGGTGCCCGGGGAGCTCTCGAGCTCGCGCTGGAGGCGGAACTTCGCGGTGAGGAAGAAGAGCTGGGAGCGGAAGGCCCAGGTCTTCATGTCCTTGTAGAAGTCGGCGAGGTAGGGGTTCTCGTCGTTGGGCTCGAAGAAGGGCGTGAGGCCGTACTTCCGGCAGAGGAAGGACGTGAGCTCCGTCTTCCCGGCTCCAATGTTTCCCGCGATCGCGATGAACTTCTTCCTGGCCAAGGCCCGGTGCTTGTACCCCCACCGGGCGGCGCACACCAGAAACAAGGTGGCGTGGTAGATACGGGGCGCCCATGTCCGAGCCCCGCCCCCACCCCCGTCCCGGCAGCTCCGGCCCTCGTGGCCGTCCTGGCCCTGGACGGCCGGGGGCCCTCCCCCACCATCGCCGGGCGCACGAGCGTGCGGGCGGCCGCTGGCGCCTGGAAGAGCGCCGGGCGGCTGTGCGGTTCGAACGTTTTTGGCGGGACACCGGGTTCAGGGCCGTGGTGGGCTCTCCCCAGGACGAAGCCGAGGTCGCCCAAGGATGCTACGCAACCTGTTGTGCATAGTGGTCGCGGTGGTCGCCACCGCCATCTGCTTTCCCATGACGTTGGTGGTGGCGCTCGTCACCCTGGATCCGGGGGCCTCGGTGTGGGTGGCCCGCCGGCTGTGGGGGCCCATCCTCATCAGGACCGGAGGGGCGCGCGTGGTGGTGACGGGACAGGAGAACGTGGACCCGAAGCGGCCCACCATCTACGTGTCCAACCACCAGTCCACGCTGGACATCCCCATCCACTTCGCCACGGTGCCGGTGAACTTCCGCTACGTGGCCAAGCACCAGCTCAAGTACGTGCCGCTCATCGGCTGGTACCTGTGGCTCTGCGGGCACATCTTCGTCAACCGCGGCCGGCGCGACAAGGCCATCGCCTCGCTGGACGAGGCCGCCCGGAAGATCCGCGCCGGCACCAGCGTGTTCCTCTACCCCGAGGGCACGCGCTCGGACGATGGGCGCGTGCTGCCCTTCAAGAAGGGCCCGTTCGCGCTGGCGCTCAAGTCGCGGGTGCCCGTGGTGCCCATCACCATCGAGGGCTCGGGCTCGGTGATGCCGAAGAACTCGTGGAACATCAAGCCAGGCCCCGTGCACGTGAAGATCGGCAAGCCCATCGACACCACGGGCTTCGCCGAGAATGACCGCGAGGGGCTGGCCAGGGCCGTGCGCGACGTCATCATCGCGCAGAGCCTCGAGCTGGGTGGCAAGGGAGGCGATCCCGAGCGGGTCACCGCCGCCGCCGGTGTCGAGGGCGATTCCCCCACCCGCAACGCCTCCTGAGGAGACCGTCTCCCCGTGCGCCTTCCCTCCCCTGTCCCCCGTCTTTCGCCGCGCCCTCCGCGCCGCTGGCGCCTCTCCTGGGCCGGCGTGGCCGTGCTGGGGTTGGGCCTCGCCACCGGGTGTAGCCATGGCACGGCCGCCGAGCGCCCCCTGGATGCGCGAGCGCAGGCCCGCGAGTACCTGGCGAAGAACCAGCCCGAGCGAGCCCTGCCGCTGTTGGAGGCCGAGGCGGCGCGGGCGCCGGAGGACCTGGAGCTGGCGCGGGCGCTGACGGAGGCGCAGGTGAAGGCGGGCCACACGGACGCGTGGATCGCCGAGCTGCAACGCCGCAACGCGAAGGCCGAGCGGGCGGTGAACCACTACATGCTGGGGCTGGCGTACTTCTCGAGGGCCTCGGATGCGGGGGGCCCGGCGGTGGCCGCCTTCGAGCGGGCGCTGGAGCTCAAGCCGGACGAGCCGGAGTTCCACTATCGGCTGGGGCTCGCCCGCCTGGAGTCCGAGCAGTACGCGGAGGCGGTGGGCCCGTTGCGGCGCGCGGCCGAGCTCGCACCGGAGCGCGCGGGCATCCGTCTGCCGTTGGCCAAGGCGCTGCATCGCACGGGGGATTCCAAGGGAGCGGTGGCGGCGCTGGGCGCGCTGGTGCGGATGAACCCGAGCCCCTCCGAGGTGGCCACGGCGCGGGCGCTGATGGATCAGATCGCCGATCCGTTCGCGCGCTTCCCGAAGGCGGCCGAGGGCAAGCTGGAGGAGGGCATGCGCTACCTGCAGGAGCTGGACGCGCCCCACCCGGCCATCGCGGCCTTCGAGGAGATTTTGAGGGACTACCCGGACCTGGCGGTGGTGCACGCGCTGTTGGGGCTGGCGTGGCAGCGGCTGGACGACGCGGGCCGGGCGGTGGAGGAGTTCAAGCGGGCCATCGAGCTGGCGCCGGAGGACGGCAAGAACCACTTCTACCTGGGCGAGCTGTACCTCTCGAGGCAGAGGCCGGAGGCGGCGAGGCCGTACCTGGAGAAGGCGGTGGCGCTCAACCCGATGCTGGACATGGCGTGGTTCCGGCTGGGGGACCTCCACCTGGAGCGCAAGGATCTGAAGGCGGCGGGCGAGGCCTTCCAGGTGCTGACGGTGCTGGAGCCGGACCAGGTGCCGCCGAGGGGCAAGCTGGCGTTGGTGCGCCAGCTGGAGGGCGACTGGGCGGGGGCCGAGCGCGAGCTGATGGCGGTGGTGGACAAGGATCCGGAGAACGTGGAGTTCGCCTTGCGTCTGGGCATCCTCTTCACGGAGCAGGCGAGGCAGTCCTCGCGGCCCGAGGAGCGGAAGGAAGCGGCCGGGAAGGCGGAGCATTGGCTGCGCAAGGTGCTGGAGACCCAGCCGGAGAACGCGGTGGCGTCGCGGGCGCTGCAGCAGCTCAAGGGCCCGTAGGGGCCAGTAGCCAGGGGCGGCCCGCGCCCTCTAGACTGGAAGCCCGATGAGCAACGGTTCCAATCAGCCCCAGCAGCCGCGCGGAACGCCGTCGTCGGCGAACGTGCCCCGCGTGACGCAGACGAACCCGCGCGTGATGAGCGCCGCGCGTACGGCCCCCCTGCCGAAGGAGCAGCAGCAGGCCCAGCTCGCCCAGAAGCTGAAGTCCGAGGGCGCCAACGTGGCCCTGAACGCCCTCTCCATCGTGAAGGAGAAGGTCCAGGAGTTCCGCGAGCAGGACCGCTTCTTCAAGTACAAGGCCTTCATCGTGGGAGGCTGGGTGATGGTCTCGGTGCTCACCTTTGGCGCCACGTGTGGCCGGGGCGTGAAGCAGACGGGAGACTTCGGCGCGAAGCTGGTGCTCATCCCCAGCCGCAGCTCGGTGTCCATCCTCAACAAGAGCCAGGAGCCCTGGACGGACGTCACCATCGTCGTGAAGGACGATCGCGGCGCGGAGTGGCGGGCGTCGGTGGCGCTCGTGGCGCCGGCGAAGGAGGTCACCATCAGCCCCAAGCAGCTGCTGGGGGCGACGGGCCAGGCGGCTCCCTCGGACATCTCCATCCGGGGCCTGGAGATGCGCACTTCCGAGGGCCGGGCCACACTCCTGCAGGACGGCAACAACCTCACCGAGGACGCGCAGTAGCCCGCACAGGAGCTGCGCAGGAGCCCCGGCTTCACTCGGACGGGCGTCGAGGGCCTCCGGGAGCCCTCCGCCCACGTGGCGCTCACGGTGGAGCCCCGAAAGCGCGAAAGCGCCCTTCCCAGGAGGAAGGACGCTCTCGTGCACTGCCCTACGGACGGCCGACTACTCCGCCTTGGTCTCCGTGGCCTCGGAACCCTCTGCCTTGGCCTTGGCGGGACGATCCACCAGCTCCAGCAGGGCCATCTCGGCGCCGTCACCCTTGCGGAAGCCGAGCCGAACGATGCGGGTGTACCCGCCCGGGCGGCTGGCGTAACGGTCCTTGTACTCGCTGAACACCTTCTGGAGGATGGCGCGGTTGCGCACCGTCCGCTCCGCGAGGCGCACGTTGGCCAGGCCACCGCGCTTGCCGAGGGTGATGATGCGCTCGGCGAGGGCCCGGGCCTCCTTGGCCTTGGGCAGCGTGGTGCGGATGGCCTCGTGCTCGAGCAGCGAGGTAACCATGTTGTGGAGCATCGCGAGCCGGTGGCTCGTGTCGCGGTGGAGCTTCCTCTGTCCGACCTTATGACGCATGGTGCTGACCTCGGGCCCTTTCGGGGCCCACCACTCCGGCCGTACGAGGTACCGGGTGGGAAGGATGGAACCGGCACGGGCTCCACCGTTGCTGGGTTGGACCGGTGAGGGTCCCCTCCTCCCGCGGGGCATGGGGCCATGCCACCCCGTGGGAGGAGGTTACTGCGGGAGTTCTACTACGCCTTGGGCGCGCCGGGGGCGGGGGCCGGGGCACCCGCGGCGGCGGCGGCGGCAGCGGCGGCAGCGCCCGGAGCGGGAGCCGGGGGCGGGGTCTTCGGAGGCCAGTTCTCCAGCTTCATGCCGAGCGACAGGCCCATCTCCGCGAGGATCTCCTTGATCTCCTTCAAGGACTTGCGGCCGAAGTTCTTGGTCTTGAGCATCTCGGCCTCGGTGCGCTGCACCAGGTCGCCGATGGTCTTGATGTTGGCCTGCTGCAGGCAGTTGGCCGAACGCACCGAGAGCTCCAGCTCATCCACGGAGCGGAAGAGGTTCTCGTTGAGCTTGGCCTCCTCCTTGGGCGCCTCGACGGCCACGGGCTCCTCGGTCTCGTCGAAGTTGACGAAGACGGTGAGCTGCTCCTTGACGATCTTGGCCGCGTAGGCGACGGCGTCCTGCGGGGTGACGGAGCCGTCCGTCCACACCTCGAGGGTGAGCTTGTCGTAGTCGGTGACCTGGCCCACGCGGGCGTTGGTCACCTGGTAGTTCACCTTGCGGATGGGCGAGAACAGCGAGTCGATGGGGATGCTGCCGATGGGCGAGCCGGCGAGCTTGTTCGCCATGGCCGGGACGTAGCCACGGCCGCGGCGGCAGGTGAGCTCCATGCGGACCTTGCCACCCTCGGACAGGGTGCAGACGTGGTGACCCGGGTTGAGGATCTCCACGTCCTGGTCGGCGATGATGTCACCGGCCTTGATGTCCTTGGGGCCCTCGGCCTCGATGCGCAGCGTCTTCGGCTCGTTCGTGTGCATCCGGAGGAGGACCTCCTTCAGGTTCAGCACGATGTCCGTGACGTCCTCGGCCACCTCGGGGATGGTGGTGAACTCGTGGTCCACGCCCTCGATCTTCACCGTGGTGATGGCGGCGCCCTGGAGGGACGACAGCAGCACGCGGCGCAGCGAGTTGCCCAGCGTGGTACCGAAGCCGCGCTCGAGCGGCTCGGCCACGAACTTGGCGTAGGTGGGGGTGAGCGAGTCCTGATCGACTTCCAGGCGGCGGGGCTTGATGAGGTCGCGCCAGTTCTTCGCGATGAAAGAGTCAGCCATGTCCTTCTGCTCCTCGTGACGTGCGCCACCACCGACTTACCCGCCGGGGTGGCGGGAGGATGGGCACGTGGGGTTCTTTCGATACAGGCCGGCCCGGGGGTGTTGCAGGGGGGCCGGCAAGAAGCACGACGCCCCGGCGGGTGAGGCCAGGGCGCGTACGACAGCTCCAGCGGTGGGATTCGCCCAGGGGTGGGCGAGCCAGACCGATTACTTCGAGTACAACTCGACGATGAGCTGCTCCTGGATCGGCATGGTGAGGTCCTCGCGGTTCGGGGCGGTCCTCACCGTCGCCTTGAAGCCCTTCTTGTCCAGGTCGATCCACTGCGGCACGCCGCGGCGATCCACGGTCTCCAGCGCCTCGGAGATGCGGAGGATCTTCCGGCTCTTCTCGGCCACCTCGATGGTGGTGCCGGGCTTGACGGCGAAGGACGGGATGTTCACCCGCTTGCCGTTCACCGTGAAGTGGCCGTGGCGCACCAGCTGGCGGGCCTCGGCGCGGGTGTCCGCGAAGCCCATGCGGAACACGACGTTGTCCAGGCGGAGCTCCAGCTGCTGCAGGAGGTTCTCACCCGTCTTGCCCTTGGCCGCGGAGGCGCGGTGGTAGTAGCCGCGGAACTGGTTCTCCAGCAGGCCGTACATGCGCTTGACCTTCTGCTTCTCGCGCAGCTGCACGCCGTAGCCGGAGAACTTCACGCGACCCTGGCCGTGCTGGCCGGGGGGATAGGGACGCCGCTCGATGGCACACTTGTCCGTGTAGCAGCGGTCACCCTTGAGGTACATCTTCAGGTTCTCACGCCGGCAGATGCGGCAGGCGGAGGCGGTATAACGGGCCACGATGCTTCTCCGTGTAAAGATGGTCTAGGACCGCTCCCCGCGAAGGGAGCGGCCCGGGATGGAACTAGACGCGGCGGCGCTTGGGCTGACGGCAGCCGTTGTGCGGGATGGGCGTCACGTCGCGAATGAGCGCGATCTTCAGGCCGGCGGCGGCCAGGGCACGCAGGGCGGACTCACGGCCCGCGCCAGGACCCTTCACCAGCACCGTCACGTTCTTCAGACCATGCTCCATCGCCTTGGCGGCGGCGTCACCGGCGGCCACCTGGGCGGCGAACGGCGTCGACTTGCGGCTGCCGCGGAAACCGCGAGCGCCGGCCGAGGACCAGGAGATCACGTTCCCGGACACGTCCGTGATCGTGATGATGGTGTTGTTGAACGTGGACTGGATGTGGACCACGCCATTGAGGATGTTCTTCTTGCCCTTCTTGCTCTTCTTGCGCGCGGCGGCGGTGTCACCCGCCGCGGGGGCCGCAGCGGCCGGTGCCGCAGGCGCGTTGGTCTCTTCAGCCATGGAAAGCGTTGCTCCTGGAAGTAGGTGATCGACGCCGGCGCCTCAGGGGGCCGGCGCAGGTGGAAGAACTAGCGAGGGCCCGCCGCCGGCTTGGCGCGCACGATGCCGCGCTTCGGACCCTTGCGGGTGCGCGCGTTGGTGTGCGTCCGCTGGCCACGAACCGGCAGACCCTTGCGGTGACGCAGACCCCGGTAGCAACCCAGGTCCATCAGCCGCTTGATGTTCATGGTCACCTCGCGACGGAGGTCACCCTCGACCTTGTAGGTGGCCTCGAGGACCTCGCGGATCTTGCGAGTCTGCTCCTCGGTGAGGTCCTTGGTCCGGGTGGCGAGATCGATGCCCGCCGCCGTGATGATGTCGTGGGCGGACTTGTTGCCGATCCCGTAGATGTACTGGAGCGAGATCACCGCGCGCTTGTTGGGCGGGAGGTCGATGCCGGCGATACGAGCCATCTTCAGTCGTTCCTTCTGGTGAGTTGGTCTGGAGCCGAGCCCTTGTGGGGGCCTAGCCCTGGCGCTGCTTGTGCCGCGGGTTGGAGGCGCAGATGACGCGCACGATGCCCTTGCGGCGGACAACCTTGCACTTGTCGCAAATCTTCTTGACGGACGCCCGAACCTTCATGGCGGTACTTCCCTTCCTTGCTTTTAGAAAAGAAAAGCCTCGAGGGCCGGTCCGCCATTCCGCGGAACCAGGCCCTTGCTACTTCGCCCGGTAGGTGATGCGGCCCCGGCTCAAATCGTACGGGGAGAGCTCCACCTTCACCTTGTCGCCCGGGAGGATACGGATGAAGTGCATCCGCATCTTGCCCGAGATGTGCGCGAGCACCTTGTGGCCATTGTCCAGCACCACGCGGAACATCGCGTTCGGGAGGGGCTCCATCACGGTCCCCTCGACTTCAATGGAATCATCCTTCGGCAATCAGATAACCCTCTCGCGGACCACCTGAACTCCTGGAAGCGCGGCGGGATAACACTTTGGTCCAGAAGTGGCAAGCATCCTCGCGCTGTAAACCCGAATTTCTACCAACCCCCGTGTACTACCGGGTATTCCGCTCGCCTACCCGGCCCTCTGCCGGGTGAGGACTTCCGGCCCTCCCTGGGTGATGAGCACCGTGTGCTCGAAGTGAGCGGAAAGCTTGCGGTCGAGCGTAATCGCTGTCCAGTCATCCTCGAGCAGCTCCACCTCATCCGTGCCCTGGTTCACCATGGGCTCCACCGCGAGGACCATTCCTGGACGAAGCTTCATACCACTGCCCCGCTGGCCCACGTTGGGCACCTCGGGCTCCTCGTGGAGGCGCCGCCCAATCCCGTGGCCGGTGAAGCCGCGGGCCACGGAGTAGCCCCGGGCTTCCACGTAGCTCTGCACGGCGTACCCGATGTCCCCCACCCGGTTGCCGGGGACCATGGCTTGAATGCCCTTGTGGAGCGCCTGGCGGGTGGCGTCCAGCAGGGCCTGGGCCTCGGCACTCACCTTCCCCACCGGCACCGTCCGGGCCGAGTCCCCGAAGAAGCCCCGGTATACCGCCCCGAAGTCCAGCTTCATCAGGTCCCCCTCCCGCAGCTTGCGCCGCTTGGAGGGGATTCCGTGCACCACCTCGTGGTTGACGGAGGCGCACAGGCAGGCGGGGAAGCCGTGGTAGCCCTTGAAGGCCGGCCGGGCCCCCTTCTGGGCGAGGAGCTTCTCGGCCAGGGCGTCCAGGTCCCAGGTGGTGACGCCCGGCGCCACCGCCTTCTCGAGCTCATCAAGGATGTCACTCACGATGCGTCCCGCTTCGCGCATGAGGGCGATCTCCTCGCGGCTCTTGATTTCGACCTGGCCCATGACTGCCTCGACGCTGGTTGAACCGTCGGAGGGCGGGCGCGCACTCCGCGCACCCTCCCCCTGTCCGCCGGCCCGCCCGGCAGACCGTCAGGCCCTGCCCGCCGCCTTCTTGATCTCCTCGTAGATGCCCTCGGGAGAGCCCACGCCGTCGATGCTCTTGAGCAGGCCGCGCTGCGCGTAGAAGTGCTTCAGCGGGGCCGTCTCCGCGTCGTACTTTTTCAGACGCTTCTCGATGACCTCGGCCTTGTCGTCCTCGCGCTGAACGAGCCCGGTGCCGTCCTTGTCGCAGAAGCCCGCCTTCTTCGGGGGGCTCTGGTAGACGTGGTAGACGGACCCGCACGTGGGGCAGGAGCGGCGCCCGGAGCCGCGCTCGATGAGCTTCTCGTGCGGCACCTCGAGCGACACCACGGCGTCCAGCTTCTTGCCTAGCTTGGACAGCATGCGCTCGAGCGCCTCGGCCTGCGGCGTGGTGCGCGGGAAGCCGTCGAGGATGAAGCCGTTGGCGCAGTCCGGCTCCTTCAGGCGCTCCTCCACGATTCCGATGACGATCTCGTCCGGCACGTAGGCGCCCGCGGCCATCAACGGCCCGGCCAGCTTGCCCAGCTCCGTGCCCTCACGAACCGCCTTGCGGAGGATGTCACCCGTGGAGATCTGCGGAATCTTGAAATCCGCGTACAGCTTCTTCGCCTGGGTCCCCTTCCCCGCGTTCGGCGGGCCCAACAGGATGAGGTTCATTTGTTCCTCTCAGCTCGTCAGGAAGAAGCGCGGGAGGGGGCCACGGCCCAGCTCGTCCCGCTACTCACACACCCCTGGAACGACGAGGCGCCCCTCCCCGGGGTGAGGGGGAGGAGCGCCCGCGACACAGCTGCCCCGACTAGGCAGCCACGCGAACCCGGCCGCGGATGCGCGGACCGCGAGGACCCGCGAAGCCCTCGTAGTTGCGGCTGATGAGGTGACCCTCGATCTGCTGCACCGTGTCCAGCGCCACGCCCACCACGATGAGCAGCGCCGTGCCGCCGAACCGGAAGGGCACGCCGAGCATGTTGCTCATGATGGACGGAATCACGCAGATGGCCGCCAGGTAGAGCGCGCCGCCGAAGGTGATGCGGTTGAGCACGCCCTCGATGAAGTCCGCCGTCTGCCGGCCCGGACGGATGCCCGGGATGTAGCCGCCCTGCTTCTTGATGTTGTCCGCCACGTCGTCCGGCCGGAAGGTCAGCGCCGTGTAGAAGTAGGCGAAGAAGATGATCAGCAGCACGAAGACGCCGTTGTACACCCAGGAGCTGGACTCGATGCTGCGCTGGACGCCCTGGAGGAACGGGAACCAGGTGCCCAGCGTAGCCGGGAAGGACAGCAGCGCGCCGGCGAAGATCGGCGGAATCACGCCCGAGGTATTCACCTTCATCGGGAAGTAGGTGGCCTGGCCCGCGAACATGCGCCGCCCGGCCATCCGCTTGGCGTACTGCACCGGGATGCGCCTCATGCCTCGCTCGACGTACACCACCACGCCGACGACGATGATCATGAAGACGAGCAGGGCCGCCACGGCCGCCATGCCGACGACCTCCTGCTGCACCAGATCCAACAGCGTCTTGCCGCTGGGCAGCAGGCCCGCCACGATGCCCGCGAAGATGATGAGGGAGATGCCGTTGCCGATGCCGCGCTCGGTGATGCGCTCACCCAGCCACATGATGAACGCGGTGCCCGCCGTGAGGCTGATCACCGTCATGAAGGTGAACCAGGCGTTGTCGTTGGGGACCACCACCTGGTTGAAGCCGGCCTGGCCCGCGTCGGTGCGGCCCAGCGAGGCCAGCCAGCGCGAGATGCCGATGCCCTGGATGATGGACAGGCCGATGGTGCCGTAGCGGGTGTATTGGTTGATCTTCTGGCGGCCGCCGGCGCCCTCCTTCTGCAGCCGCTCGAAGGTGGGCACCACCACCGCCAGCAGCTGGATGATGATGGAGGCGGACACGTACGGCATGATGCCCAGACCGAAGATGGACATCTGGTTCAGGGCGCCGCCGGAGAACAGGTTGAAGAGCGAGAACAGGCCGCCCGACTGGCGCTGGGCGTCCATGAACGCGTTCATCGCGGCCCGGTCCACGCCCGGGGTATTGATGAAGATGCCGATGCGGTACACCGCGAGCAGCACGAGCGTATAGATGAGCCGGCTGCGCAGCTCCGCGATGCGGAAGACGTTGGCGAAGGCGTTCAGAGCCACGTGGGATCCATCCCCCAAAAAGGTTTCTGCCAGAACAGCAGCGCCCCTGTCCGAATTCGGAAAGGGGCGCGGAATCCTACACGGATGGAAAGGCGCGCACCACTGAGAGTGACACGCGCCCTACCCTCACGACCGGGCCTGCTTCACGCCCTTGCCGGAGTGGGCCTTGGCGGCGGACTCGGGCTTGTGGGCCATCAGGGGGAGCTCCTCCACGGAACCGCCCGCCTTCTCGATGGCCTCACGAGCCGCGGCCGAGGCCTTGTTGACCCGGATGGTCAGCTTCTTGGTGAGGGAGCCGTTGCCGAGCACCTTCACGCCGTCGTAGCGGCCCTTCACCAGGCCCTTGGCCTCCAGCGCGGCCACATCCACCGTGGCGCCCACGTCGAAGCCCTCGAGGTCCGCCAGGTTCACCACCGCGTACTGGGTGCGGTTGGGCGAGTTGAAGCCGAACTTCGGCAGGCGGCGCTGCAGGGGGCTCTGGCCACCCTCGAAGCCCTCGAACCGCATGTTGCCACTGCGGGCCTTCTGGCCCTTGCCACCGCGGCCGGCCGTCTTGCCCAGACCGCTACCCTGGCCACGGCCCACGCGCTTCTTGCGGTGCCAGGAGCCCTCGGGGCGCTTCAGCTTGTTGAGCGTCGTCATTGTCTGAACCCTCTTAGGCCTTGCGGGCGCGCGCGGCGTCCCGGACCCGGATCTTCCGAGCCTTGCGGCGGGTCGCCTTCGGCGCCTCGCCAGCAACCGTCTCGGCCGTCACCAGGTGACGGACCTTGTTCACCATGCCGCGGATGGCCGGCGTGTCCTTCAGGAGACGCTCGTCGCCGAACTTCTTCAGTCCGAGGCTATCGATCGTCGCGAGCTGATCCTCGGACGAACCCGAGAAGCTCTTCGTCAGCTTGACCTTGATGGCCATGATTAACCCCTCGCCTCATCGGACTTCTGGGGACCCACGTCCTTGCCGCGCAGGCGCGACACCTGCTCCGGCGAGCGGAGGGTCTTCAGGCCCGCCACGGTTGCCTTGAGCACGTTGTGGGGGTTCCGCGAACCCTGGCTCTTGGTCAGGATGTTGCGGATGCCCGCCGCCTCGAGGACCGCGCGCACCGCGCCACCGGCGATGACGCCCGTACCCTCACCGGCCGGCTTCAGGAGCACCCAGCCCGCGCCGAAGTGACCGAGCACCTCGTGGGGAATGGTGTGGCCCTGCAGCGGGACGCGGAACAGGTTCTTCTTGGCGTTCTCGCCTCCCTTGCGGATGGCCTCGGGAACCTCGTTGGCCTTGCCCAGGCCCACGCCCACGTGGCCGGCACCATCGCCCACCACCACCAGCGCGGCGAACGAGAACCGCCGGCCGCCCTTCACCACCTTGGCCACGCGGTTGATGTTCACCACGCGGTCGGTGAGGTCGAGATCGTTCGGATTGATCGGAGTTGCCACTTGGAAACTTCCTTATTCGAAAGGTTGCTAGAACTTGAGCCCGGCCTCGCGCGCGGCGTCAGCCACAGCGGCGATCCGACCATGGTAGGGGAAGCCGTTGCGGTCGAACACCACCGCCACGACATTGGCCGCCTTGCACTTCTCGGCGATGAGGGAGCCCACGCGCTTCGCCTCGGCCTTCTTGTCGCCCTCGTCCTTGCCCTTGAGCTCCTTGGAGAGCGACGAGGCGAAGGCCAGGGTGCGGCCAGAGGTGTCGTCCACCACCTGGGCGTAGATGTGCTTGAGGCTCTTGTAGACCGTGAGCCGCGGCCGCTCGGTGGTACCCGAGAGCTTCTTGCGGATGCGGTCCTTCCTCTTGAGGCGCGGATCGAGCTTCTTCGACATGGATGATTCCTTCTCCGTCCGGCGGTGATGGGGACTTCCACCGCCGGATGATTGTGGGACCCCACCAGGAGCCCCACGGTTGGGTGTTCACTCCGACTAGGCCGTACCGGTCTTGCCTTCCTTACGGCGGATCTTCTCGGTCGAGTACTTGATGCCCTTGCCCTTGTACGGCTCGGGCGGGCGCAGGGCGCGGATCTTCACCGCGGCGGCCCCGAGGGCCTCCTTGTCCGCCGAGCGCAGGGTCAGCCCCAGGGTGGGCAGACCGTCCTCGGTGCGGGCGGCCTTGTCGACCTCGGCCGTCACGCCCTCGGGCAGGTTGAACACCACCGGGTGCGAGTAGCCCAGCGAGAAGTTGATCGCCTTGCCCTTCACCTCGGCGCGGAAACCGACGCCGCGGATGTCCAGGCGGCGCTCGAAGCCCGTGGACACGCCCTTGGCCGCGTTGGCCAGCAGCGTGCGGGTGAGGCCGTGCAGGCTGCGGGCCTCGCGCGACTCGTTCTCGCGCTCGACCGTCACCTCGTTGCCGGCGATCTTCACCTTCACGCCGGTGGCGGGCAGCTGAACGACCATCTTGCCCTTGGGGCCCTCGAAACTGACCTGGCGGCCCGACACGGTGGCCTTCGTCTTGTCCGCCAGCTTGACCGGAAGCTTTCCAATCCGACTCATGATTCCCTCAGTGCAGTGGGTCCGGGGTCACGGCAGAAGCCGCGCCACCCGGCAGCTGGCTAGTAGACGGTGCAGAGCAGCTCGCCGCCGACCTTCTGCTTGCGAGCCTCGGAGTCCACCATCACGCCACGCGACGTGGACAGGATGGAGATGCCCAGACCGCCGAGCACCTGCGGAATCTCACGCGAGTTGACGTAGCGGCGCAGGCCGGGCTTGGACACGCGGCGGATGCCGGTGATGGCCGGAGCGCGATCCTGGCCGTACTTCAGCTGAACGCTGATCTCGTTCTGCGGGGCGCGCTCGTGGATGGTGTAGTCCCCGATGAAGCCCTCGCTCTTGAGGACCTTGATGATCTCGACCTTGAGGTTCGAGTGGGGGATGACGACCTTGTCGTGACGCGCGCGCGAACCATTGCGCAGACGGGTCAGCATGTCGCCGATGGGATCGTTGATGACCGACATGAAGGCTACCTTCCGTGCGGAGCGGCTTCACCGCCTCCGCGCTCGCAACCGCCGCGCCTGCCGGGCCCATCCCGGGGGTTCGCCACGGTTGCCATGCTCGTGCTGCTTCGGCCCACCCTCTTTTAGGGCGGGCCAGGCACCCGGGCCCCTGCTCGGGGCCGGACACCCGCGTCCGACTACCAGGACGACTTGGTGACGCCGGTGATCTCGCCGCGCAGGGCGCGGTGCCGGAAGCAGATACGGCACATGTTGAACTTGCGCAGGAACGCGCGGGGCCGGCCGCAGAGCGGGCAACGGTTGTACGCGCGCACGGAGAACTTCGGCTTGCGCTTCGCCTGGGCGATCTTGGAGAGCTTGGCCATGGATGCGTGTCCTCGTTACTGGCGGAACGGCATGCCGAAGTGACGCATCAGCGCCAACCCCTGCTCATCGTTCGCCGCGGTGGTGACGAAGCTGATGTTGAGCCCCTTCACCTTCTCGATCTGATCGTAGTTGATTTCCGGGAAGATGATCTGCTCGCGCACACCGAGCGTGTAGTTGCCCTTCCCGTCGAAAGCCTTGGGGGACACGCCCTTGAAGTCACGCACGCGCGGCAGGGCCACGGTGATGAGGCGGTCCAGGAACTCGTACATCCGGTCGCCGCGCAGCGTGACCGCGGCACCGATGGCCTGGCCCTGGCGCAGCTTGAAGTTCGCGATGGACTTGCGGGCGCGGGTCACCACGGGCTTCTGGCCGGTGATGGCACCCATCTGGTCCACGGCGGACTCGAGGATCTTCGCGTTGGCGAGCGCCTCGCCCAGACCCATGTTCACGACGATCTTCTCGAGGCGGGGCACCTGCATGGGGTTCTTGAGCCCCAGCTCCTTCATCAGCGCGGGCACGCCCTCCTTGCGGAAGCGCAGCTTCAGACGCGCCGGACCGACCTTGAGGCCCTCCTCGATGTTCGCCGCGAAGCCTGCCTTCTTGACTTCTTCCTTCTTGCGGCCCTTCTTCTCCTTCTTCGGCGCCGCTTCCTTCTTCTCTTCAGCCATCGTTTGGTCCTCTGCTTCGGAGCGCCGTCATGGACCCAGCGCGCCGATCAGTACTGCGTGGAAACTGGTAACACCGGAGCCCCCATGGGTCCTTCAGAGCTCCGGGTATGCACGCCCGCCCTCCCCTCGTCCGGGTAGGACAAAGGGCGCGCATAAATGCCCGAACCGGCACCCCTAGTCAATCAGGGCGTCGCAGTTCTTGCAGAACCGCTTCTTCTTGTCCCCATCAGCCCGGACGCCCACGCGGGTCGGCTTGTCGCACTTGGCGCAAACCACCTGCACGTCCGAGATGTGGATGGTGCCCGCCTTCTCCACGATGCCGCCCTCGGGCTGCTGGGGCGTCTTGCGGAGGTGCCGCTTGACCAGGCGCACGCCCTCGACGGTCACGCGCTCGGCCTCACGGTCGATCTTCAGCACCTTGCCGCGCTTGCTCGCCGGGGTCTTCTCCGAGCGCTCGGCGCCGGCGATGACCTGGACGGTATCTCCAACCTTGAGCTTCTCCATGGTTCCTCTCCCTCCTCGCGGACCGCCTGATGCCCTACTAGAGGACCTCGGGAGCGAGCGAGATGATCTTCATGAACTTGCGGGCGCGGAGCTCGCGGGCCACCGGCCCGAAGATGCGCGTTCCAATGGGCTCCATGTCCTTGTTGATGAGGACGGCGGAGTTGCCATCGAACTTGATGTAGCTGCCATCCGGACGGCCCACCTCGCGCGCGGTGCGCACGATGACGGCCTTGGCCACATCACCCTTCTTCACCTTGGAGTTCGGCAGCGCCTCGCGCACCGACACGACGATCACATCGCCGATGGACGCGTACTTGCGCTTGGAGCCTCCAAGCACCTTGATGCAGAACACCTTCTTGGCGCCCGAGTTGTCGGCCACGTCGAGCACGCTCGTCATCTGAATCATCTGGAATCTCCTATCTCAGCTACGGCAGGCCCCACCGGTAGGGGGGGCACTGCGCGGCTCGAGCCACGGCCTCGCGCGCCGGGTGGCAGCGCGAGCTCGGACGGCTCAGACGTTCTTGCTCTTCTCCAACACCTCGACCACGCGCCAGCGCTTGTCCTTCGAGGCGGGCTTGGTCTCGGCGATCCGCACGCGATCACCCTCGTTGATGGTGACCTTGGTCGGATAGTCGTGGTCCTCGACGTGCGCCTTGTACTTCTCGCGCATGCTCATGATCTTCCCGTACTTCGGGTGAGCGGCGCGGCGCGAGACGGTGACCACCACCGTCTTCTGCATCTTGTTGGACGTCACGATCCCCACGCGGGTCTTGGGACGGCCGCGGGTGGAGGTCTTGGCGGAGGTGGATTGAGTCGCTTCAGCCATGAGAAAAGCTCCTAAGCCTTCTTCTCCGTCCGGGTCTTCTCTCCCAGGACGGTCAGGATGCGCGCCAGGTCGCGCTTGTGCTGGGTGCGCTCGGACGGATTGTCCAGCGAGCCGGTGGCCCGCTTGAGCTGATCCTGGAAGAGCGTGTCGCGCAGCTCGGCCGCGCGCCGCTTCAGGTCGTCCGCCGAGAGCTCCTTGAGTTCCTTCGCAGTCGCCATCTTCAAATCTCCTCAGGCCAGCGGGCGGCCCCCTCTTCAGTGGGCCGCCCGGAGGCAGAACTAGAGCGCCAGCTCGCTGCGGCTGACGATCCTCGTCAGCACCGGCAGCTTCGCCTGGGCCAGCTTCAGGGCGGCCGTGGCAACCTCGGGCGTCATACCCTCCATCTCATAGAGGATGCGGCCGGGCTTGACCACCGCCACGTAGTACTCCACACCACCCTTACCGGTACCCATACGGGTCTCGGCGGGCTTCTTCGTGATCGGCTTGTCCGGGAACACGCGGATCCAGATCTTGCCGCCACGCTTGATGTGACGCGTCATCGCGATACGGGCCGCCTCGATCTGCCGCGAGGTGATCCACCCCGGCTGCAGGGACATGAGGCCGTACTCACCGTAGGTGAGATCGCTGCCGCGGTACGCCCGACCGGGCGTGCGGCCCTTGTGCATCTTGCGGAACTTCGTACGAGCAGGCTGAAGCATCGTCGGTGTCCTTCAGGTCCGAGCCCGCCGCCCCTCCCGGGGCGGCGATCCGGAGAGTTAGCGGTTGGCGGCCGGAGCGGCCTGGCCACCCTTGGTGGGCAGGACCTCGCCGCGGCAGATCCAGACCTTGCAACCGATCTTGCCGTAGGTGGTCTTCGCCTCGGCGAACCCGTAGTCGATGTCCGCACGCAGGGTGTGCAGGGGCACGCGGCCCTCGCGGTACCACTCGTAGCGGGCCATCTCCGCGCCACCGAGGCGGCCGGAGCAGGAGACACGGATGCCCTTGGCGCCGAACTTCATCGCCGTCTGCAGCGCCTTCTTCATGGCGCGGCGGAAGGCGATACGGCGCTCGAGCTGGGTGGCGATGTTCTCGGCCACCAGCTGCGCGTCCGTCTCGGCCTTGCGGACCTCGACGATGTTGAGGAAGACCTCGTTCTTGGTGAACTGCTGGAGGTCCTTCTTCACCGTCTCGATGCCGGCACCGCGCTTGCCGATGACGATGCCCGGGCGCGCGGTGTGCACGTTGACCTTCACCTTGTTCGCCGCGCGCTCGATCTCCACCTTGGAGACACCCGCGTGGGCGAGCGACTTCTTCACGAACTCGCGGATGCGGATGTCTTCATGCAGCCACTGCGCGTAGTTCTTGTGCTCGAACCACTTGGAGTCCCAGGTCTTGATGACCCCGAGGCGGAACCCAATGGGATGGACTTTCTGGCCCAACGTGCTTCTCCTTCGAATCGGTTGCGTGGGGCGCCAGGGGGCGGCCTTACTTCTTGGCCGCCTCCTCCAGCACCACGTGAATGTGGCTGGTCTTCTTGTTGATGCGCGTGGCCCGGCCCATGGCGCGCGGCATATAGCGGCGCTGGGTCGGCCCCTGATCCACCGAGATCGTCTTCACGATCAGCTTGTCCACGTCGACCTGGCCCTTGGACAGGTCGGTCGCGTTGGCCACGGCGCTCTTGATGAGCTTGGCCACCGGAACGGCCGCGGCGCGGCTGGTGAAGCGCAGGATGTTCAGGGCCTGCCCCACCGGCTTGCCCCGGACGAGCGCCGCCACCGTGGAAACCTTACGGGGCGACATGCGCAGGAACCTCAGATGTGCCTTCGACTCCATGTCATCTCCTCTGGCGGACGCCGCCTGTCAGCGGGGCCGGCTACTTGCCCTTGGCGACCTTCTTCTCCGCCGAGTGACCGCCGAACGTACGCGTCGGGGCGAACTCGCCGAGCTTGTGGCCCACCATGTTCTCGGTCACGAAGACGGGGATGAACTTGCGGCCATTGTGGACCGCGAAGGTATGCCCCACGAACTCCGGCAGGATGGTGGAACGCCGGGACCACGTCTTCACGACACTCTTCTTGTTCGTCTTGATCATGTCCTCGATCTTCTTCACGAGGAAACCATCGACGAACGGACCCTTCTTGATCGAACGCGCCATTGTGTGAACCCTCGACTACTGGCTGCGCGCGCCCGGACGGCGGACGCTCACGATGAACTTGTCAGTACGCTTGTTCTTGCGGGTGCTGAGGCCCTTGGTCTTCTGGCCCCACGGCGACACCGGGTGCGGGTTACCCTGACCGGACTTACCCTCACCACCACCGTGCGGGTGGTCGACCGGGTTCATCGCCAGACCGCGGACGGTGGGCCGGATGCCCAGCCAGCGGCTGCGGCCCGCCTTGCCGATGCGGATGATCTCGTGCTCCAGGTTGCCCACCTGGCCCACGGTGGCGCGGCACTCGATGAGCACCATGCGCACGGCACCCGAGGGCAGACGGACCTGGGCGTAGCGGCCCTCCTTCGCCATCAGCTGGCCGGAGGAGCCCGCGGAGCGGATGATCTGGCCACCGCGGCCAGGCTTCAGCTCCACGTTGTGGATGATGGTACCGATCGGGATGTTGACGAGCGGCAGCGTGTTGCCCGGACGGATGTCCGCGGCCTCGCCGGCCATCACCGTGTCGCCGACCACCAGACCCACGGGGGCCAGGATGTAGCGCTTCTCGCCGTCCGCGTAGTGCAGGAGGGCGATGTTGGCGGAGCGGTTCGGGTCGTACTCGACCGCCGCGACCTTGGCCGGCACGCCATCCTTGTCCCGACGCTTGAAGTCGATGACGCGGTAGCGGCGCTTGTGACCACCACCCTGGTGACGGCGGGTGATGTGGCCGTGAACGTTGCGGCCGCCGGACTTCTTGAGGGACTCGGTGAGCCCCTTCTCCGGCGAGTCCTTGGTGATGTCCGCGAAGTCAGACGCCGTCATCAGACGGCGGGCGGCGGAGGTCGGCTTGTACTTCTTGATGCCCATGGTGGTTCCTCACGTCGGTCAGCGCCGTGCGCTAGACCGCGCCTCCCTCGAAGAGCTCGATCTTGTCCCCCTCCTTGAGGGTGACGACGGCCTTCTTGAAGTTCGGCCGCTTGCCAATCGAGCGGCCCACCCGCTTCGTCTTCCCGCGCACGATGTTGGTCCGCACGCCCTCGACGCTCACCTTGAAGAGCGTCTCCACGGCGTGGGCCACGTCGTACTTGGTGGCCTTCTTGTCGACGATGAACGAGTACTGCCGGAACTTCTCGCGGGCCGCGTCCAGCTTCTCGGTGATGAGCGGTCCCTTGATGACGTCGTTGGTGTTCACGAGAGCGCCCCCTCGATGGCCTTCGCGGCCGCGGAAGTGAGCACCAGGTGCTTGTGGCGGAGCACGGACTCGAGGTTCAGGCCCTCGGGGGGCAGAACATCGAACTTCGCCAGGTTGCGCACGCTGCGGTGCAGGTTGGTGTTGGTCTTGGCGTCGATGACCAGCGCGCCGGCCAGCTTCAGGCGCTTGGTCAGAGCCTCGAAGGCCTGCTTGCTCTTGGGAGCGGACAGGCTGAAGTCGCTCACGATGATGAGCGTCTTCTCACGGGCGCGCAGCGACAGGGCTGCCTTGAGCGCACCGCGACGGACCTTCTTGGGGGGACGGTAGAAGTAGTCCCGCGGCTTCGGGCCCATCGCCTTGCCGCCGCCCACCCAGTGGGAAGCGCGGATGGAACCCTGACGAGCGCGGCCGGTGCCCTTCTGCTTCCAGGGCTTCTTGCCACCGCCGCTCACCAGCGAGGTGTTCTTCACCGCCACCGTACCCCGGCGCCGGTTGATCTGCTGCATCTTCGCGACCTCGTAAAAGAGGTTCGCGTTCGGCTCGGCGCCGAAAATCTCGTCGGAGAGCTCGAGCTCCGACACCTTCTTCATATCCAGGTCGACTACGTCGAACTTCGCCATGGCTCTTTCCTCTGGGGAACGGAGTGGAACCGCGAGGGCTCAGCCCCGCTTCCTCAGGACTTGATCTCCACGTCAACGCCGGCCGAGAGATCCAGCTTCATCAGCGCGTCCAGCGTCTGCTGGGTCGGCTCGAGGATATCGAGCAGGCGCTTGTGAGTGCGGATCTCGAACTGCTCGCGGCTCTTCTTGTCCACGTGCGGCGAGCGCAGAACCGTGAACTTGTTGATGCGCGTGGGCAGCGGGATCGGACCGGCAACCTTGGCGCCCGTGCGCCGAGCCGTCTCAACGATCTCGCCAGCGCTCTGATCCAGGAGCTTGGAGTCGTAGGCCTTCAGCCGGATGCGGATCTTCTGTGTCGCCATTCGCAAAAACCTCTTTGTACGGCCTCTGCCTGCCTGTGGGAGGCGCTACGCCCAACGTCCCCTGGATGTCACAGAGCCGTCTCTTCGAAGGGGCGCGGCTTGTACCACCGCAGCCCCGGTGTTTGCAACCTTATTCCCACTGCCCCGGCTTTTTTTTAACAGGACCGCCGGGGCAGCTGGTTACTTCCAGATACTACGCGATGATCTCGGCCACAACTCCGGCGCCCACGGTACGACCGCCCTCGCGGACGGCGAACCGGAGCTCCTTCTCCATGGCCACCGGGGTGATCAGCTCCACCTCGATGGCGATGTTGTCGCCGGGCATGACCATTTCGACGTTCTCCGGCAGCTTCACCGTACCCGTCACGTCCGTGGTGCGGAAGTAGAATTGCGGCCGGTAGCCCTTGAAGAACGGCGTGTGGCGGCCACCCTCTTCCTTGGTCAGGACGTAGATCTGTGCCTTGAACTTGGTGTGGGGGGTGATGGAGCCCGGCTTGGCGAGCACCTGGCCACGCTCGAGGTCCTCACGCTTGAGGCCACGCACTAGCGCGCCGATGTTGTCGCCCGCCATGCCCTCGTCGAGCAGCTTGCGGAACATCTCCACGCCCGTCACCACCGTCTTCTGCGTCGGACGCAGACCGACGACCTCGACCTCCTCGCCCACCTTGACCTTGCCGCGCTCCACGCGGCCGGTGGCCACCGTACCGCGGCCGGCGATGGAGAACACGTCCTCCACCGGCATCAGGAAGGGCTTGTCCGTCGCGCGCTGCGGGGTGGGGATGTACGAGTCCACCGCCTCCATCAGCTTCAGGATGGCCTGCTCGCCGATCTCCGAGGTGTCACCCTCGAGCGCCTTGAGGGCCGAGCCGGGGATGATGGGGATGGAGTCGCCGGGGAAGTCATACTTCTTGAGCAGGTCGCGGACTTCCATCTCCACGAGCTCGCGCAGCTCGGGGTCGTCCAGCATGTCGACCTTGTTCAGGAAGACAACGATGTAGGGCACGCCGACCTGACGGGCGAGCAGGATGTGCTCACGCGTCTGGGGCATCGGGCCGTCGGCCGCGGAGACCACCAGGATGGCGCCGTCCATCTGCGCCGCACCCGTGATCATGTTCTTCACGTAGTCGGCGTGACCCGGGCAGTCCACGTGCGCGTAGTGACGGTTCTTCGTCTGGTACTCCACGTGCGCCGTGGAGATGGTGATGCCGCGCTCGCGCTCCTCGGGGGCCTTGTCGATCTGGTCGTAGGCGAGGAACGTCGCGCCGCCCGTCTTCGCCAGCACCTTGGTGATGGCCGCCGTCAGAGACGTCTTGCCATGGTCCACGTGACCGATGGTGCCGATGTTCACGTGCGGCTTCGTTCTTTCGAACTTTTCCTTACTCATTGCTGCTCCTCGCGAGACCGGCTTCCCGGCCGAATCGAGAAAAGGTGCTGCGTCGTGCTCCAAACCCGCCAAAACGTCAATCTAAATCGCCCGCTCCCCTCTCAGGGAGACGGTCACATCAACGGTTCAGCGCGTCCTTCGAAGCGGGCGCGTAGTGGCTGAACCGCATGGTGTACGTGGCTCTTCCCTGGCTGCGGCTGCGCAGGTCGGTCGAGTACCCGAACATCTTGGCCAGAGGCACCTGGGCGTGGATCGCCTGCACGCCTCCCGGCCGGGGCTCCATGCCCATGATCTTCCCGCGGCGGCCATTCAGGTCGCCGATGACGTCGCCCGTGAAGTCGTCCGGGGTGACGATCTCGCAGTCCATGATGGGCTCGAGGAGCACGGGAGCGGCGCTGCGCACGGCGTCCCGGAAGGCCATCGAGCCGGCGATCTTGAACGCCATCTCGTTGGAGTCCACGTCGTGCATGGAGCCGTCGTAGGCCTCCACCTTCACGTCCAGCATCGGGTAGCCAGCGATGGGGCCACTCTGCATGGCCTCCTCGATGCCCTGCTTCGCCGCGTCGACGAACTCCTTGGTCACCACCCCGCCGACGATCTGGTTCTCGAAGGAGAAGCCCGCGCCGGGCTCGTTGGGCATCACGCGCAGCTTGATGTCGCCGTACATGCCCTTGCCGCCCGTCTGGCGGATGTACTTGCCCTCGCTCTGCACGGGCTTCGTGATCGTCTCGCGGTAGGCCACCTGGGGCTTGCCCACGTTGGCGTCGACCTTGAACTCGCGCAGGAGCCGGTCGACGATGATCTCCAGGTGCAGCTCGCCCATGCCGGCGATGATGGTCTGCCCCGTCTCCTCGTTCGTCTTCACCCGGAAGGACGGATCCTCCATCGCCAGGCGCGCGAGGCTCGTGATGATCTTGTCCTGGTCCGCCGTGGACTTCGGCTCGATGGCCACGTCGATGACGGGCTCGGGGAACTCCATCCGCTCCAGGATGATGGGGTGCTTGTCGTCGCAGAGCGTGTCGCCCGTGGTCGCCAGCTTCAGGCCCACCACCGCGCAGATGTCACCGGCGTAGCACTCCTGGACCTCGTCCTTCTTGTCCGCGCGCATCTGCACCAGGCGGCTGATGCGCTCGCGCTTGCCCTTCACCGAGTTCCACGCCGCGGTGCCCGCCTCCAGCTTCCCCGAGTAGATGCGGAGGAACGTGAGCGTCTGCGACTGGAACGCCGGGTCGTTCATGATCTTGAACGCCAGGGCGCTGAACGGGGCCTTGTCATCCGTCTCGCGGACCTCGTCCTCGCCCTTGGGAGTCTTCCCGTGCACCGGGGGCACTTCCAGCGGGTTGGGCAGGTAGTCCACCACCGCGTCCAGCAGCGGTTGCACGCCCTTGTGCTTGAAGGCCGAGCCGCAGAACACCGGGAAGATCTTCAGCCCCAGGCACCCCTTGCGGATGGCGGAGCGGATCTCCTGCTCGGTGAGCTCCTGGCCCTCGAGGAACTTCTCCGTGAGCGCGTCGTCCTGCTCGGCGGCCGTCTCCACGAGCTCGCCGCGGGCGGCGGTGGCCTCCTCGAGGAACTCCTCGGGGATGTCCACCACGTCGTAGCGGCTGCCCTGCTCCGAGTCGTGGAACACCAGCGCCTTCATCCGCACCAGGTCGATCACGCCGCGGTGCTTGTCCTCGGCCCCCAGCGGGAGCTGCAGGCGCACCGGATGCGCACCCAGCTTCTCCTTGATGGTGTTGACGGACATCGTGTAGTCCGCGCCCACCCGGTCCATCTTGTTCACGAAGCAGATGCGGGGGACCTTGTACTTGTCCGCCTGGCGCCAGACCGTCTCGGACTGGGGCTCCACGCCGTTCACGCCGTCGAACACGGCGATGGCCCCATCCAGCACGCGCAGAGAGCGCTCCACCTCGATGGTGAAGTCCACGTGTCCGGGCGTGTCGATGATGTTGATGCGGAACTTCTGATCGTTCCGGGTCCAGAAGGCGGTGATGGCGGCCGAGGTGATGGTGATGCCGCGCTCGCGCTCCTGCACCATCCAGTCGGTGGTCGTGGTGCCTTCATGCACCTCGCCCATCTTGTGGATGGCTCCTGTGTAGAACAGGATCCGTTCCGTGGTCGTGGTCTTGCCGGCATCGATGTGCGCCATGATGCCGATGTTGCGATAGCGCTCAAGCGGATACTCGCGAGGCATTTCTCGGAACCTCTCCAGAACGGGTTGGGCGTGCTCCCCTGCCCTTCCCACCACGAAACCAACGAAACGGTTGTCAAAGACCGGAAACACCCGGACGCGGGAGCCGCATCCGGGTGCCGGGTACTTCAAGACGCCAAGAGCACTACCAGCGGTAGTGGGCGAAGGCCTTGTTGGCCTCGGCCATCTTGTGCGTGTCCTCGCGCTTCTTCACCGCGTTGCCACGGTTGTTGGCGGCGTCCATGATCTCGCCGGCCAGCTTCTCCATGGCCGTCTTCTCACCACGCGCCTTGGCGTAGGTGATGATCCAGCGCATGCCCAGCGCCACGCGGCGGTCCTGACGGACCTCCACGGGCACCTGGTAGGTGGCGCCACCGACGCGGCGGCTCTTCACCTCGAGCACGGGCTTGACGTTGTCCAGGGCCTTCTTGAAGGTCTTGAGGGGATCTTCCTTCGCGCGCTCCTCGATGAGGGCGAAGGCGCCGTAGCACACCCGCTCGGCGATGGACTTCTTCCCCTTGCGCATCAGGTCGTTCACGAACTTCGTGACGAGGCGGTCCTGGAACTTCGGATCGGGAAGGATCTTGCGCTTGGCTACTACGCGACGACGAGGCATTGCGTTCTATCCCTTACGCCCCGCTCCCATGCACCCGGGAGACTCAAATGGGGCTTCAACTGCGTTGGCGAAATCGAGGTGGCTCCCCAGGGTGCGGGGCAAGCGACCTATGCGAATGAAACGAAGGTGATCAGCGGCCCGAAATCAGCTCGGGCGCTTGGCGCCGTACTTGGAACGGCTCTGCTTGCGGCCGGCCACGCCCACGGAGTCCAGCGTGCCGCGGATGATGTGGTAGCGAACGCCCGGGAGATCCTTCACACGGCCACCGCGGATCATCACCACCGAGTGCTCCT
>NZ_JBJMQO010000145.1:0-96275 GCF_045802675.1 Archangium sp. | reverse complement strand
TACCCGATCGCGCACCCACCAGCTCACTGTAGGTGCGCGGCCCAGTTCCCTCAGCCGCGCACGCTCCTCCTCATCTACCTCCAGCGGCTCCATACTGGAGGTGTACAACATCTATGTCCGGGCGCTTAGGTCCTAGCTCCAATGGAGGACCGGCCATGCGTTTCCGAGCGTGCATCGCACTTCTGCTCTTTCTCTCAGCCTGTACGACAACACCGCCCACCCCAAGAGAGCCAGCGGCCCGCGACCCGAGGCTCGCCAACCTCCAGCGTGCGGCGAAGCTGCCCTGGACGGATGGGGGGCGATGCGCCGTCCGCGAAGCTTCTGAGCCCTGGCCCGAGCTGGCGGAGCGGTGCTTTCATGCGCTGGACCATGACCGGATCGAGTTCCACGACACCACGGGGCGATGCGCGGTTGCCTCTGCCGGTGCTGCTGCCCTGGGGGTCGGGGTTTGCGTGCTGGCGGCACCGGAGATCGTCGTGGGAGCGGTGATCGTCGCGGGCGTGGTGGTGGTGGGCTTCGCCATCAAAGAGGCCATGGATGCGTATGCGCTGGATATGGGCCACCCCGAGGTAAGGCCCGTGCCAGAAACGCGACCCGTGCCTGAAACAGCGCCCGCCCCGCAGAAACCCTCGCCGGAAAAAAGGCCCAAGCCGGAGCCCAAAGGGCCGGACTTCCCTCCCGTGGGGCCCATCGAAACCTCGGAGCAGGAGCGCCGTCGCAGGTGCGAACCCATCCCGGAACCGCACGCGGGCGAGGATGACGCGCATAACAGGTGCGCCGATCAGTTTCCGCCCAACCGTTATCCCGGAATGGATGTGCTCGTGGGCGGCGTGAGCTTCGACGCGCTGCAAGTCGGCGTGCGTGTGCTGTGGGAGATCAAGACCCATCGATTTGACACGTACAACGCCTTTGTCCGGCGTCAGGAAATTGAGAAGGAATACACGCAAATCAAGAAGGAACGAGCTGCTGCGGTGACATGTGGGTATGGCTTCGTAATTGGCGTGAGCACCGACGCGCACAAGCTCGCGCTGCTGCAACGGGATCAGTCCCTCAATATCGTCGTCACGGGGTGCAAACGATGACTAAGCATAAAACCCTCATCGTCATTGTCTACGCGCCTGCGCTCGTGGGCAACGACCGCCGCGCGCTCGCTGTCGTCCATGGAATGGAAAAGGCGCTCCCCGGCCTTCGCCTGGAATGGCGGCTCTCCAAAGGCGGGCGCCCCATCGCCTTGCCGCAGCGGGATGCGTGGCTCGCAGAAAATACTGTAGACGGGGGCTTCCCAATCGTGTGCAACGGGGACGCGAGTTACCCCGTGACTGTTAACGGAGGGGAAAGACCTGGACTCCTCAGCCCAGGCGGTCAGGCCCAGTTTGAAGTGTATGCGGAACTGCCGCTGGATAAGCCTGTGATCGCGGCAGCGGCGGCTGTGCTTGAGGGCGTGGCGGAGGGGGCTCGTGCGTTGTGGGGGCGTGCGACGCCGGACGACGCTGCGGGGGACATCGCGTATCAGACGGCACCCACGCTGCAAGGGCCGCCGTCCCCACGCCGGGGGCTGCCCGCCCTCAAGCTCTTCGAGCACATCCGCTCGCCCGAGATTCCCTATTACCTCGGGTGGCTGAACTACTGGTCCGCCGCTGCCGCACGGGCCATCGGCTTTCCGGACCCCGCCCGCGATGCGGAGCTGCTGTCACGCTCACGGCGTACCGCGACGGGCGGTTGGGTTGTGCAGCTCACCGACGCGCCGCTCGACCTGGACAACCCGGCCCACCTGGACGCGCTTAAACGGGCCTACGAGCGCTTCCCCGAGATTGGCGGGCGCGCAGCCCCTTGAGGCTCGGCACGGCTCGCGCTGGCCGTGCTCAGGGCCCCTTCGCTTTGCCCTCGGGGAACGTGACGTTCCCAAGGGTGACGGTGCGCGGCCAGGTTGCCTCCCACAGCTTGAGGGTGCAGGGGCAGCCGAGCTGCGCGCGCTCCCCCTCGATGCCCACCACGACGGCACCGGCCCCAGCGGGAATCGAACCCGCTCCCTTTCTCCTGGAACGGCTCACGCCCGGCCGGAGGCCTGTCTGCCCTTGCGCGAGAGCGCGTCGATGGACGCGGCCACCAGCAGCACTCCGCCCGTCACCATGAACTTCACCGAGGACGAGAGCGCCAGCAGATCCATGCCGTTGGAGATGGAGCCGATGACGAGCGCGCCCAGCAGCGCCGACCAGGCCGAGCCCCGGCCACCGAAGAGACTCGTCCCTCCGATGACCGCCGCCGCGATGGCATTGAGCAGCACGTCACCGCTGCCCGAGGACTGGTTGACGGCCATCAGGCGCGAGGCCGCGAGAATCCCTCCGGCCGCGGCCAGCGTCGACGCCAGCGTGAAGATGACCACGCGCACTCCCGGCACCGAGATGCCCGCGCGCCGCGAGGCCTCCGCGTTGCCTCCCACCGAGAAGGTGTGACGTCCGAAGCGCGTCTGACTCAGGAGCAGAGCCACCAGCAGCGCCAGGCCCACGAAGAGGACCACCGCCAGCGGCAAGCCGCGGTCGAGCGTGAAGATGACCATGGTCGCCACCAGCACCGCGGCGGGCGCTCCCAGCGTCGTCAGCGTGCCGCGCCACGACGGCACGGGCAGTCCCTCCTTCGCCCGCCGCTTCCGTCCGAGCAGCTCCACCGCCACCATCACGGCGATGGCCACGGCCGTCAGCGCCCAGCCGATGGCCGGCTCGAAGAAGGTCCCCGCGAGGCCCACGAGCAGGTCATCGTTCAGGTTGACCGTGCCCGTGTCTCCCAGCACGTATAGCAGCGCGCCCTGCCACCCGAGCAGACCGGCCAGGGTGACCACGAAGGAGGGCACTCGCAACCGGGTGAGCCACAGGCCGTGGAACAGCCCCACCGCCGCGCCCGTGCCCAGTCCCGCCAGCAGCGAGGGCACCGCTCCCCACCCGTGCTTGACGCTCAGCACGGCCATCACCGCCGCCGCCAGGCCGCTCACGGCTCCGGCGGACAAATCAATCTCCCCGAGCAGCAGCACCAGCACCAGCCCCACCGAGATGGTGCCCATGGCGGAGATCTGCAGCATCAGGTTGGTGAGGTTGACGGGGGACAGGAAGCGGGCGTTGGTCGAGTAGAAGATGAGCCAGATGGCGGCCAGGCCCACGATGACGGGCAGGCTGCCCAGCTCGCCCTGCGCCAGCTTGCGGCGGTAACCCTCCCAGGCGCCCTTGAGACCGGGCGCATCGCTGACGAGCCGTGGGTCTCGGGCCATTTCCTTGGCGCTCATGTCGCACCTCCCTTCAAGGTCTGCTCCACCTCGGAGGTGTGCGCCCCGGTGATGGCCGCGACGATGTCCACCTCGGTCGTGTCCTTCACCGCGAACGAGCCCACCCGTTTGCCGAGCCGCATCACGATGATGCGATCGGCTACCGAGAACACGTCCACGAGGTTGTGGCTGATGATCACCACCCCGAGCCCCTGCTGGCGCAGCCGGCGGATGAGCTCGAGCACCTGCCGGGTCTGCGCCACACCCAGGGCGGCGGTGGGCTCGTCCAGCAGCACCACCTTGGGCGAGCCCATCATCGAGCGGGCCACCGCGATGGACTGCCGCTGTCCGCCGGAGAGCGACGCCACCTGCGTGCGCACGCTGGGGATGCTCACCGAGAGCTTCTCGAGCAGCTGCGTGGCCTGCAGCTCCATGGCCGTCTCATCCATCCACCCGAGCAGCCGCCCCAGCCCGCCGGCGCGCAGCTCGCGGCCGAGGAACAGGTTGCCCACCACGTCCAGGTTGTCGCAGAGCGCGAGGTCCTGGTACACGGTCGCGATTCCCAGCGCCGTGGCGCTCTGCGGCCCCGTGAGCTGCACCTGCTGGCCCTGGAAGAAAATCTGTCCCTCCTCCACCAGGTTGATGCCGGAGAGGGTCTTGACGAGGGTCGACTTCCCGGCCCCGTTGTCTCCCATCAAGGCCACGACCTCTCCGGGGTAGACCTCGAAGTCCACCTTGTGGAGGGCCTGTACGGCGCCGAAGCGCTTGGAAATCCCTCTCAATTCCAGCAGTGCGGTCGAAGGCATGTGTTCGTGCTCGTCTGTTATTGGAGCTGCGCGGCCTGACAGGCCTGCTGGTAGGCCCCCACGCAGATTTGCGCGGGCGTCCAGAACCCGTCCGCCACCACGGTGCTCTTCACGGTGTCCTTCGTCACCACCACCGGGGCGAGCAGGATGGAGGGCACGTCCTTCTTGCCGTTGGGAACCTTGGCGTTGAGCTTCCCGGCTTCCGGCTGCTGCCCGCGCAGCAGCGTGACGGCGAGCTCGGCGGCGGTCTCCGCCTCGGGCTTGATGGCCTTGTACACCGTCATGTACTGCTCTCCCGATACGACGCGCTGGATACCGGCGAGCTCGGCATCCTGGCCCGTCACGGGCGGCAGCGGCGTGACACCGGCCGCCTTCATCGCCGCGATGGCTCCGCCAGCGGTGCCGTCATTGGCCGCGTAGACGCCGATGATGTCCGCCTTGCCGAAGCGGGTGATGGACTGCTCCATCTGCTGCTGCGCCTTGTCCGGGCTCCAGTCGGGCGTGTCGTACTCGGCGCCCACCGTGAAGCCACTGCCGTCGATGACCGAGTGCGCTCCGGCCTTGAAGAGCTTCGCGTTGTTGTCGGTGGGAGAGCCGTTGATCATCACCAGCGTGCCGCTCGTCTTCCCGTCCTTACGCAGCTTGTCCACCAGCGCCTGGCCCTGCAGCTTGCCGACCTTCTCGTTGTCGAAGGAGATGTAGTAGTCCACGTCCGCGTTGACGATGAGCCGGTCATAGCTGATGACCGGAATCTTGGACTGCTTCGCGCGCGCCACGATGGCCGACGCCGAGGCCGAGTCGACCGGATCCAACACCAGCACGCGGGCGCCATTGGTGAGCGCGGCCTCGGCCTGGTCCTGCTGCTTGGCGGCGTTCTGGTCCGCGTTGCTGTAGATGACCTGGCACTCGGGACACAGCGCCTTGACCTTGCGCTCGAAGAGCGGGCGGTCATGGGACTCGTAACGGGCCGTCTTCGTCTCGGGCAGGAGCAGGGCGATCGTCTTGTCCCCCGCTCCACCTCCCGCGCCCGCACCCTCGGGCTTCTTGTCCCGGTTGCAGGCGGTGATCAGCAATACGCCCAGCGCGGCCATCGCCACGCGGCTGTTCGAGAAGCGCATCTCCACTCGGGCCTTCCTTTCGTCGAGGCTGCGACGGGTGCGCATTCCCGCACAACGCGTGCTCCTCACCTCATGCGGGACCTGAGGAGTGTCCTGGATTCAACCCGGGGTAGGCCCCCGCGCGGGCCCGCGTCCGCGTGTGCCTGCCGCGCCAGGGAGCGCCAGGGGCCCCCTGGCAAAGTGCCAGCCCCCCACGTGGCGCTTTGCGCGGGCGGCTCCGGTGTCCGGGAGACGCTCTCCTCGGGGAACGGCTGGCACTGGAATTGCGTTGTCTGTCAGCCCCTCTCCCATGCAGCGCTCACTCGTTCCCCTCCTGCTCCTGTTCCTGGCCCTGGCAAGCGTCGCCGGAGGGGCCGTGGCGGTCATCCAGCGCGACCGGCAGGCGCTGGTCGAACAGTTCGGACGCGAGCGCTCCGCCCAGCTCCAGGAGGCCACACGAGGCGTCGCCGAGGCGCTCGAGGACCTGGGAGACGACCTGACCTTCGCGGGTGAGCTGCTCGCCCAGCCCGGCTCCCCCGAGGACCACCGCCGTGAGCTGCGCGCCCTGCTGGAGGCGGTGGGCCAGTACCGCGCTGTCGCCGTCTACGGGCCCGACGGCCGCGAGCTGATGACCCAGGTGGACCGGCGGGCCCTGCTCCAACCGCTCCCGCCGGGCCATGCCACGGCCCTGGCGGACACCGCGCGCCTGGCGCTCGACGGTCCTCGGGAGCGCATCACGCCCTCGCCTCCGGTCGCGGATGCGTCCTCGGGGTGGATGCGTGTCTTCGCCACCCGGCTGCCCGCGGAGGCCCCGGGCGGTGGAGGCGCCATCGCCTTCCTGGTGGACACCGAGCCGTTCTTCGCCCCGCTGCGGCTGGTGACCTCGGACGAGAACACCCGGTTGCTGCTGCTCGGCTTCCATGGGCGCCCCTCGCTCCTGAGCGACCCGGAGGTGGCGGACTGGTACCTGCGCCTGGGGCAGGAGGGCGAGCGGGTGCCAGGACTGCGCGCGCTGACCACGCGCATGCGCGCGGGGGAGTCCGGGACGCTCCTGCTCCACGAGGGGGAGGCTACCCGGCTCGGGCTCGGGACGGCCGACGTGGTGGCCTCCTTCCTGCCCATCCGCATGCGCGGCGAGGCGTCCTGGTCCGTGGCGATGCTCTCGTCCACGCGGGCGCTGCGTTCCCACGAGCGCACCCTGGTGCTGCGCCTGTCCTTCGCCGCGTTCCTGGTGGCCGTCTTCCTCGTCACCTTCGGGGCGTACGTCGTGCTCGCCAACCGCCGCGCCGTGGCGCTGCGCGAGAGCCGCCGGCACGCCGACCGCCTGGCGCACCTCCACGAGAAGACGCAGAAGATTCTGGACCACATCCCCACGGGCGTCCTCGCGTTGAGCGACGGGGGCCGCATCAGCGCCGTGAATCAGGCCCTCCGCGCCCGGCTGCCGGCCAGCGCGCTGGGTGGCTCGCTCTCGGAGGCCTTCCCCGCCGCGCCCGCTCCCGTGGTGCGGCGGCTCACGGCGCTGGTGGAGGCCACGCGCGCGGACGGACGGGTGCGCAGCCTGCATGGCGAGACGCTCAGCCTCTTCGGTGAGAAGGGCCAGTACAACGTCCACGCCGTCCCGCTGGAGCACGGGGAGGAAGAGGTGCGCACCCTCGTGGTGCTCGAGGATTTGAGCAACGTGCGCATGCTCGAGGACCAGCTACTGCGGGCGGAGAAGCTCGCCACGGTGGGCGTGCTCGCCGCGGGCGTGGCCCATGAGATTGGCACTCCCCTGGGGGTCATCCGGGGCCGCGCCGAGTACATGTTGAGCAAGCTGGGCGGCGCCGAGCACCCGCAGGGCAGGGGGCTCAGCGCTATCATCAGCCAGATAGATCGGGTGAGCCGCACCATCCGGCAGCTGCTCGACTTCTCGCGCTTCCAGCCCGCCGAGGCCCGCGCGGTGCTGCTGGCTCCGCTGGTGCAGGGCCTCCAGGAGTTGATGCAGGTGGAGGCGGACCGCAGGCGGGTGCGGCTCCACGTCGACGTGTCCGAGGAGCTGCCCCCGCTCGCGGCCGATGCCGACCAGCTCCAGCAGGTGCTGCTCAACCTCGTGCTCAACGCCTGTGACGCCTGCGAGGCCGGAGGCCACGTGCGGCTGAGCGCCTCGCAGCTACCCGAGGACGCGGCCGGGGCGCGGGGCCTGCTCGAGCTGCGCATCGAGGACGACGGCTGTGGCATCGCCCCGGAGCACCTGCATCAGATTTTCGATCCCTTCTTCACCACCAAGAAGCGGGGCCAGGGCACGGGCCTGGGGCTGACCATGGTGGCGCAAATCGTCCGCAACCACGGGGGCCAGGTGGAGATCGACAGCGAGCCGGGCCGGGGCACCCGCGTCACGCTGCGGTGGCCGGTGGCCGCCCCCAGCTGGGAGGAACAACATGCCGTCTAGCGCTCGGGTGCTCGTGGTGGATGACCACGTGGAGATGGGGGAGATGCTCCATGAGCCCCTCACGGACGCCGGCTACCTCGTGGACGTGGCGAGCAGCGGCGCGGAGGCCATCTCCCTGCTGCGCTCCCGCCTCTACGACGTCGTGCTGTGCGACCTGCGCATGAAGGAGGTGGATGGGCTGGATGTGCTCGCGGCGGCGTTGAAGATAGACCCGGGGCTCCCGGTGCTGATGATGACCGCCTTTGGCGCGGTGGAGAGCGCGGTGGAGGCGATGAAGCGCGGCGCCTACCACTACCTCACCAAGCCCTTCCGCCTGGATGAGATCCTCCTCTATGTCGGGCGGGCGCTGGAGGAGCGGCGTCTGCGCGCCGAGCACCGCACGCTCAAGCGCCAGGCGGCGGACCGCGGGGGCCTGGGCGCGTTGCTGGGCCACAGCGCGCCCATGCGGGCCCTGTATGAGCTCATCGAGCGCGTGGCGCCTTCCGATGTGGCAGTGCTGGTGCGCGGCGAGAGTGGGAGCGGAAAGGAGCTGGTCGCCCGGGCGCTCCACGTGGAGGGCTCGCGGAAGGACGGGCCCTTCGTGGCGGTCAACTGCACCGCATTGCCCCATGCGCTGCTGGAGAGCGAGCTCTTCGGCCACGTGAAGGGCGCCTTCACGGGGGCGACCACGGCGCGCCGGGGCCTGTTCGTCGAGGCGGATGGAGGCACGCTGTTCCTCGACGAGATTGGCGACATGGCTCCCGAGCTCCAGGCGAAGCTGCTGCGGGTGCTGGAGGACGGCGAGGTGCGGGCCGTCGGAGCGGATGGTGCGCGCAGCGTCGAGGTGCGCGTCATCGCCGCGACCCACCAGGACCTGGAGGCGCGGGTGAAGGAGGGGCGCTTCCGGGCGGACCTCTTCTACCGGCTCAACGTCGTGTCGCTCCGGGTGCCTCCGTTGCGCGAGCGCGGAGAGGACCTTCCGATGCTGGTCGAGCACTTCATTGCCCAGGCGCGCGCGCGCAACCCGCGCTCCCCGGTGATGGGGCTGGCCCCGGAGGTGGTGGCGGAGCTGGCGCGCATGCCGTGGCCGGGCAACGTGCGCGAGCTGGAGAACCTCGTGCAGCGCCTGGTGCTGCTCGGCGCCCAGCCGCTCGTGGACCTGCCGCTGCTGCGCTTGCACGCGTCCGGGGCCGCGGCGGGCCTGCCCGCGCATCCGCTGGCGGCGGTGCAGGACCAGGTGGTGCCGCTGCGGCAGTTGGAGAGCGAGTACATCGCCTGGGTGCTCGCTCGGTGTGGGGGCAACAAGACGCGCGCGGCGGAGCTGCTGGGCATCGACGTCTCCACCATCCACCGGCGCGAGCGCGCCGACGGCGGCATTTCGCAACGGTAGGACCCGGGCGCTTTGCCAGACACGGAGGCCGCGGGCGCGGTGCTCCCCTCGGAGTGGAGGCGGCACGGGCCTTGCTCTCGTGTCTGGGCATGAATCCGCACCGCTTTCTTCCGTGTCTTCTCCTGGCGCTCGGCCTGTCGGGCTGCGCGGCCAACAACCGCAACAGCGTCACGACCACTGGCGTGGAGCGGCCCGCACCGACCGCACCGGCCGCCCAGGTAACGGTCCGCGACGAGGGCAAGCCGTCCACCTCGGATGAGGCGCTCGCGGCGCTCGCGGCCGGGCCCATCTACTTCACACTCGACTCCGCCAGCCTGACACCCGAGGCCCAGGACTCGCTGGAGCGCCTCGCGCTGGCGCTGCGCCAGCGTCCCCAGGCCCGGGTGACGGTGTCGGGGCACACCTGCGAGCTGGGCACCACCGAGTACAACCTGGCCCTGGGCCAGCGCCGCGCCGACATCGTTCGCACCCACCTCGGGCGCCTGGGCGTCGAGCCCCAGCGCATCCAGGTGCTGTCTTACGGCGAGGAGAAGCCGGCGGACGCGCGCGAGCTGGAGAAGAACCGCCGCGCCGAGTTCTCCTTCCGTCAGGCCCCGTAGTGCGGCCGTGGTCGAGGTACCCCCGGGGAGACCGTGGCCATGAAAGGAATTGACGAGGCCCAGGCGCTGGACCTGGGCGCGGAGTTGGAGCTCATGCGCCTGTTGTGGGCCGTGGAGAACCGGATGAACGCCACCTCCAAGCACATGCGGTCCAGGCTGGGGGTGACGGGCCCTCAGCGGCTCGTGGTGCGGATGGTGGGACGCTTCCCCCGCATCTCCGCGAGTCGGCTCTCGGACCTCCTGCTTCTCCACCCCAGTACGATCACCGGCATCCTGCAGCGCCTGGAAAAGTGTGGGCATGTCGAGCGCGAGCCGGACCCGGACGATGGGCGGAGCTCGCTCTTCTCGCTCACCGAGGCGGGCCGCGTGCTGGACGTGCCTTCCACTGGGCCGGTGGAGATGGCCGTACAGCGGGTGCTCTCCCGAATACCGGAGGAGCGGCTGGTGGATGCCCGCGAGCTGCTCACCGTGCTCACACAGGAGTTGTTCGCGGGGATCCAGCAGGAGTGCCCGCTCGGAGCGGCGCGGCCGCCAGGCGAGCGGTGACTCGCGAGGGAGCGGTGTGCGGCGCGGCTCGGATAGTCTGCGCGCACACCTTCGCTCGGAGTCCCGCGTTGACGCCAAACCGCCGTGCCGTTTCCTGCCTGCTGCTCGCGCTGAACGTGGCGTGTGCCACGGCCCGCCCCGCGTCCACGGAGGCGGAGAGGCCGGGGCTGCTGTCCTGGTCCGGGCAGCTCGCCGTGCGCGAGGCCTGGCTCGCGAAGCGCCATGAGCTGTTGCTGCCGATGATGCGCCACCACGGCGTGGGCATGTGGCTCGTGGTGAACGAGGAGTTCCACGATGATCCGCTCACCCCGCACGTGGCGCCGCCGCGTCCCTACGCGGGCAACCGGGACGTCTTCGTGTTCATCGACGCGGGCGAGCAGGGGCTGAAGAAGTACGCGCTGACGGCCTATGCCGAGGAGAGCCTCGCGCGCTTCTTCGAGCCGCCCGAGGAGCCGCGCAAGCAGAAGGAAGCGCTGGCGGCGCTCTACGCGCGCTACCAGCCGCGCACCATCGCGCTGGGCATCGGGGGCAAGCGTGGGGTGACGCGCAGCCTGACGCGGGACTCGTATGCGTTCCTCGTGGAGGCGCTGGGGGCCGAGGCGGAGGCGCGCTTCGTGAGCGCGGCGCCGCTCATCGAGGAGTACCTGGACACGCGCCTCCCCGAGGAGCTGGAGCACTACCGGGAGATGGTGGCGCTGACGGAGCGGGTGGTGAAGCGGGCGCTCTCGGCCGAGGTGGTGAAGCCGGGTGTCACGAAGGTGGGGGACGTGCGCCGCTGGCTGTACGACGAGCTGGGGCGGCTGGGCGTGGGCACGTGGTTCCAGCCGGACTTGCGCGTGCAGCGCAAGGCGCAGGGCAACGCCTCGTCGAGGGGCTTCCTCGCGGTGGCGAAGGAGGACCTGGTCATCGAGCGGGGGGACCTGCTGCACGTGGACTTCGGCATCAGCTACCTGGGGCTGAACACCGACTGGCAGAAGATGGCCTACGTGCTGCGCGAGGGAGAGAAGGACGTGCCCGAGGGGCTGAAGCGGGCGCTGGCGAACACGAACGCGCTTCAGGACGCGATGGTGAAGGAGTCGCATCCGGGGCGCTCGTCCGCCGACGTGTACGAGGCGGTGATGGCCGGAATGAAGGAGAGGGGAATCGAGGCCCAGGTGTACTCGCACCCGCTGGGCAACCAGGGACACGCGCTGGGGGCGGCCATCGACTTCCGCTCGGCGAGCCGTCAGGAGGAGCCGAGGAAGCTGCGCGAGGGCTCGTACATCGCCATCGAGCTCAACACGCGCACGCCGGTGCCCGAGTGGGAGGGCCAGGAGGTGTACGCGATGCAGGAGGATCCCGCGTACCTCACCGCCGGGGGCTGGCGCTTCTTCGTCCCCCGGCAGGAGGCGTACTACGTGATTCCCTGAGCGCGACGGCCCGCGAGCAGGTGGCTCGCGGGCCGTGCAATCCCCGCCCCCCGGCGGGGTGCGCTCAGCGCGCGTAGATGCGCTTGTGGTCGCGCGTGCCCTGGTAGCGGAAGCCCTCGCCGGCCGTCTCCTCGGCGGGCTTGTCATCGAGCTTCTCGCGCGCGGCCATGATGGCCTCGTACTCGGGGATGCTCAGCGCGCGCCGCCGCTCCAGCAGATTCTCCAGGCCCAGCGCCTTCACGCGCGCCTGCGCCTCGGGCGTCACCACCGCGCTGAAGAACTCCGCGCACGAGCCGCTGCCGTACGAGAACAGGCCAATCCGCTTGCCCGTGAGGTCCTCGCGCGAGGACGACAGGAGGCTCGCCAGCGCCAGGTACATGGAGCCCGTGTAGATGTTGCCCACCTGCGAGGGCAGCACGAGGCTGGGGCCCACCAGCCGATCGAAGCTCGCGTCCGGGTCCTTGTCCCCGTCCAGCGTGCGCAGGTGGCGGTGCGCCTTGCGCGACATCTTCCCGTACGGCACGTGGTACACGAGCGCGGCGAAGCGGTCGCTGTAGAAGCCCTCGCCGCCCGCGTCCTCCGCGGCCTCCTGGTAGGCCTTGTACGCGCCCTCGACCGCCTCCAGGTAGCACTGCACCGAGTAGTGCCCGTCCACCACCGCGTCCTTCGAGTAGAGCGGCCGCCAGAAGTCCATGACGTCCTTGGCGTACGCGCCCGTCTTGCCCGTCTCGAAGGCCAGCAGCTTGGGCTTGTCGGACACGAGCAGCGCCACCGCGCCCGCGCCCTGCGTGGGCTCACCCGGCGTGCCCACCCCGTAGCGGGCAATATCCGAGCAGATGATGAGCGCCTTCTTGCCCTTCGCGCTGCCCGAGCGCACCCAGTCCATGGCCAGCAGCAGCGCCGCGGTGCCGCCGTAGCACGCGTGCTTGGTCTCGAAGACGCGGCAGCGCGTGGACAGGCCCAGCAGGCCCTGCACGTACGAGGACACCGGCTTGGAGTGGTCCACCGCCGTCTCGGTGCCCACCACCAGCATGCCCACGTCCTCGGCCGAGCACCCGGCCGCGTCCATCGCCATGCGGGCCGCGCGCGCCGCCAGCGTCACCGTGTCCTCCTCCACCTGCGGCACGGCCATGCGCGTCACACCCAGTCCGTCCACGTACTTGCCGGGTGCCACGCCACGCGCCTTGGCGAGCTCCGCCAGCTCCACGTAGGTGGGGGGAACGGCGATCCCAAGGCTCTCCAGTCCTGCCTGCATCCAGCGCTCCTTCAATTCTTCAGTGGGGGTTCACTGATTTGTGGGGGGATGAACATACTGACCGATCGGTAGGGTGGGTTTCCACCCCCACATCCGCTTGTCCTGGCGACAAGGTGGGAAAAGGTGATGAAGACGATCCCAGACGCCCTACGGAGCCCCTTGCACGGTGGCGCGGGGGGCTCCGGGGTTATGAAGGCGCCCGTGCTCCATCCCGAATCCTCCATCGATCGCATCGGCCCCACGCGCCGTCCGGATGAGCGGCCGGTGATGTACCAGCGCTGGCGCCACCTCCTGTTCCTGCATTGGTCCTTTCCGCCGGAGGTGGTGGCGCCGCTGCTGCCGCCAGGGCTGACGCTCGACACGTTCGACGGCCGGGCGTGGGTGGGTCTGGTGCCCTTCACCATGCAGGGGGTGCGTCCGCGCGGCCTGCCCGCCGTGGGCTTCCTGTCGGACTTCCACGAGACCAACGTGCGCACGTACGTGCACTACAAGGGGAAGGACCCCGGCGTCTGGTTCTTCAGCCTGGAGGCGGCCAACGCCATCGCGGTGCGGCTCGCCCGGGCCTGGTTCAAGCTGCCGTACCACTACGCGGGCATGGAGCTCACCGTGGGCGCGCAGGGGGAGTCCTTCGCCTACCGCTCCGAGCGCCGCTGGCCCGGGCCCACGCCCGCCACCTGCGCCGTGCGCTGCTCGCCCAAGGGCCCCGCCTCCAGCTCCACGCCGGACACGCTCCAGCACTTCCTCGTCGAGCGCTACTTCCTCTACTCCACCGCGCGCGGGAAGCTCTTCCGCGGCCAGGTGCACCACTCGCCCTACCCGGTGCGGGGCGCCGACGTGGAGGGCCTGGACGAGTCGCTGCTGGCGGCCGCTGGCATCTCCCGTCCTCCCGAGCCCCCGCTGGCCCTCTTCTCGGAAGGCGTCGACGTCGACGTGTTCCGCCTCGAGCCCGTGGAGCCGTGACCCACTAGCAGGAGCCGCAGTCGGCGGCGCAGCTGCTGGGCGTGCTGCCCGAGCCGCAGTGCTCCGTCGCCTGGCACACCCCGTCACCGCAGCTGTAGATGTCCGCGGGCTTCATGCGCGTGGTGATGGGCCGGTAGGTGGTGCCGTTGTAGGTGCAGGACGTGTAGAAGGTGTTCGTCGAGTCCTTGGTGCAGTACGTGGAGCAGCTGCCCACGTAGCTGAGCGGCGGGCACTGCGAGGAGTTGATGGAGCCGGAGAGGCCGCACACGCGCGGGCTGCTCTGGGTGCTGCTCAGCGACAGGCCATCGTTGCCGCCGAAGATGCCCGTGCTCCCGTCGAAGAGGTTGCCGAAGAAGCACGCCTCCTGGACGCTGTAGTCCGTCAGCTCCTGGCTCGTGTAGGGGATGGAGTTGCCCGTGCCGTTGAGCCCCAGCAGCGAGATGTTGATGTGCAGGCCGAACTTGTTGGCGTGCGCCGCCATGCAGGCCGACACCACCTGCAGCTCCGTCGTGGTGGCCGTCGAGCCGCTCGCCCAGCTCGCCGCCAGGCCCAGCTGGCCGCTCCACGTATAGGTGACGTTGGTGCTCGGGTCCGTGTACGAGCGCGTCTGGCCCGAGGGCACCGCGCACGCCACCACGTACTGCATCACCTCGTCGCGCACCGAGGGGTCGCCCTGGAACCAGGAGCTGAAGGTGCTCGTCGACAGGCCGTTGAGGCTCAGGCCGTTGAGGCTCAGGCCGTTGAGGCTCAGGCCGTTGAGGCTCAGGCCGTTGAGGCTCAGGCCGTTGTAGAGGGTGACTTTCCGCGTCGTACTCCCCAGGGGCTCCAGCTCTTCCGGCAGTCCGCCCTCCGGTCCGCAGCCGATGGCGCCGCAGGCCAACACGAGAGTCACCAACCCCCCCCAACCCGCCGCCGGACGAAGCTCCCAACCACTGCGCCGAGACTCGAAGGTCTTCAACAGCATGGGCCACCCCCTGGGAACGGATGCGGAATTCTGTTCTGCCTGTAACTCCCCCGTGGAGACTCTCGGAAAAGGCCCGACAACCTGATCTCCACGCTTATTAGTGTGAGTACCGTGAGAGATGAAAAAAAGGACTGCCCCGTCAAACGGGTCTAATCGGTCAGGATTGAGACAGCTGATTCGTTGAGCGGGCGAATTCCACTTGCACGCAGTGTCGGGCAGTGGATGACCTGTTGCGTCACCTCGGACGACGTACGCGGTCCCCACGACGGCGTGAGGGGACGCCGCGCGGACGCGAGAGGGCGCCGGGAGGCCCGGAAGGCCTCACGCCCTGTTCAAGAGGAGGGGGCGGGGTGGGGTGGTGCCCGTCAGCCGGCGAGCGGCAGGGAGCAGGCGCGCGCGGCCGAGGGGGTGACGCCGAAACCGCTCGCGTCGCGCACCACCCAGCCGGCGATGTCCGCCAGGGGACCGCCGGTGATTTCGACGCCCTCGGGGCCGCGGCGCGCATCCACCTGACCCACGTGGGCGCAGGCGTGCACGCTCACGCGGGTACCGGCCGCACGGGCCTGGGCGCGTTGGTGCAGCTCGCGCGCCGTCTCCAGCAGCTCGTGGGCCTCCGCGCGCGGGGGCTCGTCGAGCGGACGCACGCCCAGCAGCGCCATGCCCGTCTGCACGGCGAGCACGAAGCCCGCGGCGCGCAAATCCTGCTCCAGGCCGTCGAGCACCTCGGAGACGGTGGCGTACGCGGCGTCGTCCTCGGCCCCGTCCTCGAGCACCACCTCGGCGTGCAGGGCGAAGGCGCGCACGCTGCGGCCGCTGGCCGTCACCCGCTCGGCCGACGTGGGAGTCACCGCCTCGCGCAGCGCGGCACGGAAGGAGGCCACGTCCGGGTAGCGCCGGTCCGCTTCCTTCTCCAGGCAGCGCAGCACCACCGCGTCCACCGCGGGCGGCACGGGCGCCTCGGTGCTCGGCCTGGGCGGCGGCGCCTCCAGGTGCATCCGCTCCACCTCCAGTCTGTCCTCGGACTGGAAGGGGTAGTGGCCCGTGAGCATCTGGTAGAGGAGCACGCCCAGCGCGTACACGTCCGTGGTGGGGCCGATGCTGCCGCCGCGGAACTGCTCGGGCGCCATGGCCTGCGAGGTGCCCAGCCGCTGGCCCGCCATCGTCAGCCCCTCCTGCCCCGGCTCGGGGTGGATGAACTTGGCGATGCCGAAGTCCAGCAGCTTCACCACCGGCGGCTCTCCCTCGGACACCACCGCCACGTTGCTCGCCTTGAGGTCTCGGTGCACCACGCCCGCGTGGTGCGCCGCATCCAGCGCCGCGCACACCGGCTCGAGGTACGCCAGCGCCCGCTCCGGCGACAGCCGCCCGCGCTCCTGCAGCAGCTGGCTGAGCGTGCGCCCCGGCAACAGCTCCATCACATAGTAGGGGCTGCCATCCGGCAGCATGCCGAAGTCGTAGACGTCGACGATGTGCGGGTGGCGTATCTGATTGACGACGCGGGCCTCGCGCACGAAGCGCTGCAGCATCTCGCCCTGATCCGTCAGGTGCGGATGCAGCACCTTGACCGCGGCGCGCCGGCCGAGAATCCGGTGTTCCGCTTCGTACACCGCGCCATGGCCGCCGGAGGCGAGCACCGCCTTGAGCATGTACTCGCCGGCCAGAGAGCCCGGTGCGGGCTGCGCGCGAGTGGGGATGTCACGGGGGGGTGTCCGCTCGTTGCGAGGGAGGATGTGGAAGGTGCTGTCCGTGTCCGCCATTGGTTCAACGGTAGCAGCGCCAGCGGAGCCGCTCCGGCGCGGGGGGGGGCCTCTGTCGAGCGGCGGGCACTTGGGTTACCCTTCTGGGCCAAGGTGTCCAGTGGTGGATGGATGCGCCCGGACTGCACCGTGGGGGACAGGTGCTCCGGGCCCCAACTCTGCTGGATACTTCTTCGGCTGACGAACTCCTGCCCCCGGGAAGAGCATGGCCATGAAGATGGTGGACGATCTCACGATGTGTGGAGGGCCCGCAAAGCCGCTCCCTTCCTCGGAGAGTGCGTGCCTCATCCTCACGAGCACGACGACGCCGGCGGCGATCGGCAAGGTGTTCCGCATCGAGTCGGCGGATCACGTGCTCGGACGGGGAGCGGACGCGGGCTTTCAAATCAATGACCACGGTGTGTCGCGGCGGCACGCGCGCATCTCGCGCACGGCCGAGGGCGGCTTCCACCTGGCGGACCTGGGCTCGACCAACGGCACCTACCTCAATGGCGTGCGCATCGCGTCCGCCGAGCTGCACGAGGGAGACCGGGTGCAGATTGGCACCGTCACGGTGCTGCGCTTCTCCATGCGCGAGCTGGTGGAGCAGGGCGAGGAGCAGCTGCGCCAGGCGCTGAGCGCGGCGCGCGTGGGCATCTGGGATTGGAACGCCGTCACCGGCGCGGTGACGTGGTCCGAGCAGGTGGACCGGTTGTTGAGCCTGCCGGTGGGCTCGCTGTCGGGGCGCCCCACGGATCTGTCCGAGGTGGTTCACCCGGGAGACCTGCCGCGCGTGCGCGAGGCGCTGGCCACGGCGCTCGCCCAGCGCGTGCACCTGGACGTGGAGTACCGCATCGAAGTGGCGGGGGCGCGCGGCCGCTGGCTGTCCTGCAAGGGCGACGTGCTGTGCGACGAGACCGGCACCCCGGTGCGGATTACCGGCACGGTGATGGACATCACCGAGCGCAAGGTGGCCGAGCAGGAGCTGCGCCGCCAGGCACTCATCTTCGAGAGCCTGTGCGAGGGCGTGGTCATCACCGACGGCGGCGGGCGCATCATCGACTGGAACGCGAGCGCGGAGAAGATGTTCGGCCGGGGCAAGGCCGAGGCGCTCGGGCAGACGCTCTTCACGCTCCTGCACCCGGGCCAGGAGGACAAGCGCACCCAGGAGGTGCTCGCGGCGCTGGAGAGCAAGGGCCGGTGGACGGGCGAGGTGGACTTCAAGCGGCCCGACGGCTCGCAGTGCTACTGCGAGTCGGTGGTGGCGCCCCTGCGCGACGCGGAGGGACGGACCATCGCCCACATCCTGGTGCACCGCGACACCACCGAGCGCCGCCTGCTCCAGACGCGGCTGCAGATGGCGGACCGGCTGGCCTCGGTGGGCACGCTGGGCGCGGGCGTGGCGCATGAAATCAACAATCCGCTCGCGTACATGCTCGTCAACCTGCACCTCGTCTCCGAGGGCCTGGAGAAGCTGCGCAAGTCGCCGGTGGCCGAGTCCGTGGAGCCGCTGCACCAGGTGGTGCGCGAGACGGTGGAGGGCGCCGAGCGCATCGCCTCCATCGTGAGGGACCTGAAGACGTTCGCCCGCGGCCAGCAGGAGGACAGGCTGGGCCCGGTGGAGGTGAGCAAGGCGGTGGAGCTGGCGTGCAAGATGGCGGACAACGTCATCAAGCACCGCGCCCGGCTGGTGACGCAGTTCGAGCCCGTGCCCTCGGTGCAGGGCAACGAGTCGCGCCTGTGCCAGGTGTTCCTCAACCTGATGCTCAACGCGGCGCATGCCATTCCCGAGGCCGACGCGAAGGATCATGAAATCCGCGTCGTCATCCGCGAGGGCGGCACGGGCGAGGTGGTGGTGGAGGTGCGCGACACGGGCGTGGGCATGTCGTCCGAGGTGCAGGCGCGCATCTTCGATCCGTTCTTCACCACCAAGCCGGTGGGCGAGGGCACGGGACTGGGACTGTCCATCTGCCACGGCATCATCGACTCGATGGGTGGGCGCATCGCCGTGGAGAGCACGCCGGGCAAGGGGAGCACCTTCCGCGTGCACCTGGGCGTGGCCGGGACTCCGGTGGAGGTGCGGCAGGAGCCCGCGCCCGTGCCCGCCGCGGGCCGTGCGCGCATCCTCGTGGTGGACGACGAGCCCTATGTGACGCGGGCGCTGCAGCGCTCGCTGTCGCCCGAGCACGAGGTGGCCACCGTCAACACGGCCCGCGCCGCGCTCAAGCTGCTGGAGCAGGGCCACCGCTACGATCTCATCCTCTGTGACGTGATGATGCCGGGGATGACGGGCATGGACCTGTACGCGGAGCTGAATCGCTCGACGCCGGATCAGGCCCAGCGCGTGGTGTTCATGACGGGTGGAGCCTTCACCCCGCGCGCGCTGAGCTTCCTGCAGGAGGTGTCCAACCCGAAGCTCAGCAAGCCGCTCGACTTGCGGCAGCTCCGGGCGCTGGTGGGCCGCTCCGCCCAGTCGCCCGCCACGCCGGCTCCGTCCGCCTCCTCGCCCGTCGCCGTCTTCCAAGGTGGCGCGAGATGAGCGAGCGACAGTCGGGACGTGCCGCGGCGGCCCCCGCGGCCCCGGTGCAGGCGCCGGATGCGTCCGCGCAGCGCTCGCTCCACCCCGTTCCAGAGATACCAGCAGCCCCCGCGCGGGCCGAGCTGACGGCGCGCGCCCTGGTGGCCGGCGGACTCATCGGCACGGTGCTGGCCGTCACCAATGTCTACACGGGACTGAAGACGGGCTTCTGGGAGTCCGGGTGCGTGCTGTCCTCGCTGCTGGCCTTCGGCGGCCTGTCGGCGTTCGCCCGGCGGGGGACGCCGCTGTCCCCGCTCGAGACCAATGTCTCCCAGACGGCCGCGGTGTCGGTGGGTGCGATGCCCGCCAGCGCCGGACTGCTGGGCGCCGTGCCCGCGCTCGCGCTCCTGGGGACGCAGCCGCCCGGTTGGGCCGTGGCGCTGTGGGGCGTGGGGCTGGGGACGCTCGGCGTGCTGTTCGCCTTCTCGCTGCGCCGGCGCCTGCTCGAGGACGAGGCCCTGCCGTTCCCCACCGGGGCCGCCACCGCGGAGCTCATCTCCACGCTGCACTCCACCGACTCGGCCTATGCCGCGCGCGCTCGGGGCCTGTGGGCCAGCGGCCTGTGCTCGGTGGTGCTCACCTGGCTGCGGGATGCGCGTGGGCTCGTGCCGGGGTTCTCGCTGCTGCCCGCCTCGGTGCGCGTGGGAGGGCTCGGGGCGGACACCCTGATGCTGGGCATCGGCTGGAATCCGATGATGCTGGGCATCGGCGTGCTGGTGGGCCCCCACGCGGGATTGAGCATCCTGCTGGGCACGCTGGTGGCGTGGGTGGGCCTGGCGCCGTGGCTGGTGCACTCGGGCATCGTCACGGAGGTGGATTTCCAGCACCTCTCCGCGTGGCTGCTCTGGCCCGGCGTGGGGCTGATGGTGGGGGCGGCGGCCACGTCGCTCGCGTCCCAGGTGCGCGCCCTGCCGGCGGCGATGAGGGACTTGCGGCAACTCGGCGTGCAGGGCGGGGGCTGGGAGTCCACGGCCGGCCGCTGGGTGGCGAGGGCGGTGCTCCCGGCCATCCTGCTCACGCTGGGCATGGCGTGGTTCGCCTTCCACATGGGTCCGCTCTACTTCCTGCTGGCGCTGCTGATGGCCTTCCCGCTGTGCGCGGTGTGCGCCCGCGTCACGGGCCAGACGGACATCGCGCCCATGAGCTCCGTGGGGCAGGTGGCCCAGGTGGGCTTCGGCATGGTGGCTCCGGACGTGCCCGGGCTCAACATCGGCGCGGGCGGCGTGGTGTCGGGCGCCGCGTCGCACACCAGCGCGAGCCTGTGGTCGCTCCAGGCCGGGCGCCTGCTCGGAGCGCGGGCCTCGCGCCAGCTCCTCATCCAGCTCTCGGGGCTGCTGCTGGGCGCCGCCGTGGCCGTGCCCACCTACTCCCTGCTGGTGTCCGTGCACGGGCTGGGCTCGCCCGAGCTGCCCGTGCCCACGGGGGTGCAATTCAAGGCCGTGGCGCAGGTCACCTCGCATGGGCTGGCGGGCCTGCCGCGCGCGTCCGCGCTGGCCATGGGCCTGGCCTTCGTCCTGGGCGTGCTGCTGTCGGTGGGCGCGCGCGGGCGGCTGGCGCGGCTGCTGCCCTCGGCGGCCGCCATGGGCATCGGCTTCGTCCTGCCCGCCTTCTACGGCGTCACGCTGTGCGCGGGGGCGATGATTCCCGTGCTCGCGGCCCGGCTGAGGCCCTCGTCCACGCAGACGGTCCAGTCCGCGGGCGCGGGGGCCATCGTCGGCGAGGCCCTCATCGGCGTGCTCATCTCGGCGTTGATCGCCTCCGGCCTCATCCTCCCGCCGGGCTGAGGTGGGTCACGGCTCCCCGGCGTCCTCCGCGACAGGCGGCGCGGGGGGCGTCCGCGGCGCCGCTCCCGGAAAGGCGTGGCCCGGCGAGCACTGGTAGCGCCACAGGTGCGACTTGCGCGCGTACGTGCCTCCGGCGCCCGGGGCGCACTCCAGCAGCACGCGCCTGGCCATCTCCTGGTCGTGGTTGACGGTGTACTCGGTGCTCGTCTGGAAGATGCCCGCCTCCCGTAGCCCGGTCCGCTCGTCGGGCTTGATGGCGGTCCAGCCCTTCGCCCACTCCAGGTAGCGGGGCGGGTGCGCGCCGAGCCAGGCCTGCGCTCCGCCCTCCAGCACCTGGGGCGTATTGAGCCCGATGATGTCCACCACGAAGGCCCTGCCGAAGAAGCGCGAGGCCCCCGCGTCGAGCACCCACGCCGCCTCATCCGGTGAGGCGTGCGAGAGGAAGAGGCCCTCCTGGACCTGCAGGTCGTCGACGTTGTGCGCGTCGCTCTCGAGCCGGCTCAGCCGCGGGGCCAGTCCCGTGGCCACCACCAGCGGCAGCATCGCCGCCACCAGCGTGGGAAGCCGGGGCCCGTGCCTCGCCAGCCGCGGCTCCAGCCACCCGCCCAGCAGCACCGGCAGCGACGCCAGGAGGAAGGGGAGGGCGGGCATCACGTAGCGCTGGGCGTAGAAGTTGTCGACCCGCCCCGGGCGCAGCAGCGCCATCGAGACGGAGCAGAACACCAGCCCCACGGCCACGAGCCCCGCCGCCAGGCGCTCCGAGCCGCTAGATGACGGGCGGCGCAGCACGGCGTGGAGCGCCAGCGCCACGAGCACGAGGAGCACGGGCCAGGGCCAGGAGACCTCCGGCACGAGCTCGCTGTAGGCGACCCATTGCGAGCGCAGCAGCGACAGCAATAGCGGGGCCCGGGAGGTGGTGACCTTGACGTAGAACGTCGCCGGCAGTGGCCGGCCGGACGCGTACAGGTTCCACGCGGCCCACGCGCCACCGCCGAGCACCAGTCCCACTCCCGCCTCGAGCCAGCGCCGCACCACGGGCTTCCACCCGGGCTGGGGCCGCACCACGAGCGGCAGGAGGAACACGAAGAGGCCCACCTCCGGGCGGGCCAGCGGCCCGAGCGCGCCGCACAGCACGTACAGGCCCGGGCGTTGGCTCTGGAGCGCGAGCACGAAGCCCACCGCCGCGAGCGTGGCGAGCGGCACCTCCATGCCGGAGATGCTGGCGGCCACCAGCTGGGGGCTGAGCAGCACGAGCAGTGCCGCGCTCAGGGCCCACCGGCGGCCCGCGCCCCGCAGCGCCACGTACAGGCCCGCCGCGGTGAGCGCGTGCAGCAGGAAGCCCAGTAGCTTGGAGACGAGCACCGCCCGCTCCACGCTCGCCCCGCCGAGGTGCGCCACCGACAGCACGACAGCCCACAGGGGAGAGGTCTCGCCGGTGGCCGGCATGCCGGGGTTGTAGCTGAGCCCCTGGCCCTGGGCGACGCTGCGCGCGTAGACGGCGTGAATCCAGGCGTCATCGAGCGGGAAGCCCCGCGTCCGCCAGTAGTCGGGCACCAGCGCGAAGGTGAGCGCCAGCACCGCGAGCCCGCAGCCCACGCCGAGGGCCCACCCACCCGCGCGTCCCGCGAGCTTCACAGAGGAGTGAGAAGGTTCGCTGCTCATACGAGGGTGGCGAGCCTATCCCACGCCGCGTGCGGGACACCGTGCTTCCACCGGGCAATCAGCCGAGCGCTTCCCGGGCGCCCGGCCTCACGCCGCGGGGCTGAGGCGCGCGAGCTCCAGGCTGCGCTGCAACCGGCTTCGCATCACGTTGGGGAGGGTGCCCGCCCGGCGCAGCGCCTCCTCCAGGATGCGCACGGCCTGCGCCCGCTCGCCTCGCCGCAGGAGGGCCAGCCCCCGCAGCTCCAGCACCTCCAGCGGCTCCTGCTCCACCGAGAGCTCGCTGGAGCGGGCCAGCAGCGCGTTCCACTCCTCGGGGCTCGCGTCGCGCGTGGCCAGCTCCACCGTGCAGAAGATGACCTCCTCCGAGGGGCTGAACTCCGCGCCGCTCTGCTTCAGCGTCCGGCGGATTTCGGTCAGCAGCTCGCGCGCCTTCTCGTTCTGCCCCGTGTAGGCCAGCGCTCGCGTCTGTAGCAGCAGCGCCCACGGCCTCGGCGCCATCTCCGGGTGGTGCTGCTCCAGCTCCATGGCCCGGGCGATGTGCGGGGCCGCCGCCTCCGCGTCCCCCGCCTGCAGGAGCAGCTCGCCCATGTTGTGCTCGGCGAAGTACTCCCAGCCCACCATGCCCAGCTCTCGCCCCAGGTGCATGAAGAGCACCTGGTCCTGCATCGCCCCCTGGAAGTCGTTGCGCGCCACCCACAGGTTGCGCCGGTTGTTGATGGCGCTGCCCAGGTGCAGCCGGTCTCCACGCTCGGTGCACCCGGCGATGACCTCCGTGAAGATGCGCTCCGCCTCGTCCATCCGGCCGATGTTGGGCAGGATGACCCCGAGCAGCAGCTGCGCCACCACCCGCGACTCGTAGCCCGCGTCCCCCAGCTTCCGGGCCCGTTCAATCGCTTCCTGCAACGGCTCGCAGCACTCCTCCCACTGGCCGTTGCGGAACTGCGCCCGCCCCAGGCCCAGCAGCAGCCGCACCTGCAACAGCGGCGATTGCAGCTTCCCCGCGAAGGCCATGTCCTGGGCCGCGTACACCCGCTCCTCCGAGCGCGCGTAGTCGTTGATCCAGTCGTACGCCATGGCCTCGTCCAGCAGCAGGTCCACCTCGTCGGAGATGGCCTCCAGCTGCTTCGCCAGCTCGCGCGCCGCGGCGAAGTCCGCCAGCGAGTCCTCGTAGCGCCCCACGCGGTAGCGCATGAGTCCCCGGCCCCGGAGCACGGTGAGCCGGCGCCGCCGGTCCTCCGCGTCCAGCAGCTCCAACGCGCGCGTATAGGTGGACTCGGCCTCGATATACGCGTGGCGGCCGCGGGCGGACTCGGCCAGGTCGATGTAGAGCGCGGCGGCCTCGTCGCGCAGGCCGGCGGCGGCGGCGTGCAGGGCCAGACGGGGCAGGCGCTGGCGCTCGGCGGCTCCCGCGTCGCTCAGGTAGAAGCGGAAGGCGGCGCGGTGGATGCGCACCCGGTCCGCCTCGGGCAGCGAGCGCTCCACCGTGGCGCGCAGCAGCTCGTTGCGGAAGCTGATTCCCTCCTGGCGATGGTTCACCAGCAGGCCCAGGTCCAACAGCCGGCGCGTGGCGTGGCGCGGATCCAACGGGAAGTCCGCCGCGCCCCCGTCCTCCTCCAGCGCGTGCACCACGCCCTCGGCCTCGGCGGCGGTGAAGTCCGGGCCGAGCAGCGCGCACAGCCGCGCGTGCGCCGCGAGCTCCACCGGCAGGGCGCCCAACTCGCGGTCCGCGAGCCAGTCCACCAGCCGCAGCTCCGGCATGCGCTCCAGCTCGTCGGTGGCCAGGTACCAGCTGCCGCCGCTGGCGCGCTGGCGCACCAGGCCCTGGCGCTTGAGGCCGCGCACCAATTCCACGAGGAAGAGGGGAATGCGCTGGGCGCGCTCGGCGAGCCGCTCGAGCGCGGCGGCGGGGATGTTCTCCGCGGGGCGCAGCAGGGTGCGGCACAGCTCCACCGCGCTGGGCGGCGACAGGGGCCCGAGCGACAGCACGTGGCGGCGGGCGGCGCGCGTGCCCCACGAGGGACGCAGGCGCTCGAAGCCCGGGCGCGTGAGCACGCACACCCAGAGGGGCAGGCGGGACTCGGCCAGCGCGGCGTACTCGAGCGCGTCCAGGGCCGTCTCCTCGGCGTAGTGCGCGTCGTCGAGGATGAGGCACAGGGGCCGGCGGCGCGCGCGGGCGGCGAGCAGCTCACCGGCGGCGCGCATGGCCAGCGAGCGCAACGCGCCGGGTGCCGCCGCCCAGTTCTGCAGCCCGGCGGCGCCCGGGGCGAGCCACCCCAGCGTGGAGGCCACGCCGGGCCACAGCTCGTGGGCCAGCTGCGGCCCCAGCAGCTCGAAGCAGGCGGCACGGCCCTCGTGGTCGGAGCCCGTCAGCTCGGCCTCGCCGCGGAAGTCGTACAGCGCGCCGCGCAGCAGCATGCGCAGGGTGCCTTCCGGGTCGCCCTGCACCGGCTCGCGGGCGCGCCACGTGGCCACCCGCGCGTGGGGCAGGGCCACCTGCAACTGCTGCGCAAGCGCGGCGCTCAGGTGCGTCTTGCCCTGGCCCCGGTCCCCCAGCACGGTGACGAGCGTGGGCGCGCCCTCCACCAGCGCCAGGCCCGCGCCCTCCATCAGCTCGGCCAGCTCGTTGCCGCGGCCCACCAGCACCCCGCTGCCGTGCTGGAGGATGGTGACGTCCTCGCGCCCCGGGGCCGTGGACACGCGCCGGAAGATGCCGTCGCGGTCCGGCAACGGCTCGCACAGCAGGTCCGGCAGGGCCTCGGCCGCCGCGGTGGTGAGCAGCAGCGTGGAGGGATCGTCGTCCGTGGGGTAGCGGTCCCGGCGCGAGAAGATGGGGCCCAGGTAGCGCGAGGGCCCTCCGGGGCGGCGCTGCACCGTCACCGTGGCCACGTCCACCAGCGCGGCGGGCGCCAGGTTCTGCGCGGCGAGGCCCTCGGCGGCCTGCCGGGCGCGCTGCACGGGGTTCTCCCCCGCGTCCGGATCGAAGGCGCTGGCGAAGCGCGTGCCCTCGTGGAAGGCCATCTGCCCGCCGAAGCTGGCGAGCGCCTTCTGCACGGTGACGGGGTTGGCGCCCGAGCGGAAGAAGAGCACCGCCACCGAGCGCCGCACGGGCGCGGGCGGCGTGGGCGCCACCTTCTCCTGGGCCCGGGCGGGAGTCAGCGCCGGGGCGAAAGTCTTGTCGGTGCTGGCCGTCAGCGCCTCGTGGAGCGCGAGCTTCAGCACGGCCACGGTGTCGTAGCGGCGCTCGCGCTCCTTGGCGAGGCAGCGCAGCACCACCTGCTCCAGCGGCGCCGGCACGGGGGTGAGCTCCGAGGGGCGCACGGGCCGGCGCGCCAGGTGCGCGTGGATGACGTCGGACGGGGTGCCGAAGAAGGGCGGCCGGCCGGTGAGCATCTCGTAGAAGAGGATGCCCAGGGAGTAGATGTCCGAGCGCACATCCAACCCCGGCTGGCCCGAGCACTGCTCGGGGGACATGTACTCGACGGTGCCCGCGAAGGAGTCGCCGACGGGAGGCGTGGGCTCGTCGGTGGTGGAGAGGGCCGGGTTGCTCACGGGCCGCGAGAGTCCGAAGTCGAAGAAGCCGGCCGAGTGCGTGCCGTCATCGAGGAAGACGTTCTCCGGCTTGAGGTCGCCGTGGAGGTAGCCGTGGCCGTGCACCGCCGCGAGCGCCTCCAGCAGGGCCCGCGAGCGCGAGGTGAGCTCGGGCAGCGGCATGGGGCCGGAGAGCTGCGCCAGCCGCCGGGCCAGGGTGGGCAGCGCGATGAACCGCATGACGAGGTACGGGGCGCCGCTGGCCAGCGTGCCCCCGTCGTACACGGCGGGCACGGTGGGCGGGCCGATGACGCGCAGCACCTCGGCCTCGCGGGCCAGCTGCATGCGCGCCAGGGGCACCTCGGCGTGGGCCACCTTGATGGCCACATGCTGGCCGTCCTGCTCGCGCCGCGCGGAGTAGAGCGTGCCGAAGCCGCCGCGGGCGATCTCCTCCTCCACGTGGTAGCCGTCGAGCGCCAATGCCGGAACCGGCCGGCCGCGCCCCGCGTTGGGGGCGTTGGTCGGGGTGGCTCCTCGGGGACAGTGCGCGTGGGTCCCCTCCCAACGCTGCCCGCATGTCACGCAACGCGGCACGAGGAAGATCCTACCACTCCAGCGGGGGCCCTCCCCTAATTGGCCCGGAGCCGGGAGCAGTGGGGGGGCCCGCAGCTCCCATGCGGCCAGCACTCGGAGTGACGGCGCGCATCGCATGCGGGAAGACGGGGCAGAGTGCCCCGCACTCGTTGACGTCAACGAGTGGTGTATGTAAATGTGCGATGCTCGTTGACGTCAACGAGTGAAGTGCGGGGCTGACGTCTTCCGGTGTAACGGATCGAGCGGCTCCTGCCTGCTCGCATCCAGTTTCATCGCGTCATGTGATGTTGCCCTGCTTTGGCGGGCACCACGCCGGGCATGTCGCGCTTCCACCGAGTCCATCCCCGAACATGGGCGCCCCCGGGTTCTGATAGCCTTCCCACTCCCGAGGTTGAGCGCATGACCGGACTTCCACCGTCACTAGCCGGTGCCGTCGGAGCGGCACCATGAAGCCCACGCTGGAGGACGTGGTGTGGCCGGGCATGGTGGTGAGCGGCTACCGCATCGAGAAGAAGCTGGGAGCTGGCGGCTTCGGCAAGGTGTTCCTCGCGTGGCGCGACGGTGGCCCGTGCGCCCTCAAGTTCATTCACCTGGAGAGCGTGGGGGAGTGGGGCTGGCGCGAGCTGTTCATCATGCTGCGCCACGAGTTCCCCAACGTGGTGAAGCTGCTGAGCCACTTCAAATGGCCGGACGAGAGGCCCGAGTACCTGGTGCTCGTCATGGAGTACGTGCCGGGAGTGACGCTCTACCAGTGGGCCCGGGACAACAATCCGTGCGCCCGTGAGCTGGTGGAGAAGTTGCTGCCGCTCGCCCGGGCGTTGAAGGAAGTCCACGCCAAGGACGTGAAACACCGGGACTTGAAGGGCGACAACGTGCTGGTGCACGAGGTGGACGGAGCACCGGTGCTGGTGGACTTCGGCGCCGGTGCCATGCCGGGCGCTCCTCCCGTCACGGGAGCCCTGGCCCCGGCCAACCTCCGCTATCGCAGCCCCGAGGCCGTGGCCTTCTTCCTGCGCGAGGACCGCAAGCGGGGAGAGAACTACGACTACTCGGTGGGGGACGAGCTGTACGCGCTGGGCGTCATCCTCTACGTGCTCGCCACCGACGTGTACCCCTTCAACGGCCCGGACGACGAGCTGCTGGGGGAGATTCTTGAGGGCAACCCCAAGCCCCCTCACGTGCGCAACTCCCGCGTGCCCCGGGCTCTGAGTGAGCTGTGCCTGCGCCTGCTGGCCAAGGCGAACGCCCGCGTGCCGGATGACGAGGCGTTGTGCGTGGCGCTGGAGAAGTTGCTGGAGAAGGCGAAGACGAACCCCCGGTGGGAGGTGCCCCTGTGCTACGGCTGGACGGTGGACGGGCGCACCACCGAGGACGCGCCGGAGCTGGTGGGCCACGACCCCGAGGCGTGGCTGCGCAAGTGGATCCGGCAGAAGCCCAAGCGGGGCAGGCCGCCTGCTCCTCCCGTCGTAGCTCCCGCCCCACCCGAGCCGCCTCTCACGTCAACGGTCCCCACGCTTCGCACCCGCGTGAGGCGGGTCGCTCCGTTCCTGATGGCGGTGGTGGGACTCGCGGTAGTAGGGGTGGGGCTGGGCCACGTCCTCGGCCAACGCCAGCCGCCGCCTTCCTCACCGACTCCAGGCCAGCCGGTGCTCACGGCTCCCCTACCTGAGGAATTCTCCCTCGATGACCCGGCGCCATGGGCCACGCACGTCCATGAAGTAGCGCCACCGTGGAAGCCGCCCGAAGCTGATACAGGCGCAACGCCCCCGAAGGCGGACACCCCTGCGCCCGTCACCACCATGACGCTCAGCTCGGTAACAACTCGCATGAAGAAGAAGGCCCCCGGCTCACAGGCGGAGAAGGAGAAGAAGGGCAACGGCTTCAACGGGGCCAACGTGCTGCTCGCGGTGGCCGCCGCTGCCAACATGGCGTGTCCCGGTGCGCAGGTTCGCAAGGAGCCCGCGCCCCAGGCGTGCCCGGCTGGTGCTGTCGAGACCATGACCCGCCAGCTCGGCATGGACCTGGGGGATAGGGATAGGGGAATCCTCGGGGATAGGGGAAGCGTCGACCTTCCCGGCAAGAAGAAGGGCAGTTGGGAGCCCGTGCCCGTGAAGGACGGCCCCATCTCCCTGGAGTTGAAGGGTGCCTTCGCGGTGGGGACCGACCCCATGGGCCGGGGTGGGCGCATTGCACTGCCGGACGGCACGCGGCTCTCCGGGCAGCTCTGCATCGGGGAGAAGCGCGTCTATGGACGCATCACCCAGGCCGTCACGCCCGCTGGAGACACGTTCACCGTCTGCATGGAGCTGTACGACCACAGCGACCGCGGTCTCGAGATCGAGCCTGACGGAGGAGCCGTCAAGGTGCACCCCATCGCGGATGTGAGGGCGGTGGACCGCTTCGAGTAGCGCCAGGCCGGGGCTTGGTGGGCTGGAAGCCCAGGTGGCTCGCGCATGACCGGGCAGGAGGTGTGTTAGAGGCCCACGTCTCCGGTCTCTTCCTCGCCTTCGTGGAGGTTCCCGCTCCGTGTTCGCCTTCTCCTCCACCGCCCTGCTCGGACTGGTCCTGCTCACTGCCCCGGCAGAGGCCGCCGAGCGAGTTCCACTCCCCACATGTGAGACGGGCACGCGCCACATTGAGCTGGACGCGAGTGCCCCCAGCAGGACGCCGGAGGTGTGCATCCGGCCGGAGCTGTCCATCACCCTGCTCTTCGACGCGAAGCTGGCACGCGTGGACGTGGAGGGGCGGGAGCGGTTCCGCCGGGTGGAGCTGGCAACGGCATCCCTGACGCTCGTGGCCTCGGACGCGCTGCACGACGGGGAGCGCGTGTCGGTGACGGTGTACTTCCAGGACGACGGGGCCCCGACAAGTGCCACCTTCATGCTGGTGGTCCACCCGTCCCAGGCGGAGCGGCAGGTGGAGATATCCCGCCACGAGCGCACATTGGCGTCCTACCGACAGGGAGAGCAGCAGGCGCGAGCCGAGGCCCAACAGTGCCGGGAGGAGAAAGCGCGTCTCCAGGCCGAGTGCAGCGGCCAGGGTGGGCTCACGGGCCTCATCGAGAACGGATGGCTCGGCAAAACGGGCGTTGTTGCCCGTGAGCTCAAGGGCGTCACCTCACGTTCGGCAGATCCCCTCGAAGTACGGGACGTCATCAGCTACCGGGCCGTTGGACCCAAACGGGGCCGGGTGGCCGTGGAGCTGGAGCTGCGCAACGGGGGTACGGTGACGTGGACGCCCATGGGTGCGGCCCTGGTGGGCTCCAAGCGCGAGGAGCTGACGGGGCTGACGGTGCGCTCCCTGGAGCCCATCCCGCCAGGGAGGTCGCAGCGCATCGTGGTGGAGCTGAATGCGGCGGAGAGCGAGGCCCGGGGAACCTACACGCTCAAGTTGTGGGCTGGAGAGGCTGGAGCCGGAGGTGTGAACGTCGATGGCGTGACGTTCCCCTAGGCCCCCCGGACACGAATGTTGTTCCCCCCTGCGGAGCGTTGCCTCACACCGCTGGGAGGCTCCCACGCCCTCCACATACAGTAGGTGAATAAGAGCAATGTCCGGGGGCGTAGAATCGCCTTATGGCTCGTCTTCTCGCCGTGATTGCCCTCTGCCTGCTCATCACCGGCTTCTTCCACCCGATGCCGCCGTTGCTCATCGCACTGCTGACGCTCTTCATGATTTTCGGCGGGCTCGGTTTGGTGCTCGAAGCTATCGGAGGAACTATCCGATGGGTGGGCCAGAAGTCGCTGGGGGAGGAACGCTGGTCTCTTGTTGAGCGCCGCCTCACCAAGGAGCTGCTGCTTTGCGTGCTCGGCTACGGGTTTGGGGCGTGGCTGGTCTGGGGGCTCGCCTTGAAGCTGCGGCGCGAGTTCTTCCCCGAGACCACCCTGTACGATGCGGTCACTTTCGTGATCGCCTGGGTTGCCGTGCTTGGCATCGTGGGTGCTCCCATCGCGCTCTTCATGAGCGGGTTCATGCGGGGGCTCAAGGGAGAGGAGCGACCGTCTGCGTCGAAGCAGAACCCGACGCAGGGGGTGTGAGAACCAGGGCGGCCAAGCCCCCGGGCATCGAGCCTGTCCACTATAGAAGCTCCCCCGCTCTGACAGGTTGAGTCTGGGCGCTGACCTGCTTGGTTGGCTGGTGCTTTCTTTCGACGGCATCCCATGTTACCTGAGAGATACTTAGTTTTAGTTAAGAGTACCTGAAAGGTTTAGGAGGTGCCCTCGTGAACGAGCCATCGAGCAACGACAGCTTCCCCATCCACCCCACGGGTCCTGACGGTCTTCTCTTCGAGGGACCCGCGTACCGCTACACCTTCATCTCCTCGCTGCTGGACGCGCCTGATCCCATGGCCATCGCCCGACGCACTCCCATGAAGGGGGAGGGCGCTGCGTGCCGCGTCATCATCAAGCGGGTGCAGATGCCCCCGGAGGACGAGCGCCGCCAGCGAGCGGTGGAGGAGGTGCGGCTCGCCGCCCGTCTGCGTCACCCCGGCATCGTCCAGGTGTACGGGCTGGAGGACTACCAGGGTGTGCCCTACGTGGTGATGGAGCACACCGAGGGAGTCTTCCTGGCGACGGCCATGGAGACGGCGTTGCTGCTGGGCAGGACGCTCGCACCCGCTCATGCCGTCTACATCGCCGCCGAGGTGGCCGACGCGCTCCACTACGCCTGGAACAGCCAGGGCGAGGACGCCCGACCGCTGCACCTCGTCCACCGGGCCGTGAGTCCCACGAGCATCCGGCTGGAGTTCAGCGGCCGGGTGACGCTCACCGACTTCGGCGTGGCCTACTCGCGGATGGTGGGCCGGTTGGACACGCCCTCCAAGGTGCTGCGTGCGGAGCTGGCCTATGCCGCCCCCGAGGTGATGCGCCGCCAGAAGCCGGATGGGCGAGCGGACCTCTACTCGCTGGGCATGGTGCTGCTGGAAATGCTGTCGGGGCAGTACCCGCTGGATCCGCCGGACGTGAACCTGCCTTTCGGCGGGTCCTCGGAGGTGAGCCGCTACAACGCCCGCGTCCGTCCCGAGCGGCCCTCCTGGACGAGCCCGGGGGAGCTGGCCAACCGCATCCTGAGCTTCGGCCCGGATGACGTGGAGCGGGTAGCCGCCCAGGTGCCCGAGCCGCTCAAGTGCATCCTCCACAAGGCCCTGCACGCCCACCCGGACGACCGCTACCAGACCGCCGGTGAGATGCGGGACGAGCTGCGCGCGTGGCTCAACGGCCAGGGCAGGCCGTTCGGGCTCTCCGAGGCGGAGGCGGAGCTGGACGCCCTCCTCCGCGAGAAGCCTCCTCCTCAGGAAACGCACGCATTCCCCATCGAGAAGGGCGTGCTGCCCACCCCCGAGGAGGAAGCCACAGCCGAGGAGGAAGCCACCGAGGAAGAGCCGAAAGACCGGAGTGAGTGACCATGAAGAAGAACACCCACCTGATGACGAAGAAGAAGATGACCGTCCACCTGGGAGATGTGCTGCGAGAGGCCCGGCTCAAGGCCGAACTCACCCAGGCGGACGTGGCCGAGCGCGTGGGAGTGGCCACCGAGGTGTACGGGCGGATAGAGCGGGGCAACCTGACGCCGAGCGTCCCCAGCCTGCGACGGCTGTGCGTGGCTCTCCGGGTAGACGCCAACGCCGTCCTGAACCTCACAGGCCACGAGGCGGCGACTTGGTTGCAGGAGTCCGAGCCTACCCCGGAGGAATCGCCACAACTGCGCCGCCTGCTACGCACCCTGCGCCAGTTGGATGACAAGCAGCTCTCCGCTGTCGGCTACATGGCGCGCAGCCTCGTGTCACCCGAGGCCCGTTAGCTCTCGTCCGAGAGGTGGGTGTCGGCCGTCTCCAGCAGCTTGCGCATGAGCGCCAACCTCTCCGGCGGCCACCCCTGCAAGATGTGGATGATGCGGCTGAGCTCCGGGTGCTCGCCGGCTCTAGGCGGAGGGGCTGGTGCCGTCTCCTCGCGGGCCTGGGCACCCAGGGACAGGAGCACGTCCGAGGAGATGCCCAGGGTCTCGCACATGCGGCGCAACGTGGGCACGCTGGGCGTCATCATCCCGCGCTCGACCCGGCCGTAGACGCCGGACTTCAAGCGCACCTTCTTGGCCACCTCCGCCTGAGTGAGGCCCAGCCGCAGGCGAGCAGCCCGGGCCGCGTCCCCCAGCAGGCGTTGCAGCTTTTCGTCCATGCGGTGCGTCTACTCCAAAGAATGGGAGGCTCGCTCGTAAAAGCAGGGAGGGAACGTCGGCCTTGTGCGCTCGGCGTCCCCCTCCCTGCCTGGGCGACTCACTGCACGCGGACGCCTGGTGCTACTTCGCCGCCAGGGTGGGCTCCGCGTTCATGCCCTCCTGGAGCGCCTTCAGGAGCCGCGCCACCTCCGACATCGGCACGTCCTGTACGCTGAGGAGCGTCTTGCCGTCCTCGCTGCGCGAGCTGAGGCGAACCGGGGCCACCCCGTCGAAGTTGCGGAGGAGGCTGTCCTCGAAGAACAACAGGCGTGCCTTGTCGGGCACCGGGACACGCACCGGGGGCGGGGTCTTCTTGAGCCTCGTGGCCCGCTCCAACTCATCCACACTGCACTCGGCGAAGGGCTTCGCCACCACCTTGCCATCGTCTTGCGGCACGTCGATGACCATGACGCCGGGGTTGCCCCTGTCCAGCACCATGCCGGTGGCCTCCACGTAGCGGAGCAGCGCCCGCAGGGTGTACACGCCGAAGTTGGTGCAGATCGCCTCCGGGAAGTTCCGGGCCACGGTGCCGTACACGGTCAGCGTGGACTGCGAGACCGCCTTCACCTTCCTGCTGAAGTAGACCTGGGCGTTCTTGTACCCGGCCACCTCCGCCAGCTTCCGGTCCACGACGTGGTTGTAGAGCGTGCCGATCTGGTGCTGGTTGGTGTTCCCCTGCTGGATGAGACTGTTGATGGTGTCGCCGATCTCCTCCAGCGTCATGTCCGTGCCGATTGCCTGTCCAATCACTGCCATGGTGTTTCCCCCTCTTTGGGTAGGTAGGGCCGCGGAGCGCGGCCTTGGGCACGGGCACAGCAGTTGGCGGGCCAACGCTCGAGTCGCCTCATTCCAGAGACTTACGGCTCGAGCAGGCTCCAGCGGAGTCCATGCCTCAAGCGCCTCGTCCGAAAGTCGGGACGGTCACTCGTTGACATCAATGAGTGGTGCAGGTGGGTGTGCGATGCTCGTTGACGTCAACGAGTGACGCGACCTGGCCCCGCGAACCAGCCCTTCCTCTCGTGGGGAGCGTCCGAGCGGAGTGCCAAGTCCATTGTCAGTTGAGGACACGCGTGGGTTGCCGCGAGGGCGGCTCATTTCTTCCGCAGCGTCTTCAGGGCACCGCCCCAGGCGATGACCTGGTCAAGCAAGGCGTGGACCGACTTCTCATGGTGGGGATCCGGCTTGAAGGCGGTGTAGTTCTCGAAGTCGGTCCGGAGCGAGAGCATCACCTGGGCGCGCACGTCGGCCACCTGCAACTCGCCCATCACCAGCCGCAGTTGCTCCACGGCGCGCGTTCCGCCGGCGCTGCCGTAGCCCACGAAGCCGGCCGCCTTGTTGTTCCACTCACGGTACAGATAGTCGATGGCGTTCTTGAGCGCACCGGACGTCCCGTGGTTGTACTCGGGTGTCACGAAGACGTAGGCGTCGAAGGTGGCGATCTTCGCGGACCAGACCTTGGTGTGCGGGTGCATGTACTGCCCCAGGGACGGCGGCACCGGCTCGTCGAGCAGCGGCAGGTTGTAGTCCTGGATGTCCACGAGCTCGAACTCAGCGTCGCCGCGCTTCTTCGCGAGCTCGTGGACCCAGCGAGCCACGGCCTCGGCCTTGCGGCCCGGACGCGTGCTTCCGATGATGATGGCCACCTTGAGCATGGTTCATTGCTCCCCTGCGCGGGTGGGCGTGAGGGGCTGTCTCCGTGTCAGCCGTCCGCCTCCCGGGAATCTGTTTCCCCTGGGGCGGGTATGCAGGCGCGGGCCCGTCGTGCGCGGCGCCCGCGAGCCCTACCGGGCAGCGGGCCAGCGGACAGGCCCTCGCCAGAAGTGGTCGGCTGCATTGAACGGGTTCCCCCACATGCCCAGCGTCCATGGGAGGGCCCATCACGGACGTCCAAGGACGCAACGATGCCGTCATGGCTTCAGGCGGGGCTGTGGGGAGGGCTCGCGGGTAGTGCCCTGCTGCTGGGCGCGCTCGTGGGGTACGCCACCTGTCTGCCGCAGCGGCTCCTCGCCGGCATCATGGCCTTCGGCGCCGGAGTGCTCATCTCCGCCCTCTCCTTCGAGCTGATGGAAGAGGCCGTGCGCCATGGGGACTTCCTGGCCGTGGCCATTGGCTTCGTGAGTGGGGCCGCCGTCTACAGCGCGGCCAACGTCGTCCTCGCGCGGCAGGGGGCGAAGCACCGCAAGCGCTCGGGCTCGCAGCAGCCCTCGCAGGAGCAGGACTCGAGCAGTGGCCTGGCCATCGCCGTGGGGGCGCTGCTCGACGGCATCCCCGAGTCCATCGTCATAGGCGTGAGCCTGCTTACGGGGAGTGGTTCCGTGCGCTTCGTGGCGGTGGCGGCCATCTTCCTCTCCAACGTGCCCGAGGGCCTCTCGTCTTCCTCGGGCATGAAGAAGGCGGGGCGCTCGAAGGCGTACGTCTTCGGGGTGTGGGGCGGCATCGCGCTCGTCTCCGCGCTGGCGTCCCTGCTGGGCTACGTCCTCTTCCGGGGCGTCTCCTCGGGGGTCATCGCGGGCACCATGGCCGTGGCGGCGGGGGCCATCCTCGCGATGATCGCCGACACGATGATTCCGGAGGCGGTCGAGGGCGCGCACGATCTCACCGGCCTCATCACCGTGCTCGGCTTCCTGGCCGCCTTCCTCCTCGGCCGGGTGGGGGGCTGAGGACGGATGGGGCGGGAGCTCCGCTACCGGCCGTGAGCCCAGGACAGCAGGCGCCGGGGCTCGGGACGTGAGCGCCCATGCCGCAGCAACCGTAGTCCGCCGAGCAGCAGGCCCACGCCCACCACCGCCGCACGCAGGCCCCAGCGGGGCGGTGGCTTGCCCAGCCCATTCGTCACCCAGCCGCGCTCGGGGTACTCGCCCGAGGGACCCGCGGCCCCATACGCCTTCGCCATCCGCACCACCTGCGCCACGTGCAGCGCCTGGCGGTCCGTGTTCTGCGCTATCTGCTCGCGGCAGCTGAAGCCATCGGCGATGAGGAGTGTGTCCCTGGGCGTCTCGCGCACCTTGGGCAGCAGCACGCGCTCGCCCACCTTCTGGGACACCTCGTACTTCTCTCCCGCCTCGAAGCCGAACGAGCCCGCCATGCCGCAGCAGCCCGTCTCCGGCACCTCGTAGTCCAGGCCCAGCCTGTCCAGCAGGGACTTCTCGTCGGTGAGCTGGAAGAGCGACTTGTGGTGGCAGTGCCCATGCACCACCGCCTTCTTTTCCAGGCGCGGCAGGTGCGCGTCCTTCGCGTACTTGTCGAGGAACTCGCTGAAGAGGAACGTCTGGCGCCGCAGCTGCTCGGCCAGCCCCGCGTCCGGAAAGAGGTTGCGCAATTCATCGCGGAACACGGACACGCAGCTCGGCTCCAGTCCCACCAGCGGCACGCCTTCCTCGATGTACGGCTGCAGCCGGTGGAGCGTGCGCCGCAGCAGCCACTTCGCCGTGGGCAGCATCCCGAAGTCGTAGAGCGGCCGGCCGCAGCACAGGAAGCCCTGGGGCACCACCACCTCGAAGCCCGCGTCCTCCAGCACCTCCAGCGCCGAAACGGCCGTCTCCGGGAAGAAGTGGTTGTTGAAGGTGTCCGGCCACAGCATCACCCGCTGCCGGCCTCTCCCAGGCGACACCGGCCGGCGCGCCGCCCAATGCTGGAAGGACTCGGGGGCGAAGCGGGGCATCTTCCGCTCCGTCGCCATGCCTCCCAACTCCTGCAGCCATTCCTTGCTCGGCGAGTGCTGGGTGAGGAAGTTCACCGCCCCCGGCGCGAAGCTCGCCGCGCGAGCCCAGAACATGATGAGGCCCATGGCGTACGCGGGCCGCGGCCGCAGGTGCCCCTGGTAATAGTGCGAGAGGAACTCCGCCTTGAGCGTGGCCAGGTCCACGTTCACCGGGCAGTCGCCCTTGCAGCCCTTGCACGCCAGGCACAGGTCCAGCGACTCCTTCACGTTCTCGTCGCGCCAGCCCTTTCGAATCACCTGGCCCTGCAACATCTCGAAGAGCAGGTGCGCCCGGCCGCGCGTGGTGTGCTTCTCCTCCTTCGTCACCATGTAGCTGGGGCACATGGTGCCGCCGCTCTCCCGCCGGCACTTGCCCACGCCCACGCAGCGCTCGGTGGCGCGGCGCATCAGGCCACTGTCGTCCGGGTACTTGAAGTGCGTGGCGGGCTTCCACGTCCGCTGCTCGTAGTCCCGGCCCATGCGCAACTGCTGGTCGATGGGGTTGGGGTCCACCACCTTGCCCGGGTTCATCTTCCATTGGGGATCCCAGATGCCCTTGAACTCGCGGAAGGCGCGCACCAGCGTGGGGCCGAACATGCGCGGGAGGAACTCGGCGAGCGCCTGGCCATCCCCGTGCTCGCCCGACAACGAGCCTCCCATGGACACGCACAGGTCCACCGCCTCGCGCGTGAAGGCGCGGAAGTCGCGCAGGCCCCTGGCCGAGGCCAGGTCGAAGGTGATGCGGGTGTGGAGGCAGCCCTGGCCGAAGTGGCCGTAGAGCGAGCCGTCATAGCCATACGTGTCGTACAGCTTGCGGATGCCTCGCAGGTAGTCCCCCAGCTTCTCCGGTGGCACCGCCGAGTCCTCCCAGCCCGGCTGGGTGTCCTTCTCGCCGGGCACGCGCGCGGTGGCACCCAGGCCCGCCTCCCGCACCTCCCACACGTGCTGTATCTGCCGCTGCTCGGTGTAGAGCTTCTGGCTGGCCAGGTGGCGGTCCCGCTCCAGCGCCGCCATCACCTCGCGTGCCCGCTCAACGGCCTCTTCCTTCGTGTCGCCGCCCAGCTCGAGCATCAGGTAGGCCTTCCCCTCGGGCAGCAGGCCGATGAACTCCGCCTGCGAGCTCTTGGGGTGGAGCGACTCCATGCGGTTGGCCCGGCCCTTCACCAGCACGTCGTGGATGAGCTTGTGGTCCATCCCCTCCAGCGCGAGTGGATGGAAGCGCTCGGCCAGCATGCCGGCATGGTCGCCCGCCACGAAGATGTCGGGGTAGCCGAGCACCAGCACCACCCGGCACGGCGGGCTGTGGATGAGCCGCAGCTTCGCCTCGAGCACGGTGACGCACGTGCCCTCGGTGCCCACCAGGGCGCGCGCGAGGTTGAAGCCGTTCTCGGGCAGCAGCGCGTCGAGGTTGTAGCCGGAGATGCGGCGGATGAGGCGCGGGAAGCCGCGGCGGATGTCGTCCGCGTAGCGGTCCCGGAGGCCGCGCAGCGCGCGGTAGATTTCTCCGCGCCGGCCACCTGCCCGGATGATGGCCTGGAGCTCCTCCTCCGAGGTGGGGCCCACCTTCAGGCGCAGGCCGTCGTAGGTGAGCACGTCCAGCTCCAGCACGTTGTGGGCGACGGGCCCGGACATCTGCGCGTGGGAGCCGCACGAGTTGTTGCCAATCATTCCGCCCAGCGTGCAGTGGGAGTGCGTGGCCGGATCCGGGCCGAAGGTGAGGTGGTAGCGCTCGGCCTGCTCGCGCAAGTCGTCGAGCACGGCGCCGGGCTGCACGCGGGCCGTCTTGGTGCCGGGGTCCACCTCCAGCACCCGGTGGAGGTACTTCATCCAGTCGATGACCACGGCCACGTTGCAGGTCTGGCCGCAGAGGCTGGTGCCCCCGCCGCGCGACAGCAGCGGAGCGCCGTACTCGCGGCAGACGCGCACCGTCTGGACGACGTCCTCGATGCTCCGGGGAATGACGACGCCAATGGGCACCTGGCGGTAGTTGGACGCGTCCATGGCGTAGAGCGCGCGGGTGCCGTCGTCGAAGCGGACCTCGCCCCGCACGGCGCGGCGCAGCTCGGCCTCCAGGCCCCGCACGTCCACGGAGACCTCACCGCCTTGCGGCCCGGGTAGCACGTGCGCGAGGGGCCGCTTGCGCGACACCGTCGAGAGCGCACGTTGGATGGCATCCATGGGCCGCATGTCGGGCTCCTCCCCGTCCCCTGCCTCGCGGTGCGCGTAGGCACGGGTGTCACGGATGTGAAGCTACGCACCGGGACGGACGGGACACGCGGGGAGGACCGGCTGCGCCCGCTCGCCCGGCAGCCCTCGGGCGGAGGGGAGGAGGGCTCCCCGGGAGGACACTCCCCGGATGGGTTCCGCTCGCCGCGGAGACAACCCCAACTTGCCTGGTGCGATTTCACCGCATGGAGGATGGGGAACCCAGATGAGCGCCACCGTCAGCGACTACCTGCTCTATCGCCTCACGCAGTGGGGAATCCGCCGCATCTACGGGTATCCGGGGGATGGCATCAACGGCATCCTCGGCGCGCTGGGCCGCAACTCCGAGCTCCAATTCATCCAGACGCGCCACGAGGAGATGGCGGCCTTCATGGCGTGCGCCCATGCCAAGTTCACCGGCGAGCCGGGCGTGTGCCTGGCCACCTCGGGCCCCGGCGCCATCCACCTGCTCAACGGCCTCTATGACGCGAAGCTGGACCACCAGCCCGTGGTGGCCATCGTGGGCCAGCAGAAGAGCATGGGGCTGGGCGGCCACTACCAGCAGGAGGTGGACCTGCCGGTGCTCTTCAAGGACGTGGCGTCCGAGTACATCACCATGGTGACGCACCCCTCGGCCGTGCGCCACGCGGTGGACCGGGCCCTGCGCATCGCCCGGGCCGAGCGCACCGTGACGTGCGTCATCATCCCCAACGACATCCAGGAGGAGCCCTACCAGCCGCCTCCGCGCGTGCACGGCTCCATCCACTCCAGCGTGGGCTACAGCGAGCCGCGCGTGATTCCCCAGGAGAAGGACCTCAAGCGCGCCGCCGAGGTGCTCAACGCCGGCAAGAAGGTGGCGATGCTGGTGGGCGCTGGCGCCCTGCGCGCGGCGGATGAGCTCATCGAGGTGGCGGACCTCCTGGGCGCGGGCGTGGCCAAGGCGCTGCTGGGCAAGGCGGTGCTGCCCGACGAGCTGCCCTTCGTCACCGGCGCCATCGGCCTGCTGGGCACCCGCCCCAGCTGGGACATGATGATGGAGTGCGACACCCTGCTCATGGTGGGCACGAGCTTCCCCTACTCGGAGTTCCTCCCGCCCGAGGGCCAGGCGCGCGGCGTGCAGATTGATCTGGACGGCCGCATGCTCGCCATCCGCTACCCCATGGAGGTGCCGCTCACGGGCGATTCCAAGGAGACGCTGCGCGCGCTCATCCCCCTGCTCAAGCGCAAGGAGGACCGGAGCTGGCGTGACGGCCTCGAGAAGAGCATCCGCCAGTGGTGGAAGGCGGCGGAGGGCCTGGCGATGAAGGACGCCAACCCCCTCAACCCGCAGCGCGTCTTCTGGGAGCTGTCGCCGAAGCTGCCGGACGGCGTCATCCTCTCGTCGGACTCGGGCTCGGCGGCCAACTGGTTCGCGAGAGACCTGAAGGTCCGCAAGGGGATGATGGCGTCGCTGTCGGGCAACCTGGCCACCATGGGCTGCGGGGTGCCGTATGCCATTGGCGCGAAGTTCGCCTACCCGGACCGGCCCGTCATCGCCCTGGTGGGGGATGGCGCCATGCAGATGAACGGCAACGCCGAGCTCGTCACCGTCGCCAAGTACTGGAAGGAGTGGAAGGACCCACGCTTCATCGTGCTGGTGCTCAACAACCGCGACCTCAACCAGGTGACGTGGGAGCAGCGCGTGCTGGCGGGGGACCCGAAGCTCCCGGCCACGCAGGATCTGCCCGACTTCCCCTATGCCCGGTACGCCGAGTCCATCGGCCTGCGCGGCCTCCGCGTGGACAAGCCGGAGCAGGTGGCCCGCGCGTGGGAGCAGGCGTTGAGCTCGGACCGGCCGGTGGTGCTCGAGGCGTACACCGACCCGGACGTGCCGCCGCTGCCGCCGCACATCACCCTCGAGCAGGCGAAACACTTCACCCAGTCCATGATGAAGGGGGACGTGAACACGGGCGGCATCCTCAAGCAGTCCATCAAGGGCATGGTGGAGCAGCTCAAGCCGCACAAGAAGGAGTAGGGCCCACCCCTGGAGGTGTCCTCGTGAAGTTGGATCTCCCCTCGTTCCTACTCGGCTGTGGCGCGGGCGCGAGCACGCTGCTCTTCGGCAAGCGGCTGCGCCCGATCCTGCTGGAGGTGGCCACGGTCCTCTATCGCTTCACCGAGTCGGTGGTCACGAGGGCGTCGATGCACCAGGAGGACCTGTCGCACCTGGTGGCCGAGGCCCGCGCCCGGGCCCAGACGCGCCCGTACGCCGAGCCCGCGGCGGACCGCAAGCTGGCGCCGGTTTGAATCCCAGGGGCCCTCACCGCGCACGGCTTCCATGGCGGTGAGGGACTCCCCGGGACTCCGCGCGGCTCAGCGCCGCGAGGAGCGAGGACGGCGAGCGCGCGCGGGGGCGAGCGCCTTGCGCCGGCCGAGCAGGGCGGCCAGGGTCAGCGCGGCGGCGACGAGCAGGGGCGTTCCGCCGGTCGCGGAAGCACCGCAGCCCGCGGTGGGAGGCACCATGCCGGCCCCGAGCGACGAATCACCGGGGACGATGCCGCCCGGGCCCGGGAGGGAAGAATCCCCGGGGTCCGAGGGCAGCTGCGCGATGGGCCCCGTCGAGGGCTCGTCCTGGGGAGCGGACTGCCCGGGCGCTCCGGTGTCCGGGTTCGGCGCGGGGCCGGGCTCCGGGGTGGCGACGGCGGTGGACATCACGTCCTCCAGGCGCGTGGCCTGGACGAAGCCGTCGTGGAAGACGATGCCATCGGGCGAGATGGACTCGTCGCGGTAGAGGCCCAGCTTCAGGTAGTTGCCCTGGCCCGCGTACTGCGTGGCCACCATCGTCTTGGGCACGACGACCTGGCCGTCGTGGTACAGCTCCACGAAGCCGGCCTTCGGGTCGGGGGACCACTTCACGTGCAGCACGAAGTCGTTCCAGTGCTCGCGCTGCATGGGCGCGGTCCAGACGATCTTCCCGCTGCTGCCACCCAGGCGCAGCGTCAGCTTGTTGTTCACCACGTAGAACTCGAGCGGCGGAGAGCCACCGTTGCCATCGTGGTGCCACTGGGTGAAGAGGGCCCACTTCGGCGAGCTCGGGAAGCTGCTCGGGAAGAGGGTGCTCCACTTGTAGAAGAACTCGGAGCCCGCGGCCTCGCGCTTCAGGCTCAAAACCTCGTTGCGGTTGCCGCTGGCGTTGATGGGGTCATCGCCCTTGCGAACGGTGACCTTCATCGCGTAGCGGCCCTCTCGCACCGGCGAGCTGACCACCTGCAGGCGATCCGAGGCGACACTTTGCTCGCGATCCCACTGCGAGAGGTTTCCAGTCTCGAAATCACCCCGCCAGACGATGGAGGCGGAGGCAAGGGTGGGCAGTAGCAGGGCGAAGGGGGCAAGTCTCAGCAAACGCTTCAATCTCGGGCCTTTCGTTCCGTTGAGCCACCTCGGACAAATGGCGGCTCCCGAGACTTCCCCGCGTGCCTCCCTGTCAGCCCTCCTTGGAGCGGGTGCTGTCCCTCTTCCCCGGGCCCTGCTCGAGCACACGAGCGCCACGCAGTGGGCCCGCCCGGCGAGCGAGCGCGGCCCCCTGCCATTTCAGGCGTTTAGCGCCGCGGCGTGGTGGCGGAGGTGGTCCTCCATGAACGTCGAGACGAAGTAGTAGCCGTGGTCGTAGCCCTCGTGGAAACGGAGCGTCAGGGGCTGCCCCGTCTGCTCGCAGGTCTCCCGGAGGAGCTCGGGTTTGAGCTGCTCGGCGAGGAACTTGTCGCGGGTGCCCTGGTCCACGAGGAGGTGCGGAAGCCGCGCGCCCGCGCGGAGGAGCTCGGTGGCGTCCCACGCGCGCCAGGCCTCGGTGTCCGGCCCGAAGTAGGTGCCGAAGGCCTTCTGTCCCCAGGGGCAGCGCATGGGGGCGCAGATGGGGGCGAAGGCGGAGACGGAGCGGTAGCGGCCGGGCTGGCGCAGGGCGGAGACGAGCGCGCCGTGTCCGCCCATGGAGTGGCCGAAGAGTCCCTCGCGGTCCATGCGAGCGGGGAAGTTGCGGCCCACCAACTCCGGCAGCTCGCGGGTGACGTAGCTGAACATGTGGAAGCGCGAGCTCCAGGGCGGCCGCGTGGCATCCACATAGAAGCCGGCGGCGGTGCCCACCTCCCAGTCCGCGTCCTCCTTCTCGATACCGGTGTTGCGCGGGCTGGTGTCGGGGACCACGAGCATCAGCCCGAGCTCGGCGGCGAGCCGCTGTGCCCCGGCCTTGATCTGGAAGGTCTCCTCGGTGCACGTGAGGCCGGAGAGGTAGTAGAGGACGGGCACCTTGCCTGCCCGCGACTGGGGAGGCAGGTAGACGGAGAAGCGCATCTCGCCGCCACACACCTCCGAGTCGTGCCGGTAGTAGGCGACGGTGCCGCCGAAGCAGGAGTGCTCGGAGGAGAGCCGGAGCTTCGCGTCCATCCTCTAGTACCTCACCACGGCGCGGATGGACTCGCCCCGGTGCATGAGGTCGAAGCCCTCGTTGATGCGCTCGAGCGGCAGCGTATGGGTGATGAGCGGGTCGACCTGAATCTTGCCCTCCATGTACCAGTCGACGATGCGGGGCACGTCCGTGCGGCCCCGCGCGCCGCCGAAGGCACTGCCCTTCCACACGCGCCCGGTGACGAGCTGGAAGGGACGGGTGCGGATTTCTTCTCCCGCGGCGGCCACGCCGATGACGATGCTCTCGCCCCAACCGCGGTGGCAGCACTCGAGCGCCTGGCGCATGGTGTTCACATTGCCGATGCACTCGAAGCTGTAGTCGGCGCCGCCATTGGTGAGGTTGACGAGGTAGGGCACCAGGTCCGCGCCCACCTCGCTCGGGTTGACGAAGTGGGTGAGGCCGAACTTCTCCGCGATGGCCTTGCGCGAGGGATTGAGGTCCACGCCGACAATCTGATCCGCGCCCACCATGCGGCACGCCTGCACCACGTTGAGGCCGATGCCGCCGAGCCCGAAGACGACCACGCGCGCGCCCGCCTCCACCTTCGCGGTGTAGACGACGGCGCCCACGCCCGTGGTGACGCCGCAGCCGATGTAACAGACCTTGTCGAAGGGCGCGTCCTCGCGAATCTTCGCCACCGCTATCTCCGGGAGCACCGTGTGGCTCGCGAAGGTGGACGTGCCCATGTAGTGGTAGACGGGCTCCTTGCCGATGCGGAAGCGGCTGGTGCCGTCCGGCATGAGGCCCTTGCCCTGCGTGGCGCGGATGGCCGTGCACAGGTTCGTCTTGCGCGACAGGCACGACTTACACTGGCGGCACTCGGGCGTGTAGAGCGGGATGACGTGGTCGCCCTTCTTCACCGAGGTGACGCCGGGCCCCACGTCCACCACCACCCCCGCGCCCTCGTGGCCGAGGATGCAGGGAAAGAGGCCCTCGGAGTCCTTGCCCGACAGCGTGTACGCGTCCGTGTGGCAGATGCCCGTGGCCTTCAGCTCGATGAGCACCTCGCCGGCCCTGGGCCCCTCGAGGTGCACCGTCTCGATGCGAAGGGGCTTCCCTGGTTCGACTGCCACCGCGGCCTTGATGTCCATACCCGTGTCCTCCGGTTGCGAGATGTAGCGGGGAGCGGCGCAGGATAGCGGGCACGCACGGGGCCAGGGGCTTCATCGGCCGAAGAATTGCGCTTCCCGACAGGCGCGGTAACACATGGTCGGATACGCGGTGGAATCGAGGAGCACCGGACGAAGCGCATGAGAAGCGTGGCCGACAGAGCGGGAGCGGGCGTGCGGCCCGGCGGGACGGGTGTCCTGCTGGTGGCGCTGCTGCTCGCCGTGTCGGCTTCCGGGTGCACCCGTTTCGACGAGTCCATTGATTCGCTCACCCTCCAATTGGAGGAGCTGAGCCGGGCCACTCCCGCTGTGCACCGTGCCTCGGTGCGCGAGCCGGTGGCCCCAGAGAGCGTCGCCCGGGTCCGGGGGATGCTCATCGCGGGCCTCGCTGCCGTTCGCGAGGAAGACCCGCCCAGGCCAGTGGGTACCGAGCTCCGTCGGTCCCCCCCGGGCCCGGAGGCCACGCCTCCGAGGCAGGCCCGGAGAGCCGAGCACCCGCAGGTGAAGCCGGTGCTTCGTGTCGCAATCGCCGTCGGAGCACCGCGCCAGCCGGTCAACACTGGCCGCGGTCGGGGGATGTTGCCGGGAGTCGTCCGGGGCCGGGGAATTGATTCCACCGAGCCGTCGGACCTCGCGCGCCCGTTGCCGGGTGGCACATCCCTGTGGGCTGGAGGTGTCCTGCCAGACACTCTCCGATCGCGGCCGGGCCCCGAGCCCTCTGGGACACTTGTTGCCGCGAAGCCTCGTCCCCACCTCCTCGCGCACCTCGAAACCGCCAGGGCTCCTGACGGGACGCCGGGCGTGGAGAGGTGGAGGAGGCGCTCACATGAAGCGGGGAGCGGTGAACCGGGCCACGAGGACGTGTGTGCTCGCGGGAGCTGTGTGGCTTCCGGCGGCGGCGTGGGCGAACCCGCCCAATCTGTCGTTTCCGGTGGTCCTCCCCGAAGGCGCGGGCCTCTCATTGCGCACGGGCCCGACGGCCCCGCGCCTCGAGGGCCATTGGTGGTACGGCTGGAGCGAGGGACAGGAGACGGTGGTCTGCGCCCCGAGCACCTGTACGCCTCCGCCCGGCGTGGACGTGTGGCGCGTGTACCCCCAGGACGAGGGGGGCTATTGGCGTGCGGGTGTGCGGGCGGGGACGCCAGGCGCGAGCGTGGACGTGTCCGAGGTGGACTGGAGCGACGCGCTCGAGAACACCACCTGGAGCACCGCGTCCGCCGTCCGCGTGGAGACCACGCTGTACACCGCGCTCGCCGAGCCCTTGCCGGCCTACGAGATGCTGCACCTCTATGGCCAGGGGAACCGGGAGATGCGGGGCGTGGTGGCCTCGAACACGGAGCCGTCGCTTCCCTCGCTCACCGAGAGCGGGGACGCGACTGTCGTCACGCCGTGTGCGCGGCTCACCCTCCAGAAGCTGGAGGCGTCGGACAGCGCCACCCGTCCGTCCTCGGAGCGTTTCCATTGGAACGCGGCCGTGGGCGAATGGAGTGGGGCGGCGTACACGCTCGTCAACAGCGCGCTCTGGGAGAAGGCTGAGCGGGGCCACGGGGACGGCCTGTCAGCCGAGGTGGACATCGGCGGCAGGGCGCTCTTCCGGTACGACTGGGAGCCGGGGCGTGCCGCGTTGCCCTCGCACGTGAGCGCCGCGGGCTGGTACCGCCTGACGTTCAGCCTGGATGGGAGCGTCGCGGGCGGCAAGCGCTGCGGGGCGTACGTGCTCAATACCTCGATGACCGAAGCGGAGGTCGAGGTGGGCGAGCAGTACCCGGCCGTGGTCGATCCGGTGTGGAACCTGTCCTATCTGGATGTCTACGTACGCCAGAAGGACTGAACCCGTGCGGTAGGAATCCCCCTGATGCCCCCGGCTGCGCGTGGGAGGGCACGTGAGGTAGCCTCGGGCGCCTCATCTTCACCTCCCCGGGGGGACTCCACATGACCGCTCGTTTGAACCTCTTCGCGCCCGAGTTCCGGGCCGACCCCTATCCCATCTTCGCCGAGCTGCGCCGTCAGCCCACGCTCGCCCGGGTGGAGCCGATCGGCTTCTGGGGCATCACCCGCTACGCCGACGCCCTGGAGGTCTTCAAGAACCCCCAGCTCTTCACCTCCACGGGTCAGGCGGCCATCGCGGAGCCCGCCTGGCTGGGGCAGCGCAACCCGTTCGCGCACTCCGTGGTCATGTTGGATCCTCCCCGGCACACCCGTCTGCGGGCGCTCGTCAACCGCGCCTTCGGCCAGGCCGCCCTGAGCCGGTTGGAGCCGCGCATCCGCGCCTACGCCCAGCAGGCCGCCGCCGAGCTGCCCCTCGGCCGGCTCGTGGACTTCATCGACTCCTTCGCCCTGCGCGTGCCCGCCGCCGTCATCGGCGAGCTGCTCGGCCTGGACGCCTCGCTGCACCCGCGCTTCAAGCGCTGGGCGGACGACATCGTCCACACCACCTCCACCCCCCCGGATGCCCATGAAATGCAGGCGCGGATCCGTGCCACCTACCAGGAGATGCAGCAGTACCTGGGCGAGGTGTTGGAGGACCGCCGCCGCTCCCCCCGCGAGGACATGGTGAGCGATCTGCTCGCCGCCCGCGTGGACGGCGAGTCCCTCACCGGGGAGGAGCTGATGGGCTTCCTCTTCCTGCTGCTCGTCGCGGGCCTGGAGACCACCGTGCACCTGCTGGCGCACTCCGCCCTGGTGCTGTCGGAGCGCCCGGACGTGCTCGCCCGCGTGCGCGCGGACCGCTCGCTCCTCCCGCGCTTCGTGGAGGAGGTGCTGCGCTTCGCGGCGCCCGCCCAGACGGCGGTGCGCAGCACCACGGCCGACACGGAGCTCTCGGGCACCCGCCTGCCGGCCGGCTCCCATATCCTGCTGTTCCTGGGCGCCATCTCCCGCGACGAGGCGCAGTTCCCCAACGGAGACCGCTTCGACCTGGATCGCGAGGGCCAGGCAAACATGCCCTTCGGCCACGGCATCCACTTCTGCCTCGGTGCCCCGCTGGCCCGGCTGGAGGCGCGGCTCGCCCTGGAGGCGCTGTTCGACCGGTGCGGCGGGCTGGAGGGCGACGCCGGGCCAGTGCAGTGGAACGAGTCCATCACCGTGCGCGGGCCCAAGGTGCTGCCGCTCACGCTGCGGCCCGCGTGAGGCCGGTGTTCGCCCCGGAGTGGCCCCTCGGACTGTCCTGGAGGCGATGAACGCGTACGACCCGGGTGCGGCTCGTGCACCCGGGAGCGCGCGAAGTGTCGCCCGGTGCGACCTCTCCCCACGCTCGTCCCCTTGATGACGCCTCCGGTCGTGCCGAACTTCGGCGCGGGCAACCGGGCAGGTGGGCGAGGGGGCGAGCATGAAGCGGGGAGAGGGCGACAGGCGCGGCCTCAAGGGCACCTGCGGAGTGCTCACATGGTTACTGCTGAGCGCCTGTGGGCCCGCGACACCGGCGGAGACGCGGTCCCCCGACTCGTCCGTGCCTCCCGGGGCGCGGCCTGTCCCGGCGGAGCAGACGCCTCCTGGCGAGCAGCCCGCCCCGGAGGAGCCCACGCTCCCGGAACCCACGGGACGCAGTTGGTACGTGAGCACGAAGGGCTCGGACGCGGGGGCGGGCACGCAGGAGTCCCCGCTGCGCACCCTTGGCCGGGCGGTGGCGCTGGCCCAGCCGGGGGAAGTCATCCGGGTGCTGCCGGGCGTGTACGCGGAGCAGCTGCTCCTCGAGTCCCGGGGCGAGGGGGCCCAGGCCATCATCCTGCGCGGAGAGGGCACGCCGCGGCCCACCCTCGTTCCGAGTGACAGGGCCCGGAGCTCGGTCATCCTCGTGCGGGGGCGGTGGATCCTGGAGAACCTGCACGTCGACGTGGGCGGTGCGCCCATGATGGCCGTCACCTTCGAGAGCGGCGCCACGGGCTCCTTCCTGGCCGGCAGCGAGCTGAACGGTGGGACGTCGGGCGCGGGCGTGCTCGTGGAGGGCCCGGCGCACGTCACGATTCAAGACAACCACCTGCACCACTTCATCAAGTCGGGAGATGACTCGCATGGCGTGGCGGTGGTGGGCCCGTCGCGAGACATCGTCATCCGGCGCAATGACATCCATCACACCTCGGGCGACTCCATCCAATGCGAGGGGGAGGTACCCGCGGTGGCCCTGCGCATCGAGGGCAATCAATTGCACGATGAAGGGGAGAACGGGGTGGACCTGAAGAGGTGCCAGGACGTTCTCGTGCGAGGCAACCAGCTCTGGGGCTTTCCGAACACGGCCATTCGCGAGCCAGGGAGCTCGGCCGGCGAGGCGGTGGTCATCCACGAGTCCGCCCGGGGTGTCGTCATCGAGGGCAACACCCTGTCGCGCGCGGGCCGGGGCGTCTCCGTGTTGAGCGGAGAGGACATCCGGGTGGAGGGCAATACGCTGCGGGAGATCCGCAACTTCCCCGAGGGCAACGGCCAGGGCATCCGCATCGCGGGGGGCAGGAACGTGCAGGTGGTGGACAACACCGTGGAGGGCTCGGCCAGCTATGGGTTGATGCTGGCGGCCGATGGCGAGGCCGTCACCGGACTCACGGTGAGGAACAACCGGTTGTGCACGGGCACGCAGCCGCTGCTGCTGCGGCTCGGTTCCGAGTCCTTCCGCCCCGGGCTGCGCATGGACACGAACCACTACGCTCCGGGCGGCGTGCTGAAGGCCGATGGCGTAAGAGAGACGCTCACGGGAGCGCTCACGGCCTTCCAGGCGGATTTCTCCGGAGAGCAACTCCTGCTCTCGTCACAGGAGCGGCTCGAGGTGTGGCAGCGGGTGCTCGGAGTGGATGAGGACTCCTCGCTGCTGGAGTGAGCGGAGTCAGGCCGAGGGCCTGCCCTCGCCGAGGAAGCGGGCCCTCAAGGTGCGGACCACCTCGGTGTCCCAGCGTGCGGAGAGCAGCTCCACGGCGGTGCGGCGGTAGCGCAGCGCGCACGCGAGGCACACCAGCGTGGCCCCCAGCCCGATGACGCTGTTCTGCCAGGACGCCAGGTCCCACTGGCCGTCCCAGTACCACTCGCGCAGGCTCGTGGGCCAGAAGTACCAGAGCGGCCAGCCCGGGCCGCTGCCCGCGAGGTCACACAGCAGGTGCAGGTGGAAGGCCCCCAGCGCCAGGGCCGCCACCGCGAGCTTCCTCCGGGCCAGCGCCGCGCACACCGCCGCGGTCACCAGCGCGCCCACGTACCCGTGGAAGAGCAGGTGGTGGTAGCGCGCGTACAGCTCGCCTCCGCCGAGGATGCTCAGCCCGTCCAGGTCCGGCGCCAGCCCCGCGCAGGCCACGAGCACCCGGTCCCTCCGGGCCTCCAGGCGCTGCGCCATCAACCAGGACAGCTCGGCGTGAACGATGGGATTCATGCGCTGGGCCCGGCGCTCAGGCGACGTCCGGGGGCGTGTCGTAGTCGGGCGTCAGGTCAATCACATACACCGTGAGCAGGTGGTAGATGATGACGTTGCTCACCCAGAAGAAGATGGCGGGGAAGCTCACGTACACCAGCAGCGTGCCCGGCCACACCTGCAGGTGCTTGCCGAGGAGCACCACCGGGAGGAAGCCGCCCACCCACTCGCCGGCCCAGCACACCACCGAGGCGATGGCGATGCGCGTCCAGAGCTTCACGCCCTTGGGGTAGAACCAGTAGTAGTGCAGCGTCCACATCAGGAACACCGCGCCCGCCCACAGCGCCATGCTCCCGAACGAGAACCAACCGTAGTCCGAGTCCGGGTACACCCAGCCGTACGTCCCGTTCACCGCCTTCCAGGCCTGGTTCTGGCTCAGCTCCAGCAGCCACAGCAGCGGCGCGATGTAGAGAATCTGGGTGGCCAGCACCCGCGCGTAGAGGTGGAACGACCGGCGTTGGGAGTCGGCTGTCAGGGCAATCGCATTCATCGGGTTCCCCGGGAAAGGAAGGACTGGGTGACGTAACGGCCGCTGCATGCACCGACCCCGTCCCCCGCTGCTTCCCTCTGGCCGTCAACCGCTTCCATTCTGGCGCCAAACCCGTGCGGTTTTCCACTCCCCGACAGTTCTTCCCGGTGTGTGGGGCGTCCCCGTGGCAGGCTCCCGGGGCCTTTCCCGACAGGAGCGAGTCATGTCCTCACCCTCACCGCGCAACATGACCGACTACGAGGCGACCTACCGCGGCTTCAAGTGGGAGCGCCCCGAGTTCTTCAACTTCGCCACGGACTTCGTCGACCGCTGGGCCCGCGAGCGCCCCGACGCGCCCGCCCTCCAGTGGAGCGACGAGGCGGGCAATGTCCGGCTCTTCAGCTGGAAGGAGGTGAAGCAGCACTCGCTGCACGCGGCGCAATTCCTCGCGAGCCTGGGGCTGCGCAAGGGCGACCGCGTCTTCGTGATGATGCCGCGCATTCCGGAGTGGTGGTTCCTCACGCTGGGCTGCATCCGCGCGGGCATCGTCTTCATGCCGGGCACGCCGATGCTCACCGCCAAGGACATCCGCTACCGGCTGCTGGCGGCGGAGGCCAACGGCGTCATCACGGACGCGAGCTGCCTGGACAAGTTCGAGGGCCTGGTGGGCACGGGCCGGGTGGAGACGTGGGTGGCGGTCGGCCAGGCGCCCTCTCCCTGGGTGGGCTACGCGCCGGGCGGGGCGGGCACGGGCCAGCACGGGGCCGGCTTCGAGCGCACGCGGGCGGATGACCCGATGCTCATCTACTTCACCTCGGGCACCACGGGCATGCCGAAGATGATGCAGCACACGCAGGCCAGCTACGGCCTGGGACACCAGATTACAGGGCGCTACTGGCTGGATTTGACGCCGGAGGACCGGCACCTGACGCTGTCGGACACGGGCTGGGCCAAGTGCGCGTGGGGCAAGCTGTTCGGCCCGTGGAGCCAGGGCGCGTGCAACGTGGTGTACGACTTCCGCGGCCGGTTCGACGCGGCGCGGATTCTGCGGGTGCTCGAGCGGCAGAAGGTGACGACGTTCTGCGCGCCGCCCACGGCGTGGCGGGCCATCGTGCTGCAGGACCTGTCGCAGTACGATCTGTCGTCGCTGCGGCACGTGCTGAGCGCGGGCGAGCCGCTCAACCCCGAGGTCATCGACACGGTGAAGCAGGCCACGGGGCTGTACATCCGCGAGGGCTACGGGCAGACGGAGTCGGTGGTGGTGGTGGGGATGTTCTCCGCGCTGGAGCCGAAGGCGGGCTCGATGGGCAAGCCGTCACCGGGCTTCGACGTGTCGGTCATCGACCAGGACGGCAAGGAGCTGCCGGCGGGCCAGGAGGGAGACATCGCGGTGAGGGTGAAGCCGGAGAAGCCGGTGGGCCTCTTCGACGGCTACCTCAACGACGACGCGTCCAACGAGGTGTCCTTCCGGGGCGACTGGTACGTGACGGGAGACCGGGCGGTGAAGGACGCGGAGGGGTACTTCTGGTTCGTGGGGAGGCGCGACGACGTCATCAAGACCTCGGGCTACCGGGTGGGGCCGTTCGAGGTGGAGTCGGCGCTGCTGGAGCACGCGGCGGTGGCCGAGTCGGCGGTGGTGGGCGTGCCGGACGAGCGGATTGGCCAGCGCATCAAGGCGTACGTGGTGCTGGCGCCGGGCTTCAAGGCCTCGGACGCGCTCGCGGAGGAACTCCAGGAGTACGTGAAGAAGACGACGGCGCCCTACAAGTACCCGAGGGAGATCGAGTTCGTGACGGAGCTCCCGAAGACGGTGAGCGGTAAAATCCGCCGCACCGATCTGCGGGCGATGGCGCAGCAGAAGAAGGACTGAGCCCCTCACCCCTCTCCCCCCGGGCTGAGGATTGCACACGCAGAGGGAGAGAGGGAGCAAGGGGTGAGCACGTTGGACGGCGCATGACGTGCGCGGTAGGGTTTTATAGAGAGGCAGCCAATGCAAGCTGCCCCTCTATATCTGACGTACGAAGTTCTCTATCCGGCCGGGAGTTTCGGTCCACTTGATGAGGTGTGGCTGAGGCAGAGGCTGCTGCACACCCTGCACCTCATGGAGGAGCAACCCGGCGTCACCATCAACCGATTGGGCACCAGCCGGGCGGAGCGAATGGGGGCCTACCGGATGGTTGAGAATGAAGACGTCAGCTTCCAACGACTGCTTGAGCCGGCGGCCCAGACGGTGGGCAAGGCAGTGGCACAAGGCCTGGCGGGCGAGGTGGCCCTGTGCGTGCACGACCGCACCGAGGTAGAGCTCAGCCACCTGTCCATGAGCGGGGTAGGCCAGGTGGGCAACCCCGTGTGCCAGGGCTTCTTGTTGCAGACGGCGTTGGTGGAGCAGATGGACGGCACGGCTTTTGGAGTGCTGGGAGCGCGCACCTGGGTGCGCCCGGCCGAGCAAAGGGGCAAGGCCCAGAGCAGAAAGCAGCGGCCCTTCGAGCACAAGGAGAGCGTCTTGTGGTGGCAGGCCCTGGTGGAGGCCGAAGAGCGCGTGGGCGAGCCTGGGCGTCTGCTGCACATCATCGACGCGGAAGGATACATTTTCGAGTTGCTCACCCGCGCGGCCAGCGCGTCGTTTCAACGTATCAGTTCGCCGTGCCCCATCGTGACGAGAAGGCCGCCGCCGTGACACCTCAAGGGCTCCACCTGAGGAGGAGTCCACGGAGTAAGAGTTGGAGCAGTTCCGGCAGGAGGTAGAGCGACTGGTTGAGATGACTTGCAGTCGGCGTGGGGCACACGCCCGCCCTGCCCTCTGTCTGCTTAGGGCAAGGCGGGCTCCTGGAGTTTTGACAATTCCTGCTGCGGGCTCAGCACCACCCGCTCTGAGGGGGCCCCCGTGCTGGAGCCAGCCTCTCAGGCTGCGTGGGCAGTCCCAAGTGTTGCAGGATGGGGCGCACCCCTTGCGATGAAGTCACGTACGCCAGCACTTGGCGTCTGCCTCCACCGCGAGTGGGAGTGGAGCCTGCGTCACCGTGCGGGCAGAGGCCGTAGCAGCAAGCCCCCCCGTGGAAGTGGCATTGCCAGCGCGTTTTCCGCGGCCAAGCACCTGAAACCATTGAACCTCAAACCGATCGGTGCCTTAGAGGGGGTGGCCCATGCAGTGGTGCACCGCTCGGTTGGTGGCCGGTGTCATGAGGGAGCCTGAGGCATGGGGGCCGAAATGCGCGCTCACGGCTCCGTCCTGTGGGCACGGGATGCCGGTGTTCACACCCATCGTGTAGAACGCGTTGCTCTGGACCGTGCCGTTCTCCATGCCGTCGATGACAATCCCCAAGTGGACGTAGATGTTCAGGTTTCCCGTAGTGTTGCCCAGGGCCGTACCGTTCTTGCCTGTGCCCGAATCCCACGGCTCGGTGCCCACGAACAGGCCGATATCGAAGTGCTGGAGTGGGCTCGTCCACAGGAGGTTGTCCTGGATGAGGGCCCCGGTGAAGTCCGCCCCGGTTTGTCCAATGGCGTCAAACCCCACCCCACCGTAGGCGCTCCGCCCCGCGGCGATGATGGTGTTGTTCTGCACCACGGTGTTCGTGCCACTCCAGGCATTGTTGTTCCAGCGGGAGAAGACGACAATGCCGACGTCCGTGGGATCGATAATGTTATTGTACCGCGCAGTCGTGCCACTGCACGCGAGGCTGAGGCCATCCGCAAAGCCCTGCCCGATGTGTGAAGTCGAATAGCCAGTCACCAGGTTGCTGGTGATGGTGGCCGGCCCATTGCACCACTCCGGCGCGTGCAGGTTCGTCCAGCCTGCGGGCTCACTGATACGGCAACTCCGGACCGTCCCTTGCAACACATTGACGTTGATTGCCCCGGGGGTGAAGCCCAACCGGCCGCGCTGGCCGTCGACCCACACCATTTCCATCGTGCCCCTCAGCTCGACAAGAGGACCGTCGAAACTCGAGTCGCGCACGAGACGGCCAAAGCGCGCGGTGTGGTTGCCGTCCACAGCGTTGGTACGCAGGGTGCTGCCCGCGGGGATCACTAGGGTGCTCGTGAGGTAGACAACCTCCTGCGGACCGAGCGTCACGATGCCGCCGGCGTTGAGCTGCGCCTGCAAGTTGGACTGTGACCGACTGCTCGTGAGCACACTGGGCCGGAGCCAGGCAGCCTGGTAGCTGCTGCCCATACAGATGCTTGGGACCAGAGCCGCGAACTCAGCGTTGCTGAAGAGGCTGTCCACGACGGTGGCCCAGGCGGTACCCGTATTCAGCTGCCCGACCCAAGCGTTGAACTCGCTGAAGTTCGGCTCCCGGTCCAGAACTCCTCGGAAGGCCAAGAAGACCTTCTCCGAGTTGTTGTAGCCACGTGCCAGCAACTCATCCGACAGGTAAAACGAGCGGCCGTAGTTCTTGAGCGTGGCCTGGGAACACCCACTGGAGTTGAAGCCGCTGACGTACGCCGCCCATCCAGCCTGATCGGGAGCGCGTCCCAGTACCTCGCTGTACTGCTTTGCGATGAACTGGTACGGCACTGCGGCGGAGGCCGCTCCTGACGCGAGGCCGACGGCCAGCACAACCATCCCAATTATCTTCTTCACGATGAAAGACCTCCAAGTGTTCACAAGGGACATCTCTGACTGCGCATAAGCAAGAGGCCGCGCATGACGGGTCACCCGTTGTTGGACCCATTCATCGGGAAATGAGCCTCTGAGGCGGAAAATGATGCAGCAAATCTGCGGATCTCTGGCCAGAACCAATGTGGGGACAGAGCGTTTTACAAAAATACCCCAGATTTTTACCGGGCAGTGGGATTATTCCAGCGCCAAGCTGCTGCACAGCGTAAATGCTCGCCGAGCCCCGTGGTCGAGGAGCTTGACGACGAATAGGGGGCGTGAGGGGGCGCTCACCGTCACTGCGGTACGACAAGCACCTCGGCGCCCGGTCAGCTTGAGACAGGTGGGAATGAGTGCCGTGGTGCGTCAGCCCGCGGCGGGCTGCACGAGTTGGTTGGGCAGGGGAATCGGCTCCCCACGCAGAGCCGCCAGCGCGGCCTCTCGTAGGTAGCGTTTGGGGTCCACCCCGCACAGCTTCGCCGTCTCCATCAGGCTGTAGTAGAGGGCCGCCACCTCGGCACCGCGCCGGCTCCGGCTGCCGTAGTGATTCTTGCGCCCAGCGCAAGCCCGCGCATGGCGCGCTCGGTGGCCCCATTATCCAACGGCACTCGCGGGTCCGTCAGAAACCGAGTCAGCCCCGTCCACCGGTTGCTCATGTATTTGATTGCCTGGCCCAGCGCCGACTGGGGCAATGCGCGCTGCTCGCACGCCCACTGGTGCAGCCGCTCGATGATGGGACGGCTCTTGTGCTGCCGTAGCGTAAGCAAGCGCTCCAGGCTCTCGGGTCCCTCCTTTACTCGCGCTCCACCGCGTACAGCCCGGCAATCATCTCCAGAGCCTCTTCGGCCTGGGGGAAGGCCTCCACGTACTCCACGTACTTGCGCCGCGCGTGCATCCAGCAGTTCACCGGGGTCAGCTTCCCACCGGAGCCCGCGGCGGCGCTCTCGTAGGTGCTCAGCCCATCCATGCCAGCGCGTCTATCTGGTCCCAAAGCGTCTGGCTGTCCACCACCAGCCCCTCGCGCTGCATGATTCTCACCTGCCATTCCAAGGGCATATGGTCGAGGTATTTGGCCACGGCCACTTCCACGGCGAAGTCCACCGAGTAGCGCCCGCCGGGCTGGAGCTTGGGCGGGCCCAGGGCCGTCTCCACGCACCCGCCGCACCCGCACGGTACTTCTGGCGCTTGTGGCGGCGCAGCACGAAGCGCCGCTCCACCACGTCCACCTCCTCGGCCTCCTCGTAGCAGCCCTTCATTTCCGCCAGCGCCCCTCCTCCGCACTTGGGACACTGCTTGTCGGGCTCCTCCAGCGTGTGCACTTGCTCCAGCAAGGGCAGCGTGGGCTGGGTGCGCGGGCAGTGGCCGCGCGGGCTCGGCCGGCCCGGCTTGTTTCCCCGCGTCCTGCTCGCGTCGGGGGCGCTTAGCCCGCACAGCGCGTCGAAGCTCTTGCGCATGTCGCACGGCTGTCCGTAGGCATACACCGCGAGTCGGCGCGTGGAGCCAATCACAAAAGCCCTCGCAACAGCCGCACCGCGTCCTCCAGCGACAGCCCCTCCACCCGCACTCCCCCCGGCCCGTGCACCACCAGCCCCCCTCCTCGCGCCCGGGCTCGCTCCTCCTTCACCTCGACGGGTACCAGCGCCGCCTTCGCGGGCTGCTGCTGGGTGGCTCGGCGCGCGCCGCGCTGCCCCACCGGCTGAGCGTCCAGCTGCTCATGCCCAACTCCTTCGCCGCTTCCTCCACGATCGCCCCCTGTTGCTGGCGCGCTCGCACGTACTCCACCGCCTCCTGTCTCTGCTCCGCCGTGTAGCGCGTGCGCGGGCCCACTACGCCCCGCTCGAGTACCGCCTTCCGGAACTTCTCCGCCTGCTCCTTCATGTCCATCGCTTCCGCCTCCTTCTTCGGGACGACGGACATGCTCATGCCTCTGCCTTCACGTCACGACGGGCTCGGGCGAGCATTTACGTTTCAACTGCTGGTGCGCGCCGGCCAGGACAGGCGCGTGCAGGGGGAAGGCGGAAAGCTGTGGGCCACCATGGAAGGGCTCGCCGTGGTGGACAGCCGGCAGATGCACGTGTCGGCCCAGCCAGCGCGTGCGGGCAAGCCGGCGCGCACGGCACGCGACGCCACGCTGACGCTGCGCCATGCCCCCCTCACGCTGCTGCCTCCAGAGCGCCAGGGCGGGCAGTCGGTGCAGGTGTGGGGCGTGCTGGTGCGTGAAGAAGAGCCGTCCCAGGGACAGCAGGCAGTGCAGTGGCTGCTGCTGAGCAACGTGCCCATTGAAAGTGTGGAGGCGGCCTGGGGGCACGGTAATGGCCTACCAGAAGAGGTGGGGCATTGAGGCGTTGCACAAGGCCTTGAAGACGGGCTGTTGGTTGGAGGGGCGTCAGCACGAGGCGCGCGAGCATCTTGAAAACCTACTGGCCCTCACCCTGCTGATATCCGTCAAGCTGCTGCGCCTGCGCACCCTGAGCCGCACCCGCCCAGATGAGCCCGCCAACGAAGTGCTGGAACCGGCCGAGGTGCAGGTGCTCCAAGCCCTGGCTCCCCAACTCTCTCCACGCATGCGACTGCAAGGGGCGCTGACTCTTCGTCAGGCCCTGCTGCTCATCGCCGCCTTGGGCGGTTACATGGCCAACCCGCTGAAGCGGCCTCCGGGCTGGCTCGTCCTCTGGCGCGGCTACGAACGGCTGGGTGACTACGTCGCAGGCTTCATCCTCGCCCAGGCCCTTCCCGCTCCCCCGCCTGCTTAGCGTGTGCAATCCTCAGCCCCCCGGGCGAGAGACGGGGTGAGGGTATCCGTCCCCCGGGTTGAACCCGTGGGGACGTCACCGTCTCAAAGGTGCTGTTGAACCGCGCCCTCCAGTTTGGCCTTGGGCACCGCGCCGACAATCTGCCCCACGACCTTGCCCTGCTTGAAGACGAGCAGGGTGGGGACGGAGCGGATGCCGTACTGCTGGGCCGTCTCCTGGTTGTCGTCGATGTCGAGCTTGGCGACCTTCAAGCGGCCCTTGTACTCGGTGGCGAGTGCCTCGACGGTGGGGGAGATGGCGCGGCAGGGGGCGCACCAGGTCGCGGTGAAGTCGACCAGCACGGGCCCGTCGGCCTCCAGCACTTCGCGCCGGAAGTCCGCGTCTCCGAGATGAATGATGTCTCCAGCCATGGCGTGTCCTCGTTTCCGGGGCGGGCGAGTGGCGCCCGTCGTCCGATGACGAAGATGTAAGGGGCGGGGAGTGGCGGCGCGAGAGCCCGTCACGCAATGGATTGTTCCGCGAAGAGCCCCATCACATGGTTTCCCAGGGGAGCGCGGCGCTGCGCTGGGCGAGCGTGTCGAGGAAGGCGCGCACCTTGAGGGGAAGCTGCCGGCTGCTCGGGTAGACGGCGAAGATGGGGAGGCCCGGAGGAGACACGGCCTCGAGCACGGGGACGAGCACGCCCGCGCGCACGTCGTCCGCGGCGAGCACGGTGGGCAGCCGCACCACGCCCAGTCCGGCGCGAGCCGCCGCATGGCCCGCGCGAACGCTGGGCACCTGGAGCCGTCCGCTCACCGGCACGGTGCGCGCCCCGCGTGGGCCCGAGAAGAACCACACCTCGTCCGTGCCCGGCTCGGCGACGAGCACGCACTCGTGGCGGGAGAGCTCGTCCGGTGTGCGGGGCGTGCCTCGGCGGCTCAGGTAGGCGGGGCTCGCGTAGTAACCGGTGCGCACGTGCCCGAGCCGCCGCGCCACCTGTGACGAGTCCGGCAGCGGCCCGGTGCGCAGGGCGAGATCATAGGCCTCGGCGACGAGATCCACATGCGCCTCGGCGAGCGACACCTCCACGCGCACCTGCGGGTGGCGCAGGAGGAACTCGGTGATGACGGGAGTGAGCAACTCGCCGAGCAGCGAGAACGTGGCCACGCGCAGCGTGCCGTGGGGCGTGCCGCGTGAATCGCTCAGTGCCCGGTTCACCTCGCGGGCCTCGGCGACGAGCCGCGCGCAGTGCGCGTGGTACTCGCGTCCCGTCTCGGTGAGCCGCAGCCGCCGCGTGTTGCGCTCGAGCAGGCGCGTGCCGAGCCTCTCCTCCAGCGCCGCGAGCCGCCGGCTCACCGTGGACTTGCGCAACCCCAGCCGCGTGGCCGCCTTGGTGATGCCTCCCGCGCTCACCACCTCGGCGAAGACGAGCATGTCATCGAGCAACGGTGGGGTAGGGGACATGGGCGGCATCCTATTTGACCTCGTGCGTCATCCCAATGTGTTGGCAGGGCGGGCGTGCATGCGGTCCCCCGGTTCGATTTCCGCGGACATGACCGGCCCGTGACACGAGTGGGCGTTGAATGCTGACGCCACCTTGATGAGCACGCCGCGGCGCCGCTCTGGAGATCCCCATCCATGGAACGAACCACCCCGACGCGTGGCAAGGATCTCATTGCCCTGACGCGCCCCTTCGCCGCGCAGGACGCCGCGCGCAGCTGGTTTCATGTGGCCTCGACCTTCGGCGTGCTGGCCGCCGCCATCGCCCTCGCGGCCGCCGCGCCCTGGTGGCCGCTGCGAGTCCTGGGCGCGCTGCTCGAGTCACTCGTGTTCGTGCGCGCGTTCATCCTCTACCACGACTACATGCACGGGGCCCTGCTGTCCGGCTCCCGCGTGGCGCGGATGCTCTTCCACACCCAGGGCGTGTTGATGCTCACTCCGCCGCGCAACTGGAGCGAGACCCATAACCACCACCACGCCAACACCGCGCGCCTCGCCGCTTCCTCGACGGGCACCTTCTCCACGTGGAGCACCGACACCTGGCGCGCGGCGTCCCCCTTGCGGCGCCTCGGCTACGTCCTCGAGCGCCACCTCGTCACCCAGCTGTTCGGCTACGTCTCCGTCTTCCTGCTGAGCCAGTGCCTCTCCTCGTTCGTGAAGGATCCCCGGCGGTACTGGAGCTCGGGGCTCGCGCTGCTCGTCCACGTCGCGCTGTCCATCACGCTCTGCGCCGTCTTCGGCCCCGCGGTCTACTTCCTCACCCTGCTCGGGCCCTTCCTGACGGCTTACGCGCTGGGCACCTACCTCTTCTACGCGCAGCACAACTTCCCGGACGTCGGCTTCCGCTCGGAGGACGAGTGGACGCACGCGGACTCGGCGCTCGAGGCCTCGAGCTACCTGAGGTGCGGCCCGGTGATGGCCTGGTTCACCGGCAACATCGGCTATCACCACGTCCACCATCTCAACCCGCGCATCCCCTTCTACCGCCTGCCCGAGGCGATGGCCGCGATTCCGGAGCTGCAGAGCCCGCGCGTCACGAGCCTGCACCCGCGGGATGTGCTCGCGTGCCTGCGCCTGAACCTCTGGGAGCCCGCGCTGGGGCGGATGGTGGGCTACCGGGACGTGCGCGCCCAGGCGTAGGGGCGCGGGCTCAGGCCTGTTTCCCGTCCTCGGAGGCGGGGGGGGGCGTCCAGCTCCTCTCGGTTGAGCGAGGCGGGCAGGAGCGCGTTGGCGAGCACCCCCACGAGCGCGGCCAGGGCCATGCCGTGCAGCTCCAGGTGCACCTCGCCGAAGGACACCGGCACCTTGGAGCATGGCGAAGCCGGCGGCGATGCGCAGCACGGCGGGGTCGTGGACGCGGGTGACGGCGAGCCCTGCCGGGTACTGCCTTCTTGTTCGGGTGTGCGCCAGCGGCGGCTACACTCGCGAGCCGTGCCAGCGGATGACAGCCAGAGACCGGGTCCCGAAGCGACTCCCGACGCGCGGTGGGGGAAGGGAACGCGGACCCACGAGGAGCGCATCTTCCTGGAGGGGCCCAAGCCCCGGTGGACGGAGCTGCGCCGCGCCCTGCGCATCTTCAGCGAGTGCCTCAAGGGCTTCCGCACGCTGCACTTCGTGGGGCCGTGCGTGACGGTGTTCGGCTCGGCGCGCTTCGGCTCGGAGCACCCCTACTACCAGCAGGCGCGGCACATGGGGGCGGAGCTCGCGAAGCTGGGCTTCTCGGTGATGACGGGCGGCGGGCCGGGCCTCATGGAGGCGGCGAACCGCGGCGCTCGCGAGGCCGGTGGCCGCTCGGTGGGCTGCAACATCCAGCTCCCCCACGAGGAGAAGCCCAACGCCTATCTCGATACCTTCGTCGAGTTCCATTACTTCTTCATCCGCAAGCTGATGCTGGTGAAGTACTCGTATGCGTTCGTCGCCTTCCCGGGTGGCTTCGGGACGATGAATGAGATTTTCGAGACGGCGGTGCTCATCCAGACGGGGAAGATCCGCGGCTTCCCCCTGGTGTTGATGGGCCGGGAGTATTGGGAGCCGCTGCTGGGCTTCCTCCGCGGAACGCTGCTGGCGGCGGGTACCGTCGACGCGGCGGACCTGGACCGGCTGGTCGTCACGGACTCGGTGGAGGAGGCCGTGGAGTGCATCCGTGGGTGTCTGGTGGAGCGGCCCGGCCTCCTGAGTGCCAGGCCCCCGCGCAGCAGGTTGCTGGGCGAGCGACGCGACCCTTCTCCCCCTGGACGCGGGACGGGGTGATAGGCGCCTGTCACAAGTTCCCCCGAGCTGCCTCCAACCGCTGTAACCCGCGGCCCTCCTCGGAGTGCGCCGCCCCAGCCAGACGAGGCAGATTCATGGATCAGATCGAGGCACCCAAGCCGCAGGCCGTCGTTTCTCGTACCGCCAATACCTACGAGTTGAGGGGAGAAGGGGTTCGCGTGAGCTTCTCGGCGACCAGCATCACCGGGGATCCGCTCCTGGAGTACCGCGACCGCCGCCATCACGTGAGCGCGCGCGGCAAGGAGATCCAGCAGGTGGACATGGGCATCGGCACGCTGGTCACCATCGTGCTCGAGCCGAACGCGGATGCCGGCGCGCTCCTCTTCAGCGTGGTGATTCCGCCCGCCCGGCTGGTGGGGTCGGACGAAACGGTGGCCATCCACACCCTGGGCATCACCACGCGCACCGCGGGCTTCATCCTCAACACCGCGCAGCTCGACAACTACTCGGCGGTCAAGCTGTCGGGAGAGGCCTCCTTCGTGGTGTCCTGAAGCCAGGGCCGTGAGAACCTTTCCATGGTTCTGCAGCCACGGTGAATGAGGACTCCCGGGATTTCCCTCATCGAAAGACAATCCGAAGCGGTGGGATGAAACACTTGCGATGGGGGAGAATCCTTTTCGAGGGGGTGGAGAACACGCACGCGCGCCGATAGGCTTGCATGACAAGCATTGGAAGGAGTCGCGTGCATGCTGAGCCGGCGCCGTTTCCTTGTCACGAGTGCCCTCGCCGCGGGAGCGGGGGCTGTTCCCTCTACGGGCCTCGCCGCGGAGAAGACGCGGCGGGCCGCCACGGAAGACCTCCGGGACTGGGGGGCTGTGCGGCGGCAGTTCGACCTCGACCCGCGCTACATCCACACCGGTCTCTTCTTCCTCTCCTCGCACCCGCGCCCGGTGCGCGAGGCCATCGAGCGCTACCGCCAGCAGCTCGAGGCCAATCCGTTGCATACCGTCGAGCACCTGGTGTTCACGGGGCCGCCGGACTACATGCCCGCGAAGGTGTGCAACGCCATCGCCGCGTACATCGGCGGGAGCGCTGATGACATCGCGCTGACGCAGAACACCACGACGGGCCTCGCGCTCATCTACCAGGGCCTGCCCCTGAAGCCCGGGGATGAGATCCTCACCACCGCGCACGACCACTTCGTGCACCACGAGTCCATCCGTCTGGCCTCCGAGCGCAGTGGGGCCAACTGGCGCAAGGTGGCCCTCTTCGACTCGCACGACGCCCTCTCCGCCGATGAGATGGTCGAGCGCCTGCGCAAGGCCATACGTCCCGAGACGCGCGTGCTGGGCGTGACGTGGGTGCACTCGAGCACCGGGCTCAAGCTGCCCATCCGCCGCATCGCCGATGCGCTCGCGGAGGTGAATCGCGAGCGGCCGCCGGAGCGCCGGGTGCTGCTCGTGGTGGATGGGGTGCACGGGCTCGGGGCGGAGTCACCGGATGTCGTTGCGATGGGCATGGATGCGTTCGCGGCGGGGACGCACAAGTGGATGTTCGGCCCGCGCGGCACCGGCTTCGTCTGGGCCCGGCCCGAGCTGTGGTCCGTGATGCGGCCCCTGATGCCGAGCACCTCGTCCGCCGAGCTCTTCTTCGCCTGGGCCAGTGGCAAGCCTCCCGCGCAGCCCGCTCGCGCGACGTGGTTCTCTCCGGGCGGCTTCCAGGCCTTCGAGCACTCCTGGGCCGTCCCCGAGGCCTTCGCGTTCCATCAGGCCATCGGCCCCCAGCGCATCACCGAGCGCATCCACGCGTTGAACGCGCAGGCGCGGGAGGGCCTCGCGAAGATGACCCACGTCACGCTGTACACGCCGCGCGCCCCGGAGATCGCGGGCGGCATGGTCTGCTTCGACGTGAAGGGGATGACGCAGCAGCAGGTGGTGCAGCGGCTTTTCGAGCGGAACAGGATTCTCGCCTCGACGACGCCGTACGCCGTGTCCTACGCCCGGGTGTCCTTCGGCATCCAGAACACGCCGGACGAGGTGGAGAAGACGCTCGCGGCCGTCCGCGAGCTGGCGGGCGCCACCGCGAGCGTCTCGGGCGGGTAGCTCAGCTCCAGTCCGAGTGGACGAAGCCGGCCTCGGGCCTGTCGCGGCGCTGGTAGGTGTGCGCACCGAAGGCGTCGCGCTGGGCCTGCGTGAGGTTCTGCGGCAGCTCCGCGCTCCGGTAGCTGTCGAAGTACGCCAGGCTCGCGCTGAACACCGGCACCGGGATTCCCAGCCGCGTCGCCACCGCCACCGTCCTCCTCCACGCCGGCCCCATCTTCTCCAGCACCGGCGCCAGGCTGTCCGCCAACATCAGGTTCGGCAGGTCCGGCTTCTTCTCGAAGGCCTCGCGCAGCGGCGTCAGCAGCTTCGCCCGGATGATGCACCCCGCCCTCCAGATGCGCGCCATCTCCGCCAACGACACGTTCCACTTGTACTCGGTGCTCGCCGCCTGGATGAGCCGCATCCCCTGCGCGTACGTCACCACCCGCGACGCGTACAGCGCGTCATGCACCCAGGCCGCCAGGTTCGCCTTCTCGTCCGCGGACAGCGACTCGCCCTTCGGGCCGTGCAGCACCCGGCTCGCCGCCACGCGCTCGTCCTTCATCGACGACAGGTTGCGCGCGTCCAGCGCCCCCGCGATCGACGGCACCGGCACTCCCAAATCCAGCGACACCTGCACCGTCCACTTCCCCGTCCCCTTCTGTCCCGCCTTGTCCAACACCATGTCCACCAGCGGCTTGCCCGTCTCCGCGTCCTTCTTGCGCAGCACCTTCAGCGTCGTCTCGAGCAGGAAGGACTCGGCGATGCCCTGGTTCCACTGCGCGAAGAGGTCCGCCACCTGGTCCGCCGACAGCCCCAATCCGCGACGCAGCAGGTCGTACGTCTCCGCCAGCAACTGCATGTCCGCGTACTCGATGCCGTTGTGCACCATCTTCACGAAGTGGCCCGCTCCGTCCGGCCCCACGTGCGTCACGCACACCCCGGCCTCGCTCTTCGCGGCGATGGCCTCCAGCACCTGCCGCACCTGCGCGTACGCCTCGGCCGGGCCTCCCGGCATGATGGACGGGCCGTAGCGCGCTCCCTCCTCACCGCCCGACACGCCCACGCCCATGAAGTGCAGCCCCTTCTGCTTCCAGGCCTCCTCGCGCTTCCGGGTGTCGTGGAACCACGAGTTGCCACCGTCCAGCACGATGTCCCCCGGCTGCAGCAGCGGCTCCAGCTTCTCCATCATCGACTCCACCGCCGCCCCCGCCGTCACCATCAGCATGATGCGCCGCGGCCTCTCCAGCGCCGCCACGAACTCCTCCAGCCCTCCGTAGCCCTTCAGGCTCTCCGGCGCCCCCTTCTTGCGCAGCTCGTCGAAGCGCTCCGTGTGCCGGTCCCACACCGCCACCCGGAAGCCGTGGTCCGCCACGTTGAGCGCCAGGCTCTGTCCCATCACCCCCATCCCCGCCACTCCGAACTGCGCTCGCCCCTGCTGCGGGCCTTGTGCTGTGGTCATCGTGTTGGCTCCTGTGTCCGCTGTGGCCTGTCTTTCAGCCCTGGCCCGCCGCCGCCCGGTCCATCATCCACTGCGTCTGCTCGACCTTCGCCGCCGGCAGGTCCTCCCCCGCCAGCACCCGGCGTACCATGTCCCGCTTGCCCGCCCCGCTCACCAGCCCCAGCACCTTCCTCGCCGAGCGCAGCACCGGCAGCGTCAGCGTCAGTCTCCACGGCGGCGGTTTCGGGCCCACCACCGCCAGCACCCGCCGCTCCTTCTCCTCGAGCGCCGCGTGGCCCGGGAAGAGCGAGGCCGTGTGTCCGTCCTCCCCCATCCCCAGCACCACCACGTCCAGCACCGGCGGCAGCTTCTTCTCGTAGTCCCTCGCCGCCTGGTCCCGGTCCACCCGCTCTCCCTGCATCCGGAAGATGTGCCGCGGCGGCACCCCCAGCGGTTTGAACAGGGCCTCCTCCGCCAGCAGGTAGTTGCTGTCCGGGTGGTCCGGCGGCACGAAGCGCTCGTCCACGAAGTAGAAGTCCACCCGCTCCCACGGCACGTCCCGCTTCGTCAGCTCCCGGTACACCGGCCCCGGTGTGCTCCCTCCCGACAGCGCCAGGCTCGCCCTCCGGCCTCCTCCCAGCGCCTCGCGCAACTCTCGCGCCACCCAGTCCGCGCCCTCGGAGCCCATCGCTTCCTTGTCCACCACGATGGGGGCCGGCCTCATCCCTTCAGCTCCGTCCACCGGCGTCCGTCCTTCGACGCCAGCGCCGCCGCCGCGTCCGGCCCCGCGCTCCCCGGCTCGTACGTGTGCAGCGGCCCGCCCTTGCCCGAGTCCAACGACTCGATGATCGGCGTCACCCACCCCCACGCCTGCTCCACGCTGTCCTGCCGCGCGAAGAGCGTCGTGTTCCCCCGCATGCAGTCCAGCATCAGCCGCTCGTACGCCTCCGGCACCGGCTTGTGGAAGCTGTTGGCGTAGTCGAAGTCCATCGTCACTCCGGCCACGTTGATGTCCTCGCCCGGCACCTTCGACTCGAAGCTCAGCGCGATGCCCTCGCGCGGCTGGATGCGCAGCGTGAGCACGTTGGGCTGCAACCGCTGGCACGTGTCGCTCGTGTTGAACAGGCAGTGCGGCACCGACTTGTAGTGGATGGACACCTCCGTCACGCGCTTGCTCAGGCCCTTGCCCGCCCGCACGTAGAAGGGCACTCCCTGCCAACGCCACGTGTCGATGTATGTCTTCAGGGCCACGTAGGTGGGCGTCGACGAGTCCTTCGCCACCCCGTTCTCCTCGCGGTAGCCCTTGTACTGCCCGCGCACCACGTACTGCCCCACCTCGCTGCCCACCATGGGGCGCAGCGCCCGGAACACCTTGTTCTTCTCGTCCCGGATGTCCTCCGCCCCGAACGACACCGGCGGCTCCATCGCGCACAGCGCCAGCACCTGCAACAGGTGGTTCTGCACCATGTCCCGGATGACGCCCGTCTCGTCGTAGAAGCGCCCGCGCCCCTCCACTCCAATCTTCTCCGCCGCCGTGATCTCCACGTGGTCGATGTGCTGCCGGTTCCACAGCGGCTCGAAGATGGCGTTGGAGAAGCGGAAGACGAGGATGTTCTGCACCGTCTCCTTGCCCAGGTAGTGGTCGATGCGGAAGATCTGCTTCTCGTCCAGCACCGCGGCCAGGGCGCGGTTGAGCTCGCGCGCGGTGGCCAGGTCCCTGCCGAAGGGCTTCTCGATGACGAGCCGCCGCCAGGGCCGCTTCACGCTGGGGTCCTCGCGGTACAGCAGCCCGGCGCCCGACAGGCCCTCGAGCAGCGAGGGGAAGGTGGAGGCCGGCGTGGCCAGGTAGTAGAGCTGGTTGCCCTGCGTGCCGAAGCGCCCGGAGATGCGCTCCAGGTGCTCGCGCAGGCGGATGAAGGACTCGGGGTCGTCGTACCCGCCCGTCATCATCTCCAGCCGCGAGGAGAGCCACTCCCAGGTGGCCGGGTCCAACGGCTGGGTGCGCGCGAACTTCGCCAGCCCTTCCTTCACCTGCGCGCGGAACTGCTCCAGGTTGTGCTCCGAGCGGCTGAAGGCCACCACCGCGAAGGCGTCCGGCAGCAGCTTCTGGCGCGCCAGCTCGAAGAGCGCCGGGAAGAGCTTGCGCTGCGCCAGGTCTCCCGTGGCTCCGAAGAGCACCATGGTGCAGGGGTCCGGTCTGCCCGCGCGCAACAGTGGGTCGCCCTCGCGGGGATGCGTCTCGATGTGCAGGCCCTGCTGGTCCATGTGGCCCTCCAGAACGGCGGATGCGGGGGAGGAACATATGCGCTCGGGCTCGTGGCGGCGCATCAATACGTCGTGACACGCATCCGTCCGTCAGGCCGAGCCCGCCGTCGGGTGCCGGATGTGGGAGTCGCAACCGTTGGCCGGATGACGTGCCGCGCTCCCCCCGGCTCGCGGGCCCGAGGGGCGGGCGCGTAGGCTTTCCGGCCGCAACTCCCGCCTTCCGCCCCCCCCGGAGGCCCCATGATCGCCCCCTCCCGTCGTGTCACTCCCCAGGAGTCCACGCTGGCCCGGCAGGTGCTCGACACCGTGCTCCAGCAGGCCGTCTTCCACGGCGCCTCGCGCATCCGCGTGGTGCGCGGCTGGGTGGCCGAGACCGGCTCCCTCTCTCCCGAGGGCCTGTCCCTCCACTTCGCCGCCCACGCCCGGGGCACGCGCGCCGAGGGCGCCCGGCTCCTGCTCAACCTCATCCACGTGGAGGCGCGCTGCCGCACGTGTGGCCGCACCTACGCCCCCGAGCACCACCTGCTGTGCTGCCCCGTGTGCGGCAGCGCCGATGGGGAGCAGCTCGGACAGACGGGCATGGCCATCACCGCCCTCGAGGTGGATTGAGGCTCCCCGCCGGGTGACGTTGGGCCAGCGTCTCCCTACCCCCGGCGTCCGGGGCTGTTTCGCCGCGCTCGGGTAGCCTCGCCAGCCGGAGGGAGGCCGGATGCACGACGAGATGGGCGGGGCAGGGGAGGGGCCGTGGCTGGAGCTCGAGCCCGGCGAGCGCGTGGCGGGCTTCATCCTCGAGGGGAAGATTTCCTCCGGCAGCGGGGGCACCGTGTACCGGGCCTCGCGGGACGGGCGCGCCTTCGCCGTGAAGCTCGTGCCCGTGGGCCGCCGGGGCCAGCGCGAGGTGGATGCGCTGCGCCGCGTGCAGTCCCCCCACGTCGTCAGCTTCCGCGGCTACAGCCTCTGGCCGGACGAGGAGCCCCGCTTCCTCGTGCTGGCGCTCGCGCTGGTGGAGGGCCGCCCACTGGACGTGTGGGCCCGGGAGCAGAACCCGTCCGTGCTCGAGCTGGTGCGCCAGGTGCTGCTGCCGCTGGCGCGCACCCTGGGCGAGGTGCATGCCGCGGGCGTGGTGCACCGGGACGTGAAGGAGCCCAACGTCGTCATGCGCGAGGCCGATGGGCTGCCGGTGCTGGTGGACTTCGGCGCGGCCGCCTACGAGGGCGCCCCGCGGCTCACGACGCTGCTGCCTCCCGGGACTCCCGAGTACCGCAGCCCCGAGGCGTACCGGTTCGCCCGCGAGTGGGAGGGCGGGCCCTATCCCTTCGGCAAGGGGGATGACCTGTGGGCGCTGGGCGTCGCGATGTATGGGCTCCTCACGCGCGAGCTCCCCTTCGGAGACCGGCACGACCTGGACATGGTGCGCTCCATCCTCCAGGAGGACCCCGAGGCTCCGCACCTGCTCAACCCGCGCGTGCCTCCGGCGCTGGGCGCGCTGTGCCTGCGCCTGCTGGCGAAGGCCCCCGAGGCGCGCTTCCCGGACGCGAGGGCCCTCGAGGCGGCCCTGGAGGACGCGGCGGCCCGGGCGGATGACGCGTGGGCTGTGCCGCTGTTTCCCGGGGGCAGGCGGGAGCGGCGCCCGGTTCCGGCACTCGAGGCGGAGGGGGCTCCTGCTCCGGTTCTCGTTTCCGAGGTGGCACCGGTTGCCGCGCCTGTCGTCGCGCCAGCGCTGGCGGAGCGTGCTCGCCCGGGGGGAGGGTGGTGGCCCTGGGCGGCCGGTTTCGTGCTCGGCGCAGCCGTGGTCGCGGGCGTCCTGCTCTTCCTGCCCAGGGCCGGGCGGCGTGCTCCCGAGGAGCAGGTGCCGGCGGCGCGCGTGGCCTCCGCCACCCCACGTATTACGTCACCCACCCCCTCCCAGCCTCAGCAGGCTGTGCCTCGCCAGGAAATGGCGCCTCCCCGGGTGACGGGAGACGTTGGCCCCGGCGCGGTACCCCGGGCGTCACCCACCCCCGCGCCCGTCGCCCGAGCGACGCGAAGCGAGGACACCGCGATGAAGAAATCCCAGACGGCCCGCTCCCTGCTCACCGTCGGCTGCCTTGCCGGCTCCGCCTGCGCGAGCGGTCCTCACCAGCGTCCGCCTCCCCCCGAAGAGGAGTGCCCGCCCGGCTCCATCGAGTTCGCCAAGCAGGCCGGCATCCTCGCGGAGGAAAATCTCGTCGTCTTTCCCTCCTTCGAGAGCACCCGCGTCGCCATCGTTCGGGAGGGCGAGGTCTCGGTCGAGCTCGCGATGGACTGGCGTGAGTTGCCGGCGGGCACCGTCTTCACCGGCCGGACCATGTTCGGGACGGATCGTGTCTACGGCCGGTTCACCCGGGCCCGCCTGCCCGGGGGGGAGACCGTGCCGGTCTGTATGGCCTGGCTGTCGACCGATGGGCTCGGTATCAAGATGGAACCCGGTAGCACGGCTCGGGAAGCCCGCCTCCCCTACGCGGTCTACATCCGAGCGGTCCCTTACTTCTTTCAATAGGCCTCGGGTTGAAGGCATCCTTCCGTGTTCCCATCCTCGCCCTCGTCCCTTTTGATGCTCGTGTTGCTTCGAGGTGCACCCGACGTGGCGCCACCGGCGGGTGATGCCTGTGAGGAGGTTCAGCGCGTCGAGCTGGCACTCGCTCCCGTCACCCAGGCCCGGGAAATCTGCGTGGGTCCAGGACTCATGACGAGCCTGCGTTTCGATGCTCCCGCTTCCGTGGAGCTGCAAGACGAAGTGCGGTTCGAGGAGGTGGTGCGTACCCGGCGGCTCCTCACGCTGCTACCGCCGCCAGACCTGAGCCCCGGGGAGCGTCTGCGGCTCTCGGTGCGCTTCGAGGGCGAAGCATCCTCGAGCAGCATCGCCTTCGTCCTGGTGGCCCACCCGGGACAGGCAACGCATCAGGTGGAGGTCTATCGCGATCCACGCACCCGGGAGTCCTTGCAGCAGGAGGTGCTTCAGGAGCGCGCCCGGAATGAGCGGCTGCGCGAAGAGCTCGAGCTGACGCGTGCACACCTCCACGAGTCAAAGGGCCTGCGGAGTCTCATTGCCAGCAGGTTGCTGGGGCGCGAGGGGGTTCAAGCGCAACCGCTCCGCGTGGGGACATTTCCACCATCGGAAGGAGGCCTCTCCCTGCTGGCGGGGACCAGTTTCCGCGGAGGCAAGAGCGTCGCGGTGGAGGTGGTTCTGCTGAACAGCGGTTCGGAGCCCTGGTCGGTGGCGGGGGCCGCTCTGGTGGACGCCCGGGGCGAAGAGTTGCAGAGGGTTGCGTTCCGGCAAGATGAGGTCATTCTGCCCAATGCGCGCAAGTCGGTGGTCGTGGAGGCCGAGGCGAGCGAAAGGCAGGCGCGAGGCGAGCTGACGCTGAAGCTGTGGGACGCGAGCGGACGTGCCATCACCATCCCCGAAGTGTCGTTCCCGTAAGCATGAATTGCCTACTCGGAATCCTCCTCTGATTTGTCCGCTTCCACCTCTTCGCCTTCAAGAGGTGCACTCATGAATGTAAACCTTCCAGGCAATCGAACGACCATGAAGCCCCTGCCCGCAATTCTGATGCGCTCGGCGTCTTCGGCCTTCCCACTGGCAAGCCATTGGTCTGCATCTTCCCGTGTTGCGAATTCATGGGAGACTTCGAGCTTGAATGAGGGGTCGAAAAAATCCCTGTAGAACCTGCGGAATTCATCCTCTTTCCTGATGTGGCGGGGGTAGATCAACGCAATCTGTGCAAGTTCGATGGCGTCCCTTTCCGGTGAGTTCTCCGGATGTTTCTGGCTGATTGAGTCCAGGATGCCGAGGATTGCGTCTGTGTCGAAGTCCGGAATGTGGGGCATTATAGCGCCAAGCCTTTCGCGTTTCTGTTCCTGGCGGCAACGCCTGGTTCAGATGGGGACAAGAAAAAGCGCGCCACCCATTATCGCAATAACAAAGCCCACTCCGGCCACGACTACATGGGTTCCGGGCGGCGCCTCGGGGGTGTGTTCTTTGAGCCAGTCGAGCGCGGAGTCGATGCTTGGGAAGGTCAATTTCTTGCTGTTTGACTCTTGCCGCTCGATTTCCTCGAGCTTGTCGACGCACTCGTTGAATTCTTCCCGGCATTTCTTGGTGCAGAATTCGCGGTGCACGGCGGAGTGTTTCTTGATGCTCCAAATCGGAGGCTTGCGCCCCCAGCACTTGTCGTAGCACTGGATTTGCAGTTCATTGCAGTAGGTCTCTGCGCCAGCACCGCCAGTTCCGGGAGTGTATTCTTTGAAGTGGATGCGGCTTACATCCTCTGCGATCAGGTACATCTTTCGCTCAGGTGCTTGCGTGTGGACGCATCCGAGGCTTGCCATGGCCACTGCCATTATCAGGGCAAGCAATTTCATCGGGTGTCCTCCTCCCATCCCTACGGTCTCGCGTGGGTGCTCCGGTTCGCGCATGATTCCGGGCTGGCCGCTTTGGCCCGCGAGCCCAGCTTCCTGCCCAGTGTATCGGTGGGGCGCTGCACACATCGCGCCGCCTCCCCCACCCGTCTGGTGGTGCACACTCCAGCGGTAGCCGAGGTTCAGGGCGATGGGGTCATCGGGACGTGGCAGACGAAGTTCAGGCCGGTGCTCCGACGGAGGAATACGTGTGGGAGCCCATGGGGCGTGGCCCACCGTCTTCCACTCCGGTAGGTCAAACGTGAGCGCGCGGCCCTTCGCCAATCCCTGGCGCGGAGGCGCCATCCGCTCAAGAGGCTTCGGGCGACGATAGGGATTCGAAGCTCTCGTAGTGCTTCGTCAGCTTCCGCGCTTGGAGCATCACGCCCCCCCTCCCGTGACGGCCCTCGCGGCGCGAACCGCACCCGGCTCACCACGTGCCCACGCCGAGGTGCAGTCCGCCCCGGGCCTCGATTTCCTCCAGCAGCGCCGAGCCGCCGAGTGCCAGGCCCCAGGTGGGCATGGACTCGGTGACGAGCCGGCCGTCCTCGCGCGCCAGGTACGTCACCGGGGCGCCGATGCGCGAGAAGCCCGCGGCGCGCAACAGCTTCTCCGCCGAGCGCGTGAGGAGGAAGGCCAGGGCGAGCTCCACACCGCGCTCGGCCAGCAGCGCCAGCACCCGGCGCGTGAGGAGCGTCCCGAGTCCCTGCCCCTGGTGCTCGGGCGCCACCGCGATGCCCAGCCCCGCCACCTTCACCCCCCGGCCTCCCAGCAGCACCTCGCGGAAGGTGACGGCGCGGAAGCCCGCGAGCCCTCCGCCGCGCCGCACCGTCACCACCACGTCCGGCCGCGTGTCGTAGTAGTATCGGCCGTGCAGCGCGGGCTCTCCCGGGAAGGTGCGGGCCACCAGCGCGCACAGCTCCGCCTCCAGCCCCGGCGGCAGCGCCCGCGTGTCGTGCACCTCGAGCGACTCCTCCTCCACGGGCGGCGGCCGCACCCGCCCGCGCGCCTTCACCGTCTCGTTGTAGAGCACCACCTTGTGCAGCTCCACCGTGCCGCCGAAGATGGAGAGGCACAGCAAGTCGCGCAGCATTCCCTCGGCGCCCTCGCTCCGGCGCAGGCCCTTGCCTCCGAGCACCCGCATGAGGCCCTGCGCCGCGTCCACCGCCGCCTCCACGCCGTACAGCTTGAGGATGGACAGCGAGCCGAATACCTCCTCACCCCGCGACAGCGCCCCGAGCACCGAGTCCAGCAACGCCTCCAGCGTCTCCTCGGCCACGCGCATGCGCACCAGCCGCTCCTGAATGTACTGGTGGCGCCCCAGCGGCTCGCCGAAGGTGCGGCGCGCCTGCGCATGGGCCAGCCCGCGCTCGAGGCAGCGGCGCACCGCCGCGAGGTACAGCACGCCGGTGAGCAGCCGCTCCTCGGTGAAGGTGCTGCGGAACAGGCGCACGCCATCGCCCGGCTCGCCCAGCCGCGCGTCCGGAGGCAGCATCACCCGGTGGGCGATGAGGTTGCCCGTGGCCGAGGTGGCCAGGCCCATGAGGTCCGTCACCGGCCGCAGGTGCACGCCTGGGCGGGCCGTCTCCAGCAGGAAGAGGTTCACCGCGTGGGAGGGAGGCACGCCGGCCAGCCGTGCGGAGATGATGGCCAGGTCCGCGGGCCCCACGTTGGTGATGCTGCACTTGCGCGCGTCCAGCCTCAGTCCCTCGGCCGTGGGCGTCACGCGCGCGCGCAGGGCGAGGATGTCCGTGCCCGCCCGGGGCTCGGTGTTGGCCACCGCGCCCACCCACTCGCCGGAGAGCAGGCGGGGCAGGGCGTGCGCGCGCTGTGCCTCCGTGCCGGCCTGGGCCAGCAGCCGCGTGCAGACGAGGTGCGCGAGCAGCGAGGTGGCCAGCCCCAGGTCCCCCGAGCCCGCCGCGAAGCCCGCCAGCGCATGCACCGCGCCGGCGAGCCCCTCGCCTCCCAGCGCGGGCTCCAGCGCCACGCGGAACATCCCCGCCGCGCCGAGCTCCCGGAAGGCCGCGCGGTCAAACCCCGGCGCGGCCGCCTCCTGCCTCCGGCGCTTGCGAGTCGTCCTCGCGCGCTCGGCGCGGTAGTGCTCTCCCAGGGTGCGCAACCGCTCGTACAGGGCGCTCCTCATACCGGCCTCCACGGACGTCTCGAGTCTACACCCGGGCGGCGTGGCCTCTGGAGCAACAGCGCGGCCCTTTCTCCGTAGGGGAGCGCGCAACACCGGGTACTCCCGTTTCCCCCTTCCCGAGGGACGCACCGGGTTTCCCAGGTTGGCGCGGGGGTTGCACAGCTCGGGCGGGAAATCCCTTTCAACCCCTGAGGAGAGACCTGATGAACCGCATCTTCGGAAGCATCGCCGTGATGGGAGTCCTGGCGCTGGGCGCTGGCTGTGGTGGGACCGAGCTCGAGCCGGCCCCGTCGCAGGAACTGGAGGCCGTTGCCCAGGCCGCCACCGAGGAGCCTCGCAAGGTGGAGGACATGATTGGCGCGCTCGACCGCGAAGGGGGCGTGCTGTACGCCCGCGACGACATGCGGGACATCACCCTGCGCGAGCTCCAGGCCCAGCCGAACGCCGACGGCTCCTATGTGACCAAGGACGCGCTCACCGGCGAGGCGACCCGGTTCACCCTCAAGCTCGTCCCGTTCCCCAACTGGCCCTCGTTCTTCAAGCTCTGTCCCAATGGCCAGTGGGTGCTGTCGTGGATGCAGTGCCCCACGCTCGTCCTGAGTGATCCGCTCACGCGCGTGTGGATGAACTCGAGCTGCAGCTGGCAGATTCAGGCGGGGAGCACGGGCACCTGCGTCAACACCAGCTCGGGCGGCAGCTACCGCTACCAGTACCTGCAGGCCTGGAAGTGCGGCCTGGGCGCCGGCTTCTGCGTCGAGCGCCGCGCCGCCACCGCCGTCCGCACCGACTACGTCCTGGCGTCGTGCGACCCCTCGCTCATCTCCAACGTCCAGAGCACCAACTACAACTTCCTCTGCAAGCATTAGCGGGACGGAGCCCGCGCTCCCCGGGCCGGAGGGGAGCGCGGGGTCTGGCGGCGGCTCCTCCCATGGGTGTGCTCCTCGTCCTGAAGGGTAGACTCCCGCCCGTCGCGAGCCGGTCTGCTCGCGGCCAGGCCGTGGGATGGAGCGAGCATGAAGCATTCGTGGTTGGGCAGAGGGTCCCCTTCACCCAGGGGCACCGGGTGGCTGCTGCCGCTGGTCTGCGTGTGGCTGGGCTGCGGTGTGCCCGGAGGCAGGGACGCACGGACACTTCACGAGGACGGCCGTGCCGCCGTGACCCAGGGGCGGCGCCTGGCTCGGCTGGCGTCCGGGCCGGTGTCCACGCCGCGCGGCTATCACGAGTTCCACACGGCGACGTTGCTGCCCTCGGGCAAGGTGCTGGTGGCCGGGGGGGCGGACACGGGCGCCGAGGAGTTCGATCCGGCCACGGGCACCTGGAGCTCGACGGGCCCGATGATCGAAGCCCGCTACAACGCCTCGGCGACGCTGCTGCCCTCGGGCAGGGTGCTGGTGACCGGTGACTTCTTCGACCCCTTCGGCGCCGTCACCGCGGAGGTGTACGACCCGGTCACGCGCACCTGGGGCATGACGAGCGCGCTGAAGGTCGACCGCTTCTTTCACACGACGACGCTGCTGCCCTCGGGCCGGGTGCTGGCGGCGGGCCAGGGTGAAGCCGAGGAGTATGACCCGGCCACCAACTCCTGGCGCCCCACGCAGGCGATGGCCACGGGACGCCTGGAGCACGCGGCGGCGCTGCTGCCCTCGGGCGAGGTGCTCATCACCGGAGGCACCCCGTTGGAGGGCGGCCTGCTGGCCAGCACCGAGCTGTACGACCCGGCCACGGGCACCTGGCGCACGGTGGCCCCCCTGCACCAGGCCCGCCAGAAACACACGGCGACGCTGCTGCCCTCGGGCCAGGTGCTCGTCGTTGGGGGCGAGGGGGAAGCGGGCGGCGGGCTGGCCAGCGCCGAGGTGTACGACCCGGCCACGGACACCTGGAGCGAGACGGGCGCGCTGGCCACGGGCCGCTTCGACCACACGGCGACGCTGCTGCCCTCGGGCCGGGTGCTGGTGGCGGGGGGCTCCCGCGATGGGCCCCTCTCCAGCGTGGAGGTGTACGACCCCGTCACGGGCACCTGGAGCGGGGCGGCTCCGCTCACGACGGGCCACAGCCTGCACACGGCGACGCTGCTGCCCTCGGGCAACGTGCTGATGGTCCAGGGCGGGCGGGCGGAGGTGTACGTGCCTCCCGCCACGAGCACCTGGAATCCCGTGGCCGTGCCGGCCCTGCTCCATCGTGGCCACACGGCGACGCCGCTGCCCTCGGGCCAGGTGCTGGTGGCCGGGGGCGAGGGGACGCAGCGCGCGGAGGTGTATGACCCGGCCACGAACACCTGGCGCGAGACGGGGGTGCTGGCCCACGCCCGCTCCGGCCACACGGCGACGTTGCTGCCCTCGGGCCGGGTGCTGGCCGCTGGAGGTGGGACGGCCAGCGCGGAGCTCTACGACCCGGCCACGGGCACCTGGAGCGAGACGGGGGCGATGAAGACGAGCCGCTCCGGCCACACGGCGACGCTGCTGTCCTCGGGCCAGGTGCTGGTGGTCAGCGGGGCGGACGCCGAGCAGTACGAGCCGGCCACGGGCATCTGGAGCGACACGGGCCCGCTGGCCACGGCCCACTCCGGCCACACGGCGACGCTGCTGCCCTCGGGCGAGGTGCTCGTCGCCGGTGGCGTGAGCGGCGAGGCCCGCGCGGAGCTCTACGACCCGGCCGCGCGCACCTGGCGCACGACGGCGGAGATGAGCCAGGCCCGTGCCCACCACACGGCGACGCTGTTGCCCTCGGGCGAGGTGCTCGTCTCCGGGGGCTCCGGGGTGGATGGCGGCGCGCTGAGCAGCGCGGAGGTGTACGACCCCGCCACGAACAGCTGGCTCGAAACGGGGGCACTGGCCACGGCCCGCTCCGGCCACACGGCGACGCTGCTGTCCTCGGGCACGGTGCTGGCCACCGGCGGGGGCACGGCCAGCGCGGAGGTGTATGACCCGGCCACGGGTCTCTGGAGCGCGACGGGGGCACTGCCCGAGGCCCGCTCCGGCCACACGGCGACGCTGCTGCCCACGGGCCAGGTGCTGATGGTGGGCGGCACGAGCACGCTGGAGTCCTTCCACGCGGCGCTGTACTCGGAGCCGCGGGTGCTCGAGGCGTGGCGCCCGGCCGTGGACGCGTTGACCGTGAAGAAGCCAGGCGCGGCGCTCCGGCTCACCGGGCGTGGCTTCCGGGGCCTGTCCGAGGCCAGCGGCGGCGTCAGCCAAGGCTCCGCGACCAACTCCCCCCTCGTCACCCTGCGGGCGCTGGAGGGCGACACGCTCGTCCACCTTCCGGGGAGCGACTTCTCGGACACGGCCGTCTCCGTCTCCCTGCCCGCTCTACGGGATGGCTACTACCTGCTGTCGGTGATGACGAACGGCATCCCCGGCGGGCGGTTCCTCCAGGTGGACGGCACCGCTCCGGCTCCGCCCCAGGTGTCGGCTCCGGGCCGCGGGGCGTGGCTCAACAACCCCCGGCCCACCGTCTCGGGCACCGCCGAGCCGGGCAGCACGGTGCGGCTGGCGCTGTCCGGAGGTGGGAGGTGGACGCTCACGGCCGACGCGCGAGGCGCCTGGAGCCACACCCCGGACACGGCGCTGGCCGATGGGCCCTACACGGTCTCGCTCACCGCCGTCGACGAGGCCGGGAACGAGAGCCCGGCGTCCGAGGCGCTCGGTTTCACCGTGGATACGCGGCCCCCCGAGGCGCCGGAGGTGCTGGCACCGGGCGACGGCAGCACCTTCTACTCTCCCCGGGTGCCGGACCTCCTGGGCAGGGCCGAGCCGGAGAGCACGGTGCGGCTGGTGCTGGACGCGGGCGAAGCCGTGATGCTGAAGGCCGATGGCACGGGCGTCTGGCAATTCACGCCCCCCCAGTCCCTGGCGCTCGGGCTCCATGCGGTCTCGATCACCGCGACGGACCGGGCGGGCAACACCAGCGCGCCCACCACCTCCTCCTTCACCCTCGCCATGCCCGGCAGCTACTTCGGCTGGAGCTGCGCCACCACTCCCGCCTCCCCGCTGCTCTGGGCCTGGGTGCTGGTGGCCGGCTGGCTCACTCGTGAAGGCGCACGTCGAAGCCGAGCCCCGCCTGGACCGTCAGCGCCAGGCGCTGGTGGGCCTCGTCGGCGATGAAGAAGTAGTCCGCCCCCAGGTCCAGCAGCGCGACGAAGCCCGCGGGCAGCGAGAGCCTGCCGCCCACCACCACGCCCCCGGCATAGCCTCCCGCGCCGGGGTTGAGGGTGGCGCGCAGGGCCACGCAGGGCCGCAGGCTCCCTCCGCCCGGTACCAGCCCCCCCTGGAGTTGGAAGGCCGGCCGTCTGCCGAGCCACGCCCGCGCGCCGCCCTCCAGCGGGCCTGCGTGGATGGAGAGCCCCGCGCCCGGACTCCACACGCGGTTGAGGGGCTCGACGAGCCCGAGGAGCTCGGGCCGCAGGCGCGGCGCGTTGCGCGCCCGCTCCCGTGCCTCGCGCTCGCGCAGGGCCGCCTGCTCCGCCTCGTGCCGCTTCTCCGTCTCCACCCGCTCCCGGATGCTCTCCGCGAGCGCGACCAGCTCGGGCAGGAAGCGGATGGGGTCCACGCGCCTCTCCGGGCTCTCGCGCGCGAGCAGCTCGAGTTGTTGCTGGGCCCGGTCCAGGTACAGGAGCACATGCAGCGAGGCGGCCAGGTAGATGCGCGCCGTTCCCCGCTCCTGGGAGGAAAGCCCCGGGCGGGCCAGCCACTGTTCGCAGGCCTGGATCGCCGCCGGGTACTGGCCCTCCTCGTAGCGCTGGATGCACGGCGGCGTGTCCGCGCGGGCGGCGGGAGCGAGGAGCAACAGCACCACGGCGGCGAGGGCGCTCGGGCTCATGGACGGGGTGAGGCCTGCTCAGTGGGTTCGAGCCGGGTGGTGTACGTCAGGAGCCCGCCCGGGGGAATGACGAGCTTCTCGCGATGGGGCGCGAGGCCCGGATTGCGCAGCTCGAGCTCATGCTCGCCCGCGGGCAGGACGTAGCTGTGCAGGGGAGGCACCCTCCCGAGCATCTCTCCATCCACCCACACATCGGCCCAGGCGCCCTTGACGATGAGCTGCAGTGTTCCCGTCGTGCTCGCGGCCACGGGCGGAGGAGCGGCCTCGGACGGGGCCGGCGGCGCGGCGGCCTGCGTGGCGGAGGCCGGCCCGGGGGGGCCCATGTCGGAGGCCTCGGGCTTCGCGGGCGGGGGCTCCGCCGCGTGCGTGGGAGCCGGGTGGGACGGCCTCTTCGGCGCGGGGGACGCGACTGTCGCGGACGAAGCGGCCGGGGTGGAGCGGGGCTCGGGTGAGGGCGTGACAGCGGGCGGCGGTGAGACCGTTGACGCCGGAGTGGACGGCTGTCCGGCCACACCGGGCACCTCGGGAGAAGCTCCGCGGCCCAGGACCGCGACTCCCCCGAGCGCGAGCACCAGCAGTCCGCCCACCACCGCCCCCTGCCGCCAACGCGGGCCGCGCACCGGGAGCGGCGGGGGCGGCTGTTCCTCCCCGGTGGGGGACCCGGCCGCGGCGAAGGACCGCCGCAGGGTCGGTTCATTCATGAAGGCGAGGGCGGGGGCGACCTTCGTCACGGCGAGGAGGGCGGGAGGCGGGCTCCGGGGCCGCTCCGGCTCCGGGTTCAGCTCCCGGGCCACCTCGCTGGCCGAGGCCGGGCGCTGAGAGGGCTCCTTGGCGAGCAACCGGAGGACGAGCTCCTCGAGCGCGGCAGGCAGCTCCACGTAGGAGGAGAGCCGGGGGGGAGGGCTCTTCAGGTGATGGGCGACGATCTCCATCGAGGAACGGCCCGGGAAGGGCCGCCGCCCGGTGAGCATCTCGAAGGCGATGACGCCCACCGCGTACAGGTCGGTGCGGGGACTCACCGCCTCGCTCAGGGCCTGCTCCGGCGCCATGTAGTGGGGCGTGCCGACGATCATGTCCGAGCGCGTCTGGGGCGCGGTGCCATCGGGCACGGTGCTGCGCTTGGCGAGCCCGAAGTCGAGCACCTTGATGGACTCGGTGCCGTCCGGCTCGCGCACGACGAAGATGTTGCTCGGCTTGAGGTCGCGGTGGATGACGCCCCGGGCATGGGCGGCCGACAGCGCCTCGAGCACCTCGCCGAGCAGCCTCAGCACGTGCACGGGCGCCAGGGGGACGCCCGGCTCGAGCAGCTCGCTGAGCGGCTGGCCTTCGAGGTACTCCATGACGAGGTACTGTCCGAGGCCCGGCTCCTGGCCGAAGCCGAAGACGTCGATGATGCCGCGGTGCTGGATGGCCGCCGCGGCGCGGGCCTCGCTCAGCAGCTCCCGCGCGTGGGGGCCCCGGGTGTGTTCCTCGCGCAGCACCTTGAGGGCCACCCGGCGGCCGAGGGCCACGTGCTCGGCCTCATAGACGATGCCCATGCCCCCGCGGCCGATGCACCGGCGCACCTGGTAGTCGCCGAGCCGCTGGCCCACCAGCGCGTTCTCCTCCTTCGAGGGTTGCTCCGGGTCGCCGCCGGCCGGTGACTCCGTGAGGAGGCCGTGCACGGGACACGCCGCGCTGGGAGACAGCGCATCGCCACAGCTCGGGCAGAAACGAGGGGCAGGCGGACTCATGTGGGGGGAGTGGTTCGCCCCGCCGGTCTACCACATCAGGGAGACAACCCCCGCTACCCCCACGGGGAGTCACACGCACATGGACGCCCCGCGCTCCCGCAGGTCCGGATCCCGTGAGCACGCGCACCGGGTCCCGAGTCTGGCGGTATCGGCCTCACCCCGCGGGTGCGTCCAGCCGGCGCCTCCAGAAGTCCTCTCCGGCCCACCGTTGCTCCAGAGCGTAGTGGGCCTGGCGCGCGGACAGGTAGCGGCTGAATTCCTCCGCCTCCTGCCGTGCGTGGTCCTCCAGCGCTCCGCTGTGGCCCCCCAGTGCGGCACACAGGGCCCGCGCCGCCGCGCGCCCGGTGCGCAGCCCCTTGAGGATTCCGCTCGAGGAGAGCGGATCCCACATCGCCGCGGCGTCCCCCACCGCCACCCAGCCCGCCCCCGCCGCGTGCTCCAGGCGGCTCGTCTCGCAGCGGCGCACGTGCAGCCGGGTCACCGCCTCGAGCCCACCCACCCGCTCGCGCAGGTGCCGGGTGGTGGAGAAGAGCGCGCTCCACCCCGACGGCTGCAAGGCGCCGTGGCGCTGGAGCACATCCACGTCGCTCAGGAACGAGAGGATGAGACGGCCCCCGGGCAGCGGCGCGGCGTACCACCAGCCCTGGGGCGCGGCCTCCACCACCAGGTGCTGCGCCTGGAAACCGGACGGCCTGTCGATGACCGCGGACACGCTGCACAGCGCATCCCAGTCGCGCCGCCGCACGCCCTGCCGCCGCGCCACCTGGGCCGAGCGCCCCGTCGCATCCACCAGGGCCTCGCAGCGCAGCTCCAGCGGGCCCTGGGGCGTGCGGGCCCGCACCCGCCACCCGTGTCCCTCGCGCTCCAGGTGGGTGACGCAGGTGCTCCGCCACAGCGGCACCTGGAGCGACTGGGCCTGGCGGGCCAGCAGCGCGTCCAGGTGCCGGCGCTCCACGTGCCAGCCGCTCCCATAGGGATTGGTGAGGAAGGAGTGGTGGTGGGGCCGCTCCGAGCCCCAGGTGGCTTCCAGGCCATGCGACTCCAGGAAGCCCCCTGTCTCCAACGGCTCGGGTGCCAGCAGCTGCCGCAACTCGGCCCAGGCCACCGGGGAGAGGGTCTCCCCGGGGCGCCAGGGCGCATAGTCCGTGCGCTCCAGGACGCAGGCGGAGACGCCCGCCCTCACCAGGGTGAGGGCCGAGCTCAGGCCCGCCACACCGCCTCCCACCACCACGACTCCGTAGGAGGCGCTCGGGCCCCGTGCCTCGGAGGCCATGGGGTTCATCGTGTCCGCCAGGCTGGAGGTGGGATCGGTGCGCATGAGGGTGGCCAGGCCTAGGCGATCGCCTTGGCGGGGGCATCCGCTGCCGGGGCGGGGCCGCGCTCCTGGGTTTCGAAGCAGGCCTCCCCCTCGTTGATGACGAAGCCGAGCTGCGACCAGTTCTTCTGCATCTGGACGTACATGGCCATCTCCACGGCGGAGGTGCCCTTGGGCGCGCTGGTGGTGAGCTCCGGCTTCTGCTTCGCGTCGGCCTGGGCGACCGCCTCCAGGGCGCGCGTCCAGGGGACCATCTGGAGGTCTCCCTTCTTCGCGTAGACGTCATCCGGACGGTGCGCGGCCCACCACATGTGGTACATGCCATCGCCCGTGAAGGCGTTCTTCGTGAAGGACGTGGGGTCGAAGAGCTGCTTCTTGCACTGGTAGAAGTCCGCCTGCCAGGGCAGCGCCATCTGCTGGGAGAAGAACCCCGGGCCGATGGCGAGCTTCGCCGTGGTGGGGAACGCCGTGCCCGAGTGCTTGATGCGGAAGGGCGCCGCGTACAGCTCGGTCCGGCGCACCATCCAGCTGCAGTCGATGCCAGGGAAGAAGGGGCCGCCCACGGCGTTCTCCAGCGCGGCCCGATCGAGCCCCTCGGCGGTGATGGCCGAATCGATGGCGTGGGCCTTCGTCGCGTCCCAGTCCTCCTCGAAGGCTCCCTCGGCCCAGCGCTTGAGCAGCGCGTACTGCACCCGCGTGAGGGTCATGAAGTAGCCCGGCTTCATCCCCTCGTCGGGCGCCTCGTCCGAGTAGAGGTCGCCAAACCCCTTGGGCATCAGCAGGGGCTCGAGCTCGGTGCTGAAGGGGTTGCGCAGGTAGTTGAAGATCGTCTTCCGCAGACGCTGGCCCTTGTCCGAGGCCACCGTGCCGAGATCCTGCTCCACGCCCGCGAAGGTGGCATGGAAGGACTTGGAGGCCTCGGGGTTGTGGACGTGGCGGTGCCCCAGGGCGCGCTCGAGGATGGGGAACACCTCCAGCCGGAAGGAGGGCTTGTACGTCTGGAAGGAATGGGTCGTCGTGCTCCAATCCGCGCGCTGCTTCTTGAGCCGGGCCAACAGGCCCTGGTCGAAGAGGCCGTCGGAGTCGGGCAGCGGCACCTCGCGGGAGCGCACCGCCAGGTCCCACAGGGTGTCGAACAGGCGCACGACGTTGCCCACCGCGGGGGCGAAATCCGGCGGCCCCACCAGCAGCCAGGCGCCGTCCTTGCCCTCCAGCTTCGCCGTCTGGGTGTTGCCGGCCTCCGTGTAGGTGAGCTCCGCGCTCACGGGCCCGTCCGACATGTCGTCGAACCAGAAATCATTGTTCACGTAGTCGTTGATGAGCCCGCCCTGCGCCGTCTTGTTGGACTGGCCGAGCCCACCCAGCACGAGCAGGCGGCCATTCGCATCCGTGCGCAGTTCGCCCAGGGTGGGGATGGGGATGTGGGCCTTGGTGTTGGTGAGGGGCACGGGCGGCTGGCTCTTGCCCGAGATGGACTTGAGCCCGGGGTCGATGACGAGCTGCCGCGTGCGCTCGGCCGGGTCCTTGACGTGCGCATTGCGCACCCCCGTCCAGGTGCCGTCCGCCCCATCCTGCCCCTCGAACTTGAAGAAGGCGGCCTTGCGGTTGGCCAGGTGGACATTCCACTTGATGCCCGTCACGTCGTTGCTGCCCGCGGTGACCTCCCGCAGGGGGGTCAGCACGCCGTTCTGCATCGTGTATTCGAAGACGCGGAAGCGGGCCGCCTGCCGCTTGACGCGGCCCTGGCTGTCCTTGAAGGGCAGGAACTTCTTCTGGGTGAGGTCGAAGTTGGGCGGCTGGTTGGGATGCTCGGGGCCGATGAAGAACTCGTCCGGGGAGTTGCCCACGCGGGCGACGCCCACAGCGGGATGGATGCGAAAGAAACGGGCCATGATGTGTTCCTTGGAATCAGTGGGTCTGGTCGTACAGCTTCTGGATGAGCTCGAGCAGGCGCTTCTTGTCCTGGGCGCTCAGCTCCCGGTCCACGGGCATCTTGAAGCCCGTGATTTTCGCTTGTGTGGGATTGGGCTCCAGCCGGTCGAGGATGGGGCTGCTTTGATCCGCGACCATGTCCTTGCTGAAGACGTCGTAGCGGACGGCGCCGTGGCAGCGGTAGCAATACCGGTTCAACAGACCGAGCAATTCCTTGTCATCGGCGCTCGACGTCCAGTTCAGGGGAGTGGTGGTGGGCTTGCGGTCCTTCTTGAGAGGATGGCCGGTGTTGAAGTAGGTGACGGCGCGTTGGGTGAGGTCCGGCTCCGGTGCCACCGAGGTCTTGTGGACCTCCAGCCACTTGCTGGTCGCGGCGAGGTGGAAGCCGGTGGGGTTGACGTTCTTCTGCATGGCCGCGACCTCCTGGTTGAGCTGGCGCAGCACGCCGAAGGCGGTGGCGTACTTCGCCGACGTGACATCCTTGCCCGCGTCGAAGAGCGCGGCGGGCGCATCGGTCTTGTTCAGGGCGGGGAAGTCCCCATCCGTGAGGCGGTCCAGCCAATGGTCGGTGTCGAGGTGGTTGAGCACGGCCTTGCCACGCAGCGAGCCGTGGCAGGTGTCACACCCGTTGGGAACGAAGTAGGGGGCGCCGCCCGGGAGCGAGCCGGCATCGAAGAAGGCGTTGAGCTGGTTGGAGAGCTTGGAGCCGTCCTTCGTGGCGCCGAAGTCCAGCCAGTAGATGCTGTTGAGCTCCGCGTTCTGGCAGGCGGTCTGGCCGGCCCCGCAGGGATGGGTGAGCAGGGCCACCTGCGTGTTGACGGAGCCGTTCTTCGCCGACAGGGGCACGTTGGTGCCGCCAAAGGGGCTGTGGACGGGGGGGCTGGTGAAGTGGTTGAAGAGAATCCAGGCGCTGTCCACGAAGTGCTTCTTCGCCTCGGAACCGGGGCGGGCGTTCAGGCGCACCAGCCGGCGCCAGCCGATGTCTCGCTTGTCGGGAGCGGCGCTGAAGTTGACGATCTTGGGCGCGAAGAAGCGGGAGACGAGAATCTCTCCGTTCGCAGCGGGCTTCTGCACCACGACGGTCCACTGGGCCCTTGGCTGGTTCTTGGGGTCGGCGACATTGATCGTGACCGTGTCGGGAACCTTGGAGGTGGGCGAGCAATTGCTGCACCGGGCCAGGTACTTGCCCGTGTCCGCCTTGAAGGCGACCTTCCCGTTGGGCAGGAGCTCCGGGGTGAATTGAGCGTTGAATGGCGGCGTGGCGCCGGTCCCGTGGACGGTCGCGAAGTCCGCGATGGTGGCCTGCGCGATGCAGTTGTTGCACCGGGCCACGTAGTTGCCCGTGTCCGCCTCGAGGGCGATCTTGCCATTGCCCGCGTCCACCACCTCGAAGATGGCGGAGGGCGCGGCGTCCACGCGGGTGACGTGGGCGGTCACGGTGTCCGGCAGGGGGGGAGACACGGGTTGCTGGCAGTCTTTGCAGCGGGCGAAGAACAAGCCCGAGTCCGCCTTGAGCGCGACCTTGCTGCCCACGGGCAGCGCCTGCGCGACGGTCGCCGTCCCCCCCATCAAAGCCTCGGGCGCCGCGAATTCGAGGTCCGCGGGGGTGAGCTCCTTGTACCCGAGGTAGCTCAACAGGTCCTTGAAGGCCGCCTGCGATTCGAGGGTCTCGGGCGTGAGGAAGCCCAGCTTCCCGGAGAGCTCCTTGTAGTACGCGGACGCCTCCGCCGGACTGCCATTGTTGAGGGCGCTGGGCTGGGGCGTGGACGCGACGGGCTGCGCCAGGCCAGTCCGTGCCTGCAATGCCAGCAGTATGCCCAAGGCGAACAGCGAACCTCGGCGGAGAGACGATGGTGGGAGGCCGAACAGTTTCATGTCGTGGTAATCCCTACCCGAGAGGGAATGAGAAGTGATGGCCAGACTGCACGGGCCATGCCCGCTCGGGATGCCGCGGATGGCCCCAGGGACTTCCGCCGACCCACCCCGCTGACACGTCATTCCGCCCCGCTGACACGTCATTCCGCCCCGCTGACACGTCATTGACGTGACACGGACAGGCCGTACTCCTTCGCTGAAAAGGGGACGCTGGGGGGAGGGACTCCGTCCATTGGCCAGGACGGCAAGGGCACGCTGAAGCTCTCCAAGGCGGAGTGGACCCTCGGTGACCCAGGGGAGGTGTCAAAGCATTCGAACTTCGACCTTACCCAGATTTCTGAGGCCCGAGGGCGCGGGCCCGGAGATGAACGAGAAGGGTGAGCGTTCACGGCGAGAGCAGTGCCCAACACCCCAAGTGGGCCACTTGACGCACCTTCTTCAGGTTCCCCACTCCATGGGTTGGGCGAACGCCGCAGGGTGAAGCGCCTGCTGGGTGCGGCATCTGCTACGGTAGACCGGAGAGGTTCTCCGTCCTGGCACTACCACCGCCCCTTCCGCTCCTCGTTCTCCTTCCCCTGGCCCTCGGGATGCCCTCGGCAGCCCTGCCGACTCCAGCTCGCGAGCAGCAGCAGCGGCAGGTTGTTGTCCCCAGCAACCCCAGTGAACCGGCGCCGGAGCTGCGGGTGGCAGCAAACGTCGTCAGCTACTTCCGCTTCAACGCTCTTATCGACAGGGCCTCGGTGGAGATAGAGGGCCGGTCGGTGCGCTTCCAATGGGTGGATGTGGGCGAGCGCCTCATCGCCGTGGAGCCATCCGTCGACTTGGGGGCTGACGAGAAGTTGGTGGTGAGGGTGCGCTACCGGGACGGCGCCTCGCCGGCGGCTGCCACGCTCGTGCTCGTCTCCCACCCCACGCTGGTGGACAAGGAAGTGGAGGTGGTGCGTCAGCCTCGCTCGCGTGAGGCGCTCGAGGCCGCCCTGGCGGAGAAGGAGGCGGAGCTGACGACGCTGAAGGCCCGGTGTGGGGAGAGCGGGCCAGCCGGACTCATTTTCTCGGGCCGCATCGACTGGAAAGGCGTCCAGGCTCGTCGCATCGAGGACATGCCCACGGGCACTCAGGGTGGGCTGAAGGTGGTGGAGGGCATGGGCTACCGCGCCGGCCCCTGGGCCCTGGCTGTCGTCCGCGTGCGCAACCTGCCTGGGCAGAGCCCTTGGGTGGCAGGCACGGCGCGACTCACCCGGGCGGATGGCACCCCCGTGAAGGTGCACTCCGTGGACATGGACAAGGCGCAACTCGGGCCCGGAGAGGAAGGCTTCGTGGCGGTGGAGCCGGAGTCGCCCTACTGGAAGGTGGGCCAGGTGTTCCGCCTGGAGGTGCTCGACAAGAGCGGCGCCCGGCGACTCCCCATCCTCGAAGTGGCGCTTTAGGTGGGCGCGCCCATGACGGAAGCCTTCCACCCGGACCACTTCAAACCCGGCGACATGGTGGGGCCCTGGCGCATCGTCCAGGTGCTGGGCCGGGGAGGCTCCTCCCGCGTCTTCAAGGTGGAGCGGGAGGGGGTTTTCTACTCCCTGAAGATGGGATTGCGCCCGCTCTCCGACGCCCGGGAAGAGCTCTCCGAGGACGAGTACGTAGAGGAGCGGAGCGCGTACCGGCAGATGGCCCGCGAGGCGGCGGCTCTTCTCACCTACTCCTCGCACCCCAACCTGCTGCGCGTGTACGCGGTGGACTTCTGGCCCGACCCCAGTATGGGCTACCCCATCCTCGTCACGGACTTCGTGGACGGGGACGACTGGCACCGCTGGCGCTGGCGCAAGCCTCGTCACACGGCCGAGCTGGTGTACACCTTCAGCAGCGTGGTGCGCACCGTGGGTGTGCTGCACGCGCGCGGCGTGTACCACCGGGATTTGAAGGCGGAGAACATCCTCATCCGCCGGGCGGACGGCAGGCCATTCCTCATCGACTTCGGCACCGTGCGTCTGCCCGGCGCCCTCACGAAGACGATGGGCGTGCCCGAGGGCGTGCTGCACCTGCTGCCCCCCGAGCTCCTGGCCTACACGCGCTCCGGGGCGTTGGGGCGGGGTGAGCCTTTCCAAGGGGGTGTGCGCGCGGACTTGTACGCCCTGGGGGTGCTGCTCTACCAGGGCCTCACGGACCTGCATCCCTTCAACCCGGAGTTGCCGGACAAGGAGTTGGTGGCCGCCATCGCCACCGTCCCCCCTGCCGCGCCTCACCTCCTCAACCCCCTGGCGCCGCGCTCCCTGAGCGACATCGCCATGAAGCTGCTGGAGAAGAAGCCAGAGAACCGCTACCCCAGCACAGATGCGCTGCTCCAGGCATTGGAGAGGGCCTCCGAGCAGGAGAGAGAGACTCCCTCCTGGAAGACGCCGCTCCTCACCGCGGAGAACAGCCCGCCGACGCCAACGCCCTTCGAGGTGGAGCCACAGTCGGCCCCGCTACCAGAGACGCCGCGCGAGGCGCAGGCGGAGACACAGCCGCCCAAGGAGGAATGGGCCCAGGCGGAGGGGCGGCAGGAACCCCCTGCTGTACCTGGCGGCCCGCGCCGCGCAAGGTGGCACCTGGTTCTTCTCGCGTGCTTGACCCTACTCGGCCTTGTCTTGGGGCTGGCGCACTTCACACTCGCGCCCCCACCCGGGGCGGTGTCGTCTCCAGCCCCCTCCGACAAAGGAAGCCCGTCCATGCCCAGCTCCGCTCCCCACCAGGACTCCACCCCGGCCACATCGCGCTCAGGCTTCCTCGCGGCCTGGTTGTGCGCTGTGGCCGGCCTCGGCTGCCCCGCCGCTCAGGTGAAGCCTCCGGAGCCCTCGGACTGCCCCAAGGATGCGGTGGAAACCATGTTCCAGGAACTGAAGCTTCGGGAGGCGAGCGAGCTTCGCGCCGTCGTGGACATCAACCAGCCCGGAGATACGAGCGAGGAGGGGGTTTACCAGGACGGCCCTGTCATCGGACGCCTCACGGTGGGAGACGGCAACCTGCCCGAGGGGACGCTGCTTCATGGCCGCCTCTGGACGGGGCCCGGCATCTACGACCTCGAGACGAATGTGGAGCGCCCGGCCGTCATGGGGCGCTACACCCTGGCCGTGCTGCCCGATGGGCGGAAGTTCCCCGTGTGCATTGTGTTGGGCAACCCGGATGGGCGCGTGCCCAAGCGGGAGAACTCCAAGGAGGGAACTGCCGTGCTCAACCGGGAGGTGCCGGTGAGCGCCGTCTGGAGCTGGCCCTGAGACAACGACCAGCACTTCGCTCGAGTCGTCGGCTACATGCCGACGAACTCACAGTCGTTCATCTGGACGTTCATCATCAACCCGTCCACGCGCCCACGGACGGTGACCTGCGCGCCTTTGGACAGAGAGGCCACTCGCTGCGCATGCACGTTGCTGAAGAAGCACTGCACCCGGCGAGGCTCGTACCGCTGGCCGGTGCCGAGCGTCACGTAGATGGTGTCGGACTTCTCGCGAGGCACACCTCTCCCGACGCTGGACTCGTGCGCCGGAGGTGCCTACGTTTCCTGTGTCCCTAGCCGGACAGGACGTGGCCCAACAGCCTCGTTCCAGCAATGAAGGGTGGCAGGGCTGTTGGCGCAGCTCCGCCTCCCGGAATGGGGGCCGGACCTTGGCGGGTTCGGCCCTTTTTCTTTCCTGTCTCCTTCGGCTGTACCTCCTTCTTGTGGCGTGGTGTCGGGCCCCCGGCCCAGGCTTGCCGTGCGGCAAACGTCCGGCAGCAACTCGCGACTCAGCGCACCCCGTCACCCCACTCGCCCGGTAGTGCTGCTGCAGCAGTCCCCAAGAATGGGATGTGCGCGCGCAACGTCAATGGCGGGTAGTGATCATTCCCCGGGGCGGGACCAGTCTTGGACATCATCCGGGGTATCGCGGGCTCAACCAGGACGCTGGGCTCGCGATGGCGGTGCTCATCTGATGACCGGAACGGGGACACCACGCTCAACGGAGAGCGGCGCCTCCAACCGATGCGGATGCGCTGTCCGGAGGATGCTGGTTGTCTTGAGGGGATGGTGCAGCACCGCATGGCAGCGGGCGCACCCGGCCCGCGCAGCACCACGCGGGGCACGGCGGCAGTGCAGCACGAAGGACGCAGAACGAGAGGCAGTTGGCTCACCACGTAGGTGAACCTACAAAGTCACGCCCCATCGAGCAAATGCAATAGGTTGCAATATGTCTTTGACATAGGTCGCAACATGCTCCGGAGTGCGGACCTTTTTCACTCGAAGAAAGCCCGTCCCAAGAGGCCCATCAAGAAAATGGGTAAGGTCGAAATTCGAACGGCGTCCGGAGGTGAACCTACCCGTGCAGGCGGGAGAGGGCTGATTCCAACTCCGCCACGGTCAGCAGCTTGCCCAGGACGCGCTCCGGCATCGAGCCGGCGAAGTCGCGGCACCGGGGGGTGAAGGCCCCCCCCGAGCAGAACAGGAACCGCTTCTCCAGGCCGGGGAAGCGGGTCCGCACCTGCTCGTACACCGCCGGGCCGTCCAGGTCCGGCATCATCAAGTCACACAGGATGACGTCCCAGTCGGGTTGCCGCTCGATGCAGGCCAGGCCCTCGCGCCCGCCGAGCGCCGTGGTCACCGCGAAGTGCTTGCCCAGGGTGCGTTTGTAGGAGGACAGCAGCATGGGCTCGTCGTCGATGAGCAGCAGCCGGAGCCGGCGCGACGGCGGTGGGGCGGTCACCTGCTGGGGGCGGCTCATGGGCGCCAGGCCGGTGTGCCGCGGCAGCATGACGCGGAAACACGTGCCCCGACCCTGCTCGGTGGTGAAGGTGATTTCCCCTCCATGCTTGGAGACGATCTCCGCCGAAATGGACAGGCCCAGCCCGGAGCCATGGTCGCGTGGCTTGGTGGTGAAGAAGGGCTCGAAGAGCCTGCTCTGGACCTCGGGCGGAATCCCCGCCCCCGTGTCCCGGACCCTGATGACCAACCCGTCCCCCTCCACGTCCGTGGTGACCTCGATCTCGTTTTGCTCCGAGGCCTCTTCGGGGAGTGCCTGCACCGCGTTGGCGAGCAGGTTCGTCACCACCTGCACCAGCTTGCCGCGGTCCCCCTGGAGCCGGGGCAGCTCGCCCAGACGCTGGAGGAGCCGGGCCCGGTAGTCGATCTGCTTGCGCATCAGCTTGCAGGCCTCGAGGACGACGTCGTTGAGGTCCACCTCCTCGGCCCCGTCGTTGCCAGGGTGGGCGAAGCCCTTGAGCTGCCGCACGATGCCCACGATTCGCTTCATCCCAGCGGTGTTCTCGCTGACGATGTCGCGCACCTCGGCCAGGAGCGCCTCGGGCCGGACGGTGTCGAGAATGTCCCTCACGGCGGCCCCCTCGACACCCGCCGCGCCCGCCGAGACGGCCCGGAGCCGGTCAAAGACGTCCGTGAGCGTCGCCGTGTGCTCGCCGAGGACGCCCAGGTTGCTCATGATGAAGGCGGCCGGGTTGTTGATTTCATGGGCCACGCCCGCCGCCAGCTGCCCGATGGCGGCGAGGCGCTCGGCGCGGATGAGGCTCCGCTGCAGCTCCGCCTCGCGCGCCTGTTGCAGGGCCATCTCCTCAGCCAGCATGTTCAGCCCCGCCGCGATGCCATCGACCACGCTGCCATCGCCCGCCAGCGGCACCCGCTTGGAGAAGTCCTTGGAGGCAATGCCAACGATGACCTCCATGAGGGCCTCGAGCAGTTGGGCCTCGCTGCCAGGCGGTGCCTTGGGCGTCTCGCTCATGAGGCGAGGAAGCCTCTCAACCACGCCTGTGCTTCCTCCTCCGACGTGAACAGGCGGGTGGGGACGCCCGGCTTGTTGAGCCCCAGGTAGAAGTTGCCCAGCACCCGGCTGACCGGCGACCCGATGAGGAGCCCCACGGCCTGGGAGACCTGAATCCCCTCCCGTCCCGCCAGATAGGCGCGGGCCTCCGCCGTCTGGGACTTCACCCCCCGGAGGTCGACCAGCAGGGGCCGCCGCTGGCCCGCGTTCTTCTGGAGGCACAAGGCGACGTTGGCCCGCGCGTCGTCGAGGGTCACCTCCGCGCCCGCCCGGAACCGCGCGATGATGATGTCGGCGAAGGTGAAGACGACGGTGCGGGTCTCGTTCTCCGGATTCTGCATGGCCTTGCCCGTCTCTACAGGTGAGACAGCCCGAGCATAGCCGAGATGTCGGGGGCCTGCCGCTCGGGGGGGGACCCAGGACGCCCTCTCTCCAACGAAGGCCCAGGCTCCCCATGAGACGGCTCCTGGATTGGCGCGCACCCGGTGGGCCGGGCTGCTCGAGCTGGTCAGCTTGCCCGAGACGAGAAGGTGCCCTGGCTCTCCATGACGCTCACCTTCCATGGCGGGCTCGAGCAGGTGCGCTACAAGGAGTTGGTGGCTCGCTGGTACCGCTCCGCCGGCAAACCCCTGCTCAAAATCGTCATCATTGAAAGTCATTGTCGTCAACAACCGCGACACCTCACGACCGGGTCTGCCCATTCGCCCCGGGTCTCCGCGCGGAGCGTCTTGACCCTCGCCGTCAGGCACGTCGAGCAGCAAGCGAGCGGCGCTGCCGGGGGGGGCCCCCGAGTACAGGTTTCACCCTCGGTTCATAGCTTGTGCGCCATGGGAAAACCTCCGCGCCAGCTGCTCTGGGTCGTGTTGCTGTTCTCCTCCGCCGTCATGGCGGCGCAGCCCAGGCCTTCCGTCTGGGGCGAGAGCGCGATGACGAAGATAAGGCCTGACGCCCAGCCGGGCTCCCAGGCCGCGTTGCAACTGGTCGCGGCGCGCAACGAGTTCGTCTCCTTCCAGGTGGGGCTCCACGGAGGAAGAGCGGGGCTGACGGGGGTGAGCGCGAGCCTGACCGCACTGGAGGGGCCGAGCCGTATCGAAGGGCGCGGCATCACGCTCTATCAGGAGGTATTCCTCGATATCACCCAGCGCTCCACGCTGGACTCGACGCCCGGACGCTGGCCGGACGGGCTGGTGCCGGACACGGACGAGACGGTGGGGGAGAAGCGTCGAGCCTTTCCCTTCAACGTCCCCGCCGGTGAGGCCCGCGGAATCTGGGTGGACGTCCTGGTTCCGATGAACGCACCGCCGGGCCCTTACAAGGGCACCGTCGTGGTGAGGGCGGATGACGGGTACGAGGCGAAAGTCCAGGTTCACCTCACCGTGGTCGATGCGACCCTGCCGAGCACGGCCTCGCTGAGGACGGCCTTCCTGCTGTGGCCCCCGCATGTCTGCCGCGCCTTCACCGGGACGCCGGACTGTGGCCCGGACACCCTGGTGCCGCTGCTTCAGATGTTCCACCGGATGGCGCTCGAGCACCGCATCTCCCTGGCCAGCGCCTTTCCCCGGCTGCCGGGCCAGGCGACGTGGGACCTGCCGGATTGGGAGACCTTCGAGGCGCGCTGGGGCCCATTCCTCGACGGCACCGCGTCCTCGCGGCTGCCGGGGGCGCGGATGACGAGCTGGCAGTACCTGGGACCGGCCACGGCCGAGGGCCTCACGGACTTCCAGGAGGAGGCCCGGAGCCGCGACTGGCTCTCGCGTGCCTTCGACTACGTCGGTGACGAGCCGCCCTACGGCATTTCCTTCGAGGCCCTGGCGCAGCGCGGCGCCTTGTCGAGGCAGGCGGTGCCCGAGGTGAGCACGCTCCTCACCTCCACGGTGACGGATTTGGAGAAGCACGACCTGGTCGGGCTCATCGACACCCTCGTCGTGCTGGTCAACTACATGGAGGGGACCCAGCCGCCCTACGTGGGCAATCAGGTGGAGCGCTACCAGGACTTCGTGTCCCTGCCGCACCGGGAGCTCTGGCTGTATCAGAGCTGCATGTCCCAGGGCTGCGTTGCCCAAGAGCCCGCTCTCGAGAACCAGCCGGGGCAGGGATGGCCCTCGTACATGATCGACCGGCCGGCCACGAAGGCGCGCGCCCTGGAGTGGGTGTCCTTCCTGGAGGGCGCCACGGGCGAGCTCTACTATCAGACGGTGGGGATGCTCTCCACGGCCTGGACGAACCAGTTCCGCTTCAACGGCAACGGAGATGGGACGCTCTTCTATCCGGGGACTCCTTCGACCATTGGAGGGACCACGGCCGTCCCCCTGCCGTCCATCCGGCTCAAGCTCATCCGCCTCGGCATCCAGGACTACGAGTGGCTCGAGGCCGTGAGCGATGCGGGGGACCCGGGGTTCGCGCGCGGCGTGGCACGCAGGCTCATCCCCTCGGCCTGGCGCGTGCCCGATGACGGGGCCGCCTTCGAGCAGGCGCGGCTGTGCCTCATCCGAAGGTACCTCGAGCTCACGGGAGCCAGGGACATGGACCCCGGGCTCCCCACCCAGTGCCTGGACCCCGCCGATTCCTCCTCCCCGCCGCACGGGTAACGCCAGGCGATGGCCTCGCCCCCGAGCGCGCCGCCAGCGCCGCGCTCGTGCACGCGTACAGCTCCGCCCCCGCCGAGGGCCGCACGGCCAGCTCCGGCGAGGGCCACCATGGCTCATCCTCATGTCGTCAACCCGCGGGACCTTCCCTGGACCGATGTTGGCCACGGCTCCCGCGTCGCCATCCGCCGCAAGTGGGTTGCTGGGACGGCGAGGAAGGTCGAGGCGAGGCGGTATAGAGTGCCCGTCCACCTTCCGATGACGAGCGGGGACGGGGACTCCACATGCGCGAGGGACTGCTGGCCGATGTCTCCACGGCCGTTGGACGGGAACGTGGTGAAGGTGCCCGGGCGCCTCGGCCCGTTGCGGCCCTGACGGTCATCTCCCATCCCATGCCTCAACGGGTGGGGGAGCGGTTCCCGCTCGACGCACTGGACTCGGGCAAGCAGGTGCCCCTCTCTCGCAACGCGCCGGACTTCCTGCGGCCCGGAGCGGTCATGGGCCTGCCTCTGGCCGATCCCTTCCTGAGCCGCAGGCCGATCCTCTTCGCTCCCGGGGAAGAGGGCCGGGTCCGGCTGTTCGTGGACGAGGGGGGAACGAAGGTGGTCGCGGGCGAGCCCCTCCTTGGAGGCCGGGAGTTCTCTCCCGAGGAGCTGGCCTCCGGAGTCCCGCTCGAGCTGGCCGGACGCGTGGTGGTGCTGCTCCACCTGGTGGACCCCCGCCAGGAGGGGACTCCCGACTCCCTGGGCATGGTGGGAGAGAGCGTGGGCACCCAGCGCGTGCGTCAGGACATCGCGCAGGTCGCCGACCTGGACGTGCCGGTGCTCATCCGGGGCGAGACCGGGACGGGCAAGGAGCTGGTGGCCCAGGCCATCCACGCGCGGAGCAAGCGCCGGAGCGAGCGCTTCGTCAGCGTGAACCTGGGCGCCATTCCCAGGGAGCTGGCCGCCGCCGAGCTCTTCGGCGCGCGCAAGGGCTCCTACACGGGTGCGACCCGGGAGCGCGAGGGCTTCTTCCGCGCCGCCCAGGGCGGTACCTTGTTCCTCGACGAGGTGGGCGAGGCCTCTCCCGAGGTCCAGGTGATGCTGCTGCGCGTGCTGGAGACGGGCGAGATGTACCCCGTGGGAGACAGCTCGCCCGTGTCCACGGATGTCCGACTCATCGCCGCGACGGATGCCAACCTGGAGGAACAGATTCGCCAGGGGCGCTTCAAGGCGCCGCTGATGCACCGCCTGGCGGGTTACGGCATCCGGGTGCCGCCCCTGCGCGAGCGCCGCGAGGACCTGGGTCTCCTCCTCTTCCACTTCGCCCGCGAGGAGCTCGAGGTGCTCGGGGAGTCCTCTCGCCTGATGCCCACGGACCCCTATACCGAGCCGTGGCTCCCGGCGTCACTGGTGGCCCGGCTGGTCCGCTACTCCTGGCCCGGCAACATCCGCCAGCTGCGCAACCTGACGCGGCAACTGGTGATCGCCAGCCGGGGTCAGCGGTCGCCCCGCTTGGACCACCTGCTCGAGCAGGAATTGCAGGGGACCTCGGCCCCGGCGCTCGGGCGTCCGTGCTCCGCGCCGGAGCCGCCAGCGCCGAAGGCCGCGCCCCGCCGCAAGCCCTCCGAGGTCTCCGAGCGGGAACTGCTCGCCGCGCTGCGGGAGCACTCGTGGGACTTCCAGGCGGCGGCGGAGCAGCTCGGCATCCCCCGGCCCTCCATCTACGATCTCATCGACAAGAGCCCGAACATCCGCACCGCGGGAGAGCTGAGCGCCGAGGAGATCACCCGCTGCCACCACGAGTGCCGGGGCGACCTGGAGGCCATGGTGCGGCGCCTGGAGGTCTCCAAGCGGGCGCTGCGCCGCCGCATCAAGGAGCTGGGGCTTGAATCCAAGGGGCCCTGAGTTTCACCGCGCTCGGATGGCATACCCATTGCTACAGGATGCGGGGCCGTTTCACTCCAAGAGGAGCCTCAGAGATGTCTCAGACATATAAGGTATACATTGATAGGCACGAGTTTGATTTCCCCAGCAACCCGTTCAACGTCAATCCCAATGACAAGATCAACTTCTATCTCGCGCCGGGTCGGACACAACCAGCGACCGTGTCTGTCCAAGACCAGAACGGGGACACGAAGGATCTGTTTGGTACTATTTCATTCGTGGTGAGCTCTTCCACCACCATCATGTCGCAAACCGTCCAGAGTTCTGCCTCCAAGAAGAGCTACACCCTCAAGGCGCTCAAACAGCCGGACCACCCGCGGGATCCGCAGGATCCGATGACCGGGACGATCAACGTGCCTACCTGACGGCGGGCCTCTTCCATTCGTGCTCGAGCTGGGGATTGCTGGCCAGCGCCCGCGAGAGGTCCTCCCCCGCCTGTTCCCGCCACCCTCGCCGCTGCTCCTCGGGAGCCGCGGTCTCGGCCAACCGGAGCAGAACGCTCGCTCTCAGGAGCCGCGCGTCCGGCCACTCCGGGCGCGCGGCCAGCAACTCGTTGGCCATATCGAGCGCACGCATCAGGAGCGGGTCGGGAGCCTGGCCCGTCTTCTGGTGCCAGGCGGCCCATTCGCGGCGGAACTGGCCAAAGGCAAGGCGATAGTCCTGACGCTGGGGGGCCAGGACGAGGGCCTTCTGGTAGGCCTGGGCCGCCTCCTCGAAATCCTCCATCCGGGCCTGTCCCCGCGCGGCCAGCCAGCGGGCCTGGAGTCCACGAACCTCTCCCAGGTACTGCAGGGCCTGGGCATGGTTGGGATTGAGCTCGAGCGCCTGGCGCAGT
>NZ_JBJMQO010000144.1:0-18108 GCF_045802675.1 Archangium sp. | reverse complement strand
GCACGTACACCTCGGCGGTGGCGCTGGTGATGGGGCACTGGCCACCGCCCGTCACGAGCACGCGGCCGTCCTGCAGCTTCGTGGCCGTGTGGCCACGGTGGGAGGCCAGGGCGTTACCCGTGGCCGACCAGCTCTTGCTCTCGGAGCTGTAGAGCTCGGAGGTGGAGTTGAAGCCGCCCACCACCAGCACCCGGCCGTCGTCCAGCAGGGTGGCCGTGTGCAGCATGCGCGGCAGGGCCATGCTGCCCGTCAGAATCCAGCCGCCACCGCGGTCCTCGCAAGTGCCGGAGGCGCCCGGAACCACCGTCACCGTGCGGGTCGCGGTGCCGACGTGGCCGGCCGCGTCCTGCGCCGTATAGGTGAGGGTATAGGTGCCCGCCACCTTGGTGTTCACCGAGCCGGAGACGGTCACCGCGGAGCTCAGGTCACCGAAGCAGACGTCGAAGGCCGAGGCGCCCGTCTCGACGTAGGGAGTGCCGCACTCGAGCGTCTGCGAGGCGTAGCCCACCACCGCGACAATCGGGGCCATCGTGTCGGCCACCGTCACCGTGCTGGTGCAGGTGGAGACGTTGTTCGTGTAGTCGCGGCCGGTGTACGTCACCGTCGTGGTGCCCAGCGGGAAGCTGCCGGCACCGCGGCTGCTGGTGTACGTCGCCATGCTGCAGTTGTCCGCGCCGTACGCCGAGCCGGGGTCCACGTTCGCGCCACCCGAGACGCACTCGGTCACCACGTCGGCCGGGCAGGTGATCCTCGGAGGCGTGTTGTCGACCACGGTCACCGTCGCCGAGCAGGAGGACTCCAGGCCCGTGGCGTCCTTGCACCGGATGGTCGCGGTGGTGGAGCCCATGCCGAACTTCTTGGGCGACTGGTCGCAGGCCAGCAGATCGCCATCCGGGTCATACGTGCCGTCGTCGACGCTCGCCATGACGGCGCACACGAGGCTGTCGGCCTCCACCGTCACGTCCTTGCACTTCGTCACCGGAGGACGGGCCACGACGACGGACTTGCACGAAGCGCTGCAGTTGCCCGAGCCGTTGGCGGCGCCGGTGTCGCACTCCTCGCCGGAGTCCAGCTTGCTGTCACCGCACCAGTGCAGGCGGCAGATGGAGGAGCAGGCCGTGCCGGGCACGCCGTTGCTGGCGCCCGTGTCACACTCCTCGGGGTACTGCACCGTGCCGTCGCCACAGCGCACCGGCACCGCGCCGCGCGCCAGGATGTAGGGCACGCCGTGCGAGCCATCCGCGAAGTCCTTGGAGCCCGGCAGGCGCGAGCCGTACGTGGGGTCTCTCGCGATGACGAGCGGGGTGAAGTTGGCGGCCGGGTAGGAGTCGAAGGCCTCGTGCACCGAGCAGCCCCAGTTGGACAGCAGCGGGTCCGTCAGGCCGCTGAGGGCCGTGTGGGTGGCCACGATGTGGGCGTCGTTGTAGCAACCCACGCCCGTCACGGTGAAGGTACCGAACGGGTCGAGCACCGCCACCACCGTCTTGGGCGCGGTGTCGTGGTAGTAGCAGCTCAGGTTGATGTACGCGCCCGTCTTGCCCTCCTGCGCGGCGGCGAACTGGACCGCGTTGGAGGTGACCTGGCTGACCACGTGGTACACGGGGTCGGTGCCCACGACGATGACGTTACCGTCGACGACCGGGCCCCAGACCTTCCGGTTGTTGAGCGCCGGCTGGATCAGGCTCTGGCTGCCGGCGCACGTGGCGTCGCCCAGGATGATGGCGCGGTAGGAGGCGAAGTCCGCCGAGGTCTTCGCGGCCCAGGCCGCGTCGGAGACGACGTCCACCGTGTAGCCCTTGGCCTTGGCCGCCAGCGCCTCGATGCTGCCGGTGCCACCCGTCACCGTACTGGCCAGGATGAGCACCTTGTTGGTGCTGCCCAGGCCCTGCGGGCGCGTGCTGACCGCAGAGGGCGCCATCGACTCCGGCGCCGCCTTCGCACTGTCCTCATCCGATGACAGTTCGCTGCCACCGCAAGCCGCGAGCAACAACACGCTCAGGGCCGTCAGCATCCGATGGCGGATGCCGCTCCAGCTCTTCACTTGGTTGTCAAACCGCATTGTACCCCACCCTCTTGGTTCAAGCGCGGAGCGCTCTATAGGGAGCGCGCTCCACGGCCGGGAGGGCGAAGTCCGTCGCGCCCCCCCGTTCTCGGCACTCCCGTCAGGTCCGCGACAGCCGGCCAGACATGCGGGCGGTATTCTTTTACATCAGGTGGTCGCGAGAATGAGACGTGAACGTGCGAGCACCGCGGGCCTCTCGCTCCTGCTCGAGGCGCACGCCCGGACATGGACGCGAGGCCTCTGCGTGAATTCACGGACTTGTACGGACACCCCGCATTCGGGTAACGCTCCGCGCCATGGACGCCCTGGTGGGCGCCGGGCAGGCAGGACCCGAGCCGTGACCTTGTTCCCCCCGGAGCGCGTGCCCAACTTCACGGGGTGATGAAAACCTCACAATTGATTCCGGCCTGGATGCTGTACCTGCTCGCGCCCGTGGTGGCACTGGCGCAGGGCGGGCCCTCGCGTGAGAACGAGATGGTCCTCCACAGCTCGGTGCTCTGGTACTGGGTGGCGATGCTCGTGGTGGCGGCGGTCGCCTTCGCGATCGTCACCGTCCGCCTGTCCAAGCGCAGGCAGCCGCCGCACCGTCCGAGCACTCCCTGACGCGGGCCCGGTGACGCGGGCCCGGTGAGACGTGGCTCAGGGCGCGGCCGCGGCCGCCTTGACCTCGCCCTGCTTGCCCGCGGGAAGGTCCGGGATGAGGAGGATCTCGATGCGCCGGTTGCGGGCGCGGCCCTTGGGCGTGGCGTTGCTCGCCACGGGTTTGGTGTCCCCATGGCCCGCGGCCACCAGCCGGCCCTGCGGCACGCTGGCCTTCTCCGCGAGGAAGCGCACCACGTTCACCGCGCGCGCCACCGACAGCTCCCAGTTCGTCGGATAGGTGGCCGCCAGCCGCTGCGAGGGCGGCGCGTCGTCCGTGTGGCCCGACACGAGGATGGAGCGGTTCTCCACCTTCGCGAGCACCGTGCCCAGCCGCGCCAGCACCTCGGCCCCGCGCGGCGACAGGCTCGCCTCTCCCGAGTCGAAGAGAATCTTGTCCACCAGGTCCACCTGGATGCGGCCCTCGGCCTGCGACACGCGGATTTCCCCGTCGGCGATCTCCGACTTCAGCTTCTGCTCGATGTCCTCATACGTGGCCTTGAGGCGCGCGAGCTCGGCGTCCTTCTCCGCCACCGCCTGCTGGAGCTGCTCGCGCTCGGTGGACAGCCGCGTGCGCTCGTCCTCGAGCGCCGTGAGCTTCTGATCCTTCGCCGCGAGCTGCCCGGCCAGCTGCGTCTCCAGCGCCTTGCGCGCCTGCTCCGTGGCCACCGTCCGCACCCGGGCGTCCGCGGCGGCCTTCTCGGCCTCGTCCGCGCGCGCCTTCTGCGCCGAGTACGCCCCGTACCCGAAATAGCCCGCGGCCCCGGCCAGCAGCAGCACCAGCGCCGTCACCAGCCACGGCACCCAGGGCTTCGCGCCTCCCTCACGGCCGGGGCCCACTCCCTTCGCATACACCGTCTTGTCGCTGTCTCCTGACATGGCGCGCAAGCTAGAGGCTCCGCCCGGGTGCGCTTCAAGGCGTTACAGGTGAGCGCAAGTATCCGCGGGTGCAACGTTCCGCTCGCGGCGGAGCGACGACCGCTCCACGCCACGTGCGTGACAGCCAGGGGCACTGGGTTTCAGGCCAGGGGGCCGCGCGCGGTGCGCAGGTCCTCGATGAGCTCGCGCGCCGTCACCGGGTGGCCGTGCCCGTCCGGCGTGAAGAAGACGCCCACCGGCATCCCCTCCTCCTCCAGCTGCGGCAGGACGTTCTCCAACAGGTCCTCCAGCCGCATGGCGCGAGGCTGGAAGCCGGACCACAGCCGGTTGGCGCACAGGGCGGCGAACTCGGGCGCGGGCCACAGCGGCAGCACGTCCCGGCCGGAGTCGTCGAGCGCGAGCGCCCAGCCCTCGCCATCGAGTCCCCAGACCTCGCCGGACTCCACCACGCGTTGGAGGAAGTACGAGTAGCGCCGTGCCGCGGGCAACTTCAGCACGGACTGCAACCGCTCCTGGCTCTCTTGTTCACGTTCCATCCGTCCTCCCAGTGCTCGAAGGATTGTTCACCGGTCCGACAGGGGCGGTGCCCGCGGAGAGGGAGCGCACGAGCGCGGCCACCTCCTCGGCACAACCCCAGGAGAGTGTCACGCCCGCGCCCCCGTGCCCGTAGTTGTGCACCACGGAGCGCCCCGCCACGTGCTCCAGCTCGAGGCGCACCGAGGGCCGCCCGGGCCGCAGCCCCACGCGGTGTTGCACCACGTGCAGCCGGGTGCCCGCGGGCAGCAGCCGCGCCGCGCGCGCGAGGATGGCCTCGGCCTGCGCCGGGTCCGGCTCCAGCGACCAGCTGCCCTCCACGGCCGTGCCGCCGAGGATGCAGTCGTCGAAGCGGGGAATGAGGTACGTCATGCCGCGCGCCTCGTCCTGCTCGTCGAGGAGGAAGCGCTCCGTCGGAGGCGGCGCCACGCGGAGCACCTCGCCACGGATGGGGAAGAGTGTCTCGTCGCCCAGCAGCTCGCGCGAACCGAGGCCGGTGCAGTTGACCACCAGCGGCGCTGCCTCGAGCGCCTCGTCCAGCGAGCGCACCTCGCGCTGGCGCACGGAGCCGCCGAGCCGGCGGAAGCGCTCCAGCAGGTACGGCAGGTAGCGCGACATGTCGATGACGGGGGCCTCGAGGACGTAGCCGTCCACGAAGCCCGGGAGCAGCTCCGCCGCGGTGGCCCGGCGGAAGCCCGGCACGCACGGCTTCCACCACGGGTCCGGCGCGGGCCACAGCAGCAGCTCGATGCCGGACACGCACCTGACGCCGGTGCCGGACTGCCCGGCGAGCACGCACAGCTCCTCGAAGGTGCGCGCGGCCCAGGCGGTGACACGCTCCCGCGGATGAGCGCGGTACGGGTACCAGACGGCCGCCGCGACATCGGAGGTGGTATGCGGGGGCAGCTCGCGCGCCCAGAGCTCCACCGGGTGACCGGCTTCGAGCAGCCGGACACCACAGGACAGGCCAGAGACTCCACAACCGAGGATGACGACGCGCATGGGGGACTGGGGGCTGCTCCCCGTTCTATCGCGGATGGGGCCCTGAACGTGAATGCCCCCCTCCACTCCAGGAACGGAGGGGGTGCGGCTATCCTCCTGACGCGATGCCTCCAACCATCAGCCTGCTCACGGATTTCGGCCTGACGGACACCTACGTGGGCCAGATGAAGGCGGCGATCCTCCGGGTCGCCCCGGGCGTTTCCCTCGTGGACCTGACGCATGCGGTGCCCCCGCAGGACGTGACGGGAGGGGCCTTCCTGCTGTGGAGCGCGGTGGAGGCCTTCCCCGAGGGCTCGCTGCACCTGGCGGTGGTGGACCCGGGCGTGGGCTCGACACGGCGCGCCGTGGCGGTGCGGTCGCTGCGGGGAGATGTGCTGGTGGGGCCGGACAACGGGTTGCTGGTACCGGCCCTCGAGCAACTCGGGGGGCAGGACCTGGCCGTCGAGCTGACCGCGCCGGAATACTGGGGGCCGCGGCAGTCGCGGACCTTCCACGGGCGGGACAAGTTCGCCCCCGTGGTGGGACACCTGGCGGCGGGTGTGGCGCTGGAGAAGCTCGGCCGCGCGCTGCACCACCTGGAGAGGCCCTTCTCCTTCCCAACCCCCCACGAAGAGGACGGGTGCCCGGTGGGCGAGGTGCTCCACGTGGACACCTACGGCAACCTCATCACCAACCTCCCGGGAGCGATGCTGCCGGTGCGCTTCCGCGTGCACGTCGGGAACACCGTCATCGAGGGCGCCCCGCATGCGCACTACCAGGTCGTCGCGTCCGGTGGGCTGCTGGCCCTGGTGGGAAGCGCGGGGCTGCTGGAGGTGTCCGTGCGGGATGGCAGCGCGGCCGCGGTGCTCGGGGTGGGCCGGGGCGCGCGCGTGCGCCTCGAGTGACTACTCCTCGCAGACGAAGTGGACGGTGCACGTCACCGACGCGTCGGGCGTGCCCGCGGAGTCGACCCGGCACGGCACCTGCTCGTAGCCGGCGGCGAGGAAGCACAGCTCCTCGCACGAGGTGTCCGGCGGAGGCTTCGTGCCGTCCGCCCGGCGGAGATTGGCCACGAAGAACGTCTCGTCGTACGTCGAGCTCCTGCCCTCGCAATTGTCGCCCGAGGTGTCGCAGCCGGACAGCGCGAGCGCGGGGACGGCGAGCAGCAGACCAGCGAAGGCACGGCGGAACGTCCTGCGAGACATGGTCACCTCACCTGAGCACGGCCAGCGGCCAATGGGCGCGCGGGAACCTGTCACGAAGGGACACCGCGCCCCATGGGCCCGAGGACGTGAGTGTCCGAGGGCGGTAACGGCGCGCCACCGCCCGTCTGGCATTGGACGGCCGTGGGCCCCTACATCGTGCTGAGCAGGACGAGGTTGCCGTCCGGATCCCGGAACATGGCGCTCGAGCCCCACGCTTCCTTCTTGGGGGGCTGGGTGAACTCGACGCCCTTCTTCTTCAGCTCCTCGTAGGTGGCGTCGAGGTCATCCACGGCGAACACCACGCCGGGCACCTGGCTCTTCCCGTCCGGCGGCGGGCCGAAGGGACTGATGACCACCTGGGTGTCCGCACCGGGAATCCGCAGCTCGATCCACCGGCCCGGCCCCGCCGGCTGATTCGTGTGCACCTCGAAGCCCAGCTTGTTCGTGTAGAAGTCGAGGGCCTTGTCGAAGTCCTTGACCGTGAGTCCAACGAACTTCACGCGTTTGATCATGTGACGCTCCCGTGTGTTGCGGCGGGTGCGGTGTGCCACCAGTCACGCACCGCTGTAAAGGACCCGGTACGCCGCCCCTGGCGCGGGAGCACGTCCAGGTAACCCGCCGCCCTGGCCGCCCGCTCGCCCGTCCCTTCCGTCCGTCTGTCTCCGTGCCCACCTTCCCACCACGGAGGACCCTGGCCATGAACACGGAGCGGCCCATACGGAAGGCACCGGGATGGGGCAAGGCGCGCATCTACTCGGTGGGCCATTCCACGCGCCCGGCCGGGGAATTCGTGGAGCTGCTGCAAGCCCACGGCATCCAGACGCTCGTGGACATCCGCACGGTGCCTCGCTCGCGGACCAATCCCCAGTTCAACCGGGACACCCTGCCCCGGACGCTCGCGAAGGCGGACCTCCGCTACGTGCACCTGCCCCGGCTCGGAGGGCTTCGGCGCACGAGCCAGGACTCGCCCAACACCGCGTGGCGCAACGCCAGCTTCCGAGGCTATGCGGACTACATGCAGACGGACGAGTTCGCGCGGGGACTCGAGGAGCTGCGGGAGCTCACTCCGGACGGGCCGCTCGCCCTCATGTGCGCCGAGGCGGTGCGCTGGCGGTGTCACCGCTCGCTCGTGTCGGATGCGCTGTACGCACGGGGCGTGGTGGTGCTGCACATCTCCAGCCGCACCCGCGCCGAGCCCCACAAGCTCACGCCCTTCGCCGAGCTGCATGGCCGGCAGGTCCTCTACCCCGGTCCGCCCGGGACCGGCGCGGAGTCAGGAGTGGTAGCGTAGGGCTCCATGGAGTCCAGGCTGTTTCAGCGCGCCGGGCGCTCGGCGCGCGCGTGGGTCATCTACCGGTTGGATCAACTCCTCACCCTCCCGCCACTCGTGCAGGTGGGCGTGCTCTTCCTGCTCACCGCCGTCCTCGTCGGCGCGTTCGCCTGGCTCGAGCTCGCGGTACACCCTCGCGACACCACCATCCCCAATGGCACCGAGGCCCTCTGGTGGACCGTCACCCACTTCCTCGACGGTGGAACCATGGTGATGGATCCCCCCTACCGCCGCCTGCTGGCGCTCGGGGCCACCTGCACCGGCGTCTTCGCCGTGTCGCTGCTCACCGCGGCGCTGACGTCCAAGATGGGCGAGCGCATCGACGATCTGCGCTCGGGCCTCAACCCGGTGGTGGAGCGCGGCCACGTGCTGTGCCTCGGCTACGACCCGAACGTGGCGCTGGTGGCGCGGGAGATCGCCCGCTCGGGGCAGCGCTGCACGCTGGTGGTGCTCGCCCTCGAGGACAAGGACCGCATCGACGTCGCCCTGAAACCGGCGCGCCATGTGCCCAACCACCGCCTGCGCACCGTGGTGCGCACCGGAGACCCTCGCAACGAGCAGGCCCTGCTGCGCGTGGCGGCCCAGCGCGCCCGCGCCGTCATCGTCACGCCTCCCGCGAGCCTGTCCGACGAGGACTCCGTGGAGTGGACGTTGTCCACCCTGCTGGCCCTGCACCGCATCGTCGAGGAGGGCTTCCACGGGCGCGTCATCGTCGAGGCCCGGCGCACCGAGGCCCGGGAGCTGCTCTCGCTCGCGGGTGAGCGGGACCTGTCCGGCCCAGGCATGCTCTCGCTCGACATCGTCGCCTCGGACGAGGTCATCGCGGGGATTCTGGCCCAGAGCACCCGGCAGGACGGCCTCTACTTCGTCCTCCGCCACCTGCTCGCCTTCGACGGGTGCGAGCTCTACATGGACCCGCTCCCCGCGGAGCTCGAGGGCCACGGCTTCGACGACGCGCACGCGGCCGTGGTGGACGCCATCGTGGTCGGCGTCCAGACGGCGGCGGGCAGGACATGGCTGTGCCCCATGCCCGACCAGGTGGAGCGGCTCCAGCGTGGAGACCGGCTCATCGTCCTCTCGAGCGGGAAGCACCGCTGGCGCACGGGCGGCACGCTGCCCACGCCCCTGTTGCCCACCGCCGGCTCCATCCCCAGCCCCGTCCCGCAGAACGTCTGCGTCGTGGGCTACAACCACACCCTGCATCACCTCCTGCGCGAGCTGGAGGACGGCCTGCCCGAGGGCTCCCACGTCCGGGTGGTGGCCGGAGCTCAATCCGAGGAGGCGACCCGTCTGGTCGAGCACGAGCGCGAGCAGGCCCGGCGCGTGCGCTTCGAGTGCGACTCCCGCCCGCCCGCGAAGCTCGCGCACCACGGCAAACACGAGATGTGCAGCGCGGACGCGGTGGTCATCCTCGGCGACGAGGACGCGCACGACGAGAACGGCGACGCGAGCGCCCTCGCGATGCTGCTGCGGCTGCGCCACGGCATGAAGGTGAGCGGCAACCGCGCCCGGCGCGTGGTGACGGAAGTGAGAGACCCCCGCTCCGCCATGCACATCGTCCCCCGGCGCGGAGACTGCGTGGTGTCCAGCGACGTGGTGGCGATGCTGCTCGCGCAGTCGGTGCTCGATTCCGACGTGGCCTCGGTGTACCGGGAGTTGCTCTCGCCCGGGGGCGTCACGGTGCACCTGCGCCCGCGCCAGGTCCAACTCCCGGATCGCGCCGCCACCTTCGCCGATGTCATGGCCAACGCGCGGGCGCGCGGGGAGATCGCCATCGGCTTCTACCCGGATCCGCGCAGCCGAGGCCACGAACGGGAGATCGCCCGCCAGCGCCTGGAAGAAGGCGACGTCGGAGGCAGCGAGGACGCCTGGCTCAACCCTCCGCGCGACACGCCGGTGCCCGAGGAGCCGGACACGCAGGTGGTGGTGCTCGCGCACGGGCGGTGAGGCCAGGCTGCCGCTGAGCGCGGATGGGCCCCGGGTCTTCCCTCCCCCGGAGCCCTCTTCATTTCAGACTACCGAACGTCTCAGTGGCCCGTGGTCGAGCCGCTGCCGGTTCCCGTGCTTCCGGTTCCACCACCCGAGCGAGTACCCGAGCCCGAGCCCGCCCCCGTGCTGCCACCGGTCGTGCCGGTGCCACCGCCCGTCGTTCCAGCGGCGCCGCCGCCCGTCGTGCCGCCCGTCGTGCCGGAGCCCGTGCCGCCCCCCATCGTGCCGGTACCGGAGCCCGTGCCGCCGCCCGTCGTCCCGGCGCCGCCGCCCGTCGTCCCGGTACCCGTTCCGCCGCCCGTCGTCCCGGTACCCGTTCCGCCGCCCGTCGTGCCGGTGCCGGTACCTGCGTCATGGCCGCCCTTGGTTCCCTTGGTGCCCTTCGCGCCCGAGCCGCCCGTGCCCATGTCCGAGCCCGTGCCCGTGGTCCCCGAGCCACCCGTGCCCATGTCCGAGCCCGAGGTCCCGACGTCGCCCGTGCCGCCCATGCCCTGCTGATTCCCGGACTGATCGCCCGACTTGCACCCCGGCGCCAGACACAGCGCCGAAGCCAACGCACCCACCACCAGGAACTTGAAATTCTTCATCACGCACCCTCCTGCGGAGTTCACCCACTGTGGGGTTCGCAAAAGGGTAGGCACCGTACAAGGGGTACGACACTGGCCCCCGGGTACACCCCTGGGTAGAGGAGCCCGGAACCCCTCGCCCTCCTGGCTGCCGCTGAAATCAGGCACAATGCGCCCCATGGAGCCGCAAGCCCTCGCGATGGACGTCCGACAACTGGAGAAGCTGCGCGTGCTTCAGGACGAGGAGGATCCACACCTCGTGGCGAACATGGCGCGCGGCTATCTGGACCGCACGCCCCAGCGCATCGGCCGGATGCACGAGCTGCTCGCCACGGGTAATGCCGCGCTGCTGGCGCACGAGGCCCATGGCCTGGCGACGAGCAGCGGGATGTTCGGGATGATGCGCGTGCGCATGCACTGCAAGGACTTGGAGAACCTCGCGCGCGGCCCGCGTCTGGACGGCGCGGCCGAGCTGCTGAGCGCGGTGGCGCGGGCGTACCAGGAGGCTCGGCCGCTGCTGATGGCCCAGGTGGGCCTCCAGGACTGAGCACGCGATGAAGTCCCCTCCCTCGCCTACCTGCTGGTGCTCTTCCTCATCGCCTACGCCGCCGAGCGCGGGCGCATCCCCTCGCGCATCACCCAGCACCCGCTCGCCTACGCGCTGGAGGCACGGCGGCACGCTGGAGGTGGACAGCCAGCCCGGCGCCGGCACCACCTTCACCGTCGTGCTCCCGAGGCGATGGACCCTCGGGCCCTCGGGTAGCGGCGCTCACGCCCGGAGCTGCGGCGTCTTCTCCTTCGCGAGCTTCTCCAGCAGTTCCACCGCGCGAGCCATTCCCGGCAACGCCCGGGCCTCGCGCTGGAAGCGCCGCGCGTTCTCGCGGTAGGAGGGCGTGTCGAGCACATCGCGCACCGCCTCGCGGATGCTCTCGCGCGTCATCGAGAGCGGCTCCACCACGCGCGCCACACCCAATTCCTTGCACCGCGCGGCGTTCATCGGCTGGTCGGCGGCGATGGGCACGAGCACCAGCGGCAACCCGAAGTCGAGCGCGGCCGTGGTGCTGTTGTAGCCGCCGTGCAGAATCGCCAGGTCCACCTGGGGGAAGAGCAGCGACTGGGGGATGTAGCGCTCCACGTGCACGTGCGCCGGCTGCGGCCCGAGCGCCGCCGGGTCGATGTCCCGCCCCACCGTCACCACCACGTCCACCGGCTCCTCGCGCACGCCCTCCACGAGGGTGCGCAGCACGTGCACCACCTTGTTGAAGACCGTGCCCAGCGTCACGTACACCACCGGCCGCCCGTTCTGCCCGAGCTGCGAGGCCCACGCGGGCAGCCGCTCGTCACCGGACTGGTCGAAGATGGCCGGCTGGAAGAAGTGCGCCGTCGCGGGCAGCGTGCCCCCGAGGTAGTGCGGCGGCACGAAGCACAGGTGCAGGTACGGGTAGAGCGCGCGCTGCTCGGGGTCCGGCGGCAGGCCCAACGTGGCCCGCACCTCGTTGAGCCGGGCCACCATCAGCGGGTGCGCGTAATCCTGGGGCAGCGCGGCGCCCACCTGGATGGAGGCGTGCGGGATGCCGAGGTGCTCGGCCGCGATGGCTCCACCGAACTCCATCGAGTCGCGCACGAGGAGGTCCGGACGCCAGCCGGACGCGAGCGCCACCACGTCCGGCGCCATCATCCGCGCGAAGTGGCCGCCGAACATGTTGGCCATGTGCTCGCGGCGGGCCTCGGGCGGCATGCGCATGATGCTCTCCGCCCGCTTCGCCATCCCGTCCGGGCCCCCCATCTGCTGAAACTCACCTCCGGCGCGGAAGAAGCGGAAGCCCTTGGCCTCCACCTGCTTCTGGATTGGCTCTCCGCTGGCGAAGGCGACCTCGTGACCCGCCTGCTGGAGCGCCTGCGCGACGGGGACGAGTGGATGGAAGTGGCCGGAGCCGGGAAGGGTCGTGAAGAGGATTCGCATGGTGGGGGGTCCCTGTTCGAGATCGCGGCCGGATAACGCCGGTGCGCGCCGGGTGCCACCGACGAATCCGTGTTCATGCGCTGGGTGACTCGCGGAGTCCTGCCGGGCGGCCGTCTCCTCGATGACGCACTCCGTCATTCCGTTTGGAAGTGGACAGAGGACGGGGCGCGGGGACTACCCTCTCGGTCAAGCCTTCCGAGTGTGTCGCTCCGCCCCCAAGGAGCGAGCTGCGGCGCCTGCTGACGCGCGCGGGACACGACGTGGCCGAGGCCGGCGCGGTGCACGAGGCCGAGACGGATTACGAGCTGGACTCGTTCGAGCTCATCCTGAGCGACCTGCGGCTGCCGGGAGCGCCGGGCGCGGATGTCATCGCCAAGGCGCCGGGCGTGCCGGTGCTCATCATGACGAGCTACGCCACGGTGCGCTCGGCGGTGGAGGCGATGAACATCTCCCAGGCAGCCGGGCAATCCCTTCCAAAGACTCACTCCAGAACCACCAGGTGAGGTGGCGTATCTGCGTAAGTCTTTCCCAGTACCCCGTCGTGTACATGCGCGCGCGGGGAGCACGTCTACTTGGAACCGTGAGGGGAAAATCCGGGCTACGGACCTTTTTCGCGCGCCGTGCGCGGGCCTTCCCGCCGCGAGCCACCCGTGCACGCGTCCTCCCGGTGTCTTCTCCGAGACGAAACCGCACCGTAGCCAGTGCCTCCTGCCGAACAGGATTACGGCGCCGTGACAGAGCATGTTGGACCCACGACGTCTCCACGGACGGAAGTCACGGGACGGAAACCCAGGCGCGGATGCTCGTGCTCTCCTGGCCATCCAGGCGCATTCCGGAGAACGAGGAAAGCGCGGGAGCCCTACCCATGCCCGTCACGTCCACCCTGGAAGCCAGGCTGCCCGAGCTCAGGCCGTCGCAGACGTCCCTTCCCGCGCTGTCGCACCGGGGCCCGTGGGGCTGGGTGCTCGCGCGGCTGGACACGTGTCTCTCCGAGTCCCTGCGCAAGGCCTCTCCCGTGGAGCTCAGCCGGGGCCGCCTGCTGGTGGGCATCCTCGGGATGCTGCTGCTCTTCGATCTACTCGTCCTCTTCTTCTACGTGCGCGTGAGCCCCGAGCCGCTGCGTACCGGCGCCGTCCACCTCTCGTGTCTGGTGTTCTTCTCGGGGACGCTGGGGTGGCTGCGCCATGCCACCTCCATCCAGGTACCGGCGTGGGGGCTGTGCTTCCTCGTGGTGGCCGCCATCTGCGCCGAGTCCTGGCTCGCGGGCACGCAGGCCGTGGCCGTGAGCGCCATGACCATGCTCGTGCCGATGCTCACCGTGTACCTGCTCGGCGTGCGCTGGGGCCTGTTCTTCACCCTGCTCGCCGCCGCGAACATGGCGCTCGTCCACCCGCACCTCTTCCCTCCTCCCAATGGCCCCGCGCTCAACCACTCCTCCGCGCTCTTCCTGCTGGGCGGGTGGCTGGTGAGCTGGATGTTCCTCACCTCGCGGGACGAGGCCCACGCGACGCTCGAGCACGTCCTGAAGACGCTGCGCGAGAGCGAGGCCAAGCTCATCAGCCTCGTGGAGAGCACGGATGATCCGGTGTGCTCACTCGACGCGAGGGGGCGGGTCATCGCCTTCAACGCGGCGGGCTCGGAGCTGTGCCGCCAGCTCTTCGGTGGAGAGCCACTCCGGGGGGGCACCCTCTTCGATGGGCTCGCGCCGGAGCAGCGCGCGCGCTGGAAGGAGCGGGCGGGGCAGGCGCTGGGCGGCGAGCGTCTGCGCTTCCAGGTGGACCTGATGCTGGAGGGCCGCAAGCGGGTGATGGACCTCAGCCTCAATCCCATCCTCGGGCCGGCGCGGCGCCCGGTGGGCATGACGCTCTTCGGCCGGGACATCACCGCGCTCAAGGAGGCCGAGGCGAGGCTGGGCGAGCTGCACCGCAGCCTGCTGGACGTGTCGCGCCAGGCGGGCATGGCGGAGATGGCCACCGGCATCCTCCACAACGTGGGCAACACGCTCAACAGCGTGAACGTGTCCGCGGGGCTCGTCTCCGAGCGGCTGCGCTGCCTGCGGGTGTCCGGCGTGGCGAAGGCCTCGGCGCTGCTGCGCGAGCACACGGGCGACCTGGCCTCCTTCTTCACCCGGGACTCGCGAGGCCAGCGGTTTCCGGCCTACCTCGAGACGCTGGCGCAGCAGCTCGCCACCGAGCAGGCCGCGCTGCTGTCCGAGGCGCAGACGCTCGTGCAGAGCATCGAGCACATCAAGGCCGTGGTGAGCATGCAGCAGGCGCACGCGCGCGTGGCCGGGGTGGTGGAGCAGATTTCGGTGACGCAGCTGCTGGATGACGCCCTGCGGCTGCACTCGGTGTCCTTCGAGCGCGTGGGCATCCACGTGCGCACGGACTACGCGGCGGTGCCCTTCCTCTCGGTGGACCGGCACAAGCTGCTGCAAATCCTCATCAACCTGCTGAGCAATGCCCGGCACGCGCTGCTCGACAGCTCCCAGCCGGACAAGCGCATTTGCGTGCGCGTGAGGCTGAACCTCGAGGGGCGGCTGCGCATCGAGGTGACGGACAATGGCGTGGGCATCCACCCGGAGCACCGCGCGCGCCTCTTCACCCAGGGCTTCACCACGAAGAAGGACGGGCACGGCTTCGGCCTGCACATCAGCGCGCTGGCGGCCGGGGAGATGGGAGGCTCGCTCACGTGCGCCAGCCCCGGTCCGGGCCAGGGCGCCACCTTCGTCATCGAGCTGCCCCTCGCGGGCGGAGGGCCGAGGGGCTGAAAAGTGTTACCTGCGTTACCCGGGTGAGGGGGAGGGTTACCTTTCGAAACATCTGAGTGGCGTGGCGGAGGCCAGGCCCGCGAGAACATTCATGCTGCGCGCTGGAATGAGCGTTGCTCATGGAGGCTCGCGTGCGAACCCACACTCTGCCCCTGTCCCCGTCCCTCGTCGTCCTCCTGGCCGCGATGGCGGCCCTCGTCCTCCCTGGCTCCGCTCGCGCCGCGAAGATTCCGCTCGGTGAAGGCCCGGCCACGCTGAATGTCGGCGTGCTGGTGCAACCCTGGACGCAGCTCTCCAAGGGGGGCGCGCCCGCGGGCAACGTGGGCACGGACTTCTTCCTGCGCCGGGTGCGGCTCATCGTCTCGGGCAACGTCACCGAGCGCATCTCCTTCTTCATCGAGACGGACCAGCCCAACCTCGGGCGCGACGGCAACTGGAACCCGGCCTTCTTCGTCCAGGATGCCTTCGCCTCGGTGAAGCTCCTCACCACGGGGAACGTGCTGTGGATCGACGCGGGCATGATGCTCGCGCCCTTCACCCACCACTCGCTGCAGGGCGCCACCACGCTCAACACGCTGGACTACCACGCCTCGCTGGTGCGCTTCCCCACGAACGAGGGGAAGATCTGGCGTGACGCCGGAGTGCAGGTGCGCGGCTTCCTCGGGGCGCTGCACTACCGCCTGGGCGTCTTCAACGGCATCGAAGGGCAGGCGGCCAACCCCACCGCCACGCCTCCCGTCGCCGAGGTCAACCCGCACGACATTCCCCGCGTGGTGGCCCACGTCCGCTACAACCTGCTGGGCACCGAGGACGGCTTCTTCTTCAACGGCATCTACTTCGCGGACCAGCCGAAGCTGTCGGTGGGCGTGGGCGCGGACTACCAGCCGCGCTCGGTGCTGTCGGCGGGCACGGAGCGGGACGACGTGAACGTGGGCGCGGACGTCTTCCTCGACTACCCGCTCGCCAACGACCAGGAGCTCCTCTTCCAGACGAACGCCTTCCGCTACTGGCAGGGCCGGGAGAACACCACCAGCGGCTTCGGCCTCTTCGGGGAGGTGGGCTACCGCATCGGCATCATCGAGCCCCTCTTCTCCGCCGAGTACTTCAACGCGGACGTGGCCGACACGGACTTCCTGTCGTTCCGGCCGGGGTTCAACGTCTGGGTGATGAAGCACACCTTCAACGTCAAGGCCGAGGTGGCCATCACCCGCCAGCAGGTGCCCGCCACCGCCACGGCCGCCGCGGACACCACCACCAGCGTGGCCGGCACCGCGCAACTGCAGCTCTTCTACTGACCTTCCCCGCTACCCAAGGAGACCCCTGCACCATGTCCCAGAAATCCAAGGCCGATGAGCTCGAAGCCCTGGCGGCGGCGCGCTGGCGCGTGGCCGCCGTGCTCACCGCCGGCACGCTCATTTCCTATTTCGGTTTCATCCTGCTCGTCGCTTTCGACAAGCCGCTCATGGGCCAGCAGCTCGCCCCGGGGCTGTCCCTCGGCATCCTGCTGGGCGCGCTCGTCATCGTCTCCGCCTGGGTGTTGACCGGCATCTACGTCTGGTGGGCCAACAACCACTACGACAAGGCCCTCCACCAGTTCCGCCGCTGAACCCGGAGCCACGCGAATGAATCCTCAGCAGGCAACGACTTCCATTGGCGAGCCGAACACCGTCGCCATCGCCTTCTTCGTCATCTTCGTGGGCCTCACGCTCGCCATCACCTGGTGGGCGGCGCGCAAGACGAAGACGACCTCCGAGTTCTTCGCCGCCGGTGGCGGAGTCACCGCGATGCAGAACGGCTTCGCGCTCGCGGGTGACTTCATGAGCGCCGCGAGCTTCCTGGGCATCGCCGGCCTGGTGGCGCTCTCGGGCTTCGATGGCCTCATCTACTCGGTGGGCTGGCTGGTGGGCTGGCCGGTGGTGACGTTCCTCATCGCCGAGCCGCTGCGCAACCTGGGCAAGTACACCTTCGCGGACGTGGTGGCCTACCGGCTCAAACAGACGCCGGTGCGCATCTCCGCCGCCGTGGGCACGCTCACCGTGGTGAGCTTCTACCTGATTGCCCAGATGGTGGGCGCCGGCAACATCATCCGCATGATGTTCGGCCTGTCCTACGAGGTGGCCGTGGGCCTCGTCGGCGTGGTGATGATCCTGTACGTGCTCTTCGGCGGGATGATCGCCACCACGTGGGTGCAGATCGTCAAGGCGGTGCTGCTGCTGCTGGGCGCCACCGCGCTGGCCATCATGGTGCTGATGAAGTTCCACTTCAGCCCGCTGGAGCTCTTCAGCGAGGCGGCCAACCGCTACGGCCCCGAGGTGCTGGCGCCGGGCAAGCTGGTGTCGAGCCCGCTCGAGGCGGTGTCGCTGGGCCTGGCGCTGATGTTCGGCACGGCGGGCCTGCCGCACATCCTCATGCGCTTCTACACGGTGCCCAACGCCAAGGCGGCGCGCAGCTCCGTGTTCTACGCCACGGGCCTCATCGGCTACTTCTACCTGGTGACGTTCATCCTCGGCTTCGGCGCCTCGGTGCTGGTGGGCCGCGCGGCGCTCACTGGCGTGGACAAGGGCGGCAACATGGCGGCACCCATGCTCGCCGAGGCCCTGGGCGGCACGCCCTTCCTGGGCTTCATCTGCGCGGTGGCCTTCGCGACCATTCTCGCGGTGGTGGCCGGACTGACGCTGTCGGGCGCGGCGGCGCTCTCCCACGACCTGTGGACGCACGTGGTGCGCAAGGGCACCTCGCCCGAGCGCGAGCAGCTGCGCGTGGCGAAGCTGGCCAGCCTGGGACTGGGGATTCTCGCCATCATCCTGGGCGTCCTCTTCAAGGGGCAGAACGTGGCCTTCATGGTGGGCCTGGCCTTCGCCATCGCCGCGAGCGCCAACTTCCCCGCCCTGCTGCTGTCCATGGCCTGGAAGGGCTTCACCACGCGCGGCGCGGTGGCGAGCATGATCACCGGCTCGGTGAGCGCGGTGCTGCTCATCTTCCTGTCGCCCACGGTGCAGGTGGACCTGCTGGGCCACAAGGAGGCGCTCTTCCCGCTGAAGAATCCGGGCATCATCACCATGCCGCTGTCCTTCTTCGTGGGCTGGGTGGTGTCGCTCGTCTCTCCCGAGCCCGAGGCCGCCAGGCGCTACGCCGAGGTGAAGCACCGCATGCACGTGGGCGCGGACGCCGATGCGCCCGTCTCCGCCGG
>NZ_JBJMQO010000143.1:0-11365 GCF_045802675.1 Archangium sp. | reverse complement strand
CGAGGTATCCAGCGTGCCACGAACGATGTGGTAACGCACACCCGGGAGATCCTTCACACGTCCCCCGCGGATCATCACCACCGAGTGCTCCTGGAGGTTGTGACCCACGCCGGGGATGTACGAGGTGACCTCGATCCCGTTGGTCAGACGAACACGCGCCACCTTGCGGAGGGCCGAGTTCGGCTTCTTCGGAGTGGTGGTGTACACGCGGGTGCAGACGCCACGCTTCTGAGGGCACTCCTTCAGCGCGGGGCTCTTGCCCTTGATGTTCAACTTCTGGCGGCCCTGACGGACCAGCTGACTGATGGTTGGCACTGAGCTTCTCTTCCTTCCCGTTTGCCCCGGGCGGGTGTACCCAGGGGCGCATACAAACCTACAACTGCGCTTGAAAAAGGGCCGCGAGTATAGGGAGGGGCTACCCTGTGTCAAGCACCGCCAGCCCACGGCATTCCAACCGTGGACCCCACCGGCACCCTTTCCCACTTTCTCCTGGCTGGCTCGGTCCTCTACTCTCCTACCACCTAGAAGTCGAGGACCATCACGATCGCGTCCTCGGGCGGCTGGCCCGCGTCCACGTAGTAGTTCGGCCGCACCCCGACCGGGCGGAAGCCGAACGACTTGTAGAGGTGGATGGCCGGCTCGTTGCTCTTGCGCACCTCCAACGTCGCCAGGCTGCACTTGCGTGCTCGCCCCTCGGCCAGGGTGGCCTCCATCAGCTGCCGCCCCACCCCGCGCCGCCGGTGCTCGGGCGCCGTGGCCACGTTGAGCACGTGCACCTCGTCGTGGACGATCCAGAAGATGGAGATGCCCAGCAGGCGCCGGTCTCCCTCGGGCAGGGACTCCTCCGCGAGGAAGATGACGGACCAGTCGTGGCCGAGCTCGCGCTGCAGCAGTTCGTAGGACCAGGGGTTGGTGAAAGAGGCCTTCTCCAGCTCCATCACCGCCGGCAGGTCCTCCCGCGTCATCCGGCGGATCAGGAATGGGGACTCGCGGGGCTCCTCGCGCATCCGCCTCATTGCGGCGCCTCCCGGGCGAAGGGAGCCACCCGCCGGACCTTCGCGCCCGCCCTCACCTGGGCGAATTCCTCCTTCGCGAGCTGGCTGTAGCGCTCCCGGAAAAGCTTCTCCTTCAGGGCCTCCCGCACCGACTCGTACGGCCCGCCCAGCACCGCCTTGTGCTCCTCCCAGTACCGCCGCACCTCCGCCTCACCCACCTGCGCGCGCAAGCGGACCCGGCTGTCCAGGATGCGCTCGGCCCGCACTCCCCGCTCCAACACCGCCGAGAGCTGCTCCAGGTCCGCGTCGTGCCGGGCCAGGAAGGCCAGGAGCGCCGTCTCGTCCTCGAAGCGCTCGCGGAAGGCCTTCAGCCGCCCCTCCACCTCCGAGCGCTCCGCCGGGAAGGCCTGCAGCCTGTCCGCCCCCGCCACCAGCAGCCGCTGGTTGATGGCCAGCTCGAGCGCTCCCCGGAGCGTCTGCTCGTCGAGCGAGGCCTCGGCCGCTCGCACGCCTCCTCGCAGCACCAGCGCCACCCGGGTCTCGAACTCGAGCTCGCTCAGGGTCAGCACCTGGTTGCCGATGACCGCCACCACCCGGTCGAGCACCCGGCCCCCAGAGGAGGCGTCCTGGGAGTCCTCGGGAGCGGCCTGCCAGGCAGCGGACACCGGCACCAGCGCGAGCCAGCCCACCACCAGCCCGATCTTCGCTCCCCGACCGCGCGCTGCTCCCATTCTTTCCCTCATGTGCCTCCGGCCACTTTATACATCCGGACCTTGAGGCACACGCCGTGCTGGCGCTCGCCGCACGGCTGGTTACGTTTTTGCAGTTTCGGAGGGCGGCAACCCCATGGCGGACGACTACTACCAGATTCTCGGCGTGTCCCGGACGGCATCGGCCGACGAAATCAAGAAGGCCTTCCGCAAGCTCGCTCGCAAGTACCACCCGGACGTCAACCCGGGCGACAAGTCGGCGGAAGAGAAGTTCAAGCAGCTCAACGCGGCCTTCGAGGTGCTCTCGGACGAGCGCAAGCGCAAGCTGTACGACGAGTTCGGCGACGAGGCGGCCCAGTTCGGCTTCGACGAGAAGAAGGCCCAGCAGTACCGGGCCTACAAGGCCGCGCGCGCGGCCGGCGGCGGCAGGCCCTCTGGCGGCGTCGGCCCCGACATCGACCTGGGCGACCTCTTCGGGGAGATCTTCAACCGCGGCGGCGCGGGCGGCGTGGACATGGGGGAGATGTTCGGCCGCGCCGCAGGAGGCCGGGCCGCCGGTCCCACCGCGGGCGAGGACATCACCGCCACGCTCTCGCTCAGCTTCAACGAGGCCCTCACCGGCGTGGAGCGAACCCTCTCGCTGCCCCGCCCCGGCCGCTGCCAGCGCTGCCAGGGCGCGGGCCAGGTCGGTACGCCCTCCACCTGCGCCACCTGCGGCGGCACCGGCAAGGTGCGTCGCGCCGGAGGCATCCTCGGCATGGCCGCGAGCGGCACGTGCCCCACCTGCCGCGGCACCGGCCGCGCCGCGCCCCCCTGCCCTTCCTGCCAGGGCTCGGGCGTCGTGGAGGAGACGGCCCGCCTCACCGTGAAGCTCCCCGCCGGCGTCCACACGGGCTCCAAGGTGCGGCTGTCCGGCCAGGGCGCGGCGGGCTCGCGCGGGGGGCCTCCCGGGGACCTCTACATCGAGACGATCGTCGCCGAGCACCCCCTGGTGCGCCGCGAGGGCGATGACCTCTACCTGGACCTGCCGGTGACCGTCTCCGAGGCCATGCTCGGCGCCGAGGTCCGCGTGCCCACCTTCCAGGGCGAGGTGACGGTGAAGGTGCCCCCGGGCTCGCAGTCCGGCCGCCGGATGCGCCTCAAGGGACGGGGGGCTCCCTCGCTCAAGGGCGGCCCCTCGGGAGACCTCTACCTCACACTCCAGGTGAAGGTGCCCGAGCACCTCTCCTCCGAGGCCCGCCAGGCCGCCGAGGCCCTCTCCCGCGCCTACCAATCGGATGTCCGGGGCTCGTTGCAGCTCTAGTTGAAGCACTAATCGACGGCCGGTCACTGGCCATCCAAGCTTCTTGCGTTAGCTTGCGCCGCGTCCTACACGGCGGCCAAGAACTCGTATTCACCCCTCGGAGCCTCTTCCTCATGGGCATCTTCGATTTCCTCGGCGGTTCCGGCCCCGAGAAGGCCCTCAAGCTCAAGTCCAAGGTGACCCAGAAGTATGGGGACCCGTCCACCCGCCAGAAGGCGCTCCAGCAGCTTGGGGAGATGCAGTTCCCCGAGGCCGTCAGCGTCCTGCTGCACCGCTACACCATCACCGTGGAGCCCCTCACCACGGACGCCGACGAGAAGGAGCACGTCTTCGAGCTCATCAAGAGCTTCGGCAAGGACGCCATTCCCCCCGTCACCGAGTTCCTGCGCAAGAACGAGCAGGCCACCTCCTGGGCCCTGCGCATCCTCGAGGCCCTGCTGCCCGAGGCCGAGGTCGTCACCCTCGTGGTGGACGCGCTCCAGCACCTGGGCTCCCAGTACATGCGCGACCCGGAGAAGAAGGTCGTCCTCCTGCACTACGTCACCGGCAAGCAGGACGCGCGCATCGCCCCCGCCGTGCTCCCCCACCTCGACGACATGGCGGACGAGGTGAAGATCGCCGCCCTCAAGGCGCTCGGCCCCCAGAAGCACGAGCCGGCGCGCGAGCCCATCCTCCACCTCCTGACGGCCCCGGACACCGCGCGCCGCGTGCAGGTGGCCGCGCTGGAGGCGCTCCAGGAGAGCGGCTTCGGCGTGCAGGGCTACCGCGAGAAGGTGGACGCCGTCCTGGCCGACCCCTACTACGTCGACGGCGGCGGCCTGGTGAAGCGCCGCGGCTGAGCCCGGTACCTGGCGGGTTGGACCCCTCCCACCCGCCCTGTGTCGTCCAGCGGACATGGCAATTGTCCTGCGGTCGGCCCTGTTGCGACAGGAGCCGGGGAAGGGTTTCCACCCCGGCTCCGGGTGACGCAGGATCTGCCCCATGCGGTGATCGCGTCGCCCTCCACCTGGAGGGGGGCCGGCGCGCCGCCCCCTGGTCGCCGAGGTCGCTCCGTGCCGAAGAAGAAGGTTCCGCATCTGGCTGAGATCGTCACCCTCCGCCCCGAGGCCAACGCCAAGAAGCCCCGGCGCACGCCCAAGCCCCAGCCGCCCGTGGACAACGAGGCCGCCGAGCGCTCCCTGGTGGAGATGGCCCAGCACATCACCTCCAGCGCCGGCCCCACCGAGGCCCTGCGCGCCCAGCTTCAAATCGTCCACACCCTCATGCAGGCCAAGGCCTGCTACGTGGCGCGCTTCAGCCCCTCGCGCAACCAGCTCCACGTGGAGCACGTGCGCGGCCGCTACGACGAGCGCATCACCGCCGCCACCCCCGAGGAGGGCCTCGTCGGCCGCGCCTTCGCCGAGCGCACCCTCCTGCGCGACGAGGAGACCGTCGCCATTCCGCTCGAGAGCCCCCAGGGCATCACCGGCGTGCTCGCCATCATCGCCCCGCGCCGCGCCCTCTCCGACTCGCTCCTCATGGCAATCGCCGGCCAGCTCTCCGCCGCCTACGAGGTCGCCCGCCTGCGCGACGACAGCGCCCGGCGCAACAAGGATCTCCAGACGGCCATCGCCGGCCTCAAGGCCCTCGAGCAGAGCCGCGACGAGCTGCTCGGCAACGTCTCCCATGACTTGAAGAACCCCCTCACCACCCTCAAGGCCTACCTGGCCATGATGGGGCGCGAGAAGCTCGGGCCCGTCTCCGACGCCCAGCGCCGCGCGGTGCAGGTGTGCGACCGCAGCGCGGACCGAATGCTGCGCATGGTGAACGACTTGCTGCTCATGTCCCGCCTCCAGGCCGGGAAGATGCAGCTCAACCAGCGCCCCTTCGGCCTCAAGTCCGTGGCCGAGGAGGTCATCCGCACCCTCACCCCCATTGCCGAGAAGGACAAGGTGCAGCTCACCCTGCCCCCCTCCGGCGAGGTCTTCGTCCGCGGCGACCGCGAGCGCATCGCCGAGGCCATCCAGAACCTCGTGGAGAGCGGCATCCACCGCTGCGAGGCCGAGGACACCGTGGAGCTGCGCGTCTCCGTCGAGGACGGGCTCGCCCTGCTCACCGTGAAGGACTCCGGCCCCGGCATCGGCGCCGAGGACCTGGAGCACCTCTTCGATCCCTTCTACCGGCCCGAGGGCACCCGGGGCCAGGGCCGCAGCCTCGGCCTGCCGCTGGTGGCGAAGATTCTCGCGCTCCACGGCGGCCGCGTGGAGGCCTCCAGCACGCTCGGTGAAGGCACGAGCTTCCAGATGGTGCTGCCCATGTTCGCCGGCGCCGTCAGCACGCCCGACGCCGCCCAGGCCGGCCCCCGCGCCGGTGGCATCCTCCTCGTCGAGGACGACGCCGACTGCCGCGAGGTGCTCCAGCAGGTGCTCGAGCAGGAGGGCTACCGGGTGATGTCCACCTCGGGAGCCGCCGAGGCCCGCTCCATCCTCTCGCACATCCGCCCGGCCATGGTGCTGTTGGATCTGCGGCTGAGCGAGGAGGACGGCCGCTCCGTGCTGCGCTTCATCCGCGGCACCGAATCCCTCGCCGACGTGGCCGTCTACATCATCTCCGGCGCCAGCGAGGTCTCCAGCCTCGGCGCGGGCCAGGGCCTGGACCGCATCGACGGATTTTTCGAGAAGCCGCTGCAACTGCCCCGGCTCCTGGACACCGTGGCCGCCGTCGTGCGCCCGAGCCGCCGCAACCCGGCCGTCTCGTGAAAGGCCGCCGCGACTCAGCGCGTTGACAGAAGGTGCGCGGATCACGCCCGGCTTTCGCTTAGTATCCGCGCGATAAAATGAATCCTTCCGTCTACTCCCGCTATCGGACTGCCTTCGTCGAGGCGCTCGCCCAGTCCCTGGGCGTGCCCGCCTCCGAGATCGACGCCCAGATCAAGCCGGCCGACCCGGCTCACGGCGACCTCTCCTTCCCCACCTTCCCGCTGGCCAAGGCGCAGAAGAAGGCGCCTCCGGCCATCGCCGCCGCGCTCGCCCAGGGCGTGAAGGTACCGGGCCTCGAGGTGGTGGCCGCCGGCCCCTACGTCAACGCGAAGTTCTCGCAGATGCCCTTCACCGCCGAGGTCATCGACGCGGCGCGCTCGCAGGGCCTCAAGTACGGCGGTGGGGACTCGGGCGCCGGGAAGACGGTGGTGATGGACTACTCGTCGCCCAACATCGCCAAGCCCATCGCCTTCCACCACATCCGCTCGACGATGATCGGCCACAGCGTGGCCAACCTGCACCGGGCGCTCGGCTACCGCGTCGAGGGCATCAACTACCTGGGTGACTGGGGCAAGCAGTTCGGCCTCGTGGCCGTGGGCTTCCAGGAGTTCGGCGTGTCCGAGCGCCGCAAGGACATGGCGCACCTCGTGGAGGTGTACGTCAAGGCCAACAAGCGCGCCGAGGCCGAGCCCGCCTTCGACGAGCGCGCCCGCGACTTCTTCCGCCGCATGGAGGCCGGAGACACCGAGGCGCTCGCGCTCTGGAAGGAGTTCCGCGAGACGTCCGTGCGCGACTTCGAGCGCATCTACGCCCGGCTCGGCATCAAGTTCGAGCACATCGAGGGCGAGAGCTTCTACCAGGGCAAGATGGAGCCGGTGATCGAGGAGATCGCCCGCAAGCCTGGCGTGAAGGAGTCCCAGGGCGCCACCATCGTGGACCTGCCCTACGCGGAGAACGAGCCGCCCGTCCTGCTCAAGAAGAACGACGGCAGCACGCTCTACGCCACGCGCGATCTGGCGGCGGCCATCGACCGCTACGAGCGCTTCCACCCCGAGAAGTCGCTCTACGTGGTGGCCACGGATCAGGCGCTGCACTTCCGGCAGCTCTTCCGGGTGCTGGAGGCCATGGGCCGCGAGTGGTTCAAGCGCCTGGTGCACATCAACTTCGGCCGCGTGCACGGCATGAGCACCCGCAAGGGCAACCTGGTGTTGCTCAACGACGTGCTCGACGAGGCCAAGGCCCGCGCCCTGGAGATCGTGCAGAAGAACGTCCAGGAGGGGAAGATCCAGACGAGCAGCACGGAGGAGCTGGCCGAGCAGATCGGCCTGGGCGCCATCGTCTTCGGCGATCTGAAGAACCGCCGGACCACCGACTACACCTTCGACTGGGAGGACGTGTTCGCCTTCGAGGGGCACTCGGGTCCCTACCTCCAGTACGCGCACGCGCGCACCTGCAACATCCTGCGCCGGGCCGGTGGGGCTCCGGCCTCGTACGACGCGTCGCTGCTCACCCTGCCCGAGGAGCAGGCCGTGCTGCGCGTCATCGCCCGGCTGCCCGTGGTGGTGCAGGAGGCCGCCGACCAGTGCGAGCCCAGCTTCGTCGCGCGCTGGCTGCTGGACCTGGCCGCGGAGTTCAGCCGCTACTACACGCTGGGCAACCAGGACCGCACCAAGCGCGTCGTGCTCGAGGGCAACGAGCCCCTGAAGGCGGCGCGCCTGGCCCTCACGGACGCGACGCGCTCGGCGCTGGCCGCGGGCCTGTCGCTGCTGGGTATCGCCACTCCCGAGAACATGTAGCGAGGACTGTGTGGACAAAGGGGGCTCGCACGTGGACACCGCGTTGTCACAACAGGCCGTCGGTCACAGCGAGGCATTGAAGGAGGAGTTCGGGCCCGTCTCCCGGATGCTGGGACAGCGCTACCTCGAAGGGGTGCGCTTCCCCGCCGAGGCCGAGGACGAGCTGCGCGCGCTCCACGCCAAGGGGTTCGTGGTGCACGTCATGCGCTCCACGGCATGGGTGAACTACCTCTACCTCGCCTGGGCCATGGTGCGCCGCGCCCTGCCCCCCGTGCGGGCGGTGGTGAACCTGCGGCCCTGGTTCACCCGCCCGTTCCGCAAGACGGCCCAGCGCGGCCCCTTCGACGTGCGCTTCACCTACGCGCGGCGTCAGGGCGGCAGCGGCCTCATCTTCCTGCGCAAGACGGCCCTCCTGAGCGCCTCGGGCAAGGACATCGAGGAGAACCCCTTCCCCGCGCTCGTCGCCATGGCGCGCAAGAGCGACAAGACCGTCTTCCTCGTGCCCGAGCTGTTCGTCTGGGAGAAGCGCACCTCGCGCATCAAGCCGAGCCTCCTGGACCACGTCTTCGGCAGCCCGGACGCGCCGGGCTTCCTGCACTCGATGGTGGCGTTCTTCCGCAACTACCGCCGCGCGCAGTTCCGCGTGGGCGAGCCCATCGATCTCAAGCGCTTCATCGAGGAGAACCCGCAGGACTCGGACGAGGTCATCGCTCGCAAGGTGCGCAGCGCCCTCAACCACCACCTGGCCCGCGAGACGCGCGCCGTCTTCGGTCCGCCGGTGAAGCCCACCGAGCGAATCCTCGACGAGACGCTGAGAGATCGCACGCTGCGCAAGACGCTGGACGCGGTGGCCACCGAGAGCAACCGCCGCCCCGAGAGCGTGCTGCGCCAGGCCCGGCGCAACCTGGACGCCATCTCCGCCAAACCGAGCCCCACCACGCTGGCCTTCGTCTCGCCGGTGCTCGCGTGGGTGTTCAACCGCATCTACGACGGCATCGAGGTGGACGAGGCGGGCCTCAACCGCGCCCTCAAGGCCGCGAGCAAGGCGCCGCTCGTGCTGTGCCCCTCGCACAAGAGCCACGTGGACTACCTGGTGCTCAGCTGGCTCCTGTGGAATCGCGGCTACGCCGTGCCCCTGGTGGCCGCGGGCGCCAACCTGTCCTTCTGGCCGCTCGGGCCGCTGCTGCGCCGCTGCGGCGCCTTCTTCCTGCGCCGCTCCTTCAAGGACGACAAGGTGTACGCCGCGTCCTTCAAGGCCTACGTGAAGAAGCTCGTGCACGACGGCGTGCACCAGGAGTTCTTCCCCGAGGGCGGCCGCTCACGCACCGGCAAGCTGCTCCAGCCCAAGCTGGGCATGTTCACCTGGCAGGTCGAGTCCGTCCTCGAGGGCGCTCGCAATGATCTCATCTTCGTGCCCGTGTCCATCGACTACGAGAAGGTGGTCGAGTCGGGCAGCTACTCGAAGGAGCTGGCCGGCGGCGAGAAGAAGCCCGAGGACCTCAAGGCACTGCTGAGCACGCCCAAGGTGCTCGCGGCTCGCTACGGCCGCATCCACCTCACCGTCGATGAGCCGCTGTCGCTCGTGGAGCTGATGAAGAGCCGCGGGCTCGAGCCGGGGCAGCCCATCTCGGACGAGCAGAAGAAGGGTCTGGTGCGCGCGCTGGGCAACCGGGTGATGTACGGCATCACCAAGGTGTCCACCGTGACGCCGCACGCGCTGGTGAGCGCGTCCCTGCTGGCCCACCGCCGGCGTGGCATGACGAGCCGCGAGCTCACGGATCGCATCAACGTCCTTCGCCGCATCGCCGAGGAGGACAAGGCGCCGCTGTCCACGATGCTCAAGGACTCGCCGAGCAACCCCGAGGCCATGGGCGCCATCCAGGACGCCATGCGCACGTTCTGCTCGGACGGGATGGTGCGCACGCAGAAGGCGCACGGCGAGGTCATCTACCAGGCCGAGGACGATCGCCGCGGCGAGATGTCCTTCTACAAGAACACGCTGATGAACCTGGTGGCGGCGCGAAGCCTCGTGGCCAACGCGCTGCTGGTGGGGGCTCCGGCGCCATTCGACGAGGTGAAGGCGCGGGCGCTGTGGCTGTCGCGGCTCTTCAAGGTGGAGTTCATCTACCGGGTGGGCGCGAGCTTCGACACCATCTTCGCGGAGACGGTGGAGCGGCTGGTGCGGATGGGACTGGTGCTGCACCAGGGGGACACGCTGAGCGTGGCGCCCGAGCCCCATGCGCGGCCCGAGTTGGAGTTCCTGGCGGATCTGCTGCGCGACTACCTGGAGGCGTACCTGATCGCCACGCAGACGCTGGCGGAGGTGGCGGCGGGCACGGTGCAGGATCGCAAGTCCTTCGTGAAGCAGGCGCTGGACCTGGGACGGGCCGAGTACCACTCGGGGCGCATCACCGCGGCCGAGTCGCTGGCCAAGGTGACGCTGGAGAACGCGGTGGCCTACCTGCTGGAGCAGCGCTACCTCGTGGAAGAGGACAAGAAGCTGAAGCTCGGACCCGCGGCGCCCGACCTCGCGGCGACGAAGAAGTTCGCCGAGGAGCTCCACCGCTACCTGCGTCACCAGGGCTGAGCCCCCGTAGCGCGGACCCCCAGCGGAGCCCGCGCTACACGCCTCTCACCCGTGCTCACGGCGCCGTGCGGAAGGGCACCCGGACCTCCTGGGCGAGCGGGTTGCCCTCGGAGTCGGTGAGCGAGGTGCGCAGCACCAGCGTGTACGCCGTGCCCGGCTCGAAGGCCCCCGCCTCCGCGCTCACCGTCACCGTGTACGGCACGTCCCCGCGCTCGACGTCCTCGTCCCGGTCCGCGGGCACCGTCAGCCGCAGGGGCACCTCCACCCTCCCCTCGAAGACGGCGATTCCCGGGCGCAGCGTGCGCTCGTCCATCGCCTCCGAGAAGAGGACCTCCAGCGAGCCACCCACGGGCAGCGTGCCTCCAGCGCTCGGCTCGGTGGACACCACGTCGGGCGGGTCCGTGTCGCGCGTGGCGAGGAACGGCTCTCCCGGCTCCAGGCACGCGGCGCACCCCAGCAGCCCCACGAGCAGCAACCGGCGCATCAGCGGCACCCCTTCTGCACGAGGCTCGCCTCGGTGTGGCACTTGAGGCAGGCCCGGTCATTGGCCGCCGCCACCCGCTTGCACATCGAGGCGAAGCCATCCGGATGCGGAATCACCTGCCGCCGCACCGACTTCTCCGAGTGGCAGCTCATGCACGACTCCTCGCGGTGGCAGGACGCGCACTGCTGCATGTCTCGCGAGGCGGCGACGCCGTGGTGCTGGGGCCCGGGCACCTCGACCCAGGCGTTGTAGTCCGGGTGCACCTTCACGTTGCGCGAGCGCAGCGAGCGGTCCGCGTCCATGCCCACCCCGGCTCGCTCGTGGCACGCGGCGCAGAAGGACTGCATGCGGTGGCAGCTCGAGCAGCGCGTGGAGTCCATCCGCGCCTGCACCGGGTGCAGCGTGAGGTAATCATTCGGGTGCACGGACAGCGGCTTCTGGAGCGCGTCGTGGCACGTCTGGCAGTAGGACTCGGCGTGGCACGACATGCAGGTGCCCCGGTCCACCGAGGCGCGGCTGCCGTGGGTGAACTCGTAGCGGGGCCCGTGGTCCACGCCGAGCGGGTTGCCCTGCATCGGCCGCAGCACGCCCGAGGGGAACGTGAGCTGCAACCGCCCCGAGGGCTCCGTCAGGTGGCAGGTGCGGCAGTCCTTCGAGGCCACGTTGCCGTCATGGCACTGGAAGCAGGTGGCCATCTTCGGCAGCTGCTGCCGGGTGGCGAGCTGCACGTCCGTCATGGCGCCATGACACGT
>NZ_JBJMQO010000007.1:0-13293 GCF_045802675.1 Archangium sp. | reverse complement strand
ATGAGGATCCGGCTGCCCGCCATGCCCTTGAAGAACAGCGACGGGCTCTCCGCCACCTCCACCTGCACCAGCCGCGCCTCGAATTGCTCCGACACGTTGCGCACGAAGTGCGGGAAGTGCTCGGCGCCCGGAATCAGCTCGCGCAGCTGCGACATCATCTGGCAGCCGTTGCAGATGCCCAGCGCGAAGGTGCCCGAGCGCGCGAAGAACGCGGCGAACTCGTCCCGCGCCCTCGAGTTGAACAGGATGGACCGCGCCCAGCCTCCGCCCGCGCCCAGCACGTCGCCGTACGAGAAGCCTCCGCATGCCGCCACGCCCGTGAAGTCCTTCAGCGACACCCGCCCCGACAGCAGGTCGCTCATGTGCACGTCCACCGCGTTGAAGCCCGCGCGGATGAACGCTCGCGCCATCTCCAGCTGGCTGTTCACGCCCTGCTCTCGCAGGATGACCACCCGGGGCTTCACGCCCTTCGCGATGTACGGCGCCGCCACGTCCTCCGTCGGGTCGAACGAGAGCCGGGGCGACAGGCCGGGGTCGCTCGGGTCGCACTTCGTGGCGTACTCCTCCTCGGCGCAGCGCGGGTTGTCGCGCAGCTTCTGCATCTCGTAGCTCACGCGCGACCACTGCTTGCGCAGCGCCACCGTGGCCTCCTCCAGGAGAACCTGTGTCCCGTGGCGCACCCGCACCGTCAGCTCCGCCCGCGGCTGGCCGAGCTCATGGTACGCCGAGCCCAACCCGTGCCGCGTCAGCACCTCGCGCACGCGCTGGAGCTCGGCGGCCCGCACCTGCAGCACCGCGCCCAGCTCCTCGTTGAAGAGCGCCGCGACGGCATCCGAGCCCAGCGCGGCCACATCCACCTCGAAGCCGCAGTGGCCCGCGAAGGCCATCTCCACCAGCGTGGTGAGCAGGCCGCCATCGGAGCGGTCATGGTAGGCGCGCACCAGGCCCTCCTCGTTGAGGGTCTGCATGGCGGCGAAGAAGCCCTTGAGGGACTCGGGGCTCTCCACGTCCGGGCACTTCGGGCCGACCTGCGAGTACACCTGCGCCAGCACCGAGCCGCCCAGCCGCTGCCGCCCGTCCGCGAGGTCCACGAAGACGAGCCGCGTGTCCCCGTCCAGCTCGCGCAGCTGCGGCGTGAGGGACTTGCGGACATCGAGCACCGGCGCGAAGGCCGAAACAATGAGCGACAGCGGCGCCGTCACCGCCTTGCGCGTCCCCTTCTCCTCCCACACCGTGCGCATGGACATGGAGTCCTTGCCCACCGGAATGGTGAGGCCCAGGGCCGGGCACAGCTCCATGCCCACGGCCTTCACGGCGGCGTACAGGTTGGCGTCCTCGCCCGGGCTGCCCGCGGCGGCCATCCAGTTGGCCGACAGCTTCACGTCCCCCAGCTTGCCAATGCGCGCCGAGGCGATGTTCGTCACGGCCTCGGCCACCGCCATGCGCGCCGAGGCCGCCGCGTCGATGAGCGCCACCGGGGTGCGCTCGCCCATGGACATGGCCTCGCCCGTGTAGCCCGCGTGTGCCGACAGCGTCACCGCGCAGTCCGCCACCGGCACCTGCCACGGGCCCACCATCTGGTCCCTCGCCGTCAGCCCCGACACCGTCCGGTCACCAATCGTGATGAGGAAGCCCTTGTCCGCCACCGTCGGGTGTCCGAGCACCCGGCCCAGCAGCTCCTTCACCGGAGCGTCCAGCTTCAGCTCGGCGTGCGCCAGCGGGCGCGACTTCACGTCCCGATGCATCCTCGGCGGCTTGCCGAACAGCACGTCCATCGGAATGTCGATGGGCGCGTTGCCGAACTGCCGGTCCGTCACCTTCAGCTCCTGCTCCCTGGTGGCATCACCCAGCACCGCGAACGGCGCCCGCTCGCGCTCGCACAGCGCGGTGAAGCGCGGCAGGTCCTCCGGGGCAATCGCCAGCACGTAGCGCTCCTGTGCCTCGTTGCACCAGATCTCCACCGGCGCCATTCCGGGCTCGGCGTTGGGCACCTCGCGCAGCTCGAAGCGGCCACCCAGGTCGTTGTCGTGGATGAGCTCCGGCACCGCGTTGGACAGGCCTCCCGCGCCCACGTCGTGGATGGAGCGGATGGGGTTGGCCTCGCCCATCGCCCAGCAGCGGTCGATGACCTCCTGGCAGCGCCGCTCCATCTCCGGGTTGTCGCGCTGCACCGAGGCGAAATCGAGGTCCGCCGCGCTCGCGCCCTGCGTCATCGACGACGCCGCGCCACCGCCCAGGCCAATCAGCATCGCCGGACCACCGAGCACGACGATCTTGTCGCCCGGCTTCAGCGTGCCCTTCTTCACGTGCCCGTCCCGGATGTTGCCGAGGCCTCCGGCGATCATGATGGGCTTGTGGTAGCCGCGCACCTCGACGCCGTCCGGCGTGGGCACCTGCAGCTCGAAGCTGCGGAAGTAGCCGCACAGGTTGGGCCGGCCGAATTCGTTGTTGAAGGCAGCGCCCCCGAGCGGGCCGTCGAGCATGATGTCGAGCGCGGACACGATGCGCTCGGGCTTGCCGTAGGGCTGCTCCCAGGGCTGCTCGAAGCCGGGGATGCGCAGGTTGGACACGGAGAAGCCCGCCAGGCCCGCCTTGGGCTTGGCGCCCCGGCCCGTGGCGCCCTCGTCGCGAATCTCACCGCCCGCGCCCGTGGAGGCTCCCGGGTGCGGCGAAATCGCCGTGGGATGGTTGTGCGTCTCCACCTTCATCAGGATGTGCGCGGGCTCGCGGTGGAAGCGGTACTCGCCGCTGGCCGCGTCGGGGAAGAGGCGATCGACCTCGAAGCCCTCCATCACCGCCGCGTTGTCCTTGTACGCCGACAGCACGCCCTCGGGGTGCGCCGCATAGGTGTTCTTGATGCTCTGGAAGAGCGAGCGCTCCTGCTGCTCCCCGTCGATGGTCCACGACGCGTTGAAGATCTTGTGCCGGCAGTGCTCGCTGTTGGCCTGCGCGAACATCATCAGCTCGACGTCGGTGGGGTTGCGCTCGAGCTCGGTGAAGCGCGCCACCAGGTAGTCGATCTCATCCTCGGCGAGCGCCAGGCCCAGCTCGCGGTTCGCGGTGACGAGCGCGGCGCGGCCTCCCTTCACCACGTCCACCGTGGTGAGCGGCCGGGGCGAGTGCCCGGCGAACAGGACGGCGGCATCCTCCTCGCGGCCCACGACCGCCTGCGTCATCCGGTCGTGCAGCACCGGCTGAATCCGGGCGAGCTGCCCCGCATCCAGTGCCCTACCCGCCGCGTCGGCGACCCAATAGGCGATGCCGCGCTCGATGCGCCGCACGCTCCGCAGGCCGGTGTTGTGGAAGATGTCCGTAGCCTTCGAGGACCAGGGCGAGATGGTGCCGGGGCGCGGAATGACGAGCTGCAGGCTGCCGCGCGGCTCCTTGCGGGCCAGCTTCGGGCCGTACTCCAGCAGCTTGTCCATCAGGGACCGCTCGGTGGCCGAGAGGGAGGCCGCGAGGTCGAGGATGTGCACGAACTCCGCGTAGAGGGTGGCCACGGCCGGCTCCAGCTCGCGGCAGCGAGCGAGCAACTTGGCCAGACGGAACTCGGAGAGGGCGGGGGCGCCACGCAGCGTGAGCATGGAATCTCTGGGAGGAGGGGTCCGGAAATGTGCGGGCGTCTTATAACCACAGCGGCCTCCTCGGATCCGAAAGAGATCGTGGCAGCCTGCCCTCCCGAGGACGGACGAGGCGAGACTCCCCGTAAAACGAGGGAGGCCTCCCCCGCTCCGCCGGGCGCCGGACGGGCGGCGGTTGTGGTTGAATGCAACGCCGTTTCAGTACGGCCGGGAAGAGGGACAGGACCCGGCGGGTGAGTCTCGAGGAGCCGCATGGAGAGAGCGAACACGACCCTGGCGTCCCTGTGCGTCCTGGTGCTGGGAGTGGCCTGCACGGCCCCCACCCACGAGGAACCGGCACGCGGCGCGCCCAAGGCCACTCGCGGGGCCCTGGGCGAGGGCCCCGCCTCCCTCCTGAAGGACCTGGGCGCGAAGCCCGAGGGCGCCCTCGTGCGCTACCCCGAGTCCCCCACGGCGGCGGGCACGGCGCTCCTCTTCTCGGCCAACGACGACAGCACCGGACCCGAGCTGTGGAGGCTCACGTCCTCCGGCCCCGCCCTGGTGGCCGATATCGCCCCGGGCCCCATCGGCTCCTCGCCCTCGCGCTTCTTCCACATGCGCGGGCTCACCTACTTCGCTGCCTCGGATGGCCAGCACGGCATGGAGCTGTGGAGGACGGACGGCACCACCGCCGGCACCTTCCAGCTCGCGGACATCGCTCCCGGCGCGGCCAGCTCGCAGCCCTCGGGGTTCGCCGAGCTCAACGGGTGGATCTACTTCAGCGCCAATGACGGCACCACGTACGGGAACGAGCTGTGGCGCACGGATGGCACCCCCACGGGCACGGTCCGCGTTCGGGACATCTATCAGGGCTCGGCGGGCAGCGATCCCGACTCGTTCACCGAGCTCGGCGGCAGGCTCTATTTCCTCGCCACCGGCAACGGAGGCGCGCGGCAGGTGTGGCGCACCGATGGCACCGCGGCGGGCACGGTGCGAGTCGGCACGAGCCTGACCGTGGCGGCCACTCCGTCCGGGCGCGGGCTCGTGCGGTCGGGCCGGGCGCTCTACTTCGCCGCGGAGGATGGCTCCACGGGCAGCGAGCTGTGGAAGACCGATGGCACCGACGCGGGCACGGTCCGCGTGAAGGACCTGCTCCCGGGCGCCTCGGGCTCCGCACCCGCGCAGCTCACCGCCTTCGGGGACGCGGTGTACTTCGTCGCCAATGACGGCGTGACGGGGCTCGAGCTGTGGAAGACCGATGGCACCAGCGCGGGCACCGTGCCCGTCGTGGAGCTCTTCCCCGGAAAGAACACCGTGGAGAGGCCCGACTCCCTCGTGACCGCGGGCACCCGCCTCTTCTTCCTGACGCGTGACAGCGCCGGCACCGAGAGCGCGCTCTACGCGACGGACGGCACGGCGGTGGGCACCACGCTGCTCGAGGACTTCAAGGCCGTGGGTGCCAAGGGCCCCCTGCTGATGAAGGCGAACGGGAGCACGCTCTACTTCACCGCGTACGAGCCGGGCCTCGGCACCGAGCTGTGGACGAGCAACGGCACCAGCACGGGCACCACGCGCATCGGCACCAATCTCTTCCCGGGCGACCGTGCCGTGGATCCGGCGCCGCGCTCGTTCACGGTGATGGGCGACACGGTCTACTTCGTGGCGACCGCGCCCGGCACGGGCCTCTCCGACGAGAACCCGCCGGTCCCCACACTGTGGAAGACGCGGGGTGACGTGGCCAGCACGATTCCCGTCGGCGCCGACGAGAAGGCCACCCGGGGCTCGAATCCCGCGCCCTTCGTGGCCTGGAATGGCTCGCTGTACTTCACCACTTTCGAGCAGGACGCGGCGGCGCGGCTGTGGCGCTCGGATGGGACGGCGGCGGGGACGACCGCTCTCATGGACATCGTTCCCTCGGATGCACCCATCTTCATCGCCGAGTCGGGACTGACGGCCCTCACGCCCTTCAACGGCGCCCTCTACTTCGCGGCCATCCCCAACCTCTCCAACGGATACCGGCTCTACGGGACGGATGGAACCTCCACGGGCACCGTCCAGGTGTCCGCCAAGGTCCGGCTCACCACGGCGGCCAGTTCCCCCATCGAGATCATCGAGTACGGCGGCGCCCTCTACTTCGCGGGCCAGGACGCCTCCGGTGACATCGAGCTGTGGAAGAGCGACGGCACCGACGCGGGCACCACGCGGGTGAAGGACATCGTCCCTGGCAGCGCATCCTCGAAGCCCTCCCGCTTCACGCTCATGGGTGGAGCGCTCTACTTCCTGGCCCGGGACGCCACGGGCGGCCGCGAGCTGTGGAAGACGGATGGCACCGACGCGGGCACCGTCCGGGTCGCGGACATCCGCGACAGCCTGGGCCTGGCCTCGGTGGTGGACCTCGCCGGAGTCGTGGGCAGCACCCTGTTCTTCACCGCCAACGAGTCCACCACCGGCATCGAGCTGTGGAAGACGAACGGCACGGGCGCCACCCTCGTGAACGACATCGCTCCGGGCGCCACGGACTCCGGGGCCTCGGCCTTCGCGGTGCTCGGCAGCACCCTCTACTTCACCGCCAACGATGGCCTCTCCGGCCCCGAGCTGTGGAAGACCGACGGCTTTTTCGAGGGCACCGTGCTCGTCAAGGATCTCCGCATGGGCGCGGAAGGCTCCAGGCCGGCCGCCCTCACGGTGCTCGGGAGCACGCTCTACTTCACCGCCGACGATGGCACTTCCGGCCGCGAGCTGTGGAAGCTCGACACCACCGGGACGGAGCCCGTGCGCGTCAGGGATATCCTCCCGGGCCAGGGCAGTGGCGTCCTCGCCGAGTCGCCGCTCCTCGCCCTCTCCCCCGAGAACCTCGTCCTCTTCGCCGCCAATGACGGCGTGAATGGCACCGAGCTGTGGCGCTCGGACGGCACCGAGGCGGGCACCTTCCTGCTGCATGACCTCGCGCCCTGGCAGCTCGGCTCGGACCCGGCGGGATTCACCCTCTTCGGGGACTCCATCGCCTTCAGCGCGAGCGACGGACAGCACGGGCGTGAGCCGTGGCTGATGCCGCGTTCGCTGCTCACCAACACCACGCCCCCGAGCATCGTCTGCCCGGCCAACCAGGTCGTCGAGGCGCAGCAGGCCCTGGGCGCCCAGGTCGACTTCCCCGAGGCGCGGGCCTCGGATGACACCACGCTCCCGCCCTCCGTCTCCTACAGCCGGGTGCCGGGAGGCTTCTTCCCCTTCGGCGGCACCGAGGTCACCGCCACCGCGCGTGACGCGGCGGGCCTCGTGGCCACGTGCACCTTCACCGTGACGGTCCGGGACACCACGCCGCCCGAGCCCGTGTGCCCCGCGGACGCCACGGTGGAGGCCGCGAGCGAGAACGGCTCGGTGGTCACCTTCTCCGCTCCGCTGGCCACCGACGCGGTCACCCGTGCCCCGGTCATCACCGTGAGTCACAAGTCCGGCACCGTCTTCCCCCAGGGCAACACGCTGGTGACGGTCGAGGCCACCGATGAAAAGGGCAACCGCAACCAGTGCACCTTCACCGTGCGCGTGCAGGACACGACGGCCTCGGTGGTGACGTGCCCCGCGGACGTGCGCGTCGAGGCCGAGAACGCCACCGGAGCGAACGCCACCTGGATTCCCGCCGAGGCCTCGGACGTGGCCTCGCGCCCGACCATTACCTACGACCAGACGAACGGGGGCCGTTTCCCGCTCGGGAGCACGCCCGTCACGGCCAAGGCCACGGATGGGGCGGGGAACGTGTCGAGCTGCACCTTCCACGTCCTCGTCCAGGACACGCAGGCGCCCACGCTCAAGTGCCCGGCCGCCGTGCAGGTGGAGGCCACCGGGCCCTCGGGTGCTCCGGCGGAGTTCGTGGTGACCAACGTGCTGGACACCGTGTCGAAGCCCACCGTGAGCACCCTCCCCGTCTCCGGAGCCACCTTCCCGGTGGGCGAGACGTCCGTGAAGGTGCGGGCCGAGGACGCCGCGGGTAACGTGGCCGAGTGCAGCTTCCCCGTCACCGTGCGCGACACCCTGCCGCCGCTGCTCACGTGTCCGCAGGACGTGAGTGTCGCGAAGGGACCGGCGGCGGTGAACCTGCCCCAGCCCTCCCTCACGGACCGGGTGACGACCTCACCCACCGTGACGATGTCCCCGGCGAGCGGCAGCGTCTTCCAACCGGGCGACACCGCCGTGGAGGTGACGGCGGAGGACGCCTCGGGCAACAAGGCCCGATGCACCTTCACCGTGCACGTCCTCGAGGCCAGCGGCTGCACGTCCGCTCCGGGGAGCGCGGGCGCGGCCACGTGGGTAGGATTGCTGTCGCTCCTGGCCTTCGCCACCCGCCGTCCGTCCCGTTCTTCGTCCCGTCGCTAGGAGGCACCGCATGAGCACGCCGTCCGAGCCCCACTTCCGCACCTGCAACCTCTGCGAGGCCATGTGCGGCCTGCGCATCGAGACCTCCGAGGGCAAGGTCACCTCCATCCGGGGCGACGACGAGGACCCGTTCAGCAAGGGCCACATCTGCCCCAAGGCCGTGGCGCTGAAGGACCTGCACGAGGACCCGGACCGGCTGCGTCAGCCCGTGCGGCGCACCGCCACCGGCTGGGAGCCCATCTCGTGGGAGGAGGCGCTCGACGAGACGGCGCGGCGGCTTCACGCCGTCCAGAAGGAGCATGGCAAGGACGCCATCGGCACGTACGTGGGCAACCCCACCGTGCACGACCACGGCGCGCTCATGTTCCTGCCGTTGCTCCTGCGCGCCCTGCGCACGAAGAACAAGTTCTCCGCGTCGTCCGTGGATCAGCTCCCCCACCAGCTCGCCGCGTACCTGATGTTCGGGCACCAGTTCCTCATCCCCATCCCGGACATCGATCACACGCGTTACATGCTCATCCTCGGGGCCAACCCGCTCGCCTCCAACGGCAGCCTGATGAGCGCGCCGGGCGTGAAGGACCGGCTCAAGGCCATCCAGAAGCGCGGGGGCCGGGTGGTGGTGGTGGACCCACGAAAGACGGAAACGGCCCGCGTCGCGGACGAGCACCTCTTCATCCGCCCCGGCACCGACGCGCTGTGGCTGTTCTCGATCCTGCACCTCCTGCTGGAGGAGGCGGGCCCGAAGCTGGGGAAGCTCGCCGGGTTCTCCGATGGCCTCTCCACCGTGCACGAGCTGGCGCGTGACTTCACCCCCGAGCGCGCCGAGCTCCACACGGGCATCCCCGCGGACGCCACGCGCCGCATCGCCCGCGAGCTGTCCGCCTCCGAGTCCGCCGTCTGCTATGGCCGCGTGGGCGTCTCCACGCAGGCCTTCGGCGCGATGTGCCAGTGGCTCATCAACCTCATCAACCTGGTGACGGGGAACCTCGACCGCCCGGGCGGTGCCCTCTTCACCCGGCCGGCCTTCGACATCGTCCACGGGCCTCGCGCCATGGCCATGAGCCGCGGCAGCTTCGGGCGCTTCAGGAGCCGCGTGCGCGGGCTGCCCGAGTTCTCCGGCGAGCTGCCCGTGGCCGCGCTCGGCGAGGAGATCCTCACCGAGGGCCCCGGCCGCATCCGCGCCATGGTCACCTCCGCCGGCAACCCGGTGGTGTCCACGCCCAACGGACGGCAGCTCGACCAGGCGCTCGCGTCGCTCGACTTCATGGTGTGCATCGACCCGTACATCAACGAGACGACGCGCCACGCCCACATCATCCTTCCGCCCAGCACGCAGCTCGAGCGCAGCCACTACGACCTGGCCTTCCACGTGCTCGCGGTGCGCAACACGGCGAAGTACTCGCCGCCGCTCTTCACGCCGCGCCCGGACTCGAAGCACGACTGGGAGATCTTCCTGGAGCTGAAGCACCGCCTGGAGACGCTGCGCGGAGAGCCACGCGTGCGCGGGGCGCTGACGTACCGCGCGCTCAAGGCGCTCGGCCCGGATGGCCTGTTGGACCTGGGCCTGCGCGCGGGCCCGCACGGCCTGAAGCTCCGCCCGTTCCGCAAGGGGCTGAGCCTCGCGAGCCTCAAGGCGCAACCGCACGGCGTGGACCTCGGGGCACTCCAGCCGAGCCTCCCCGAGCGCCTGGCCACGCGCGACCGCCGCATCCTGCTCGCCCCCGAGCTGCTCGTGGCCGACGTGCAACGGCTGCGTCAAACCTTCCCGGCGAGCGCCGCGGCCCCCGAGGAGGGCACGCTGCTGCTCATCGGCCGGCGCCACCTGCGCGACAACAACTCCTGGCTGCACAACGTGCCGCGGCTCGTCAGCGGCAAACCCCGGTGTACGCTGATGGTGCACCCCGAGGACGCCCGCCGGCTCGGCCTGCGAGAGGGCGAGGAGGCCGTCGTCACCTCGCGGGTGGGCGAGGTGAAGGCCCCCGTCACCGTGACGGACGAGGTGATGCCCGGAGTGGTGAGCCTGCCCCACGGTTACGGCCACGGGCGCGAGGGCGTCCGGCTCCAGGTGGCCGGCGCCCATGCAGGTGTGAGCCTCAACGACCTGACCGACGACCGGGCCCTGGATGCCGTCAGCGGCAACGCGGCATTCAGCGGCGTCCAGGTTCGCGTCAAAGCGGTAGAATCAGTTTGTAGGGAAGAACAACCGACGCAGTCCGCAACTGGATGACACCACCGATGATCACCCTCTATCAAACCCCCGTGGCGTGGGGTACGCCCAACCTCAGCCCGTTCTGCTTCAAGCTGGAGTCCTACCTGCGCATGGTGGGCCTGCCCTACCAGGTGAAGCTGGCCTCGCTGGCCCAGGCGCCCAAGGGCAAGGTTCCCTACGTCGAGATCGACGGGAAGCTCATGGGCGACTCGCAGTTCATCATCGAGTACCTCAAGGGCAAGCACGGCGACACGCTCGACGCGAAGCTGACGCCGGAGCAGCTGGCGATCGGCCACACCGTGCGGCGCATGCTGGAGGAGTGCACCTACTGGTACATCGTCTACATGCGCTGGGTGGACGAGCCGGGTTGGCGCGCGTACATCCCGGTCGTCGAGTCGATGATCCCCGGCGTGGTGGGTGGCCCCGTGCCGCTGCAGCTGCTGCGTCAGAAGTTCCTGGGCATCCTCCACGACCAGGGGACGGGCCGCCACAGCATGGATGAGGTGCAGACGCTGGCCAAGCAGGACATCGCGGCCCTCGCGACGATCATGGGCACCAAGCCCTATCTGCTCGGGGATGCGCCCACGTCCTTCGACGCGGTGGTGTACTCGTTCCTGGTGAGCATCATCGCCAACCCGGTGGACACGGAGCTCAAGCAGCACACGCTGTCGCAGGAGAACCTCGTGCGCTACTGCGCCCGGTTCAAGCAGCGCTACTTCTCCACCTGGCAGCCGCCCGAGACCCAGGCCGCCTGAGCCACTCCCGCGCAAGGCCCGACCCGATGAACACGGAGAATCCCGGTGGAGTCGGTGGTCGGGCTCCCGCGGCCCCGGACACCCTGTCCGAGGAGATGCGCGAGGTCATCGCCTATTACGACGAGCTCGCGCCAAAGTACGACACGGAGCGGTTCGGCGGCTCCTACGGCGCCTATCTGGATGGGCTCGAGCGCCCCGCGCTGCGCGAGTGGATCCAGGGTCCGAGGGTGCTCGACCTCGCCTGTGGAACGGGCCGCTTCCTGGACCTGGCGAGCGAGGGGTTGGATCTCAGCGAGAAGATGGTCGAGCGCGCCCGGGAGAAGTGGCCGGGCAAACCCATCCATCACGCCCCCGCGTGGAGCATCCCCGCCGCCGAGGGCAGTTACGACACCCTCTTCGCCCTGCACGTCTTCATGCACCTGCACCTGGGAGACATTAGCCGGGTGCTGAACGAGTGCCGGAGGGTGCTGCGCCGCGGAGGGGTGATGATCTTCGACTTCCCCAACGCGCTGCGCCGCCGGCTGGTGCGCTACGAGGCCACCGGGTGGCACGCGGGCACCGAGCTGACGGCGGGAAGCCTTCGCCTGCTCGGAGGGGGGCACTGGCGGCTCACGGCCTCGCGAGGCCTCGCGCTGGCGCCCGTCCACCGACTGCCGCATGCGGCGCGCCCGGCCTTCATGGCCGCGGAGGTGCTGCTCGGCCGGACACCGCTGAAGCACCTGGCCTCGTACCAGATGGTGAAGCTTGAGAAGGTGGATTGAGCTGCTGCGTCCGCTCGTGCCGGTCCCCGCGCGCGTGTGGGTGGCCAGCAAGCGGCGCACGCTGAGGGACTTGCGCTCGGGCACGCGCTGGAGGCTCATCACCCGCTCCGGGCAGGCCCGGGCGGAGACGCGGACGTGGCCGGCGTACGTGACCGTCTCGCAGTCACTGGGGCGCTCGGCGCACACGGAGAGCAAGAAGCACAACCTGGCCCTGGCCCTTCGCGAGCTCCAGGACGTCCACGTGGGGCCCGAGGAGGTCTTCTCGTTCTGGCACCTGGTGGGCGAGCCCACGAAGCGCCGGGGCTTCGTGCCCGGACGGAACCTCGTGGGCGGCCGGCTCGAGGTGAGCATCGGAGGCGGGCTGTGCCAGCTCTCGGGGCTGATGTACCTGCTCGCCCTGCACGGCGGCCTGTGCGTCATGGAGCGGCACGCGCACTCGGTGGACATCTACACGGAGCAGACGCGCTTCGCGCCGCTGGGCTCGGATGCCACGGTGGCCTACGCCTACAAGGACCTGCGCTTCCGCAACGTGCTCCCCTTCCCCATCGCCCTGCGGTTCGAGCTGGGCGAGGACATACTCCGCGGCTCGGTGTGCGCGCCCGTGCCGCTGGAGCCCTGCGCCGTCGAGTTCTCCGTGGAGGACGAGGCGGACGCCCGCCGGGTGACGACGTGGCTGCACCGGCCCGGAGCCGCTGCGAGGGATTGCCTCGGCACGTCCCGGTACGGCAAGCCGCGCGACGCGGCCTGAGAAGCTCCTGGCGCGAAAAGAAAAGCCCGGTGCGGAGAGCTCCACACCGGGCCTTCTTTCTGCTCACTGACTCAGGCAGTCGCGGCTAGCAGCCGGTCTCCACCGCGCCGATGTCCGGGGCCCGGCCGCAGAACGGCAGGCCCACGTCGGCGCCCTGGTCCACGGCGGCCGAGTCCGGTCCGAAGGTCGGCGCCGCCACGCCCGCATTACCCATGGTCGAGGTGTTGTCCCCCGAGGCCTGCTGGAAGCCCGTCAGGTCCACCGCCGCGCCGTTGCGCTTGAACTGCGCTCCCGCCGGGAACAGGTTGTGTCCCATCTTCAGCCCCGGGCTCTGCCCGCCCAGGTCCATCGCCACCGGCGACTCGGCCACGAGGTTGTTCTCCAGGGTGAGATTGCTCGTGGGACCGCCCGTGCCGTGCCCCACGATGATCGCGGACCCCGTCACGCGCGTCACCGTGTTGTTCACCAGCACCGCGCCCTCCGAGTTCTCGAGGCGGATGCCCGTGCCCTCGCCACCGCCCTCCTGGGTCATGTCGTGGACACGGTTGCGCCGCACCACCACGCCGCTCGGCACCGGCCCCACGTGGTTGCCTCCCACCGAGATGCCCTTGCCCGAGTCGTAGATTTCATTGTCCTCGACCGTCACGTCTCGCGCCGAGTAGTGCACCACCACCGCGTCGCCCTTCGCCGTGGAGCTCGGCTTGAAGCCGTGCATCTTGTTGTTGCGGATGGTGACGCGGTGGCACGTCTTGATGTCCACCGCGTTCTCCCGGTTGGCGTAGAAGTGATTGTTCTCCACGAGCAGCCCATCCGCGGGCGGCAGCGAGCTGAAGCCCTCGGGCCCCAGGCACTGCACCGAGTCACCCGAGTTGTCGTGGATGTCATTGTT
>NZ_JBJMQO010000142.1:0-20173 GCF_045802675.1 Archangium sp. | reverse complement strand
GGACCCGCCAGTGTCATGTCCGGCCAGCAGTTCACTGCCTCCGTGACGGTGTGCAACCAGGGCACCCAGAGTGACTCCACCGACGTGGAGCTCTACTTCTCCTCCGACGCCACCATCACCCCCCCCACGACTCCGGGCCCGGCCACGGATCAGCCCCTGGGCCGTATGCCCACCAGCTTCCTCAGCCCGGGTCAATGCCAGACGCTCTCCATGTCCACCTCCGCCTGGACTCCCTCGGAAGGGGCCTGGTACCTGGGTGCCGCCGCCGATCCGAGCAACTCCCGCCCCGAATTCATCGAGGACAACAACACCCTCGCCGGCACGCGCATGGGGGTGGGCAGCAAGGCCGACTTCATCATCAAGTCCGTAACGGGTCCCGCCAGTGTCATGTCCGGCCAGCAGTTCACTGCCTCGGTGATGGTGTGCAACCAGGGCACCCAGGCGGATTCCACCGACGTGGAGCTCTACCTCTCCTCCGACGCCACCATCACCCCCACCACGACTCCAGGCCCGACCACGGATCAGCCCCTGGGCCGTATGCCCACCAGCTTCCTCAATCCGGGCCAATGCCAGACACTCTCCATGTCCACCTCCGCCTGGGTGCCTTCCGAGGGGGCCTGGTACCTGGGCGCTGCCGCCGACCCGAGCAACTCCCGTCCCGAATTCATCGAGGACAACAACACCCTGGCCGGCACGCGCATGGGCGTGGGCAACAAGGCCGACTTCATCATCAAGTCCGTGACGGGTCCCGCCAGTGCCACGCCCAGCCAGCAGTTCACTGCCTCCGTCACGGTGTGCAACCAGGGCACCCAGGGTGACTCCACCGACGTGGAGCTCTACTTCTCCTCCGACGCCACCATCACCCCCCCCACGACTTCAGGCCCGATCACGGATCAGCCCCTGGGCCGCACGTCCACCAGCTTCCTCAACCCGGGCCAGTGCCAGACGCTCTCCATGTCCGCCTACGCCTGGGTACCCAGCTCTGGCAATTGGTACCTGGGCGCCGCCGCCGACCCGGGCAACTACCGCCCCGAGCTCATCGAGGACAACAACACCCTCGCCGGCAACATCATGTCCGTGAAGCCCTGAGACACCCAGGAGTCCCGGGCGTGGCCAGCGCCCGAGGCCGAGCCTTCAACGGCTCAGGCCTTGGGCGCGCCGACGTGGCCCGTGCGCACGGTGAAGTCCCCGAAGCCCTCGCTGGGGAGCCGGTCTCGCGCGTAGGCGGCGAACAGGGGCTCCAATGCCGCCAGGATGCCCGCCTCGTCGATGTTCTCGCGGTACAGCCGGTTGAGGCGCTGGCCCTGCTTGTCGCCACCCAGGAACAGGTTGTAGCGGCCAGGAGCCTTGCCCACGAGCGCGATCTCCGCGAGGTAGGGCCGGGCGCACCCGTTCGGGCAGCCGGTGATGCGCAGGTGGATGTTTTCCTTCTCCAGCCCGTGCGCCGCCAACTGCTTCTCCAGCAGCCCCGCGAAGTCCGGCAGGTAGCGCTCGGCCTCCGCCATGGCCAGGGCGCATGTGGGCAGGGCCACGCAGGCGAGCGCGTTCTTGCGCAGGGGGCTCGCGCGCTGCGTGCCGGTGATGCCGTGCGTCTCCAGCAGGGCCTCGATGACCGGCCGGTCCTCGGAAGCAATCCCCGCGAGGATCAGGTTCTGGTTCGGCGTGAGCCGGAAGTCGCCCTTGTGCACCTTGGCCACTTCCCGCAGGCCCGTCAGGAGCCGCAGTCCCTCGCGGTCCGCCACCCGGCCGCTCTCGATGAACAGCGTCAGGCTCCAGCGCCCATCGTGGCCCTGAATCCACCCGAAGCGGTCTCCGTTGTGCTCGAAGACGACCGGGCGCGTGGGCTGCAAGGAATAGCCGAGCCGCTTCTCCAGCTCGCCGACGAACCAGGCGATGCCCCGGTCCTCGATGGTGTACTTCAGGCGCGCGTGCTTGCGGTTGGTGCGGTCTCCGAAGTCCCGCTGCACCTTCACCACGTGCTCCGCGACCTCGAGCAGTTGCTCGGGGCGGATGAAGCCAATCACGTCCGCGAGCCGGGGGAAGGTGGCGTTGTCCCCGTGCGAGGCGCCCATGCCTCCGCCGACGACGACGTTGAAGCCCACCACCTCGCCCTTCTCAAGGATGGCGATGAAGCCCAGGTCCTGCGAGAAGACATCCACGTCATTGAGGGGCGGAACGACGATGCCCACCTTGAACTTCCGGGGCAGGTAGGTGGGGCCGTAGATGGTCTCCTCCTCCTCGGTGCCCGCGACCTTCTCCTCGTCCAGCCAGATCTCGTGGTAGGCGCGCGTCTTCGGGCGCAGGTGCTCGGAGAGGCGGACGGACCACTGGTGCACGGTCTCGTGGGCGCGAGACTCCACCGGGTTGGGATTGCACATCACGTTGCGGTTGACGTCACCGCACGCGGCGATGGTGTCGAGCAGCGTGGCGTTGATGCCCGCGATGGTGCGCTTGAGGTCCGTCTTGATGACGCCGTGGAGCTGGAAGGCCTGGCGCGTGGTGAGCCGCAGCGTCCCGTTGGCGTGGGTGCGCGCCAGCTCGTCCAGGGCGAGCCACTGCTTTGGCGTGCACATGCCGCCCGGCAGGCGGGTGCGGATCATGAAGCTGTAGGCCGGCTCGAGCTTCTGCTGGCGGCGCTCCTCGCGGATGTCCCGGTCGTCCTGCTGGTAGCTGCCGTGGAACTTGATGAGCTGGGTGTCCGCCGGGGCGATGGCACCCGTGAGCGGATCCGCGAGGCTCTCGACCAGGGTGCCACGCAGCAGGCGGCTGCGCGCCTTGATGTGCTCCACCTCGGAGAGGGCCGGGGTCTTCGGATTCTGGGTGCCGCTCATGGTGTCTCTCGCTCAGTAGACGTCGCGCTGGTAGCGCTGCTGCTCGCGCAGGGATTCGAGGTAGGCCTTGGCGTCCTCGGGGCTCTTGCCGCCGTGGGTCGCGACGATGTCGATCAGGGCGTTGTGGACGTCCGGAGCCATGCGCGTGGCATCGCCGCAGACGTACAGGTGCGCGCCGCCCTCGAGCCACGCGTACACCTCGCGGCCCTTCTCCAGCAGGCGGTTCTGCACGTAGACCTTCTGGCCCTGGTCTCGCGAGAAGGCCAGGTCGATCCGGTGCAGCTCGCCCTTCTTCACGGCCTCCTGCCACTCGGTCTGGTAGAGGAACTGGGTGCGGAAGCGCTGCTCGCCGAAGAAGAGCCAGTTGCGGCCGCTCGCCCCGGTCTCCGCGCGCTCCTGCACGAAGGCGCGGAATGGCGCCACGCCCGTGCCAGGGCCGATCATGATGACGTCGCGGCTCGCGTCCTTGGGGAGCCGGAACCGCTCGTTGGCCTCGATGAAGACGTCCACGAGGTCCTGGCCCGCCTCGCGCGTCGCCAGGTAGCTCGAGGCGGCGCCCACGTGGCGCGTGCCGAAGGCCTCCCACTCCACCAGGCCCACGGTGAGGTGGACCTCCTCCCCTACCCGCTTCTGGCTGGAGGCGATCGAGTACAGCCTCGGCGTCAGGCGGCGCAGCGCTCCCACCAGCTCCTCCGCGCTCCACGCGGCGGGGTACTTGCGGAGCAGATCGATGACCTGATGGCTCGCGAGCAGCGCACGCAGGGCCTCGGCGCCCTCGGGCGTGAGCAGGCGCTGGAGCTCCGCGTTGCCCGCGCGCGCGGCGTGGCTCGCCAGGAAGGGACGGCTCAGGCGGGTGATCTCCACGCCCTCCGACAGCCACCGCTTCAGCGGCAGGATGCGCCCCTCGCGCGTGACCTCGGTGGCGCCCTCGAGCTTCAGCTCGGAGAGCACCGCCGCGACCAGCTCCGGTGGATTGCGCGGCACCACGCCGAGCGCATCGCCCGGCGCGTAGGTGAGGCCCGAGCCCTCCAGCGAGAACTCCACATGGCGCACGTCCTTGAGGGCGCCGCGGCCGGTGATGCGCTGGTTGGCGAGCACCTGGGCCGGATAGGGGTTCTCCTTGCTGAAGGTGGGCGGCACCTGGACGCTGCGCAGCGGCGTCACCGTGGCCAGCGAGGTCTGCGGCTCCAGCTCCGTCTTCGCGCGCTCCAGGGCCTGGCCCAACCACGGCTCGGCCACGGGCTCGAAGTCCACGTCGCACTCGCCGCGCGCGAACAGCCGCGTGGCCCCGAGCCCGGCGAGGCGCTCGTCGAGCACCCGGCCGGTCTCACAGAACTTGGGGTAGCTCGAGTCGCCCAGCCCCAGCACCGCGAAGCGCAGCTGCGAGAGCGCCGGAGCCCGCTTGCTCAGCACGAACTCGTAGAAGCCGCGCGCGTCATCCGGCGGATCTCCATCGCCCTGGGTGCTGATCACCACGTACAGGAACCGCTCGTTCTTCAGGTCGCGCGTGGAGTACTCGCTGGCGCGCACGGTGCGCACGGCGAGCCCGGCGGCCTCGGCCCGCTGCTTCAGGCGCTCGGCGAGCGTGCGGCTGTTGCCCGTCTGGGTGCCGTAGATGATGGTGAGCGAGCCCTGGGGCGCGGCCTGCACCGCCGCCGCCGGCTGCTGGGGAGCAGCGAGGGCACCCGGGAGCTGCCGGGCCGCGAGCCCCGCGAAGTAGCCGCTCAGCCACGTGAGCGACGCGGAGTCGAGACCCTCGATCAGGCGCTGCAATTGCGCGCCCTTCTCCTCGCCGAGCGGCGTGGCCAGGCTGGGGATGGCGGAGGGAATCACGGGGGAAGTCACGGAGTCGTCTCCTGCGCGTCCAGGACCTGCTTCACCTGGCGCTCCAGGTCGTGGGAGGGATCCAGCTCCAGCGAGGGGATGCCAGCACCGCGGAGCTGAGCCCGCAGCCCCAGCCGCGCCTGCGGAACGGGGGTGTAGAGGATGGCGAGCAGCCCGGCCCCGGCCAACGCGAGGGCCGTCTCGGCATCACCACGGACGGTGACCACATGCCGGCCCTGGTCGAACAGGGCGCGCTCCAGGCGCTGCGCGGACTCGCGAACCTCCGAAGTGCCCGTCAGGAGGATGACGGCGCCGGACTGTCCGAGGCGCGCACGACGCTCCCCGGCGGAGATGAGGGACTTCACCTCCTGGCCGTCCCCGCCGCCCGCGGCGCCCAGAATCATGCCCGCCGCGACCGTGTCGTTGGTGAGCGGGTCGACGACGATGAACGCGCCCGTCTTCCGGTTGTCCTGGTACGGGTCGCAGATCAGCGGGCGCTTGCAGACGAGCCGCACCTTGCCGATGTCATTGAGCGACAGGGACTCGGCGGGCACCTCGGAGAGTGCCTCCAGGTCCTTGCGCCAGAGCACCTGCTCGACGTGGGCCGGCACGTACTTCGAGGTGTGCTTCACGAGGTAGCGGCGCGAGGTGTCCAGGCGCTCCTCGCCGAACCACACCAGCATCGCCTCCAGCTCCTGGAGCGCCACCGGAGGGGCCTCGGGGTGCGCGATGAGGTCTCCCCGGCTGACGTCCACCTCGTCCGCCAGACGCAGCGTCACCGACGACGGAGCGCTGGCCTCGACGAGGCTGCCATCGAAGGTGTCGATGGCCGCGATGTGCGTGCGCCGCTTGGAGGGGAGGACGACGACCTCGTCGCCCACGCGCACGGTGCCCGAGGCGATCTGCCCGGCGAACCCGCGGTAGTCCAGGTTCGGCCGCAGCACGTACTGGACGGGGAAGCGGAAGGTCGCGCCATCCAGCCGGCGCTGGTGCGGCAGCGACTCCAGCCACCCGAGCAGCGTCTCACCGTCGTGCCACGGCGTGCGGGCGCTCGGCACGGTGATGTTGTCGCCGCCCCGCGCACTGATGGGGAAGTAGCGGACCTGCTCGAAGCCGAGCGTGCGGGCGAACGCGTCGAACTCCGTCGACAGGCGCTCGAACACGGCGGGATCGAAGTCCATCAGGTCCATCTTGTTGATGGACACCGCGAGGTAGGGAATCCCCAGCAGCGAGGCGATGTACGCATGCCGGCGCGTCTGCGGGAGGATGCCCAGGCGCGCGTCCACGAGGATGACCGCCGCGTCGGCCGTGGAGGCGCCGGTGGCCATGTTGCGCGTGTACTGGATGTGTCCCGGCGTGTCGGCGACGATCACCTTGCGCCGGCGCGTGGAGAAGTAGCGGTACGCCACGTCGATGGTGATGCCCTGCTCGCGCTCGGCGCGGAGCCCATCCGTGAAGAGCGAGAAGTCGATCTCCTCGCCCGCGCTGGCGCGCTTCACCGCGGCCACCTGGTCCTCGAAGAGGCCATTGCACTCGTAGAGGAGCCGGCCGATCAGCGTGGACTTTCCATCGTCCACCGAGCCCACCACCACCAGCCGGAGCAGCTCCTTCTCGTAGTGCCCGGCGAGGAACCCCGGGAGGTCTTTCTGGTCCTGAAGCTGCAGTGCGGCGGTCATTAGAAATACCCCTCGCGCTTCTTGAGCTCCATCGAGCCTTCTTCGTCGTGATCGATCATGCGGCCCTGGCGCTCGGACACGCGGGCCTCCTGCATCTCGGTGATGATGTCCTCGACGGTGGTGGCGGAGGACTCGAGCGCACCACTGAGCGGGTAACACCCCAGCGTGCGGAACCGCACCCGCTTCTGCACGGGACGCTCGCCCGGCCGCAGGCGCATGCGCTCGTCATCCACCATGATCCACTGGCCGCTCCGGTTCACCACCGGGCGCTCGGCGGCGAAGTACAGCGGGACCACCGGGATGCGCTCCTTGAGGATGTAGTGCCAGACGTCGAGCTCGGTCCAGTTGGAGAGCGGGAAGACGCGCATGCTCTCACCCGCGTCGACCTTCCCGTTGTAGAGGTTCCACAGCTCGGGGCGCTGCTTGCGCGGCTCCCACTGCCCATGGCGATCGCGGAACGAGTACACGCGCTCCTTGGCGCGGGACTTCTCCTCGTCGCGCCGGGCGCCACCGAAGGCCGCGTCGAAGCCGTTCTCCGCGAGCCCCTCGAGCAGCGCCTGCGTCTTCATGGCGTGCGTGTACTTCTGGCTGCCATGGTCGAAGGGGTTGATGCCCTCGGCGAGCGCCTTCGTGTTCTGCTTCACCAGCAGCTTCAGCCCGTGCTTCGCCATGAAGGTGTCGCGGAACGTGTACATGTCCCGGAACTTCCACGTGGTGTCCACGTGCATCAGCGGGAACGGCAGGGGCGCGGGATGGAAGGCCTTGCGCGCCAGGTGCAGCAGCACCTGCGAGTCCTTGCCGATGCTGTAGAGCATCACCGGGTTGGCGAACTCGGCCGCCGTCTCGCGGATGATGTGGATGCTCTCCGCCTCGAGCACCGCGAGGTGGGAGAGTCGTGCGGACAGGGTCTCACTCATGGCCAGCCTCCGCCTTCAGGAACCGCTCGCGCTCGGAAACGACGGGTTGCGACCGCACCAGCGAGCGGAGCTGGGAGCGCAGGGAGACGACTTCGCCCACCACCACCAGGGCCGGTGAGCCGACGGCGGCCTCACGGGCGCGCGCGGCGATGTCCGCGAGCGAGCCCTCGATGACGCGCTGATGCTCCCAGGTGCCCGCCTCCACGATGGCCGCCGGAGTCGCCGGAGCACGGCCCGCGGCGATGAGCGCCAGCGTCGCCTCGTCCAGCCGGTGGCCCGCCATGAACAGCACGAGCGTCTCCGCCCCGGCCAGGTGCACCCAGTCCGGCGCCTTCCCCGCCCGGTACGCGGTGGCGAACGTCACCGAGCCCGACACGCCCCGGTGCGTCACGGGAATGCCCGCCGCCGCTGGAGCCGCCACGCCGCTGGAGACGCCCGGCACCACCTCGTACGAGATGCCCGCCTCCTCCAGCGCGAGCGCCTCTTCACCGCCACGGCCGAAGACGAACGGGTCTCCACCCTTGAGCCGCACCACCGAACGCCCGAGCCGCGCCTGCGAGACGAGCAGCGCGTTGATCTCCTCCTGCGCCACCGACTCTCCCCCGCCCTCCTTGCCGACGAACAACAACCGGGCGCGGGGCCGCGCGTGCTTCAACACCTCGGGGTGGATGAGGCGGTCGTAGACCACCGTGTCCGCGCTCGCGAGCAACTGTGCCGCTCGGATCGTGAGCAGCCCGGGATCTCCAGGCCCGGCGCCCACCAGGTAGACCTTGCCGTTGACGTACTGCTTGCTCATCGCTTCTCTCCAAAACTCTCCAGCGCGGAACGCACCTGGGCCCACGCGGCCCGGCGCTCACCTCGCGCCATCAACTGCCCCGCCTCGCCCTCCACCAACTCCTTGAGCAGCCGCATCCGCTCGGCGCCGCGCGGCAGCCGCTTGCGCAACCACCCCGTGAGCCGGGCCAGCTGCACGTGCCCGGGCTCCACCTGCTCCAGGAACCGCTTCCGCAGCTGCCGGGCCAGCGCGGGGGCCTGCCCGGACGTGGACACCGCCACCACGATGGGACCGCGCCGCCCCACCGAGGGCAGCGTGAAGTCGCACAGCTCGGGGATGTCCGCCGCGTTCACCCAGATGCCGAGCGCGCGCGCCTCCTCTGCCACCGCCTCGCTCACCCGCCGGTCATCCGTGGCCACGAACACGAGGTGGTGCCCGTGCACGTCCCCGAGCGCATAGGGGCGCTCGCACAGCTCCAGCCGGCCCTCGTCCGAGAGACGGCGGAGGCTGGCACTGACGACGGGCGCCACCACGCGCACCCGGGCCCCCGCCTCGACGAGCTGCTGGCCCCGCTCGTCCGCGATGTTGCCAGCCCCGACCAGCAGGACGCGCTTGCCCTGGAGGCGGAGACAGACGGGGAAGTCCACGTGAGAGCTCATGACGGAGGCCCGAGGCGTGTGGCTAGCGGCGGACGTGCAGCCCGCACTCCCGGTTCTCGGGCGACTCCCACCACCAGCGGCCGGAGCGCTCGTCGTCGTAGGGCTTCACCGCGCGTGTGCACGGTGCGCACCCGATGGACGGATAGCCGCGGTCGTGCAGCGCGTTGTACGGCACGCCCTTCGCCTTGATGTACGCCCACACCTCGGGGCCACTCCACCGCACGAGCGGATTCACCTTGATGAGCCCGTGGTCCACATCCGTCTCCACGGCCTGCACCGCCGCGCGGGTGACGGCCTGCTCGCGGCGCAGACCCGTGACCCAGGCCTCACGCCCGGCGAGCGCCCGGCCGAGCGGCTCCACCTTGCGGATGCCGCAGCACTCCTTGCGCGCCTCGATGCTCTGCTTGAAGGAGAAGTAACCCTTCGTGGACTGGAGCTGCTCGACGCGCGCGCGGTCCGGGAAGTACGTCTCGATCTCCACGCCGTAGCGGCGGCGCACCACGTCCATCAGCTCGTAGGTCTCTGGAGGCAGCCGGCCCGTATCGAGCGTGAAGTGGCGCACGCTCGGAGCGTGCGCGCGGGCGAGATCAATGAGGACCATGTCCTCGGCGCCGAAGCTGGAGGCGATGGCCGCTCGCGCGCCGAAGCGCCGCTCGACCCAGGCGAGCACCTCCTCGGCGGAGGCCTCGAGCAGCTCGCGCGAGGCGGCACCCAGCTCTTCCGGCGAGACAGCGAGGGACAACGAAGAAGACGCGGACATGGTGATTCCGTGAAAGAAAACGGCCCGCCACCTCATGACGAGGGCGGGCCACGCCTGCGAGGAGCTGCGCAGTTCGAGGAGGGTCTGTCACACGCGACACGTCCGGCAGCGGGAGCGCATCTGCATCGCGGCGGCTGTCGGAGGGTGGAGCGTCATCGTGGAGCTACTAGTAACCCTGGATGGCTCCATCCGTCAAGGTGGACGGAGTGCCAATATGGCGGATGCCCCCCGATGGCCGCTCCCCTGGGTGGGTGCAGTGCGAGCGGGGATGAGGCAGAAGGGGCCCCGTGCCGACCCTCACCTCTCTCACCATCTATCCCCTGAAGTCGAGCGCGGGGCTCCCGCTGACGCACGCCACGGTGGAGCCACTCGGAATCCAGTATGACCGCCGATGGCTGGCGGTGCGCCCGGACGGCTCCTTCATGACGGGCCGCGAGCTGCCAGCGCTCGTGCGCGTGCGAGCGGTGCCGGGGCCCTCGGGGCTGAGGCTGTCGGCGCCGGGCATGCCGGACCTCGAGGTACCCGTGCCACCCGTCGCGAGCGCGCCCCGCCTCGACGTCACCGTCTGGAATGACACCTGCTCGGCCGCGCGGGCGAACGGCGACGCGGACCGGTGGCTCTCGGAGTACCTCGGCCAGCCCACGCTGCTCGTGCACATGGACGAGCGGACGCAGCGCCCGGTGGATCCAAAGTACGCCCGCCCGGAGGACCGGGTGGCCTTCCCGGATGGCTACCCGCTGCTGCTCATCTCCGAGGCCTCGCTGGCGGACCTCAACCAGCGCCTGGCCACGCCCGTGCCGATGACGCGCTTCCGTCCCAACCTCGTGGTGAACGGCTGCGGCGCCTTCGCCGAGGACGGTTGGAAGCGGCTGCGCATCGGCACGGTGGAGCTGGAAGTCGTCAAGCCGTGCGCGCGCTGCGTCTTCACCACGGTGGACCCCGAGACGGCCAAGGCCGATCCCGCGCAGGAGCCACTGCGCACGCTCACCACGTACCGGCGCATCCTTCCGGGCAAGGGGGTGATGTTCGGTCAGAACGTGCTCATCCGCCGCTCGGGGGAGTTGCGTGTGGGTGATGCGGTGGAGGTGCTGGAGTAGTCAGCGCGTCGAGCAGCGCGCGCGCCTCCTGGAGCTCCGGCAGGTCGAGGTCCGGAGCGAACCGGCCGCACAACCGCGCGAGCCTGCACCGGGCCGCCTCCGGGTGTCCCGTGTCTCGCAGTTGCCGCGCCAGGGCCACGCGTGCGCGCAGCTCGAAGAGCCAGGAGCGCTGCCAGTGGGCGACGGCGGCGGCTCGGAGCAGGCTGAGCCTCGCGTCGTCCTCCTGTCCGGCCACTCGCAGCAGCTCGCCCTGGAGCCGGTGCAGCTCGGCCTCCATCAGACGCGCGCCCGTCCGTTCGACAATCTCCAATCCCTCTCCCACCGCGGCCAATCCCTCCTCCACCTGCCCCTGCATCCAGCACACGTCCGCGAGCAGATGCAGGAATTGGGGCATGAAGACCCTGGCGTTCATCCGCCGCATCAGTCCGATGCCGTTGTGCAGGAGCTCCAGCCCTTCCCATGTCCGCCCCGACCTGGCCAGGGCCCATCCCTGGAGGCCCCGGGCCATGGCCAACAGCGGCTGGAACACGCTCCCAGCGGCGACTTCCGGGCTCTCCTCGACCCACCGCTGAACGCATGACTCCGCCCATCGCAGAGCGCCCGACACATCGCCCCGGGCCTGACTGACCATGGCCAGATAAAGGGACCCGACGCCCCGGGTAGCGGGAGGGACCGGCCCCTGGAGCTCTTCGCGGATCTCGTCAAAGAAACGCCGGGACTCCCGCGACCGGGCCTGAAGCAGGTGGACGATGCAAGGAATCAAGAGGTCTTCCACCCTCTCATTGCTCCAGAGGTGCTCGATGAGGGCCCCGTGCATATCGATCCGGGGGCCCGCGAGCCGTACTGCCTTATCGCGAGACTCCAGCGCCCTCTCGAGTTCTCCTTGGTAGAGGTAGAGATACGCTTCAATCCGATAGCCCGTGGCGATCAGCCGCTGATGGTTTCCCCGCCGGCCCAACGCCAGCATCCGCTGGACCAACTCGTGCGCCGCCTCGAACCTCGCCACCACGGTGTAATAGGAGCCCAACCCCGCCCACAGCGGATCGATCTCTGGAAGCACAGCCTCCCCCAGGTGGAACAACTCCAGGGCGCGGGCATAGGTCTGCTCTATCTCGGGAGAACCGTAGCCCTGGGTGCCCATCAACAGGAAGCCGAGAGCACTCAGAAGGCGCAGCTCCCTCCCGGCGCGTCCCACGTCCTCGGGGAGGCTGCGTAACAGTGTCAGCGCCTGCTTCACATGAGAGAGCGCCTCCAGATTGGCGGCACGTAGGACGGCGAGCCGCACCGCGTGCTCCCAGGAGCGGATGGCGGGCCCGATCTCCCCCGCCTCCGTGTAGTGATAGGCGAGCACCTCGGGCCGGCTCTCCGCCACGTCTGGGAATCCCTCCACCAGGGCCTGGGCCACGCGCCGGTGGTGCTGCCGCCGCAGGCCGCGTGGGAGGGACTGATAGGCCACCTCCTGGATGAGGGCGTGGCGGAACTGGTACTGCTCGGACCCGCCGGACTCCTCCCACTGCCGCTGCAACAGCCCCGCGGAGACGAGCCCCAGGAAGTCCTCCTGGAGCAGGGACTCGTCGCGCACCAGGAGCCGGGAGATCAGCGCCTGACTGAAGCCGCGCCCCACCACGGCGCAGAGCTGTGCCAGGGATTTCCGCCGGGATGGGAGCGCATCCAGCCGGGACAGCAGCAGCTCGTGCAGGGTGACGGGGATGGTGGACAGGGGCGCCGGGCCAGACCGCTCGAGCACCATGCGCGTCATCTCCTCCACGAAGAGCGGGATGCCGTCCGTCTTCGCCACGAGCTGCCGCACCGTCTCCTCTGGCAGGCTCGTGCCCCCATCCACCTCCCGCACCAGGGCCGCCGCGGACTCCGCTGGCAGCCGCTCGAGCACGAGCCGGTGCAAGCCCGCAGAGGGCGGCCAGGCGGGACGGAACTCGGGGCGGGCACTGAGGACGACGAGGAGCCGCGCCCGCGTGACGTCCTCGGCCAACAGCCCGAGCAGCTCCTGCGTGGAGGGATCCGCCCAGTGCAGGTCCTCGATGACGAGCAATACCGGTTGCTCCTCCGCCATCCGCACGAACAGGCGCCGCAACGCCTCGAGCACCTTCCGCTTGCGCTCCTTCTGGTGCTCCAGCACGGCCAGCACGGAGGAGGCATCCCCCGCCTCGGGCGCGGCGAGGAGCGCAGCGATCTCCGGCCCCTGTTCCGGGAGCGGACCGAGCCGCCGCAGCAGCTCGAGGATGGGATGGAAGGCGCTGTTGCGGAGGGGCTCCCAGCACTGGCAGAGCAGGAGGTGACTCGATGCTGGAGACACCCGCTCGCGCAATTCCTGGATGAGGCGGGACTTGCCGATACCAGCCTCGCCACGAATCAGAACACACGCGCCCTGCCCCTGCCGCGCCTGCGCCCACAAGCCAGACAACCGCGCCAGCTCGTGCTCACGCCCCACCAGCGGTGAGAGGCTTCCCGCCGCGAGTGCCCGCTCGAAGCGTGACACGGTTTGCCGCTCGCGCAGTACGCGGTACGCCTCCGCCGGAGGGCCGCCGAGAGGCTCCAGCTCGAAGACACCTCGCACGAGCTTCCACGTGGTCCTTCCGAGCACCACCGCACCGGGCCCGGCCTGTCGCGCCAACGCCGCGGCCATGCGGGGAGCCTCGCCCTGGAGCGTGGGCATACGCCCCAGTTCCTCCGATGGGAGCGCATCGAACACCACCGTGTCCGTGTGGATGCCCACCTCCACCGCGAGCCCTGAAGTGGTCAACTGAAGCGCCGCACGCACCGCCCGCTCCGAGTCGTCCTCGTGGGCCGAGGGATGGCCGAAGCACGCGAGCACCTCGTCACCCACCGAGAGGGCAATGACGCCCTCGTGCCGCTGGATGATGTCCGCGCAGCGCCGATGGAAGGCGGCCTGCCGCTCGCTGGCATCCTCGGGGTCCCTCGGCTCCGCCGCGTTGAAAGGCCTCGCGAGCCAGCAGGACACCAGCGTCACCTGCCGGCGCTGGGGCGCCACGAGCCGGGGCGTCTCGCGCCAGGGCCCGACAGCCTCCTCCAACCGGCGCAGCCGCTCGCGCAATTCGGACGCACTGCCCGGACGCTGCTCGGGCGCCTTGAGCAACAACTCACCCACGAGCCGCTCCACCTCCTCGGGCAGTTCCGGGACGCGCTCACGCACGGAAGGCACGGGCTCGGCGGACGTCACGCGCTCGCGCAATTCCTGGAGCGAGGTGAAGGGATAGGGCAGCTCGCCGGTGAGCAGCTCGTACGCCACGACGCCCACGGCCCACAGGTCGGTCCGGGCATCCTGCTCCTCTCCGCGCCACTGCTCCGGAGCCATGTACGCGGGCGTTCCCGCCGTGGGCAGGTGGGGCACGAGCGGGGACTCGGCCGACACCAGGTGCGCCAGGCCGAAGTCGAGCAGCTTCACCCTTCCCTCCCGGGTGATGAACACATTGCTCGGCTTGAGGTCGCGGTGGACGAGGTGGTGCACATGGGCATGGGCCAGCCCCGTGGCCACGGCGCCGAGGATCTCCAAAGCCCGCCGGAGCCCTGGCCGCTCGCGGCGCAGCAGGGACGCCAGGGACTCTCCCTCCAGGCACTCCATCACCAGGAAGGGAACCCAGGGCTCCCAGGGCGTGCCTCCCCACTCGGACACATCGAAGAGCCGGACGATGTTCTCGTGATCCAACCCGGCGATGGCCCGGGCCTCCTCCATCAACCGAGCGCTCGACAGCGACCCGGCTCGCGCGCTCCGGGCCAACAGGAACTTGAGGGCCACCTCGCGCCGCAGCTCGCAATCCCTGGCGCGGAAGACGCGGCCCATCCCGCCTGCGCCCAGTTCCTCGAGGATCTCGAAGCGCTGCCCTTCCCGTCCGCCCATCCGGGTTCCAATCAGGGGCACCCGGAGCGGCACCTCCGTGCGCGCCACCTCGCGCAGGAAGGAGTCGTCGAAGTCCTCACTGTCCTCGGGGACGAAGCCCTCGGGCCGAGGCACGTCCGATCGCTCGCCCTCCTGGTTGTCTTGTTCACGCATCGCTCGTCCCCGGGGTCTCCACGCGAACCCTCCTCATGGGTAACCCCGAGCCGGGGAGCCGGAATCAGCGACCCTGGGGCAATGGCATGCCCGCTTCCCAAGAGGGCTGTAAGAATGACCTGCCTTCCGGAAGCCGGGCTGTCACCGGGCTCGCGTTTCCCTCGGATTCGAGGCCCGGGCGCGGCGCCCAGAGGCTGGCACGCCACGTGCTCTTCCCTCTGGCATGACCGTTGCGGTTCGCGCTCGAAATACCTTCCAGCTCTTCAAGAAAGCCTTTTCGGAGTGGAACGAGGACAAGGCGCCAACGTTCGCGGCCTCGCTCTCCTACTACACGATGTTCTCCATCGCGCCGGTGCTCGTCATCGCCGTGAGCGTGGCCGGCATGGCCTTCGGCGAAGAAGCAGCGCGAGGACAGATACAGACCCAGTTGCAGGAGCTGGTGGGCACGAGCGGAGCCGAGGTCATCGCGCAGATGATGATCAGCGCCCGCAAGCCGAGCTCCGGAATCCTCGCGACGGCGCTGGGAGTGATCGCGCTCATCTTCGGAGCGACGGGCGTGTTCGTGCAGTTGCAGGACGCGCTCAACCACATCTGGCACGTGCAACCGAGGCCGCGCAACGGCGTGCTGAACTTCCTGCGCAGCCGCTTCCTGTCGTTCGCGATGGTGCTGGTGATTGGCTTCCTGCTGCTCGTGTCGCTGGTGGTGAGCGCCGCGCTGTCGGGCATTGGCGCGTACTTCGATCACCTGTTCCCCGGCTGGGCGCTGCTGTGGCAGGGGCTCAACCTGCTCATCTCCTTCGCCGTCATCACCGTGCTGTTCGCGATGATGTACAAGCTGCTGCCGGACACGCACGTGGACTGGAAGGACGTGTGGCTCGGGGCGGCGGTGACGTCCCTGCTCTTCAGCCTGGGCAAGTTCGGCATCGGCCTGTACCTGGGCCGGAGCACCGTGGCGTCGAGCTACGGCGCGGCGGGCTCGCTGGCGGTGGTGCTCATCTGGGTCTACTACTCGGCGCAAATCCTGTTCCTGGGCGCGGAGTTCACCCAGGTCTACGCCCGGCACCACGGCAGCCGCGCGCGTCAGGATCCGGCCCCGTCGTGACAGGGCGGAGGGGGCTGCCCGCGGGACTGCGATGCGACTTCCGAAACGAGCCTTGGAGAACGGGCTCCCTACTTCGCGGCGCGCAGCGACTCCGGCGCGGCCTCGCGCGGCAGCAGGATGAGGCGCGTGGCCTCCTGGGCCCGCACGCGCAGGGGCCGGGTCACCTCCAGGAGCATCGAGCCGCGCGCCGTCACCCACAGCCCCTCGTGCTCCACCTCCAGCACGCCCGAGAGCACGAACAGGTGGGTGCCGGGCTCGAGGGCGAGCGTCTCCTGCGCCGCCAGCACCCGGTGCTCGCCGCGCTGGACCCAGGCGAGCCGGCCCTTGCGCCCGAGGTGCCCGTAACGGTCGTGCCCGCGCACCAGGTCATCGAAGCGGCGCTCGGCGAAGCGCTGCCACACGCCCTGGCGCAGGTTGGCGTTGGCCTCCATCAGCGGCAACAGCGCCGTGCGGGGGATGCGCACCAGCATGGAGGCGGTGGCGGTGCGGATGGAGGCGGAGCGGCGCTCGCCGGCGATCATGGCGATCTCCCCGAAGAGCGAACCGCTGCCCAGCTCGTCCACCACCTTCTCGCGCTCGCCGCCCTCGGCCAGCACGAAGACCGCGCCGCTGGCGAGCAGGTACATCTCGTCGCTGGCGTCCCCGCGGTGGAAGACGTACTTGCCGCCCGGGAGGGTGACGATCTCCGAGCGCCGGGCCAGCTCCTGGAGCGTGGCGTCATCGAAGTGGGCGAAGAGCGGCGCGCGGCGCAACTGCCGCAGTATCTCGGGGCGCAGCAGGCGGGCGCCGAGCGGCGTCTTCTGCATCAGGGCCGCCGCCGCCTGGATGGGCTGGCGCAGCTTACGCTGGCCCATGGAGCGGAGCATGTCCGCCAGGGAGGAAGCGGTGATGGGCACCACCGTCACCAGCCCGTGTCCCTCGACGTAGCCCGGATTGGTCTCGACGAAGTAGCGCGCCGCGGGCTTGTCGCAGTGCAGCCAGTACTCGCGCTCCATTTCCGTCTCGCGCGTGCGCCAGCCCACGTGCCGCACCAGCGGATTGTCCGTGGCCACCCGCTCCAGGCCGAACTCCGTGGCCAGCTCGTCCATGAAGGCCAGCAGCTCCGCCGGAATCTGGGTGTCGCGCCGCGGCCACACCTCGTTGAAGTAGTTGGCGAACAGCGAGTAGCTGGACGGGTGCACCAGCGAGCCCAGGTAGAAGGCCCGCCGGCCCGGGCGCGCGAGCATGTACTTCAGCCCCATCTTCAGCCCGAAGAGCGCGTTGGCGTTACCGCCGCGGTAGGCGCGCAGCGAGCCCGCCTCCGCGCGGAACACGGACGTGGGCACCCCTCCGAACTGCTTCTCGAAGATGTGCAGGGCGAAGTAGCCGACCGTCTCCCCCTCCTCGTTCTTGTGGAGGTTGATCCACGTGTGGTCCGCCTTGGACTCCACCACGTATTTGGCGAAGGCCTCGCGCTCGACACCCTCGAAGATCTGCCGGTGTACCTCGTAGAGCGAGTCGGTGAGCCGGCTCCGCTCCTCGGGGGACATGGACTTGGGGACGACGACCTCGCTGCCGACGATCCGGGGCATGGGTGCGCCTTCTACCTCACTTCACCCCGGCCGCGCGCCGGACGAGCGCCCCCTTCAGGCGGCTCAACCGCTTGCCCGCGGTGATGGTCAGGGAGGCCAGGTCCATGGGGTGGCGGGTGAGGCACTCGTACCCGTCCCGCGTCACCAGCACGGTGTCCGAGTGACGGATGCCCCCCACGCCGGGCAGGTAGATGCCGGGCTCGATGCTGATGAGCATGTTCTCGCGCAGCACGTCCGGGCTGCCCTCGGCCACCCAGGGCGCCTCGTGGTTGCCCAGCCCGAAGCCATGACCGGTGCGGTGCAACAGGCGCTCGCCGTAGCCCTCCTGCTGGAGGAAGGTCCGCGTCGCGGTGTCCAGCTCCGCGCAGGGCACCCCCGGCCGCACCAGGGCGAAGGCCCGCCGCCGCGCCTCCATCATCGCGGCGAACGCCGCCTTCTCCTCGGCCCCGGGCGGGGACAGGAAGTAGGTGCGCTCGCACTCGGCGGCGTAGCCATTCACGCGCAGGAGCGCCAGGGCGATGTGGGGGCCGTCTCCCAGGCGATCCGCGATGGTGGGCACCCCGTGGGGCTGCGCGCTCAGGGGGGCGGGCCAGCTGCCCACCAGCACGCTGCTCGTCAGCACGTCATAGCCGCGCTCGCGCATGATGCGCAGCTGCACCGCGCGCCCCTGCGAGAAGAGCTCCAGCTCGGACACCCCGTGGTACGAGGCCGCCAGCAGCAGCTCCACGGCCAGGTCCGAGTAGCGGGCCGCGTGGCGGAGCATCTCCACCTCGGCGGGTGACTTCACCACGCGCAGCTCCTCGACGAGCGGCAGCGTCCGCGGCGACAGGTGCGCGAGCCGCCCGGCGATCTCCTGCGGCAGCGTGGGCTCCACGCCCACCCGGGCCTGGCCCGCGAGCAGCTCCAGCAACCGGTCCGCCCAGCCCTGGCCGGCGGGCGCGGGGTAGTCCCAGTAGTGCAGCACCTCGTCCACGTTGGGCGCGGCGCGCAGATGCTGCTGCTCGAGCGCGGGCACCAACAGGACGACGGGCGTGCCCTCGGGCCGCACGAGGATGAAGAAGGGACGCTCGAGCGGCCGGTACGACACGCCGGTCAGGTAGTAGATGCTGTCCTCGCTGGAGACCAGGAAGGCGTCGAGCCCGGCCCCGGCCACCCGTTGGCGCAGGCGCAGCATCCGCTCCAGGTATTCGCTCCGCGCAATCATGCAAGCCCCCTCCCGAGGCGAAGGGGCCATCTCACCTGATCCACCCCGCAAAAGGAAACGGCCGCATGGGGCGAACCCATGCGGCCGTTCTGCTGAGTCAGGAGACTGCGTGCTGACTCAGGTGTGAATCACAGCACCGTCACGTCGTCGACGAAGAAGCTGGTCTGCAGCGAGGAGTCCTCGGTGCCGGTGAAGGCCAGCGTGATCGACTGACCGGCGTACGGGCCGACGGCGAAGCACTTCTGGGCGTAGGCGGTGCTCTTGTTCAGGTTGCTGTAGGACTGGGTGAGGACGACCGTACCGGCGCTGTTCTTCACCTGCACCGTGAGCTTGTCGAACGCCGAGGTGGTGGTGGTCTCCGCCGTGGTGATGTTCAGCCAGTAGCACAGCTGGGTGGCCGTGGTCGCCAGGGTGAACGTCTGCGACAGCGTGTCCGTGTGGGCCGTGCCGTAGCCGTTCATGTAGGCCTCCCAGCTGCCGGCGTGCGCGGAGGTGGCGCTGTTGTTGATGACGCCCGTGGTCGCCGTCCAGATGGTGTTGCCGCTCTCGAAGCCGCCGTTCGCGATGGCCGTGCCGCCGCCGCCGCCGCCGCCACCACCGGCCGCCGTGCCGACGTTGATGGCCGCGAAGGCGTTCTGCACCGCGGCGTAGTCAGCGCTGGTGGTGCCGTAGAGGGCGCCCGCCGCGTTGAGGTACGCGGTGCGAGCCGCGGAGTAGTTGGTGCTCGACGTCATGTACGTGGACAGCGCCTTGTAGGCGATGCGGGCCGCGTGGTCGTTGCCGACACCCGTCATGCCGGCGGGCAGGTACGAGCTGTAGAAGTCGCTCGTCGAGGTGCTGCTGGAGCCCTGGCTCAGGAAGTAGAACATGCGGTTGGACGGGCCGCTGGAGTAGTGCACGTCCAGGGTGCCCAGCGTGCTGGACCAGGCGTCCTTGCTGGCGCCGTCCTTGCTCGGCTTGTACATGTAGCGCAGCGGGGTGCTGGCCAGCTGCTCGCCGATGGTCCAGGTGCCGCCGGTGTTGCCGATGGTCGAGCCGCTGCCGCCGCGGGAGTAGAACTCCACCATGGTGCCGTTGATGTCGGACATGGACTCGTTGAGGCCGCCGGACTCACCCGAGTAGGTCAGGTTGGCGGTGCGCGCCGTCACGCCGTGCGCCATCTCGTGGCCGGCCACGTCAATGGCCTCCAGCGACTTGAAGGACGAGCCGTCGCCGTAGGTCATGCAGAAGCAGGTGTCGTCCCAGAACGCGTTGTCGTAGGCCGAGCTGTAGTGCACGCGGTTGTAGGTCGCCCGGCCGGCGCCGTCGATGCCGTTACGGGCATGGACGTTGAGGTAGTAGTCGTGCGTCTTGCCGATGCCGTAGTGGGCGTCGACCGCGGCGGTCTGGCCGTTGGCCGCGGTGGTGGAGCCACCCGACACGTAGTTGGCGCCATCGCCCCAGGTGTTGTCGGCGTCGGTGTAGATGGTGCCGGTGCCGCTGGTGCCGTGGTTCAGGTTGTAGGTGGCGTAGTTCATGCTGCGAGCCACGTCACGCATCTCCCAGCCGCTGGTCACCGAGTTGGTGTTGATGGTGACGGTGCCGCTGAACTGGCTGATGCCGGTGCCGGAGGCGGCGGCGGTCTGGAGCGAGTCCCACGACTTGAGGATCGAGCCGTTGTTCGCGTCGATGAGGTAGTCGGTGTGCTTCGTCTCGGCCGTGCCGTTCTCGAGCGCGGTGCGGACGTG
>NZ_JBJMQO010000141.1:0-126972 GCF_045802675.1 Archangium sp. | reverse complement strand
GCTGGACGCCATGGGCAACCGTGTCGCGGACGCGAGCGGGACCTGGACCTACAACGCCAACAACCAACTGTTGAGCCGCCCGGGCGTCTCCTACACCTACGACGAGAACGGGAATCTCACCCGCAAGACTCAAGGCGGAGTGAGGCGGGACTACTTCTACGATCCCGAGAACCGCCTCGTCCGCGTCGAAGACCAGGACGGCGCCGTCATCGCACGGTACGGCTACGATCCCTTCGACAGACGTCTGTACAAGGAGGTCGGCGGGGTACGCACGTACTACTTCCACTCGGACCAGGGAATGGTCGCCGAGGTGGATTCGACTGGCGCGAGTGTACGCACCTATGGCTATCACCCGCAGAGCCGCTTTGGCACCCGGCCGCTCTTCCTCAAGACGGCGGCCGGCTATGCCTATTATCACCTCGACCACCTGGGAACGCCGGTCGCGCTGACCACGTCGGACGGGCGGATTGTCTGGTCAGCGGATTACGATGCATTCGGCAAGGCCGTCGTTCGGGTGTCCGAGGCGACGAGCCATCTGCGCCTTCCCGGCCAGTACTGGGACGACGAGACCGGTCTGCATTACAACGACCGGCGGTACTACGACCCGGAGACGGGGCGGTACCTGACGGAAGATCCCATCGGCATCCAGGGTGGGCTGAATCGCTATCTGTACGCGGAAGCCGATCCCATCAATTTCAGCGATCCGACCGGTGAGTGCCTGCTCGCCGGGGCCATTGGCGGCGCGCTCTCGGGGGCGGGCTTCAGCATCATCGAGCAGTTTTTCACCAAGGGGTGTGTCAAGGGGATCAGCTGGAAGGACGTGGCCAAGGACGCGGCCATCGGCGCGGGTGTGGGGGCGCTGACCTGCGGATTGTCGAAGCTGCCGTTGCGGTGTGGCAACAGCTTCACGCAGGACACGCTGATTCATACCCGCGATGGCCTGGTGCCGATCGGCGATGTGAAGGTGGGCGACGAGGTCCTGTCCTACGCCGAATGGACCCAGGAGAAGAGCTACCGGCCGGTCGAGGCGGTCTTCTCGCACGAAGGCCTCGAGCCGGTCACCCTTCTCACGCTCGCGGATGGCTCGAAGATCGAGGCCACGGACGGCCATCCCTTCCACGTGTCCGGTCAGGGATGGAAGGACGCCGGCCAGCTGGTCATCGGCGATCTGCTCGACGCGCGGGATGGGGTGCCGATCGCGGTCGTGGGCGTCGAGCGCGAATCGAAGTTCGGACGCTACGTCAATCTCTCGATCGGGTATGGGAGCACGTTCTTCGTGGGCGAGGACGGCGCGCTCGTTCACAATTGCAAGATACGGAATTCGCACCTCGCAGGCAAAAAACATCCGAAGACGGGCGTCCCTTTCGATAAAAACGGCTTCCCAGATTTCTCGGCGCACCGCCATCCAAACGTGCCGGACGTTCGGATTGATCCTTCTGGTTATCGCTCTACGGATATCGCTCGAGCTAACGCAGCAGCCGGACTCCCGAAAACCCCAGCCGGATACACTTGGCACCACCATCAAGACAGAGGCTTGATGCAGCTCATTGATTCAGAAATACACAGGTTGACCGGACACACCGGTGGATTCCGCCTCTAGCGGGGATATATCATGGGATTCTTCTTAAAGGGCAGCACGGGCACGAGTCCGAAAGTCACTGAGGAGATGCTGGCGCGGGCGCAAACTACGCTTCGACTGCGGCTCCCTTTAGCCTACGTAACCCTCCTGCGCGAGCGGAACGGAGGGGTTCCCGCTCGACGGTGCTTTCGTACTACGGCTCCCACGTCCTGGGCGCCCGACCACATCGAGATTTCACGTCTCCTTGGTATCGGCTTCGAAGAGGGGCTCGATGGGGCATTGGGCAGTGCGTATCTCGTCAGAGAATGGGATTACCCAGACATTGGTTTGGTAATCTGTGACACGCCATCTGGGGGGCACGACACTGTGATGCTCGATTACAGCGAGTGCGGCCCCGAAGGTGAGCCACGAGTGGTCTATGTCGACGAGGATAGAAGCGTTTTGCTACTTGCACGTGATTTCTCGGCGTTTGTTGCCGGACTGGTAGACTGCCGGGTGTTGGCTGCGTCGGGAGCAGGTGCGTGAGCATGAGATCTGTTGCCCACAAGGCGTGTTCTTGAGATCTGGTCGAGACTCAGGGAGGTCGAGCGATGCGGCGCCTGTCTTGAAGAGGCAGTTCAGCGGGCGAGGAAAACTCCTCTCAAGGATGTGGTTGCTTTCTTGGGAAGAGGGTTGTCTGTCGAGAAGGTTGAGTGAGGTTGAGTACGATGACGATAGCGGGGCCATTCCGTTGCTCATTCGTGGGGTCGATGGCGATTCGCCTGCTCGCCTGCGCTTGTGTTTTGTTCGCGGACACCGCCCTGGCCCTCGACAGCGTCTGTGCGCGGGTCAAGATCCAGATCGACCAGAAGCTGACCCTCGAGCGTCAGGGTTTCGACGCGATGATGCGCATCACCAATGCGCTCGACACGGTGGAACTCAAGCAGGTGCGCGTGGACGTGCTGTTCACGGACGAGGCCGGGGCGCCAGTTCGCGCCACCTCCGACCCGACCGACACCTCCGCCAGCTTCTTCATCCGAGTCGACACCGTCGCGGGCATCTCCGACGTGAACGGGACTGGCACCGTCGCGCCAATCAGCGTGGCCGAGGTGCATTGGCTCATCGTCCCCAGCCCGGGCGCGGGCGGTACGCTGCCCGGGGGCAAGCTCTACTTCGTCGGCGCCAACCTCAGCTATACCGTCGGCGGCGAGGCGCAGACGCTCAAGGTGTCTCCCGACACGGTCACCGTTCAGCCCATGCCCCGGCTGACGCTCGACTACTTCCTCACCAAGGACGTCTTCGCCGATGACCCGTTCACCCCGGAGGTCGAGCCTCCGGTGCCGTTCACCCTCGGGGTCCGCGTCCGCAACGGCGGCGCCGCGACGGCGCGCCACGTACGCATCGAGTCCGCTCAGCCGAAGATCGTCGAGAACCTCCAGGGCCTCCTGGTCGGCTTCCAGATCACCGGCAGCTATGTGAATGACTCGCCTACCAGTCCCAGTCTCCTCACCGAGCTGGGTGACATCGCTCCCTCCTCCGCGAGCACCGGCCGCTGGGTGATGACGTCGACCCTCTCCGGCAAGTTCGTCGAGTTCAAGGCCTCGTTCACGCACTCCGACGCGCTCGGCGGTGCGTTGACCTCGCTCATCGACGCTACCCGCGCCCACCTGCTCGTCCGCGACGTGAAGGTCGATCTCCCCGGCCGTGACTCCGTGCGTGACTTCCTCGCCCGCGACGACGACGTGCTGCGCCTCTATGAGTCCACGGGTGTCGATACGCCCGTGACCGAGCAGTCGGGGTCCTCCTCGCTGACTCCGTCCGGTGGCGCGACCTATCTGCTCTCGGCGCCCCAGACCTCCGGCTTCCTGTACGTGAAACTCCCGGATCCCTCCGGGGGCACGAAGCAGCTCGGGACGGTGACCCGCTCGGATGGGAAGGTGATACCGCCGGAGAATGTCTGGCTTTCCAGGTCGCGCGCCACGCCTGGCGGCCCGTTCAGCTTCTGGATCAACCTGTTCGACGCCAACACGCCCGGCACGTACACCCTCGTATTGACGGACCCGGCGGCGACGCCGCGCCCGCCGGTGCTTTCGCTCATCCCAGATCGCGCCGTCCGGGAGGGCGAGCAGGTAGCCTTCCTGGTCGAGGCCTCCGATCCGGACGGCACGATTCCGTCCCTCACGACATCGCAGCTTCCCTCGGGGGCGCGGTTCACCCCGCAGGCGCCGTTGGAGGGCGTGGCCCGCGGGTCGTTCGAGTGGACGCCCGCCACCGGCCAGGCGGGCCAGTACCCCATCACCTTCACCGCCTCCGATGGCAGTCTCAGCGCGGCCAGGACGTCGACGGTCACCGTCACCCCGCTGGCGCCGCCGCCGGGCCCCGACACCCCGGTCATCTCGCGCCCCGCGGTGGCCTCGACGGTGACGGCGCTGCAGCCCGAGCTGGCCGTCGCGAAGACCTCGAACCCGCTCGACACCGCCGCCAGCTACCAGTTCGAACTCTACCGGGATGCCTCGTACACGGACCGGATCGCCCAGAGCCCCGCCGTGCCGAGGAGCTCGCTCGGGGCGGCGTGGCAGGTGCCGGCGCCGCTCGCGGACAACGCCACGTATCACTGGCGCGTGCGCGCCTTCGACGGCACCACGTACAGCACCTGGACCCTCGGGCGCTTCACCGTCAACACCGTGAACGACGCCCCGTCCATCCCGGCGATCGCGGCTCCCGCTCCCGGTGGGCGCGTGGACACCCCCTCGCCCACGTTGTCGATCTCCAACAGCACCGACCCCGATGGTGAGCCGGTCGTCTATCGCTTCGAGGTCTACGCCGACGCCGCGCTGAGCCAGAAGCTGCGAGAGCTCTCCAACATCGCCGCTGGCTCCGGCGGTGTTACCAGCGTGGCGGTCGCGCCGCCGTTGGCCGACCAGACGACGTACCACTGGCGCGTCTTCGCCATCGACCCGCACGGAGCAATCACGGCGTCCCCGGCCGCCAGCTTCTCGGTCGATGTCAGCCACCCGGCCCCCGAGGTGCCCGCGATCCTCAGCCCGATCGTGGGAACCGTGGTGACCAGCGCCTCCGTCCCGCTCCGGGTCGCCAACGGCGCGCACGGACCGGGCGTGGCCTCGAGCTACTTCTTCGAGCTCGACCGCGACCGGGGCTTCACGAGCCCGGCCGTCGTGCGCTCGGGTGCGGTCCCGGAAGGGCAGGGCGAGACCCGCTTCACCGTCACCGGCCTCGCGGAGAACACGCGGTACTTCTGGCGCGCGAAGAGCAGCGACGGCGTGGCGGAGAGCGCTTGGGTGTACGGCGACTTCCTTGTCGATCAAGCCAACGATCCCCCCGGTGTGCCAGCGCTGCTCAACCCGGGGCAGGGCGCCTTCGTGTCGACCCGGGAGCCGCTCCTGGAGATCGGCGCCTCGAGTGACCCGGACGACGTCGTCGTCGTGTATCACCTGGAAATCTACTCGGACGAGGCGCTGTCCGGCCGCGTGGCCGAGCAACTGACGGACACCCTGACCTGGGTGGTGCAGCCGCCGCTCGCGGACGAGGCGACCTACTTCTGGCGCGTGCGCGCCGAGGATACGCGCGGCGGTGCCAGTGTCTGGAGCGCCGTGCAGCGCTTCTCCGTCCACACCGGCACGGTCCGGCCGCCGGGGCTCGTGCTGGTGGAGCCCTCCGGTGTCGTGACCGTGACCGGCCCCACGGTGCCCATTGCATGGGAGATCGACGACCCCACGCACGCGTCGACGCTGGCGCTGTTCTCCGATCGCGACGCTCAGGGTGAGGACGGGACCCTCATCGTGCGCGACCTCGCCCAGGACCCGGCCAGCACCACCGGCCGCTACCTCTGGAACGTCTCCACGCTCCTGCCTGGCACGTATTACGTGTACGCGAGCGCCACCAACCGCGCGGGGACCACGACCCGGTACGCCGCGGGCGCCTATGTGATTCCCGTTGCGCAGCCGCGCGGTGGATTCACCCTCACCCCGACGACCGCGCTGGAGACCACCGAGGCCGGCGGAACCGCGACCTTCACCGTGGCGCTCACCACCGCTCCTCGGAGCGAGGTGACCCTCGGCTTCACGGTGAGCCAGCCGAACGAGGCGCGCCTGGCGCCGTCCTCGCTCACCTTCACTCCGACGAACTGGAACGTCCCACGCGCGGTCACCGTGACCGGGCTCCCGGACTGCGTGGACGATGGCGACCAGCCGTACCAGGTCGTCCCGGGCCGGGCCACCAGCGCCGATCCCGACTACAACGGCATCCAGGCCGCGCCCCTGGCCTTCGTGAACCGGGGCTCGACGTCGGGCTGTCTGGAGAACCAGGCGCCTCAGGCCCATGCAGGCCCGGACCAGACGGTCGACGCGGGGAGCACCGTCGTGCTGGCCGGCTCCGGCACCGACGTGGACGGCACGGTGGCCGCCTACCACTGGGTGCAGACCGCCGGTCCGGCGGTGACGCTCTCCGACGCCAGTGTCGCGGCGCCTGGCTTCACCGCGCCGTTGCCCGCGGCCGACACGGTGCTCGGCTTCGAGCTGACCGTCACCGACAACGAGGGCGCGACCGGCCGCGACAGCGTCGCCGTCACCGTCCGCGCGCGCCCGAATCAGCCACCGGTGGCCGACGCCGGTCCAGACCAGACGGTGACGGCAGGTGAGTCCGTCACCCTCGCTGGCTCCGGCACCGACGTGGACGGCACGATCGTCTCCTACGCGTGGGCGCAGGTCTCCGGCCCCGCGGTGACGCTCTCGGGCGCAACCACCGCGACCGCGACCTTCTCCGCGCCGGTGGTGAGCGCTCCCGTTAGCCTTGGCTTCACCCTCCGCGTCACCGACGATCGCGGTGCGAGCGCTACCGCCCCGGTCACGGTGACGGTTCAGCCCATTCCCAACGAGCCGCCCACCGTCGACGCCGGGGCCAACCAGAGCGTGCTCTCCGGCACCCCGGTCACGCTCGTCGGCAGCGCCACCGATCCCGACGGCACCGTGGTCGCCTTCCTCTGGACCCAGATGGCGGGGCCCCCGGTGACGCTCCTCGACGCCAGCACGGCCACGGCGCGCTTCACGGCCCCGGCGGTGTCCGCCAACACCGTGCTCACCTTCCAGCTCACCGCCACGGACGACCAGGGCGCGAGCGCCAGCGACCCGGTCTCGATCACGGTCGTTCCGAACCAGCTCCCCGTGGTCAAAGCCGGTGCCGACCAGGTGGTGAACGAGCGCATGGGGGTGACGCTGGCCGGTGCCGTCTCCGACGCCGACGGAACGATCGTGTCCGTGCAGTGGACCCAGACGGCGGGGCCCGCGGTGACGCTCACCAACGCGAACCTCCTCACCGCCTATTTCACGACGCCCGCCGTCAGCACCGACACCGTGCTCACGTTCACGCTGACCGCGATCGACAACCTGGGCGCCAGCGGCAGCGCGACGACGCACGTCACGGTCCACCACGTCAATCAGCCGCCCACCGCCAATGCCGGGCCCGCTCAGACCGTGAACGAGAACACGCAGGTCACCCTGAGCGGCGCCGGCTTCGATCCCGACGGCAGCATCGTCTCGTACGCGTGGGTCCAGACGACGGGCGTCCCGGTGGCGCTGATGAATGCCGGGACGGCGGTAGCGACGTTCACCTCGCCGCAGGTCAACTCGCCGGCGACGTTGACGTTCGATCTGACCGTCACCGACAACGAGGGCGCGACGGGCACCGCGCGCGTCACCGTCCGGGTGCGGGACAACCTCCAGAACGTGCCGCCGTCCGTGAGCGCCGGCCCCAGTCAGACGGTCGACGAGGGAACGCCGGTCACCCTCACCGGCAGCGCCACCGACTTCGGCGGCACCATCACCTCCCTGCAGTGGACCCAGACCGAGGGGCCGGTGGTCACGCTCTCCGGTGCTCAGTCCGCGGTGGCCCGCTTCACCGCGCCACAGGTCTCCGCCCAGACGGTGCTCAAATTCCAGCTCCGGGCGACCGACAACGAAGGCGCCAGCACCTCCGCCAGCACCGAGGTCGTCGTGCGCGACGTTCCCACTGGGCCGGTGGTGGACGCCGGGCCTGATCTCACGGTCAACGAGGGCCAGCGCGTCACCGTCCGGGGAAGCGCGAGCCCGAGCGGCCTCTCCTACCAGTGGGCCCTGATCTCGGGTCCGGCGGTCTCGCTCAGTGGCGCCACCACGGCGGTCGTGAGCTTCACCGCGCCGGCCGTGACCGCCGACTCCGTGTTGACGCTGAAGTTGACGGTCCGGGGATGGACGGGCGTGACCGCGTCCGACACGGTCAACATCACCATCCGCAACGTCAACCAGCCGCCGGTGGCCGTGGTGGAGCAGGTCGGGAGCGTCAACGAGCGCACCCTCGTCACGCTGAGAGGCAGCGGCTCCAGGGATCCCGACGGTTCGATCCGCTCCTACCTCTGGGTCCAGACCGCTGGCCCGCCCGTGGCGCTGAGCAATCCCCGCGGCGCGTCGACGAGCTTCACGGCGCCCGAGGTCACGCTCGAAACGATGTTGTCCTTCCGGTTGACCGTGACCGACAACGAGGGGGCGACCGGGAGCGCCGTGGTGATCGTCACGGTTCGCGACGTCCGGAGGTTGTGAGCGGAGCGCCGGGGGCAAGGCGCTCTTCACCACCGGGAGCGGGCGCGAGCCTCCGCGCCACGCCCCGGGGTCCTTCGTTCAGCTTCCGCCCTTGGTCTTCCGATGCGGGACCTCGGCGGCGAGTCCCGGGAACAGCTTGCGCCACTCCGGGACCTCCTCCGCCTCCTGCGCCGGAGAGGCATTCGCGGAGGGCGTCTGGGACTGCTTGCCGGACGGAGTCGCGGCCGTGCCACGTCCCTCCTGGAGCTGTCCCAGCACCGCCCTGGCCGCGGGGCCCGAGCCAGCCCGGCCCCGTCCGCGCCTGCTCGCCACCCCGAGCACGGGCCCGATCGCATCCGCGAGATGCACCAGCCCCTCCAGGGAGTCCGTCATCTTCCTCAACTGGTCGACGCCCGCCTTCAGCCTTCGCTCGAGCTCGAGGGGCGAATCCGACCCTTCAACATTCTTCATGACACGGTCCTTCTCTCGAGATGCCATCACTCCCGCCGCCAATGACACAAGGGTGCACGCGCGTCCAGAGCGAGGCGCATGGGCCACGGCGGGGGAGGCACGCCCGGACGGGGTCCCTCCCACCGCCAGACAGGCGGCTCAGAGCCGCACCTGGATTTCGTAGCGCCGGTTCTTCGCCTTCTTGGCCGGCGTGTTGTCCGGCTTCTCCAGCAGCTGCTCGGAGCCCCGGCCCACGGCGATGATCTCCCCGCGAGGCACGCCCCGCGACACGAGCTCCTTGACGATGACCTCGGCGCGCTTCTCGCTCAGCGCCTTGTTCTTCGCCGCGTCGCCGCTCGAGTCGGTGTGCCCGGAGACCTCGAACTTGTAGTTCTGCACTCCGCCGGCATCGAGCTGCTTCTTCGCATCGATGAGGGCGTTGGTGAGGTTCTTGAGCTTCTGCTCACAGCCGGGCTCGAGCACGTCGGTGCCCGACTTGAAGCTGCACTGGTTCTTGCGGGCGTCTTCCTTCAGCTTCGCGTTGACGCGCTTCTCGATGGCCGCCTTGCCCGCGTCGCCCGCCGCCTTGCCCGCGTCACCCGCGGACTTCTTGAGCTGGTCGAGCGGGTTCTGCGCGTACGACACCGCGGGAATGGCGAACAGGGACAGGGCGATGCACAGCGCCTTCAGCTTCATGTTCTCTTCTCCGGGGGACTGGGAGGGGCGCAGGCTGCCTGGGGAAACCCCCTGCGTCCAGCGTCGAACGAGGTCCATCGGCAGGACGGCTGCAAAGGCTGCGTGCCCGTCCACCCCGCCGCAAGCCTTGCGTCCCTCCGAGCCCGTTCCCCCGGACTCCCCCATGGCGTGCTTCTTGCGCTGGACTCCCAGGCCGGTGGCGCCGCGCCCCGGTGAAGAAGGTGCCATCATGTCCTACCTCCGCAGGGCCTTCCTGGCCGTCCTCGCGCTGCTCCTGGCGGCTCCGGCCCAAGCTGTGGAGCCGGGCAGTCCGCTCGCCATCCAACCGCCCTCGCGTCCGCGCCCGGTACTTTCTCCGCCCACGCCGCGGTCCGTCGAGCTCGCCCGCTTCCTCGAGGCTCCCGGCCGCGAGGAGGCCTCGGTGCGGCTGTGGCTGCGCTTCAACCGCGAGGCCCACGGCATCGCGCAGGGCACCCGGGACTTCCTCGACACACTGGGGCGTCTCACCGCGCAGCTGCCCAGGGACGTCCTCCTCACCCACGAGCACGTGCTGCTCGACGCCGAGCTCATCGCCGCCAACCAGGAACTGGTGACACTGCGCGAGGCGCGCGAGTGGATGCTCGCGGAGCTCGGCCGGAGCGATCCGGACCATGCCCTCCTCGAGGGCGAGCAACCCCCGCCCTGGTCTCCGGACGGGACGCTGGAGCGGGAGGCGTTGGGGGGGCTCGTCCATGCGCGCTCGGGGAGGGCGGGGCCGCTGGGGCCGGCGGCGGAGCGTCTGCTGGGCCGCCTGGACTCCGTGGACCGGCGCCTGTCCTCGATGGAGACACGGCTGCTGCCCGCGGCCGAGGAGGCCCTGGGGTCCACGCTCCTCGCGCTCTCCTCGGGTGAGGCGAGCCTGGTGGAGGTCCTCCACGGCCTGCGGTTCCTCGAGCAGCAGCGGCGGGCCCGCCTGGAACTGCGCACCCAGCGCGAGCTCCTGCTCCTGGAGGTGGCCCGTCAGCTCGGGTGCTCGGTGGAGCAGCTGCCCTGGTCCTCGGGCTCCCCGCAAGGTTGATTTCCAGGCAGGGGAGGCGCGAGTGACGGCTGATTCCTCAATCCCGGCGCGCTAAGACGTTCAGCTACGAATGGCGGAGACCTTGCTGGAAGAGTTGAAGCGCTACGTGGACTTCGGGCCGGAGGACGAGCAGGCGCTGCGGGCCCTGCACTCGCTGGCGGAGCGCCATTACACGGAGATCGCGCACGTCTTCTACGATCGCATCCTGCAGCACGAGGGCGCGCGCAAGGCGCTGGCGGGCGAGAGCCAGGTGGGGCACCTCAAGGTGACGCTCCGGGGCTGGATGGAGCAGCTGCTGCGCGGGCCCTGGGACGAGGACTACTACCTGTTGCGCTGCCGCATCGGCCGCATGCACGTGCGCATCGCGCTGCCCCAGCACTACATGTTCGGCGCGATGAACCTCCTGCGGCAGGAGTTCAACCGCATCATCGACGAGCATTACGCCAGCCAGTTCGAGCAGTTGAGGGCCGCGCGGGTGGCGCTGGGGAAGATCCTCGATCTGGAGCTGGCCATCATGCTGCACACCTACCGGGAGGATCTGCTCGCCCAGCAGGCGCGCAGCGAGCGGCTGTCCACCTTCGGCCAGCTGGTGGGCTCCATCGGGCACGAGCTGCGCAACCCCCTGGGCGTCATCGAGACCTCGCTCTTCATCCTCAAGGGCCGGCCCCTGGCCACCGACGAGCGCGCCACCAAGCACCTGGAGCGCATTGGCGAGCAGGTGGTGCTGGCCAACCGCATCGTCTCGGACCTGTTGGACATGATCCGCGACCGCCCGCTCAAGCGCGAGCCGCTGCGGCTCGACGAGGTGTGGACGGACGCGCTCACCTCGGTGGAGCTGCCCGCGGGCGTGTCCCTGCGCGCCGAGGGCCTGGAGACGCTTCCCACGTTGCAGGGGGACCCCGGGCAGATGCGCCAGGTGTTCGTCAACCTGCTGGAGAATGCCGTACAGGCCGTGGGCGAGTCGGGCTCGGTGTCGCTGCTGGCCTCGCCGGGCCCGGACGCGGTGGAGCTGGTGCTGGAGGACTCGGGGCCGGGCGTGAGCGAGCCCATCCGCCGCCGCATGTTCGAGCCCCTGATGACCACCAAGGCGCGGGGCATCGGCCTGGGCCTGCCGCTCGTCAAGCGCATCCTCGAGCGCCACGGTGGCTCCATCGCCTATGCGCCTCGCGAGGGCGCGGGTGCGCGTTTCGTCCTGAGACTTCCCCTTCCCACCCCTCCCCAGAGAACGGCATGAGGAACTACCTGCTGCTCGATGACAACAAGGCCTTCGCGGAGAACCTCGCGGAGATCCTCCGGGACGGAGGGGACGAGGCCACCGTGGTGACGGAGGGGGCGAGGGCGCTGGAGCTGGCGCGCTCGCGGCGCTTCGACGTGCTCCTCACGGACATGAAGATGCCCGGCATGAGCGGGGCCGCCGCGGTGCACCACATCCGCCAGGTGGACCCGGGACTGGCCGCCGTGGTCATCACCGCCTACCCCGGCGAGGACGACCTGGAGACGGCCCGGCGCGAGGGGCTGCTCGCGGTGCTGCCCAAGCCCGTGCCCATCCCCACGCTCGTGTCGCTGCTGTCCGAGGCGCGCCGGGACGGGCTGGTGGCGCTCGTGGAGGATGACCTGGCCCTCAGCGACAACCTCACCGAGATGCTGCGCTCGCGCGGCTTCTCGTGCGTCACCGCGCGCTCGGTGCTGGACGCGGAGCAGCTGGCCTCGGTGCGGCCCTTCGCGGCGCTGGTGGACCTGCGGGTGCCGGGCGGCCCGGATGGCGAGGCCCTGCGCCGGTTGCGCGAGCGCTTCCCCGCGCTGCCGGTGTTCGTGATGACGGCCTTCCCGGAGGCCCTTCCGGGCGGAGAGCTGCCGGAGCACACGGGCATCTTCTCCAAACCCTTCGACTCCGCCGCGTTGCTGGACGTGCTGGAGCGCGTCCACGCCTCGCAGAGGAAGCAGGCCTCATGAGCGCTCCCTTCTCCAGCCGGCCCCGCGTGCTCGTCGTCGACGACAACGCGGCCTTCCTCGACAACCTCCAGGAGTTGCTCGGCGACGCGGGCTACGTGGTGGAGGGGGCGAGCAGCTGCCGCGAGGCCCGCGAGCGCGCCAGCTCGGGCTTCGACGTGGCTCTGGTGGATTTGCGGCTGCCGGACGGGGAGGGGACGGCGCTCGCGCGAGAGCTGAAGGAGAAGGTGCCCGAGTCCGAGGTGGTGCTGCTCACCGGCTTCGCCACGCTGGAGACGGCCGTGGCGGCGGTACGCGCGGGGGCGTGCGCCTACCTGATGAAGCCCTGCGCGCCCAACGAGCTGCTGCTCACGCTCGAGCAGGCCATGCGCCAGGTGCGCCTTCAGGCCGAGAAGCGCGAGCTGGCGCGCCGCGCGCAGGTGACGGAGAAGCTCGCCGCGGTGGGCACCATGACGGCGGGGCTCTCGCACGAAATCCGCAATCCGCTCAACGCCGCGGCCCTTCAGCTCTCGGTGCTGGAGCGGCGGGTGCGCCGGCTCTCCGAGGCGCTACAGCCCAACCTCCTCGAGCCGCTGCTGCTGGTGCGCGATGAGATCCGCCGGTTGGATCACATCCTCGAGGACTTCCTCCAGTTCGCCCGGCCGCGCGAGTTCCGTCCGGAGCCGCTGGAGGTGAGGATGCTGTTGCGGCGCGTGGTGGACCTGCTGGGCGGCCAGGCGGATGCGCGGCGGGTGCGGCTGGAGCTGGAGGGGGACGGGGGCGCGTCGGTGCTGGGCGAGGAGGAGCGGCTGCGCCAGGTGCTCATCAACCTGGCCATCAACGCCCTGGAGGCCACGCCGGCCGGAGGGCTCGTGCGCGTCTCCGCGGGCCGCGAGGCGGACATGGCGTGGATCACCGTGGACGACTCGGGTCCGGGCATCCCCGAGGAGATCCGCGACCGGCTCTTCGAGCCCTTCTTCACCACGAAGGCGGAGGGCTCGGGCCTGGGGCTGTCCATCGTCCACGCCATCGTGACGCAGCACGGGGGCACGCTGGAGGTGGGCAGCTCGCCGGAGGGCGGGGCACGGCTGCGCCTGCGCCTGCCCCTGGCCCGCTGAGTCAGGCCTCGGCCTCCGGGTTCTCCTCGTCCTCGCTCGGGGCCGGTGCGGGCTTGCCGGCCGCGGCCGCGCCGTACTCCTTGAGGCGGTACTGCACCTTGCGCACGCTGATGCCGAGGATCTCCGCCGCCCGCGTGGTGGAGCCCTGCACCATCTCCAGGGTGCGGAGGATGGCCTCGCGTTCGATCTGCGCCAGCGTGGCGCCCGGAATCAACGACGAGGACGACGAGCCGCTGGGCCGGGGCCCGCGCAGCACGGGCGGAAGGTCATCCGTCGTCAGCTCGTTGCCCGCGGCCAGCACCGCCGCGCGCTCCATGGCGTTCTCCAGCTCGCGGATGTTGCCCGGCCAGTCGTAGGCCAGCAGCGCCTGCAGCGTGCCCGGTGCCAGCCCTCGCACGTCCTTGCCGTACGCGTCGCTGTACTTCTCCAGGAAGTGGTTCACCAGCGCGGGGATGTCGCTCTTGCGCTCGCGCAGCGGCGGCAGCGTCACCGCCACCACGTTGAGCCGGTAGTAGAGGTCCTCGCGGAACCGGCCCGCCTTCACCTCGGCCGCCAGATCCCTGTGGGTGGCCGCGACAATGCGCACGTCCACCTTCAGCGACTGCGTGCCGCCCACGCGCTCGAACTCGCGCTGCTGCAGCACGCGCAGCAGCTTCACCTGCACCGCCGGGGAGATCTCGCCGATTTCGTCGAGGAAGAGGGTGCCTCCGTCGGCCAGCTCGAAGCGGCCCTCCTTGCGGGCCACCGCGCCGGTGAAGGAGCCCTTCTCGTGGCCGAACAGCTCGCTCTCCAGGAGGTTCTCGGAGAGGGCGGCGCAGTGCACCTTCACGAAGGGCTTGTCGCGCCGCTGCGACTCCTGGTGGATGGCCTGGGCGATCAGCTCCTTGCCGGTACCGGACTCACCGAGGATGAGCACCGTGGCCCGGGTGGTGGCCGCGCGCCGCACCACGTCGTAGACGCCCTGGAGCTGGGGGGCCTCGCCGATGATGTTGTGGAAGCGCGTGCGCTGGCGCACCTGCTCGCGCAGGTTCTCCGCCTCGCGCTCGAGGGCGCGCTTCTCCAGCGCCTTGCCCAGCACCACCAGCACCGCGTTGGCGTCCAGCGGCTTGACCAGGTAGTTCTCGGCGCCGGCGCGCATGGCCTCCACCGCCGTCTCCACGCTGGCGAAGGCGGTCATCACGATGAACGTGGCTTCCGAGCCCTGCTCGCGCGCCCTCTTCAGGAAGGTGAGCCCGTCCATCTTCGGCATGCGCACGTCGGTGAGGACGACGGCGGGCGAGACCTCGGCCAGGCGGGAGAGGGCCTCCTCGCCATTGGAGGCCTCGGTCACCTCATAGCCTTCCTCTCCGAGGATGGTGGCGATGGCGCGGCGGGCGTTGTCCTCGTCGTCGACGACCAGGATGCGTTGAGCGGACATGGTGTGAACGGTAACAAGCAATCGCCCGGGAGGGGCGGATTCTCGAGGCCGGGAAGCTTCCCCGTCCCACCCGTCCCGTCAAGGTTCGCGACCCGCCGCCCTCTCTCCCATGAAGCGCCAGGAGCGTCCGTAGAGGCGATCCTCCTCCAGCGCCGCCGCGTGCTGCTCGTCCCAGATGTCGATGATGGGCTCGATGCGGGGGGTGAGCCGCAGCATGGAGCTGGGGAAACAGCGCTCCGGCAGCGCGTCGAAGATGCGCCGCACGAGCATCGCCTCCCGCTCACCCCGCACGGCCACGTGGGGACGGACGATCAGGTCCGTGTAGTGCGGCAGTCCATCCGGCCCATCCACCCGGCGGGCCACCGCGGAGCTCTGGTAGAAAAGAACCTCCACATCCAGGGCACGCGCTTCCTCCAGGAAGGCCGACAAGGTGCGTCCCTCCACCGCCCCCACCAACAATGTCTCCGGGTTCCACTGCCCCTCCAGCTCGGAAGGCTGCCCGGCCAGGGGAATGGCGGGAGCCCGGTCTCCCGAGAGCAGAGCGCCACATCCCCTCTGCCAGTGGAGCCGTGTCTCGTACTCGGTGATGGCCACGTAGGTCACATCGCACCTCCGGGTGTTGCTACCCGGGAAGAAACCTTCAATGTGCGTGCCGTGTGGCCCCGGTCCCGGTGGGCAAAACCGTGAGACGGGCTTCAAGCCAGGGGGCTGATCGCCCGCCCGCTCACTGGGGCCGCACGAGGAGGACGGGCCGGGTGCTGTTCTGGAGGACCTCCTGGGCCACCGAGCCGACCAGCGCCTTGCTCAGCCCCGAACGCCCATGGGTGCCCAGGCAGACGACGTCACAGCCGAAGCGCTCGGCCGCCTGGTTGATGGCCTCGGAGATCTTCCGGCCGTGGACCACCTCCACCCGCGTGGAGATGCCGCGGACGGCCGCCTCGGGGGGGATGAGACCCCGCAGCTCCTCGGTGATGCGCTGCTGCTCGGGCGTGAGCGCCGGGGCCCCGTGGGGCGCGAGGTACTGGGCCTGGAGCGGAGAACTTCCGCCCAGGGGCTCGAGCACGTGCAGCAGGTAGACGGTGCCGCCGGCCGGGACAATCGAATAGGCGTGGCGGATGGCGTTGGTGCCCACCTCGGACAGGTCCGTGGGGGCGAGCACCCGGCGCACCTCGGGGATGGTGAGCGCGGTGGCGGCGCTGGCCGGCACGCACAGCACGGAGACGGGCGCCTCGTGGACGATCCGCTGGGACACCGAGCCGTACCACCACTTGCTCGCCCCGGTGCGCTGGTGGGTGCCCACCACGATCAAATCCGCCTCCTCCTTGCGCGACAGCGCCACCAGCGAGTCCGAGGGCCGTCCGAGGCCCGGATCCAGGTGCACCCAGACCGCCCCGGAGCCGGGCATGTCGCCCAGGCGGGCCGTCAAATCCCGGCGCAGGGCCTCCTCCACCTCGGGCGTCACCTCGGACTCGGGGGTGAGGGGCACGCCATAGCGCACGTGGGCATCGGCGCCCCAGTAGTGGTGGGCGGCCACCACCTCGCAATTGCCGAGCGTGCGCAGCTTGCGCACCCAGGCCACCGCCGCTTCCGAGGGCGGGGTGAAGTCCACGCCCAGCAGGATGCGCAGGCTGCGCTGCCCGCGGCTCCAGGCCTCCAGCGTGCCGGCCGAGCGGATGACGAGCACGGGGCACCGGGCCGCCTGCACCACGCGCTCGGCCACGTTGCCGATGCGCCAGCGCGGCGCCCGCTGCCCGTGGTGGGACATGACGAGGAGCGAGGCGTGGACGAGGGCCGCGTGCTCGACGAGCACCTCGTCCGGGGTGCCCTCCAGCAGGTGGAGCTCCACCTGCGTGTCTCCGGTGCGCAGCTCGGCGGCCTGGGCCTCCATGCGCGAGAGCACCTCGCGGCGCAGCGCCTCGTCCCCCGTGGCGCTGCGGCCCGTGCTGCCGTACTCGGTGACGTGCACCAGGTGGAGCACCTCGCCGCTTCGGCGGGCGAACGCGGCCGCCGCCCTGGCCGCCGTCATGGCCCGCTCCGAGAAGTCCGTTCCGAAGACGATCGACATGGTGCCCCCTGGGCTCTTTTTCATTCGTAGTCGGCGGCGAGGCTCCGGCGGTCCATGTCCTCGATGAGGTGCTGGGCGTAGCGGACCATGTCCGCCTCGGTGAGGATGCCGAGCAGCTCGCCGTCCGATCCCACGACGGGCAGGCAGCCGTACTTGTTGTTCAGCATCACCTTCAGCGCCTCTCGGCTGGGTGTGTTCGGGCCCACCGTCCTCACGTCGCGCACCATCACGTCCGAGGCCCACAGCGGCTGCTGGGCCGGATCCGCTCCGCCGCACAGCGCCGCGGCCTTGAGCAGATCCCGGTGGGTGACGAGCCCCACGAGCTTGCCGTCGCGGACCACCGGCAGGTGGCGGATGCGATGAAGGCGGAGCAGCTCCTGCGCCTGGGCGAGGTTCTGGGTCTCCGTGATGGTGACCAGGTCGCTACGGGTCATCAGCTCTCCGACAATCTGCATACGTGGCTCCGGTCCTCTGGGTGCTGGGTCCTGAAAGAAGCTATTGCAGGTTTGGTTCCAGCGCGGGGTTGCCTGGGGGCCCGCCACGTCGGCTGCCGCACGCACGCTCCGTATGACGCAACGTTTTCGTACCTCCGGGGGCTGTCCGCAGATGCTGCACCCGGCTCCCGTTCGCTTCCTGGAGGACAGGGGCCCTCCAGGCGGTTGAAGCCGGGCACCCCGTGCGCTACACCCTCGCCGTGTCGCTAGGGGTGCCCCCGGAGGGGCTGAGACGGCCGTGGAGCGGCCAACCCTTGGAACCTGAACCGGTTCGTACCGGCGGAGGGAAGCGGCGGGCGCTCCACGCCTCGCCTGTTCCTCTGTCCATGCGGAGGAGATGACGTGAGCGGAGCCTCGAAGAGCCTCAAGGTGGATGGAAAGGTGCTGGAGGGCATCAGCCGGGGGCCCCTGCCGGGCTCGCGCAAGGTGTACGTGCCCGGCGTGCTGCACCCGGAGCTCCGTGTGCCCATGCGGGAGATCAGCCAGACGCCCACCCGCCATGGCCATGGTCCGGACGCGAAGCAGACGCCCAACCCCTCCATCTTCGTCTACGACTCGAGCGGCCCGTACACGGACCCCGACGCCCCGATGGATCTCCGGCAGGGGCTGCCCGCCATCCGGGGCGAGTGGATCCACCGCCGCGGGGACGTGGAGGAGCTGCCGGGCATCACCTCCGAGTATGGCCGCACCCGCGAGGCGGACCCGCGCCTGACGGGGCTGCGCTTCGCCCACCGCCGCAAGCCACTGGTGGCGAAGCAGGGCGCCAACGTCACGCAGCTGCACTACGCGCGCAAGGGCATCATCACCCCCGAGATGGAGTACGTGGCCCTGCGCGAGAACCTCAAGCGCGAGGCCCTGGCCGCCGAGCTGACGAAGCAGCACCCGGGCCACTCCTGGGGCGCGGCGATTCCCCGGGAGATCACCCCCGGGTTCGTCCGGGACGAGGTGGCGCGCGGCCGGGCCATCATCCCGGCGAACATCAACCACCCGGAGCTGGAGCCGATGATCATCGGCCGCAACTTCCTGGTGAAGATCAACGCCAACATCGGCAACTCGGCCGTCACGTCCTCCATCGAGGAGGAGGTCGAGAAGATGGTGTGGTCCATCCGCTGGGGCGCGGACACGGTGATGGACCTGTCCACGGGCCGCAACATCCACGAGACGCGCGAGTGGATCCTGCGCAACGCCCCGGTGCCCATCGGCACGGTGCCCATCTACCAGGCGCTGGAGAAGGTGGGCGGCAAGGCCGAGGACCTCACCTGGGAGATCTACCGCGACACGCTGATCGAACAGTGCGAGCAGGGCGTGGACTACTTCACCATCCACGCGGGCGTGCTGCTGCGCTACATCCCGCTCACGGCCAGGCGCATGACGGGCATCGTCAGCCGGGGCGGCTCCATCCTGGCCAAGTGGTGCCTGGCCCACCACCAGGAGAACTTCCTCTACACGCACTTCGAGGAGATCTGCGAGATCCTCAAGGCGTACGACGTGAGCTTCAGCCTGGGTGACGGACTGCGGCCGGGCTCCATCGCGGACGCCAACGACGCGGCGCAGTTCGGCGAGCTGGAGACGCTCGGCGAGCTGACGAAGATCGCCTGGAAGCACGACGTGCAGGTGATGATCGAGGGCCCGGGCCACGTGCCCATGCACCTCATCCACGAGAACATGACGAAGCAGCTCGCGGTGTGCCACGAGGCGCCCTTCTACACGCTGGGGCCCCTCACCATGGACATCGCGCCGGGGTACGACCATTTCACCAGCGGCATCGGCGCGGCGATGATCGGCTGGTTCGGCACGGCGATGCTCTGCTACGTCACGCCCAAGGAGCACCTGGGCCTGCCCAACCGGGATGACGTGAAGGAGGGCGTCATCACCTACAAGATCGCCGCCCACGCCGCGGACCTGGCCAAGGGCCACCCGGGCGCCCAGGTGCGCGACAACGCCCTGTCCAAGGCCCGCTTCGAGTTCCGCTGGGATGATCAGTTCAACCTCTCCCTGGATCCCGAGCGCGCCCGCGCCTTCCACGACGAGACCCTGCCCGCCGAGGGCGCCAAGGTGGCCCACTTCTGCTCCATGTGCGGCCCTCAGTTCTGCTCGATGAAGATCACCCAGGACGTGCGCGACTACGCGGACAAGGTCGGGCTCAACGAGCAGAAGGCCCTCGAGACCGGCATGGCCGAGAAGAGTGAGGAGTTCAAGAAGACGGGCAGTGAGATCTACCGCTGAGCGCCCGCTGACTTTTCAGGTCTCCTCCCCCGACCCGACGCCCGGAACGTGACATTTCACCCGGGTCTGTCGGAAGATGGGGCCGAGGGGGCTCGGGTCACCACCCGCGCCCCTTTCGTCCCTGGAGGGGAGCGTTTCATGGATTGGCAGCAGCAACAGCAGCAGGCCGGCTTCATCACGGGTTCGCCGCTTCCCACGGCGCAGGAGCGGCAGTGGGCCATGTTGGCCCACCTGTCGACCCTGGCGCCGTACATCATCGCGCTGCCCTTCATCGGCTTCGCGGGACCGCTCGTCGTGCGGGCCACCAAGGGCCAGGAGTCGGCCTGGGTGGACAATCAAGCGAAGGAGGCGCTCAACTTCCAGCTCACCCTGCTGATCGGCTACGCCGTCGCGCTGGTGACCGCCTGCTTCGGCGTGGGCATCATCCTGGGCATCGGCCTGGCCGGGTTCGGCCTGGTGATGGCCATCATCGCCGGTATCAAGGCGAACAACGGAGAGGTGTACCGCTACCCGGCCACCCTCCGGTTGCTGAAGTAGCCCCTCAGCCGCCGATGCCCATCATGGACAGCAGCGAGGCCCCGGCGCCGGGCTCGGTGAAGCGGTGGCCCTCGGGCTTCTCCCCGAGCGCCCCGCGGATGGCCAGGGCGAGCTCCGTATCCGTGGCGCCGCCGCGGATGAGCGCGTGCAGGGGCGCCTGGGCCCGTCCGCCGAGGCAGCTGCGCAAGTCCCCGTTGGAGGCCACGCGCACGCGGTTGCACCCGCCGCAGAAGTTCTGGGTGAGGGGAGAGATGAAGCCCACCAGCCCCCGGGGGGCGCGCCAGTAGCGGGCCGGGCCGGCGGTGGCGGCGCTCTGCTGCTCCTCCTCGGCGGCGAGCTCGAGCCCCGTGGCCTGCAGCCGCTCCACCAGCTCCGCCGTGGGCACCGGCGTGCCCTGGCCGAAGGGCATCAGCTCGATGAACCGGGGCGTCATCCCCCGCGCGTGGGCGTAGGAGACGAGCGCCGGTACCTCGGCGTCGTTCACCCCGCGCATGACGACGACGTTGAGCTTCAGCGAGGCGTAGCCCGCCCCCGCCGCCGCGTCGATGCCCTTCAGGATGGACGCGAAGTCCCCCTGCTTGGAGATGCTCCGGAAGGTGGCCTCGGACAGCGTGTCCAGGCTGATGTTGAGCTGGCTCACCCCCGCCTCGCGCAGGGGCAGGGCCAGGCGCTCCAGGTGGCTCGCGTTGGTGGTGATGGCCACCCGCTCCACTCCGCTCACCGCGGCGATGCGTCCGGCCACCTCGAGGATGTCCGGGCGGATGAGGGGCTCGCCCCCGGTGAGGCGCACCCGGCGGATGCCCATGCGCGCGAAGACGGAGACGATGCGCTCGAACTCCCCGGGCTCCAGCAGATCCTTCTTGCCACCCCAGCTCGCCGGCGAGCAGTACGTGCACCGGAAGTTGCACCGGTCCGTCACGGACAGGCGCAGGTACGTCATGGTTCTCCCCTGGGCGTCCAACAGCGGCGGGGTCAGGGGATCCCTCGTTTGGGGGGCAGGGGTCATAAGGCGGCTCGACTCTTAACCACCATTACCCCCAACTCGCATCCCAATGGAGGCTCTTCTGCTCGGCGGGCGTACTTCGGGACGGTGGGCCGTCCCGAAGTGGACCTCATCAGTCGCGCGGATTGCCCTGGCGTCCGCCAGCCAGCACCGACAGGACCACGGGCTGCTGGGTCCCCGTCGAAGCCGCCGGGGTGGCGGGGGCCGCGGGGGCGGGAGTGGCGCCGCGAGGGCTCGGAGCCGGAGCGGGGTTGCCCGGGCCGGGGATGGTCTGGTCCATGTCGTCCAGATCATCGCTGAGCCGAGCGAGCGTGGCCTCGGCCTCCTGGGCCTGGGACTCGGCCTGCACCAGCGTCAGCTTCCGGTTGTGCATGTCCTCGCGAATCTTGATGAGGCCCTGCTCCCCGATGTCGAGGAAGGCCCGGACGACGTCGCGATCGAACTGGGTGCCGGCGCAGCGGGTGATCTCGGTGATGGCGTTGGCGAAGGTGGTGCCCTTGCGGTAGGGCCGGTCGCTCGTCATCGCGTCCAGGGTGTCCGCCACGGCGAAGATGCGCGCGCCGATGTGGATCTCCTGGCCCCGGAGGTTGCGCGGGTAGCCCTGGCCATCCACGCGCTCCTGGTGCGACAGGACGATCTGCGCCGGCGTGGCCAGGAAGGGGATGTTCTGGATCATCTGGAAGCCGATGTCCGGATGCTTGCGCATCTCCTGCCACTCCTCGGGCGTGAGCTTGCCCGGCTTGAGCAGCACGGCATCCGGCACGCCAATCTTGCCGATGTCGTGGAGGAGCGCGCCGCGGCCGATCTCCTCGAGCTCCTGGCCCTTGATGCTCAGGCGATCGGCGATGGCGTTGGTGTAGCGCACCACGCGCTGCGAGTGGTCCGAGGTCTCGTGCTCGCGGGCGTCCAGCGCCGCCACCAGGGCCAGCAGGGTGGCCTGGTAGGTGTTGGCGATGTCGCGCAGCGCGTTGCGCAGCTCGGTGGTGCGGTCCCGCACCTTGCGCTCGAGCTTCTTCTGGTAGCGCTTGCGCGCCAGCTCGATGCGGCGCTTGGCCAGCGCGCGCTCAATGGCCCGGATGAGATCCGTGAGTTTGGGCGGCTTGAGGAGGTAATCCACGGCGCCGCGGCGCAGGCAGTCCACCGCGGACTCGGTGTCGCCGTAGCCGGTGAGCATGATGACGGAGGTGTCCGGATAGCGCTCGCGCAGCTGCTCGAGCAGCCACAGGCCGTCCTTGCCCGGCATCTTCATGTCGCTGATGACCAGCGGCGTCTCTTCTTGACCGGCGATGTCCAGGGCCATCTCGGCGCCACTGGCCACGACGCAGTTGTATCCCTCCTCCCTGAGGAGGACGGAGATGACGTCGCGCACGGAATCGTCGTCGTCGACGATCAGGATCCGAGGAGGTACGGGAGGAATGGCTTCCACAGTGGGGGATTCTAGGAGGATCGGGCCGCGGAAGGCCAACCCGACGCGGTTTTTCGATTTTCCCGGCTGCCTGGCTGGGTTGTCCGGGGGGGGGAGCCCCCCTGGCGGCTCAGCGGCGGGGGAAGCGATCACAACGGAACGGTGTGAGGTCCACCAAGGGCTTTTCCCCGAGGACGGCCTGGGCCATGAGCTTCGCGGTGATGGGGGCCAGGAGGATGCCGTTGCGGAAGTGCCCGGTGGCCAGGAAGAGGCCGGGCAGGGGACTGGCGCCCAGGATGGGGAGGTGGTCCTCGGTATAGGGGCGAAGGCCCGCCCACGTCTCCTGCACGGGGGCCGAGCCCAGGGCGGGGCACAGCTGCATGGCCAGGGAGAGGATGCGGTGGAGGCCCTCGGCGGTGACGTGCTTCTCGAAGCCGGAGAACTCCAGGGTGCTGCCGGCAATCACCCGGCCATCGGCGCGGGGGATGATGTAGCCCTTGTCGGAGAAGATGACGTGCGAGAAGAGGGGCAGCCGCGTCTGGAACTGCACCATTTGTCCTCGTGCCGGCCGCACCACGCGTGGATCCAACGCGCTGCCCTGCACCAGGCCGGACCAGGAGCCGGCGGCGATGACCACGGCGTCGGCGCGCAGCGTCTCTCCGTCCAGGTCCACGCCCACCGCGCGGCCGCGCTCCTCCACCACCCCGCGCACGTAGCCGGTGCGGAAGGTGGCGCCCACCTTCGCCGCGGCCATGGTGAGGGCCCGCGTGAGCAGCCGGTTGTCCACCTGATGATCATCCGCGTACCGGACGGCGGCGAGCACGTGCGGGGAGAGTTGGGGCTCCAGGGCGCGGGCCTCGGCCGGGTTGAGCAGCTCCACGCGCAGGCCGAGGGAGCGCTGCCAGCCCACCGTCGCCTCCAGGCGCTGCATGCCGGCCTCGTCGAAGGCGAGCGACAGGACGCCACTGGGCAGGTAGTTCACGTTCACGCCGGTGAGCGCCTGCAACTCGGCGGCGAAGTCCGGGTACATGCCCCGGCTGCGCAGACACAGCTCGAGGAAGGGACCCGGGCCCTCGGCCTCGTGCTGGGGGGCGAGGATGCCACCGGCCGCGCTGGAGGCCTCGGCGCCTGGAATGGATCGCTCCAGCACCGTCACCCGCGCGCCGGCCTGGCGCAGTCGCAGGGCGATGCCACAGCCCATCACCCCACCGCCTACGACGACCACGTTGGAGTCACGCATCGGGTCGCTTGTGCTCGCTCCAGGGGGGCTTTGCAAGTGTCCTGAAGCCGGTTGGGTTGACGGGACGGGGGGATTTCCGCTACCTAATGTTCCCGTGCGTCTCGCGTCCCTCCACCATCACCCCGCGCATCATCATCGGCCCCCCGACGGGACCGCTCGCCGTGCGCATGCTTGGGTGAACGCGTAAGACGCCCCCCGATGCACCCGCCGCAGTGAACGGAAGCCCGTCCCACCCAGGACGGGCTTTTTTCGTTTCCGCGCCCGTCCCTCTCCCTCCCTCTCAGGTACCCCACGATGCTGAAGATCGCCCTCCCCAACAAAGGCCGCCTCTCCGAAGAGGTCCGCGAGCTGTTCAACGATGCCGGCCTGGAGGTGAAGATCCGGGGAGAGCGGGCCCTCACCGCGTCGCTCGGCGGCGAGTTCGAGGCCATCTTCGTCCGCGCCCAGGACATCCCCGAGTTCGTCGCCGATGGCGCCGCGGACGCCGGTGTCACCGGGTGGGATCTCGTCTGCGAGTCCGGCCGCGACCTGGAGCTGCTGATGGACCTGGAGTTCGGCAAGTGCCGGCTGGTGGTGGCCGCCCGTGAGGACAGCGGCATCCAGAAGCTCGAGGACATCCAGGACGGAGTGCGCGTGGCCTCGTCCTTCACGCGCCTGACGCAGGAGTTCTTCACCAAGCGAGGCCAGAAGGTGTCGGTGGTGCCGGTGTCGGGCGCCACGGAGATCGCCCCGCACCTGGGCATCGCGGACATCATCGTGGACCTGACCTCCACGGGCTCGACGCTGAAGATGAACGGGCTGCGTGAGGTGGGGACGGTGGTGCAGTCGAGCGCGCGTTTGATTGCCCGCAAGGGACACGCGCCCGAGGCGGCGGCGCAGCTGGAGGAGCTGCGGCAGGCGCTGGGCTCGGTGCTGGCGGCCCGGGGCAAGCGCTACCTGATGGCCAACGTGCCGCGCCGCGTGCTCAACGGCGTGCGCGAGGTGCTCCCAGGCCTCAACGGCCCCACCGTGGTGGACGTGCAGGGCGGGGACTTCGTGGCCGTGCACGCAGTGGTGCCCGCCAAGAGCATCTACCGCACCATCGCCGCCCTGAAGAACCTGGGCTGCGAGGGCATCCTCGTCACCCGTATCGAGAGGCTGATGCCGTGAGCCCCTCCTCCTCCACGCTCAAGTACCGGGGACGCCTCGCGGCGCTCTCCCCCGAGGCGCGCCGCCGCCTGTTGGACCGCTCGGGCGAGTCGGACTCGCGCGTGGCCCAGCGCACCGCGGACATCCTCGCCCGCGTGCGCCGGGATGGGGACAAGGCCCTGCGCGACCTGGCGCGCGAGTTCGACAAGGCGGAGCTCCAGTCGCTCGAGGTGCCGCGCTCGGTGTGCGAGGCGGCGCTGGCCTCGCTGGACCCGAAAGTGAAGGACGCGCTGGTCCGGGCGGCCCGCAACATCGCCAAGGCGCACACGGCGCAGAAGCCCCAGGCCACCGAGGTGGAGACGGAGCCGGGCATTTTCGTGGGCCGCCGGCCGGATCCGCTCGGGCGCGTGGGGGTGTACGCGCCGGGGGGCCGCGCCGTGTACCCGAGCAGCGTGCTGATGGGCGTGGTGCCCGCGAAGGTGGCCGGGGTGGGCGAGGTCATCGTCTGCTCTCCGCCGGGCCCGGATGGGAAGCCCTCGGCGACGGTGCTCGCGGCGGCGGTGCTGGCGGGCGCGGATCGCGTCTTCGCCCTCGGTGGCGCGGGCGCGGTGGCGGCCCTGGCCTACGGCACCGAGAGCGTGCCGCGCGTGGACCGCATCGTCGGCCCCGGCAATGCCTACGTGGCCGCGGCCAAGCTTCAGGTGGTGGACGCGGTGGCCATCGACGCGCCGGCCGGCCCGAGTGAGATTCTCGTGGTGGCCGATAGCTCGGCGGACCCGGAGGCGGTGGCTCGGGAGATGCTGGCCCAGGCCGAGCATGACCCCGATGCCTGCTGTGTGACGGTGGCGGTGGGCGATGTGCTGGCGCAGGCGGTGGCCTCGGCGGTGGAGCGTGCGGCGGCCCGGGCCAAGCGCCAGGAGATCGTCGCGAAGGCCCTGAGCGAGCGGGGCGCGGTGCTGAGCGTGGACTCGCTGGAGGAGGCCTGGCCCTTCGTGGCGGACTTCGCTCCCGAGCACCTGCTCATCGCCACCTCGTCGCCGATGCAGGATCTGCCCAAGGCGCGCAACGCGGGCACGGTGTTCGTGGGCCAGTTCGCCTCGGTGGCCTACGGCGACTACATGACGGGCGCCAACCACGTGCTGCCCACCGCGGGCCTGGCCCGGGCGTACTCGGGACTGAGCGTGCTCGACTTCTACCGGTGGACCACCTGGCAGCGCGTCACGCGCGACGCGGCCGCCCGGCTCGCCGACGACGTGGGCCTGCTGGCCGACAGCGAGGGCCTCTTCGCCCACGCGGATGCCGCTCGCGGCTGGAGGAAGTCATGAGCCTGCCCTCGCGTGCCTCGTACCGGGACATCCCGCTGTACTCGCCCTCGAAGGTGAGGTGCAGCATCGACCTGAGCGACAACACCAACCTCTTCGGCATGCCCCCGGCCGCCGAGCGCACCCTGCGCGAGACGGCCGCCTCCCAGGTGACCCGCTACCCCGTGGGCTACGCGCCGAACCTCAAGCAGGCCGTGGCCCACTACACGGGCGTGGACGTCTCGCGGGTGACGACCGGGTGCGGCTCGGACGACGTCATCGACAGCACCCTGCGCGCCTTCCTGGAGCCGGGCGAGCTCATCGCCTTCCCGGACCCCACCTTCGTGATGATGTCCTATTTCTCGAAGGTGAACGGGCTGCGCTTCGCGCCGGTGCCGCTGAAGGCCGACTTCGACATCGACGTGGACGGGCTGCTCGCCACGGGCGCGAAGCTCATCTACGTGTGCTCGCCCAACAACCCCACGGGCACGGTGGCCTCGCGCGCCGCGCTGGAGCGGCTGGTGGAGAACGCGCCCGGCATCGTCCTGCTCGACGAGGCCTACGCCGAGTTCGCCTGGGAGAGCCACCTGGACCTGGCCTCGCGGCCCAACGTGCTCGTGACGCGCACGCTGTCCAAGGCCTTCGGGCTGGCGGGCCTGCGGGTGGGCTACGCGGTGGGCAACCCCACGCTCATCGCCGAGGTGGAGAAGGCTCGCGGGCCCTACAAGGTGACGGGCCTGTCCGAGCGCATCGCCACCGCGGTGCTGTCCGAGGACGTGCCGTGGATGAAGTCGCTGGCGACCGAGTCCCTGTCCATCCGCGCCCGGCTGGTGGCCGAGCTACAGAATCTGGGGCTGAAGACGCTGCCCACCGAGGCCAACTTCGTGATGGTGCCGCTGCCGGGCGCCCCCGCGGTGGCCGAGCGGATGCGGCAGCGGGACGTGAACGTTCGTGCATTCCAGGGACTGAAGGTCGTCGGGGACGCGCTCCGCATCGGCTGCGGTCCCTGGAACCAGATGGAGGCGGCGCTCGGAGCGCTGCGGGAGGCTCTGCGGTGAGAGTGACGCTTTTCGATTACGGGGCGGGCAACCTGCACTCGCTGGCCAAGGCACTGGCCACCACGCCGGGCGTGGAGGTGCGCGTGCAGGAGGATCCCATTCGAGCGCTCGACACGGACGTCCTGGTGCTGCCGGGCGTGGGAGCCTTCGGCGCGGCGGCGGCGCGGCTGGCACCGGGGCGCGAGGAGATGCGCCGCGCGGTGGAAGCGGGCCTGCCGTTGCTGGGCATCTGCCTGGGCATGCAGCTCATGTTCGACACCAGCGAGGAGGGGGGCGGCCAGGGCCTGGGCCTCTTCCGCGGCCAGGTGACGAAGCTGCGCTCGCGGCGCGTGCCGCACATCGGGTGGAACTCGGTGGACGAGGACACGGCGCTGAAGAGCGCGAAGCCAGGCAGCGTCTACTACGCGCACAGCTTCGTCTGCCGCGCCGAGGAGCCCGGGGTGGTGGTGGGCTGGACGACGCACGAGGAGGACCGTTTCCCCGCGGCGGTGCGGCGCGGGAAGGTGCTCGGCGTGCAGTTCCACCCGGAGAAGAGCTCGGTGGCGGGCGTGCGCTTCGTGCAGGCTTTCCTCACGGAGGTGTGCACGTGATCGCCATCCCAGCCATCGACCTGCGCGAGGGCGCTTGCGTGCAGCTCGTGGGTGGCTCCTACGCCGACGAGCGGGTGCGCGTGAAGGATCCGCTCGACGCGCTCAAGCGCTGGCGCTCGCACGGCTTCAAGACCTTCCACGTGGTGGACCTGGACGCCGCGCTGGGCAAGGGCTCCAACGAGGGCCCCATCGGGAAGCTGCTGTCGTACGAGCCGGGCCTCACCTTCTCGGTGGGCGGCGGTGTGCGGAACACGGCCCGGGTGGAGGCGGTGCTCGCGCTGGGGGCCTCGTACGTGGTGGTGGGCACCAAGGCCATCGAGGACACGGCGTGGCTGCGCGACGTGGCCGAGCGCTTCCCGGGCCAGGTGGTGGTGGCCGCCGACGTGAAGGGCCGCGAGGTGGTGACGCGCGGCTGGACGGCCGGGAGCTCCCTGGACATCGCCCGCGTGCTGGAGACGCTCGAGCCCCTGCCCCTGGGCGGCCTGCTGGTGACGGCGGTGCACAAGGAAGGGCAGATGGACGGCGTGGATCTGCCGCTGATGGAGGAGGTGGCCCGCACCAGCCGCCACCCGCTGCTCGCTTCGGGCGGCGTGACGACGGTGGAGGACTTGCGGTCGCTCGGGCGCGTGGGCGCCCATGGGGCCGTCATCGGGATGGCGCTGTACACCGGCAAGCTGGACGCGGCCGACGTGTCGCGGGAGTTCGCATGACGACCATCGTTCGGGAGACGAAGGAGACGAAGATCACCGTGGACATCGCCATCGGCAAGGGCGTGGCCAGGGTGGACACGGGGCTGCCCTTCTTCGATCACATGCTGTCCACCTTCGCGCGCTACGCGGGCCTGGATTTGACGCTGCACGCTCGCGGCGACCTGCGGCACCACCTCATGGAGGACGTGGCCATCACCCTGGGCGCGGCCGTGCAGAAGGTGATTCCCGCCACCGCGGCCCGCTACGGCGAGCGCACCATCCCCATGGACGACGCGCTCGTGCAGGCCTGCATCGACGTGGGCGGGCGCTTCTATTACCGGGGCCCGCTGCGCAACAAGCTGTACGAGCACGTGATGCGCTCGTTCTGCGAGCACGCCCGGGTGACGCTGCACCTGCGGATTCTCCGCGGCAAGGACAGCCACCACGTGACGGAGGCCGCGTTCAAGGCGCTCGGCATGGCGCTGCGCGATGCCATGGTGGACTCGGGAGTGGTGTTCAGCACGAAGGGCGTGGTCGCCCTGGAGGTGAAGTGAGATGCTCACGCGGCGGCTGATCGTCTGTCTGGATGTGAAGGGCGGACGCGTGGTGAAGGGCGTCCAGTTCGAGGGCCTCCGGGACGTGGGCGACCCCGTCGAATTGGCCATGCGCTACGAGGAGGCGGGCGCCGACGAGGTGACGTTCCTCGACATCTCCGCGAGCAACGAGGAGCGCGGCACCCTGTGGGACCTGGTGCAGCGCACGGCCGAGCGGCTCTTCATCCCACTCACGGTGGGCGGTGGCGTGCGCACGGTGGACGACGTGGGCCGGGCGCTGCGGGCGGGCGCGGACAAGGTGAGCATCAACTCGGCGGCGGTGGCCCGTCCCGAGGTCCTCACCGAGTGCGCCGAGCGCTTCGGCGCCCAGTGCGTGGTGGCGAGCATCGACGCCAGGCGCGACGGGGACCGGTGGCGCGTCTACACCCACGGCGGCAAGAAGGCCACGGACCTGGACGCGGTGGGCTGGGCGCGCGAGTGCGTGAAGCGGGGAGCAGGTGAAATCCTCCTCACGAGCATCGACAGGGACGGGGCCCGTTCGGGGTATGACCTGGAGCTGACGCGGACGATCTCCGAGCAGGTGGACGTTCCGGTCATCGCCTCGGGTGGTGCGGGCAACGCGGAGCACGTGCTGGCCGCGTTGCGCGAGGGCAAGGCGGAGGCGGCGCTGGTGGCGGGCATCCTCCACGACGGCGTCACCACCGTCGGGGCGATCAAATCGCTGCTGAGGCAGAGCGGCCTCGGCATCAGGAGCCTCTGAATGGACGCGCAGTCGTTGATGCAGGCGGCGGAGGAGGTGGCGCGCAAGGCGGGCGATGTGGCGCTCGGCTTCTTCCGCCAGGGCATCCAGGTTCACACCAAGGGAGACGGCACGCCGGTGACGGTGGCGGACCAGACCGCCGAGCGCACCGCGCGCGAGTGGATCGAAGCCCACTTCCCCGACGACGGCATCCTCGGCGAGGAGTTCGGTGAGACGCGGCCCGGGGCGAAGCGCCGGTGGATCCTGGACCCCATCGACGGCACGAAGACGTTCATCCGCGGCGTGCCGCTGTGGGGCACGCTGGTGGCCATAGCCGAGGGCGAGCGGATTCTCGCGGGCGCGGCGTACTTCCCCCCGGTGGCGGACATGCTGGTGGCGGCGCCGGGGCAGGGGTGTTTCTGGAACGGGAAGCGGACGCGGGTGTCGGAGGAGGCGGACGTGTCGCGAGCGGTGGTGCTGTCCACGGACGAGCGCTTCCTCGTGCACCCGGACCGCGGCGCGAAGTGGCGGGCGCTGGCGGCCAAGGCGGCCATCTCGCGCACGTGGGGTGACTGCTACGGCTACCTGCTGGTGGCCACGGGGCGGGCGGAGGCGATGATCGACGAGGTGCTGTCGCCCTGGGACGCGGCGGCGCTACAGCCCATCATCGAGGAGGCGGGTGGAGTCTTCACGGACTGGACGGGGACGAGGACCTCGTTCGGCGGCAATGCGATCGCGACGAACGCGGCGCTGGCCAACCCGGTGCGCGAGCTGCTCGGCGCGGCGAAGAGGGGATGATGTTGGACTTGTCGAAGCTGGATTTCACCAAGGGCAATGGGCTGGTGACGGTGGTGGCGCAGGACGCGCACACCGGGGACCTGCTGATGGTGGCGCACGCGGACCGCGAGGCGTTGGAGAAGACGCTGGAGACGGGCGAGATGTACTACCGCTCGCGCACGCGGGGCCTGTGGCACAAGGGCGGCACGAGCGGCAACGTGCAGCGAGTGGTGTCGCTGACGGCGGACTGCGACGGCGATGCGGTGCTCGCGCGAGTGGAGAAGGCGGGCCCCGCGTGCCACACCGGCGCGGAGACGTGCTTCGGCATCGGCCCGGTGGACGCGCTCGTCGAGCTGGACCAGACCATCGCCCAGCGCGCGGCGCGGGCTCCGGCGCCCGGGGAGAAGCCGAGCTACACGCGGCGGCTCCTGGATGACCGCAACCTGCGCCTGAAGAAGATCGGCGAGGAGGGCGCGGAGCTGGTGACGGCGTGCGCGGACGGGGACAAGGAGCGCGCGACCGAGGAGGCCGCGGACGTGCTCTACCACCTGCTCGTGGCGGTGCGCCCGCTGGGCATCACCCTGGACGACGTGAAGGCCGTGCTCGCGCGCCGGGCCGGGAAGACGCCTCCGCCCTCCAACAAGGCGCAGGGGTAGGGCATGGAGGACATCGCTCCCAACCTGCTGCCCGTCGCGATCTCCCTGTTCCTGTGCATCTTCTCCTTCGCGGGCTCGCGGGCCTACGCCCGGGGCGCGCTGTCCGCCTTCATCGTCACGTTCGTGATGGCGATCCCTGCGGTCGCGCTCTCCGCCAGCGTGGGCTTCAGGAAGCTGGAGATGATGTTCATGCTCACCCTCCTGCTGGCCTTCGCGAGCGCCGGGGCCGGGCTCCTCGCCTTCATCCTGGGATACGCCTCGGCGTCGGGTACGACGGAGGACAAGGGGGAGGGGGCGGGGGTGGAGTAGCGTGCGGCCCTTCCCGAGTCGCGGTACGAGACGGTGTGCGCCATCAACGGGCCGCTGGGGTTCTGCATGCTGCTGTCCCTGGCCGCCTTCCTGCGGAGCCTCGCCAGGACATGGGGCGTGCTCTGGAAGCGCGTCTGGAGACGGCTCGTCTTCGCCGGCTCCATCAGCATGCTGCTCTACCTCTTCCACATCTACTTCGTGTCGGGCATGCGCCTGGCGCTGGAGCGCGTGTTCCCGGGGGCGCCGCTCTCGGTGCACCTGGTGCTCGGGGTGCTCGCGGGGTGCTCGGGTCCCTGGCTTCTGCTGCTCGCCTTCAAGGGGCTGCGGCCCTTCCGCTGGAGCATCGGGCTGTCCCGGCGGAATCTGGCGCCCATAATGGAGACACGGCGGGCACACGGCGCGATGTGAGTAGCCTCCCGCGCGTGCGGCTCACCCGGCGAGCGCGAGCTCCACGCGGCCGAGCTGTTCGTCGGTGGAGGCCACGCGCACGCGCAGCGGCATGCCGATGATGAAGGTGCGCGCGGGGCCCACGAGCGAAGTCTCTCGCGGATCGGGCTGGTAGGGCCCCTCGGGCAGCGAGTCCGCGGGGAGGTTGCACTCCACCAGCATGCCGTCGAGCTGGACGAGCAGGCCCGAGGGCCGCACCCGGGTAATGCGTCCCGAGAACTCGCGGCCCACGTGCGAGGCCATGACGCGGGCCTCGAGCACGCGGTGTCTGTCCTTCTCGGCGCGGCTGGAGGTACGGGAGCGCTCGTTGAGGTGCACCGCGAGCTGCTCGACGGAAGGGTCCTCGTGCACGAAGTCGCGCCGGCCCTGGAGGTACTGCTTGAGGGTGCGGTGGACAGAGAGGTCCGCGTAGCGCCGGATGGGCGAGGTGAAGTGCAGGTAGGCGCGCGCCGCGAGGCCGAAGTGCATGGCCGCCACCACGGTGTAGCGCGAGGGGCCCAGCGAGCGGCGCAGCACCGAGCGCAGCGCGGGCTCGGCGGTGCAGCCGGCGATCTGCCGGTCGAAGGCGGCGAGCGCCAGCGGGGTGAGCCTGCGGCCGAAGCCCGCCGCGAAGCCCGAGTGGTGCGCGAAGGCGGCGAGGTCGGCCACGCGCTGGGGAGCCGGCTCGTCCTGGACGCGGAAGAGGGAGGGCACGCCGCGATCGATGAGCCACCCGGCGATGGCCTCGTTGGCGGCCACCATGAAGCGCTCGACGAGCGTGTGCGCCGTCGTGGGCCGCACGGCCTCGATGCCGGAGACCTCGCCCGTCTCCTCGTCGAAGGTGAAGCGGGCCTCGTCGCGGGACATCTCGATGCCGCCGCGCCCCGCCCGGGCCACCGCCAGCCGGGCCGCCGCCGCGCGGAACCAGGGCATCGCGTCGCGCACGGCCCGCATCGGCTCGGACACCTCGTCCTTGTCGAGGTAGTCCGCCACCTCGGTGTAGCTCAGCTTCGCCCACGAGCGGATGAGGCTCTCGTAGACATCCGCCGCGGTGACGCGCCCCTCGGGGTCGATGCGCAACTCCACCGTGAGGCACAGCCGATCCTCGCCGGGCACCAGGCTGAGCCAGTTCGTCGAGAGCGCCTCGGGGAGCATGGGCAGCATGGCGCCCGCGAGGTACACGCTGGTGGCCCGCTCGCGCGCGGCACGGTCCAGGGCCGAGCCCTCGGTGACGAACCCGGCCGCGTCGGCGATGGAGACGAAGAGGCGCAGCGCGCCGTCCCCACCCGCGGGCAGCACGGAGATGGCGTCATCGATGACGCGCGTGGACGCCGAGTCCACGGTGACGGTGGGAATCTGGCGCAAGTCGCGTCGGCCCCCGAGCGCGTGGGGCACGGAGAGGACCTGCTCCACCTCGGCGTGCACCTGGGGGTCGAACTCCCGGCGAAGGCCGTGGCGCACGATGATGCGCTCGAGCGAGCGGTCCGTGCCCGGCTCGAGCTTGCGCAGCAGCCACGCCTTGCCGTCATCGACGCGCGCCACCACCGCGTCACCGGGTTGCACCTCGACGCCGGCCGTCTCCAGCGGCCATTCCCCGTTGCCCACGTCGCGATCGATGCGCAGGTGCGCCGAGCCCTTGCGCTGCACCACCTCGCCATAGACCTCCAGGCGCGGGCGCTCGAGGAGGGACAATCCGCTCGCGCTCCAGCGGCCATCGGCCGAGGCCGTCACGGTGGCGGAGACGACGTCGTCGGCGAGGTAGGGGTGGAGCTCGGGAGGAGGGATGAAGGCGGAGAGCACCTCGTCGGAGCCGGACGGGTGCACGACGAGGAAGCCGAAGCCACGAGGGTGGACGTCGATGTGGCCGGTGACGGTGCGCGAGGTGGCGGGCGGATTCATGGCGCGGGGATGCTACCCGCCTGGCGCGCGGGGACGAGCTTGTTTCCCTCGCGCCGCCAGGACTTCGGCAGGAGGGCGCGGACCTCCGCCGTGCCTCCGGGCTCCTGGCGCTCCACCCGCGTGGCCTGCTCCTCCGAGGTCACCTTCCAGAGCACTCCCGAGGGGCCTCGGGCTTCGCTCTCGGGCTGCGGCGAGGGCACAGGGGGCGGCTGCTTCGCGGTGCTCCAGGTACTGCCGCCGTCCCGGGTGGTGAGGGCCCGGGGTGGGGCGTTCTCCTCGTTCGTGTCCACCAGCCACACCGTGCCCTGCTGGCCGTCCTTCCAGGCCATCTGCTCGGGCCACTCGGACCAGACGGCCTTGGGCAGCTTGCTCCGGCGCTTCCACGAGGCCCCGCAGTCCGAGCTCGCGAACAGCGTCAGCTCTCCCGGGCCCTCCGTGGTCCAGCCCACCAGTGCGCGTCCCTGGCAGCCCGTGAAGTGCACGGAGAGCACCTCACTGTTCTCCATCTCGGGCAGTACTTCCGTCCAGTGGGCGCCGCCGTCGGTGCTGCGCAGCAGCAGCGCTCGCAAGGCATGCGAGGGAACGGACAAAGTGCCGAAGAGGTACAGGCCCGCCTCGGCCTTCGTGGGGGCCGCGAGCCCGCTGAGGTGCAGCTCGACTTCCTCATCGGGCTCGGCCATGCCCGCTCGCAGTGACAGCGGAGCAGGGGGCGTCGCGGCGAGCAGCGCGCAGAGCAACAGGGGGAGCATCGGGTCTCCTCGAGGTTGTAGAGGTCACGGCGTTCACATCCGCGCCACCACCGAGCTACCGCGTCCCGCGCGCCTCCACCTCGCTCACCGTGAGCTTGCCCTTGTCGGGGAACGCGCTGAGCGCCTCCACGTCCAGCAGCGGCGTCGGCAGCGTGCAGGTCTCCCACTGGCCGGTGCCCCGGAAGCGGCAGGCCACCGGGAGCACGAAGCTCGTCTTCGAGTCCGGATCATTCAGCCCCAGCTCGTCCGAGGTGCGGACGGCGGCGCGCAGGGTGCCCGGGCCACTGGCGCGCACCCGAAGCGCCGAGAGTCCCTGGATGGGCGGCTCGAAGACCGCGCTCAGGGCGCCGTCCTTCTCCCAGCGCGGCGGCGGAGTCTTCGCCGGGGCCAGCTCCACGCCCGTGGCCTCCTGTCCATCGAAGGCCTGCTCCGCGCCTTGCGGGCCCACGGTGCGGCTCGGCTTCAGCACGGTGGTCGTTCCGGCCGGCATCTGCTGGACGAGCTGCGCCAGCGCGGGCACGTCGCCCTGCACCACGGCCGCGTGCAGCACGTTCGCGGGGAGCCGTCCCGCATGAGCGCACGCCGGAGCGAGCTGGGCGAGCAGCTCCCTCTGCGGAACCGACAGCGGATCCGTGGCCAGCGCCGAGGGGGCCAGGAGGGATTGGGTGACCTCGGCGCAGGCGACGGGAGTTCCCGCCGGCCCGGCGTGTTCCAGGTGCCAGCGCACGTTGGCGGAGTCGGCGGGACGGCCCGCGCCCAGTCCCATCACCGCGCGTGTGACGAAGCCCGCACAGGGATTGGTTCCGGCCGGGCAGCGTTGACACAGTGCATCCAGCAGCTCGCGAAGCGGCGACGTGCCAGCGTCGAGCAGGGCACGGGCATCCAGCGCGGCGCCCAGCTCACAGGCGCGTGCCGGAGGCTCGGCGCAGGCGTCGAGCTGCTGCCGGGCCGTCGCGTTGGCGGTCGTATCGGCGGGGGCTTGGATCGCGCCTTCCAGGGCACGGTCCAGGGTGCGGCAGGCCTGGGCGCTCGTGGGGGAGACGGCCTCGTGGGGGGTGGGGGTCGTCTCGATGACCACCGGCTTCGAGGGGGCGGGACGCTCGGCCTGCCGGTGGGAGACGAAGTACAGACGGATGAAGGCCGCCAGGGCCAGCGCCATGAGAAGAAGCGTTCGGAGCGGGAAGCGTCGCAAGGTGCAAACTCCTTGATTCCGGCCGGGAGGGGTGGTTATCAGCGCCGCTCGGGTACATCCACTCCGGAGGCGTTCTTGGCTGAGAATTTCGACGTGGTGATCATCGGTTCGGGCCCCGGCGGGTATGTCGGCGCGATCCGGGCCGCGCAGCTGGGGCTGAAGACGGCCATTATCGAGAAGGACAAGCGTCTGGGTGGCACCTGCCTCCACCGCGGCTGCATCCCCACCAAGTCCCTCCTGTGGTCCGCGGCGCTGCTGCACCACATCCGTGAGGCCGCGGACTTCGGTATCGAGGTGCCTGCCCCGGTGGTCAACTGGGCCAAGGTCCAGGAGCACAAGCAGAAGGTGGTCACCAAGGGTGCCAACGGCATCGACTACCTGATGAAGAAGAACAAGATCACCGTCATCAAGGGCCACGGCCGCATCGCCGGCAAGGGCAAGGTCGACGTCGACCTCGAGGGCGGTGGCAAGCAGTCGCTGGAGACGAAGAACATCATCGTCGCGACGGGCTCGGTGCCCAAGTCGCTGCCGAACGTTCCGGTGGACCACAAGCGCATCCTCAACAGCGACTCCATCCTCACCCTCGACCGCATTCCCAAGAGCCTGATCGTCATCGGCGCGGGCGCGGTGGGCTGCGAGTTCGCTTCCGTCTTCAACCACATGGGCACCCAGGTCTCCATCGTGGAGTACATGCCCAACCTGCTGCCCATCGAGGACGTGGACTGCTCGAAGGAGCTGGAGAAGCACTTCAAGAAGCGGAAGATCGACCTGCACCTGGGCGCCAAGGTGGAGAAGGTGGAGAACACCGCCAGCGGCGTGAAGCTCACCATGACGGTGGGCAACGAGACGCGCGCCATCGAGGCGGAGCTGGTGCTGTCGGCGGTGGGCCGCGCGCCCGTGTCCGAGGACATCGGCCTGCAGCTCACGTCCATCAAGCCCGAGCGCGGCTTCATCAAGACGGACAACATGATGCGCACCACCGAGGCGAACGTGTACGCCATCGGTGACGTGATCCCCACGCCGATGCTCGCCCACGTGGCCAGCGCCGAGTGCGTGCTCGCCGTCGAGCACATCGCCGGGAAGAACCCCGCGCCCATCAACTACGATCTCACGCCGTCGGCCACCTACTGCTACCCCGAGGTGGCGTCGGTGGGCCTCACGGAGAAGAAGGCCAAGGAGCGCGGCTACGACGTGAAGGCCGCCATCTTCCCGTTCTCCGCCGTGACCAAGGCCTCCATCTCCAACGAGGCCTTCGGAATGATCAAGGTCGTCTCCGACAAGAAGTATGACGAGGTGCTCGGCGTGCACCTGGTGGGCCCGCACGCCACCGAGCTGCTCGCCGAGGCGTGCGTCGCCATGCGCCTGGAGATCACCACCGAGGAGCTCGCGCACACGATGCACGCGCACCCGACGCTCTCGGAGATCGTCAAGGAGGGCGCCGAGGCCACCCTGGGTCACCCGATCCACATCTGAGCCGCGGTTCTCTCTTCAGGTAGTGCTCAGGCCGTCCGGGACTCCTGTGTCTCGGGCGGCCTTCGCATGTCCGGGGGCGGGCGCACCTGCACGTGGCCGAGCAGCTCCGCCAGGTCGAACGCGTCGAGCAGTGCGTGCCCGTGCAGGTCGTTGTTGAAGTAGACCCACGCCGTGCGCCCCTTGCGCCGCCACCGGTCCAGGTCGACCGCCACTGGCCACATCGCCTCGCGGCCATAGCGCCCGGCGTAGCGCGAGCCAAACCCGTGGAAGCGCACGTAGCGGAAGCCTCCCGTGATACGCGGGGGAGGCACGGGGACGAGATCGTGCTCGCACACCGCCGCGCCCCAACGGTCCAGCACGTCCAGCACCTCGTCGTGGTACCAGACGGCGTCGCGGAACTCGAAGACGTACTGCACGCCGCGAGGCAGCGCCGCGAGGAAGCGATCCACCTTCGCCGGGTCCGGCTTCTTCATGTGCGGCGGCAGCTGCCACAGCACCGGGCCCAGCTTGGGACCCAGGCGCAGGATGACGCTGAAATAGCGCTCGAGGCCCTCGCCCACGTCCGTGAGCTTCTTCATGTGCGTGAGGTAGCGGCTGCCCTTGCACGCGAACTTGAAGCCCGCAGGAGTCTGCTCGCGCCAACCGTCCACCGCGTCCGCCGTGGGTAGCCGGTAGAAGGGCGCGTTGAGCTCCACCGTGGAGAAGACGCGGGCGTAATAGGGGAGCCAGCGGCTGGCTGGCAGCTTGGGTGGGTAGAAGAAGTCCTTCCAGTGCTTGTAGACGTAGCCGCTCGTCCCCAGGTGGATGGCCCGCATGCCCCTAGAATGGGCACTCCCGCCGTTCCAGGCGGCCGGGCGCCAGCTGCGTGGTCCACTCATCCTTCACGCAAGCTGGGCTTACGGGGCCCGCGAAGGCGCGGAGCCTGCGTGCTCGTGCCTCCGCTGCTCGCGCTGCTCGGAGCCGTTACAACGGGTGAAGTGTCTGGACTCCGGGGAGGGACTGACGCCTCGCGTCAGGGCTTCCCACTTGACCCTGCTTTCCACCCAACCGTAGAAGGCCGCGACCCATGGCTACTCCCGATCGTTTCCCCCTGCCGCAGGTAACCGAGACCACCCGGAAACCCGAGTGGCTGAAGGTGCGCCTCCCCCACGGAGAGGGGTACGAGCGGGTGAAATCCATCGTGCGCCGCACGAAGCTGGCCACGGTGTGCGAGGAGGCCCGTTGCCCCAACATCGCCGAGTGCTGGGGCGGTGGCACCGCCACGGTGATGCTCATGGGCGAGGTGTGCACCCGCGCGTGCCGCTTCTGCCACGTGAAGGTGGGCGCGCCCCCTCCGTTGGATCCCATGGAGCCCATCCACCTGGCCCAGGCGGTCAAGGAGATGGACCTCGAGTACATCGTGGTGACGTCGGTGAACCGCGATGACCGGCCCGATGGCGGCGCGAGTCACTTCGCCTCGGCCATCCGCGAGCTGCGCCAGCACTCGCCCAAGACGATCGTCGAGGTGCTCATCCCCGACTTCAAGGGCGTGGAGCGCGACCTGGCCACCGTGGCCGAGGCCCGCCCGCACGTGGTGGCCCACAACGTGGAGACGGTGGAGCGCCTCACCCCCACCGTGCGTGATCGCCGCGCCACCTACAAGCAGTCCATGAAGGTGCTCGAGTACCTCAAGCAGCGGCCGGAGAAGCTCTACACCAAGTCCTCCGTGATGGTGGGCCTGGGCGAGAGCGACGCCGAGCTGGAGCAGACCTTCAAGGATCTGCGCGCGGTGGGCGTGGACGTGCTGACGCTCGGCCAGTACCTGCAGCCGTCCCAGTACCACCTGCGCGTGGAGCGCTTCGTCACCCCGCAGCAGTTCGCGGACTACAAGGCGCTCGCCGAGTCCTACGGCTTCCTCTACGTCGCCTCCGGGCCGCTGGTGCGCTCGAGCTACCGCGCCGCCGAGTTCTTCATGAAGGGACTCATGGAGCGTGAGCGCCTGGGTCTCCCCGGCAACACCTGACGCCTTCTCAACCCCATCCCGAAACGGACCCCCCCCGACATGGCGATCTTCGAGTTCAAGCTGCCCGATCTTGGTGAAGGCGTGCAGGAGGGCGAGCTGGTCAAGTGGCACGTCAAGGCTGGCGACATGGTCAAGGAGGACCAGACGCTCGCCGAGGTCATGACGGACAAGGCCACGGTGACCGTGCCCAGCCCCAAGGCAGGCCGCGTCGTGCAGACGCACGGCAAGGAGGGCGAGATGGCCAAGGTCCATCAGCTCCTCGCCACCCTGGAGATCGAGGGCGCCGCGCCGGTCCAGGCCTCGGGCCATGGGGCTCCCGCCGCTCACGCGGCTCCGTCCGCTGCCCCCGCCACCGCCGGGGCGATCGCCGCCGCCGCTGCCCAGGGCAATGGCGCGCAGGCCGCCACCAAGGTGCTGGCCACGCCGCTCACCCGCCGCATGGCGGCCGAGCACGGGCTGAACCTCGCGGAGATTCCGGGCTCGGGTCCCCAGGGCCGCGTGATGAAGGCGGACGTGGTGGCGGCGCTCGAGGGTGGCCGCACCACGCGCAACGAGGTGGCTCCGGCCGCCGCTCCCGCCGCCCAGCAGGCCCGTCCGGCCGCTCCGTCCGTGGCCTCGGGCAAGGGTGACGAGCGCATCCCGCTGCGCGGCCTGCGCAAGAAGATCGCCGAGAAGATGGTGCGCTCGAAGTTCACCGCGCCCCACTTCGGCTTCGTCGAGGAAGTGGACTGCACGGCGATCGTCGCCCTGCGCAAGCGCCTCAACGAGACGCTGGTGAACGCCGGGGAGAAGACGAAGCTGTCCTTCCTGCCCTTCATCGTGAAGGCCGTCGTCGCCGCGATGAAGAAGTACCCGCACGTCAACGCCAACATGGACGAGGCCGCCCAGGAGCTCGTCGTGCGCGGCGAGTTCAACATCGGCATCGCCGTGGCCACCCCCGAGGGCCTCACCGTCCCCGTCATCAAGAACGCGGACCGGCTGAGCCTGCGCGAGCTGGCCGAGGAGATCGTCCGGCTGAGCACCGCGGCGAGGGATCGCAAGCTGAAGATGGAGGAGCTGACGGGTGGCACCTTCACCATCACCTCGCTGGGCCAGACGGGCGGCATCTTCGCCACGCCCATCATCAACCACCCCGAGGTGGCCATCATGGGCATCCACCGCATGCGCAAGCGCCCCGCGGTGGACAACAACGGCCAGGTGGTGGTGCGCGAGATGATGAACGTGTCCATCTCCGCCGATCACCGCGTCATCGATGGCCAGGTCGCCGCTGACTTCGTCTACGAGGTCATCAAGTACCTGGAGCATCCGGACATGCTGTTCCTGGCCATGGCCTGACGGCCGGGCCGCCTGCCGGGGGCGCGTGCCTCGCCGGGAGCGCTCGCGCACCGCGCTCCCGGCCTTCGAAGAGGTCAAGCTGCCCCATGGGAGATAACGTTCGCGAAGTCATCCGCGCCGCCCAGGCCGCGGAGCTCGGGGGAGACAAGCCCCGGGCCCTCGAGTTGCTCCGGCGCGCCGCCGACCTGTGCCGGCGCTCGGGCAACCTGCCTCGGGCCGAGCAGCTCCTGCGCTACGCCCTCCGGTTGGACCCTTCCCGCAAGGACCTGGAGGAGGAGCTCGTCCGGCTGACCTCGGCGCAGCAGGCCGAGCCGCCCGCCGTCTCCGAGCCACCCTCCGACTCCGACGAAGAGCCCGGGGTGTGGGTCCTCGAGGAGGACTCGTCGTCGACGCTGCGGGAGGCCCTGCGCGAGGCCGAGCTGGCGATGGATCGCCGACTCAATCCCGTGGCCGCGGCCACCGAGGTCATCCGGGCCGCCGTGCTCAGCGTGGATGTCTCCAGCGTGCAGGAGGCTCGGGCCGAGGCTCCCGTGGATGTCCGCGCTCCCGTGGAGACGCGTCCCGTGGAGGCGCCTCGGAAGGAAGAGCCTCGTCCCAGCGCGGAAGCGGGAGAGGGCGCCTTCATCGAGCGCGGGCCGACGCGGGCGGACCCTTCGCTCGACGCCTGGTGCTCCTTCTGCTGCCGCCCCCGCTCCGAGGTGGGGCCGCTCGTCGCCGGTCCCGCGGGCGCGTTCATCTGCTCGGCCTGCATCGGTGAGTCGGGCGCGCTGCTTGGCGGTGTGGTTCCCATGGCCTCGGCCGCGCGCCGGGCCTCGGCCTCGCGGCGTCCCGTCTCCTTCGAGCTGGTGGGGCAGGAATCGGCCCGCGAGCGTTTCGAGCACGGCCTGGAAGTGGGCGTGCGCCGCGTGCTGCTGCTCGGGCCCGAGGGCTCCGGAAAGAGCACCTGGATGCGCGCGCTCGTGGAGCAGGGGAGGGGCGTGCTCGTCACTCCCGATGCCCTCGACCGCGCTCCGGTGGACGCCATGCTGCTCGTGGAGGACGTGGACCGGCTTCCTCCCGCCGAGCAGACAGTGCTGGCCGCCTTCCTGGCCCGTTACTCCGAGCGCACCGTGCTGATGACCTCCCGGGGTGAGCCGGCGGCTCCGGGGCCCGTGCTCCTGTCGGACTCGGGCCGTCTGCCCGTGACCACCACCGCCTCGCTCTCCGAGGCCGTGCGCGGCGCGCTGCCCGTCGTCCTGTTGGAGCAGGTGCAACTCCTCGTGGCGTTCGAGTCTCCGAGCGTCGAGGACCTGAAGGAGATCGCCCGGCACCGGCTCGCCTCGCGCGAGGACTGCGTGCTCTCGGACGAGGCGCTCACCGCGCTCGCCACCGAGGCCTCCCGCTCACAGCGCTCGGGGCATGAGTTGCAGGCCCTCCTGGCCCGTGTGCCCCCTGGCACCTGGCGCGTGGAGGTGAAGAAGAAGGGGAAGGCGAAGCCGGCCCGAAAGAGCCGGCGGAAGGGATCGTCGTGAACACGCTGACGGTGTACCGGTTCGGCCGGGTCGAATACGAGGATGGTCTCCAGCTCATGAAGCTCTTCGGCGAGGCTCGCCGCCAGGGCCTCTGCGGGGACGTCCTGCTGCTGCTCGAGCACCCGCCCGTGCTCACCCTGGGCCGTGCCGCCAGGCGCGCCAACATCATCGCCAGTGACGCGCGGCTCGCCTCCGAGGGCGTCGACATCTACGAGACCGACCGCGGTGGCGACGTCACCTACCACGGGCCCGGGCAGCTCGTGGGCTACCCCATCTTCCTCCTCCCCGAGGGCCGCCAGGACGTGCGCCGCTACGTGCGCGACGTCGAGCAGTGCGTCATCCGCACCGTGGCCGAGTACGGCATCACCTCGGGCACCATCCCCAAGTGGCCCGGGGTGTGGATCGGCCAGGAGGACTCGCCCGATGCGCGGAAGATCGCCGCCATCGGCGTGCACCTGGCGCGCTGGCTCACCAGTCACGGCTTCGCGCTCAACGTCAACACGCACCTGCCGCACTTCAACCTCATCGTCCCCTGCGGCATCAGCGAGGCGGGTGTCACCTCGTTGCAGAAGGAGCTCGGCCGCGCCGTGCCCATGGCCGAGGTCGAGGAGAAGGTGGCCCGGCACTTCGCCGACGTCTTCGGGCTCGAGCGCGTGGAGCCCGCGCCCCTCACGCGCACCGTGAGCGTCACGCTGGTGCGGGGCAGGGGACCCGAGGCCCGCGTGCTGCTGTTGCGCCGCCGTCCCGAGCGCGGAGGCTTCTGGCAGATCGTCACCGGCCGTCTGGAGCCCGGAGAGCAGCCGCGCGAGGCCGCCGCTCGCGAGCTATCCGAGGAGACGGGGCTGCGCACCGACGTGGTGGACCTGGAGTACCGCCACGCCTTCGCCGTGGGCGCCGTGGTGCCCCCGCGGCTCGTGGAGGAGAACGGCTTCGCCGCCCGGTGCACGGACGACTTCCAGGTCCGCCTCGGCGACGAGCACGACGCGCACGAGTGGGTGGATGTCCCGACGGCGCTCGCGCGGCTGCCGTTCCGCGGGTTGCGCGAGGGCGTGCAGCGCGCCATCAAGGCGTTGTCGGTGTAGGGGGCGCGTGAAGGGAGGGGCGGGCGAGGGGAGCACCCCCGCCCGAGGCCCGCTCAGACCTTCACGGTTTCCGTCTCGATGGCGGCGATCACATCGGGGCGGTGCTTGCGCACGCGCTCGACGAACTCGTCCATCGCGGCGTCATCGCGCGTGGTGTCGTGATGGAAGAGCACCAGCTTCTTCACCTTCGAGGCGTTGGCCGTCTCCACCGCCGACTCCCAGGTCGAGTGGCCCCAGCCAATCTTCGCGGCGCCCTTGCGGCCCCGGTACTCGTCCTCGGTGTACATCGCGTCGATGATGAGCATGTCCGCGTCCCGCGCGAACTCCACCAGCTGCTGGTCCTTCTCGCAGCCGTGCTCCACATCCGTCGCGTACACCACGGACTTGCCGTTGCACTCCACCCGGTAGCCCAGGTTGCCGCCCGGGTGGTTCAGATCCAGCGTGTGGATCCTCGCCGGGCCCAGCTCCAGCGTCTGGCCCGCGCTCAGATCCTTGTACGTCATCTGGGCCTTGAAGACCTGCTCCGCCGTCACCGGGAAGTAGGGCTGCACCATCTGCCCGGCCAGCACCTCCTTCACGCCCTTCCCATCCCGAGGCGCCCCGTACACCGTGAAGGCGTACTTCGGGATGAAGATGGGCGTGAAGAACGGCAGCCCCTGCAGGTGATCGTAGTGGTAGTGCGAAAGGAAGATGGAGGCGCGCGTCGGTCCACCCGTCGCGAGCAGCTCGTCGCCCAGGACACGCACGCCCGTTCCCAGGTCGAAGATGAACAACTCGTCCCCGCATCGGACCTCGACGCAGGGCGTGTTCCCTCCGTAGCGCTGCGTCTTCGGCCCCGGTACCGGGATCGAGCCGCGCACTCCCCAGAAACGTACGTGGAACGGGACTCGCGCCGAAGCGGTCCCCTCTTGTTCGTCCTCAGCCAACCTTTGCTTCCGTGTCGTCGTCGTCCTCGGCGAAGAGCTCAATCAGGTGCCCCGTCCGCTCGCGCTTCGTCCTCAGGTAGTCGACGTTATGCGGATTATGCTCCGTACGCGAGGGAATGCGTCGTCGTACCGGAATTCCTTCTTCCACCAGGCCTGCAATTTTCAGCGGATTGTTGGTGATCAGGTCCACCGAGCGCACTCCGAGCAGCCGCAGCATCTCGGCGGCGATGTCGTAGCTGCGCAAGTCATCCGGGAAGCCCAGCTTCCGGTTGGCCTCGTAGGTGTCCAGGCCCTCGGCCTGAAGCGCGTAGGCCTTGATCTTGTTCCCCAAGCCGATGCCCCGGCCCTCCTGACGGAGGTAGAGCACCACGCCGCACCCGTTCTGGGTGACGAAGTCCAGCGCCCGGTCGAGCTGCTCGCGGCAGTCGCACTTCAGGCTGCCGAACACCTCACTGGTCAGGCACTCGGAGTGCACGCGGACCGGCACGCCCTCCAACCCCTGCACCTGCCCCACCACGAGCGCCACGTGCTCGCGCCCATTGCGCTTCTCGCGGAAGACGACCGTGTGCAGCACACCCCGCCCCGTGGGGACGTCGGCCTCGGAGAACTTCTCCAGAAGAGAAGAGCCTTTGCGGGTCGGGAGAACCTGGGGCGTACGCGAATCGGACATGGATGTTCCCTTCTCTCGCACAACATCTCGGGGGCACAAAATAGATGCGGACCGCGGACGTTCGTTCCTCATGCCCCCCAGGACAGAGGAAGCAATTCCACGGTGTCACCAGTAGCCAGCCTACTGGACGAGCGGGGGAAATGAAGCAGGTGACTGGCCGAGGCCGCGGAGCGCAGCACGCCCGAGGTCTGGGTGGACAGGGGCCGGACCCACAGCTCACCGTCCCGCCAGGCGGACGTCACCCGGACGTAGTGGGCGAGGCCCTCGGGCTTGCGCAGCTCGCCCTCCAGCCGGCCGGACACGCGCGGCGGCTCCACGTCCGGGTGCCCCAGCATGCGGCGCAGGGCGGGGCGGACGAAGAGCTCGAAGGTGACGAGCGACGAGGTGGGGTTGCCCGGCAGTCCCATGTAGACGGTGCGCCCCTTGCGGCCCACGGCGAGCGGCTTGCCCGGCTTGAGGGCCACCCGCCAGAAGTCGCGCTCCACGCCCAGCTTCTCGAGGGCCTCGCGCACGAAGTCGTGCTCGCCCACGGACATGCCGGCGCTGGTGAGCACCAGGTCGTGGCCCTCGGCGGCCGCGAGGTGTTGGTACACGTCCTCCAGCGTGTCCCGGGCGATGCCGAGCACCGAGGGCACTCCGCCCGCGCGCAGCACGGCGAGGCTCAGCGCCGGGGCGTTGGCGTCCACGATGCGGCCCTCGGCGGGGGCGTCCGCCCGGCACAGCTCGTCCCCGGTGGAGAGGATGGCCACCCGGGGGCGGCGCGGCACCGGCACCGTCAGCATCCCCTGGCCCACCACCAGCCCCAGCTCCGGAATCCCCAGCGGCGTGCCCTTCGGCAGCAGCACCTCGCCCTGCCGCGCGTCCTCACCCCGGGGCCGCACGAAGTTTCCCGGTCCCACCGGCTCGAGGATCTCCACCGTGTCCCCACCGGGGGCCAGCCGCGTGCGCTCGCGCATCACCACCGCGTCCGCGCCCGCGGGCAGTGGGGCTCCCGTCATGATGCGCGCGCAGGTGCCCGGGCGGACCTCCTCGCGCGGCGTCTGGCCGGCATAGATGGTTTCTCCCACCCGGAGACGGAAGGGCGGGGTACCTGTCAGGTCGGCGCCGCGCACCGCGAAGCCGTCCATGGCCGAGTTGTCCCAGGGCGGCAGGGTCCGTTGTGCTCGCACGTCCTCGGCGAGGGCCCGCCCGAGGGCGTCCTCCAGCCGGACCCACTCGGGCGGCAGGGGCGTCACCAGGGCAAGCGTGCGGGCACGCGCATCCTCCACGGGCAGCAACGCGGCATCTTCCTTCATGGGTCGGGCTCCCTCGGGGTGATCTCACAGGGATGATCGGCTTTACCCCGGCAATGCGAAACAGGTGTGTAGCGACACGCTGTTTCTGGGATCAAAGTCCCTAGGAATTTCAAGACTTTGTTTGACACTCCTGCTGATCATCGTTACAAGCAAACGTGATCGCGAGGCCCGCATCCGGTCGGGAGCGGTGCGCCAACCCGTTGAGATGACACGGGAATTCTTCAAGGAGACAGCGTCGATGGCCAAGCCCAGGTCCGGGGCCAAGAAGGCGACTCCCGCTACCAAGAAGGTCAAGTCGACGAAACCCGGTGTCCTCAAGTCCGCTTCCAAGAGCGTGGCCAAGGCCGCCGCGAAGTTGGTGACGAAGGCGACCGGAAGCGCGAAGGCGGAGAAGAAGACACCAGCGGAGAAGACCGTCAAGCCCACCGCGAAGAAGACCGCCACCAAGGCCGTCGCCAAGGTCAAGGAAGCCGCCACCAAGGCCGTCGCCAAGGTCAAGGAAGCCGCCACCAAGGCGAAGGAAGCCGCCGCGCCCAAGGGCAAGGAGACTCCCGCCCCCAAGGGGAAGGAGGCCGCCGCGCCCAAGGGCAAGGAGACTCCCGCTCCCAAGGAGGCCGCCGCGCCCAAGGGCAAGGAGACTCCCGCCCCCAAGGGGAAGGAGGCCGCCGCGCCCAAGGGCAAGGAGACTCCCGCCCCCAAGGGCAAGGAGGCCGGGCCCAAGGGCAAGGAGCGGGCGGAGGCCGTGGCGGCAGCGCAGGCCGAGAAGCCGCGCCCCCGCGCCACCAAGCTGCCGCCCCTGGCCGAGCCGCTCAACAAGCGCGACCTGGAGCAGCTCCTCACCGCCGGCACCGGCCGCGGCGTGGTGGGCGAGGGCAGCCTCAAGGGCCGCCTCACGGTGATCGACGGCCTGCCCGGCCTCGTGGTGGTGGGCCGCGACAAGCGCGAGCTGACCTTCATCCTCCAGGGGCCGGATCAGGAAGTTCTGCCGGCGTACCTGGACCACAAGGTGTCCGTCAGTGGTCTCATCAAGAAGACCACCAACTACGGCGGCACCGTGGACGTGCGGAAGTTCTCCGCCAAGAAGCCCGAGGTCGAGGAGCCCACGCCCGAGCCCGTCGAGAACGAGCCCCGGCTGCGCTACCTGTCCCCCGGCGAGGTGTCCCAGGTGATTTCCGCCGGCATGGGCGCGGGCATGAAGGGCTTCGCCTCGCTGCGCGGCAACCTGGAGATGACCGGCGACGAGTTCGTGCTGGTGGTCTCCAACGCGGGCACCCGGCAGCAGGTGTCCTACATCCTCGAGGGCAAGGGCGCCAAGGGTCTGCGCAGGCACCTGGGCCAGACGCTCGCCGTCACCGGCGTGGTGGACAAGTCCTCGGGCTGGGGCGGCCGCATCGACGTGGAGAACGTGGAGCCGCGTCCCTCCGAGGCCCGGCTCACCTCCCGTGAGGGCCTCGAGTCGGTGAACGTGGAGGGCGAGCAGCCAGCCAGCATCGAGGTGAAGCTCAACCACGCCTTCACCGTGCGCCTGCAGGAGCAGCCGGGCTTCACCTGGGCCATCGAGCCCACGGCGGCCAAGCGCTTGGGTCTGCGTGAGGCCAACTTCGAGCCCGGCCCCGAGGGCACCGCCACCCGCGAGTTCTTCTTCACCCCTCGCAACCCCGGCGCCTCCGAGGTCGAGTTCTTCCTCGCCAAGGCCTTCAATCCGGGTCAGGTGGAGCGCTCGTTCAAGCTCACCGTGACCGTCAAGCCCTGAGGGCCTTTCTGGCGCTCCGAGTCACCTACTTCTTCCAGCTCTTCCGCCCGGGGGTCCCCAGTGGGACCTGCCGGGCTTATTTTTTTCAGGGCCCGCCGGGTCCCCCTCTTTGGGAACTCTCGTGACCGACCTTCTTCAAGACGTGCGGCGACACCTCGCCGAGTCCAAGCAGCCCCTCGGCATCAAGGAACTGCTCCGGCTCACCCACCTGCATCCTGGTCAACAGACCCAGCTCAAGCGCACCCTCCGGGACATGGTCCGCCGGGGCGAGCTGACCAAGGAGGGCAAGCGCTTCAGCCTGCAGAGAGAGCGGCCAGCCTCCCAGGGTCCGGCGTCGGACGGTGAGGGCCGGGCGCAACCGCCCCACGTCCGGCGCGGGGGCGAGGAGCAGGCGCCCGGTGGCTGGCGCGGCCGGGAGCGCGATGGCCGTCCGCAGGGCGCCGGGCGCGAGGAGCGCGACGAGCGCCAGCCCGGAGGTCCGCAGGAGGAGGCCCGGCCCGAGCGCGATGCGCGCTTCGCTCCCCGGGGACGGTTCGCGCGGGAGGAGCGTCCCTCGCCTCGGGGCCGTTTCGTGCGCGAGGGCCGCATGGAGTCCGGTGGCCGCTCCGAGCCTCGGGGCGCCGAGCCCAAGGGTCGCATCGAGGAGCCGGGTGGGCCTCCGGCACGTGGCCGCTTCGAGCAGCAGCGGGGCGGGCCTCCGGCACGCGGCCGCATCGAGGAGCGTGGCGGGACTCCGTCGCGTGGCCGCTTCGAGCAGCAGCGGGGTGGGCCTCCGTCGCGCGGCCGTTCCGAGCAGCGGGGTCCCGAGCCCCGGGGCCGCTTCGCGCGGGACGAGCGCCGGCCCGATACCGGGGGCCGTGGTGGTTTCGCGCAGGATCGCCGCTCCGGGCGCGGGGGACCCCCCGGCCGTGAGGAGCGCTTCGATCCCCGGAGCCGTGGCGGACGGGGTGGCCGTGGCGGACGCGCTTCCGGCGAGGGGGTGGAGACCGCCACCGTGGAGGGCATCCTCCACGTGCACCGCGACGGTTACGGCTTCGTCCACCCCAGCTCGGGCGAGGGCGACAACATCTTCCTGCCGCCCCAGGAGGCGGCGCGGGCGCTCGACAATGACCGGGTGCTCGTGGAGTCGTGGGGCCGCCCCGGGCGCATGGAAGGGCGCCTCCTCCGGGTGGTGGATCGCACGCGGCAGCTCGCCGTCGGCACGTACATGGAGCGCGGCCGGCGCGATGCCCTCGTCGTCCCCCACGACAAGAACCTTCAGACCCAGGGCCCCATCCGCGTGCCGCCCACCCAGATGGCGCGCGACGGGGACGTGGTGAAGGTGCGCCTGGGCATTGGCGCGGAATTGCTCGAGCCCGGCGAGGGCCTCTTCGGCGAGGTGGCCGGCTCCATCGGCAAGCCGGGAGACCCGAGCACCGAGGTGCTCTCCATCGCCTACTCGCAGGGCTTCTCCGACGAGTTCCCCCCCGAGGTCATGGACGAGGCGGACGCCATCCGCCCCGTCGTCTCCGAGGAGGAGGCCCGCGGCGAGGGCCGGAGAGATCTGCGGCAGATGGCGCTCGTCACCATCGACGGCGAGGACGCCCGCGACTTCGACGACGCCGTCTACGTCGAGCCCCACCCCCAGGGCTGGCGGCTCGTGGTGGCCATCGCCGACGTGACGCATTACGTGCGCGAGGGCGCCGCGCTCGACGCCGAGGCCCTGCGCCGCGCCACCTCCGTCTACCTGCCGGACCGCGTGCTGCCCATGCTCCCCGAGCGGCTCAGCAACGGCATCTGCTCGCTGCGCCCCGACGAGGACCGGCTGTGCATGGTCGCCGACATGGTGCTCGATATGAGCGGGCGGCTGCTCTCCAGCGAGATCTACCCGGGCGTCATGCGCAGCCACGCCCGCTGCACCTACAACGAGGTGCAGGACGTGCTGGACGGCAAGGACGTCCCGCACCGCAACGCCTTCAAGCCGCACTTCGAGCGGCTCATGACCCTGGCCCGCGTGCTCATGAAGATGCGCAAGGAGCGCGGCGCCATCGACTTCAACATCCCCGAGCACAAGGTCGTCATGGGCGAGGATGGCCTCCCCGCCCGCATGGAGCGCCGCGAGCGCAAGGACAGCCACCGGCTGATTGAAGAGTGCATGCTCGCCGCCAACGAGGCGGTGGCGAAGTTCTTCGCCGACCTGGGCCTGCCCAGCGTCTACCGCTACCACGGTGAGCCCGACCAGGAGAAGCTGGCCATCTTCGCCCAGCTCGCCCAGGCCTACGGCTTCCGCCTCCAGTCCGAGGAGCTCTCCCCGAAGGACCTCAACGCCTTCATGGCCCAGCTGCAGGGCCACCCCGAGGAGCGCGCCCTCAACCAGCTGCTGCTGCGCTCGATGATGCAGGCCGTCTACACGGCCTCGGACATCGGCCACTACGGCCTGGCCGCCGAGTACTACCTGCACTTCACCTCGCCCATCCGCCGCTACCCGGACCTGCTCGTCCACCGGCTGCTCAAGGCGCACTGGGCCCGCGATGGCCAGGAGCGCTCCCCGGCCCAGCTCGAGCGCGAGGAGCAGCGCCTGGAGGACATGGCCTCGCAGAGCTCCGAGCGCGAGCGCGCCGCCATGCAGGTGGAGCGCGAGGTCGTCTCCTACTACGCCGCCCTGATGATGAAGGACCGGCTCGGCGAGGAGTTCGCCGCCACCGTCGCCGGCCTCGTCGAGTTCGGCTTCTTCGTGGAACTCGACGAGGTGCACATCGAGGGGCTCGTGCGCGCCGACTCGCTCGGCTTCGGGACCAAATTCGACAAGACCCTGCACTCGTTCACGCTGCCCGGTGGCTTCCGCGTCCGCGTCGGACAGAAGGCCCGGGTGCGGCTCGTCAACGTGAACCTGGCCCTGCGGCGCATTGAATTCGAGGCCCTGGAGGTTGGCGGCAGGTCCGTGGGCGCCATCGAGGCCGTGGATCGCGAGGAGCAGAAGGCGCAGAAGCACCAGCTGCGCGAGGGGCGCAAGACTGCCGCCCGGGCCGCGCGCGAGCGCGAGCGTCAGGATCGCCATGGCCGTCCCGAGCTCAAGGTGGAGGCGCAGGAGCTCTCCATGGCCGAGGCCGAGGAGCAGCGCCGCCGGGCCGCCGAGGAGACGGCTCCCGCCGCGCGGGTGGAGGCCGAGCAGGTGGCGCCTCCCGCCGTGGCCCGCCGCACCGAGGCTCGCGAGCAGCTCGAGGGGCGCGCCGCCGCTCCGGAGCCCACGGTCGCCGATCGCATCCGTGCCCTCGCCGCGCAAGGCGAGCGGGAAGGGGGCGGGGCGGTCGCACCGGTCAAGGCCGTGCCTCCTACGCGCCGCGGGAAGGCCGCCGCCGTCGAGGAGAAGCCCGCGCGTGCGAACAAGCGGGCCGCCGCCGCGAAGAAGGCTCCCGCCGCGAAGAAGGCTCCCGCCGCGAAGAAGGCTCCCGCCGTGAAGAAGGCCGCCGCGAAGAAGGCCGCCTCGGGCGGGGCAGGGGGCAAGAAGAAGGCCCCTGCCGCGAAGAAGACGGCGCGGGCTCCGGCCGTGAAGAAGGCCCCTGCCGCGAAGAAGACGGCGCGGGCTCCGGCCGTGAAGAAGGCCGCGGCTCCGAAGACGCGCGCTCCGGCCTCCAAGGCCCGCTCCACGGGTGGCACCAAGAGCGGCGCGAAGAAGAAGACCGCTTCCTCGCGCAACGCGAAGAAGCGATAGGGCAGGGCGGTTGAGACCGCCCGTGTCCTAGCTGGTGTCGCGGGGCCTCGGCGGAGTCGTGGCGCGATGAGGCGGACCGCCTGGAGAGCGAAGGGCCGGGCAAGGGGTGCCACGGCCATTCTCCACTCCAGTCGCCGCTCGGGCCAGCGAGCCACGCTGACGCGGGGACGGGGGAACGCTCGACCCAGCACCAGCCGTTCAGCTACCCACCGCTTCAAGCGGGGTAGGTTTCGTGGCCGCGCCTTTGTTCAATGGCCTGGCGGAAAGCCCCGCGAGCAGAAGCCCGGGGCCGGGCTGGGGGACCTTCCACGCATGTTGCAGATCCAGGGCTACACACTCCGGGGCGCCATCAAGGCCACGGGGGCGAACCTCCTGTTCCATGCGGTGCGGGACGTGGATGGCCTGCCCCTCATCCTCAAGACGCCCAGGGCCTCCTCTCCGGGCCCTCGTGAGAGCGAGCGCTACCAGCGGGAGTTCGCCATCCTCCAGCGGCTCCGGGGCGTGGGGGGCGTCACCCGCCCTCACGCCTGTGAGCGGGTCCAGGAGCGCCCGGTGCTCCTGCTGGAGACGATGGAAGGACTCCCCCTGTCCGAGCTCACCGGCGCGCCCCTCGAGCCTTCTCGCGTCCTGAAGCTGGCCATCTCCCTGGCCTCGACCCTGGCGGAGCTGCATCGGCGCGGCGTCATCCACAAGGACATCAAACCCTCCAACATCATCCTCACGCCCACGGGCGAGGCGTACCTCATCGACTTCGGCTCGGCCTCCCTGCACCTCGTGGAGCACGTGGACGCGGGCCCCGCCCCGCTGCTCGAAGGCACCCTGGCGTACATGTCCCCCGAGCAGACCGGGCGGATGAACCGCTCGGTGGACTACCGCACCGACTTCTATTCGCTGGGCGTCACCCTCTACGAGCTGCTCACCGGCAGCCGCCCCTTCCACGGGCGTGATGCGCTCGAGTGGTTCCACGCCCATATGGCCCTGGTCCCCCCCTCTCCGCTGGAGCGGGTGCCGGGCCTGCCCCCCGTGCTGTGCGCCCTCGTGATGAAGCTGCTGGCCAAGGTCGCCGAGGAGCGCTACCAGAGCGCCGACGGACTCAAGGCCGACCTCGAGCGGTGCCAGGCGGACCTGCCGCGGGGCGTGCACGAGGACTTCCCCCTCGGGGTGAACGACTACCCCAGCCGCTTCCAGCTCCCCCAGCGGCTCTACGGGCGGGCCGCGCACGCCGCGGAGCTGCTCCAGGGCTTCGAGCGGGTGGCCCGCGGCGGCCGGCCCGAGCTCATCCTCGTCCGGGGCTACTCGGGCATCGGCAAGTCCTCGGTGGTGCACGAGCTGTACAAGCCCGTGGTGCGCCAGCGCGGCTTCTTCCTCAGCGGCAAGTTCGACCAGTTCCAGCAGGACATCCCCTACGCCACCCTGGCGCATGCCATCCGCGGGCTGACGCAGCAGCTGCTGTCGGGCACCGACGCGGAGCTGACCCGCTCGCGCGCGCAGCTGCTCGAGGCCTGGGGGACGGAGGGGCAGCTCCTCGTGGACGTGGTGCCCCAGCTCGAGCTCATCGCGGGCCGGCAGCCCGAGGTGCTGGAGCTGCCCGCCTCCGAGGCGCAGCAGCGCTTCAACCGGGTGTTCCGCAAGTTCCTCGGCGTGTTCTCCACCCCGGAGCACCCCCTCGTCCTCTTCCTGGATGACCTGCAGTGGGCGGATGCGGCCAGCCTCCGGCTCCTCAAGCACCTGCTCACCCACCCGGAGACGCCCCCGGTGCTGCTCATCGGGGCCTATCGCGACAACGAGGTCAGCCCCTCCCACCCGCTGGCGCTCGCGCTGGAGGAGCTTCGCAAGGCGGGCGCCCGGCTCGCCGAGCTGCAGCTCGAGCCGCTGCGCATGGAGGAGCTCCAGCAGCTCGTCGCCGATACGCTGCCCGGTGCGGACGCGGGGCTCGTCCAGCCGCTCGCGGCGCTCGTCCACGAGAAGACCGGCGGCAACCCCTTCTTCGTCCTGCAGTTCATGCGGACGCTCCACCAGGATGGCCTGCTGGTGCGCACGCCCCAGGGCCCGTGGCACTGGGACGCGGAGGGCGTCCGGGCCAGGGGCTACTCGGACAACGTCGTCGAGTTCATGGTGGGCAAGCTGCGCCAGCTGCCCGGCGAGACGCAGCAGCTGTTGCGCCTGGCGGCGTGCGTGGGCAACACCGTCTCCACCGCGATGCTGGTCCTCATCTCCGATCTGGACGAGCCCGCCGAGGTGGAGCGGGGCCTGGAGCCCGCGTTGCAGGAGGGCCTGCTGATGCGCGCCGGCCCGGAGCACTACCGCTTCCTGCATGACCGTATCCAGCAGGCGGCCCAGGCCGTCATCCCCGAGCAGGAGCGCAAGGCCATCCACCTGCGCATCGGCCGGCTGATGCTCGCGAGCCTGTCCCCGGAGGAGGTGCACCAGAAGATTTTCGACGTGGTGGGCCAGCTCAATGCCGGGGTGGAGCTGATCCACGACTCCGAGGAGTGCCGCCGTGCCGCGCGTCTGAACGCCGAGGCGGGGGCGAGGGCGCGCAGCTCGACGGCGTTCCCCTCGGCCGCCGCCTACTTCGCCGCGGCCTTCCAGCACCTCTCCGAGGACCCCTGGGCGCTGGAGCCCGCTCTGGCCTTCGAGGTCCGGCTGGCCCAGGCGGGCTGCGAGTTCATGAGCGGCAACTCCGCCGCGGCCCGCCGCCTGGTGGCGGAGCTCCTGCCCCGGGCCCGCAACCGGACGGAGCTGGCGGCCGTCCACCAGCTCAAGGGGGAGATCCACGTCATCGCCAATGAGATGCAGGAGGCCGCCACCTGCCTGCTGGAATGCCTGGAGCGCATGGGCATGCCGATGCCGCTGCACCCCACCTGGGAGGAGGTGGAGCAGGCCAACGCGGACGTGTGGCGCCAGCTGGGGGAGCGTCCCATCGCGAGTCTCCTCGAGCTGCCCCTGGTGGATGCTCCGGACGTGGAGGCGCTGATGAACGTGCTCGGCGCCTTGTTCGTCCCGGCGTACTTCCTCAGCCCCCAGCTGCTCATCCTCCACCTCAGCCGGATGGTCTCCATCAGCCTGACGCGCGGCCACACCCCGGCGTCCGTCCATGGCTACTCCTGGTACGGGATGGTGGTGGGCTCCACCTTCAAGAAGTACCGGGAGGGCCATGCCTTCGCCCAGCTCGCCCATGGGATCGTGGAGCGCTACGACCTGACGGCCCTGCGAGGCAAGGCGCTGCTCACGCTGGAGATGACCAGTTGCTGGACCGAGCCCCTTCCGCTCTCGATGGAGCTGGCCCAGGAGACCTTCCAACATTCGCTCCGGGCCAGTGACGTCCAGAGCGCCTGTTTCGCCGCCTCCCACCTCGTCACCAACGCCCTGGCCCTGGGGCGCCCGCTGGACGAGGTCTACCAGGAGTCGGTCGCGCGCCTGGACTTCGTGAGCAAGGCGGGCCACCTGGGAATCAGGGACCTGCTCCACGTCGCCCAGCGCCACATCCAGCAGCTGCGGGGCCTCGCGCCCACGTTCGGCTCGCTGAACGGTGAGGGTTTCGACGAGGAGGCCTTCGAGGCCGGGCTGCCCTCCAACCTGCCCACCACGCAGTGCTGTTACTGGCTCACCAAGGCGCAGACGCGCTTCCTGTGTGGCGCGTCCCCGCAGGCGCTCGAGGCCATCGAGAAGTCCTTCGCGCTGGCTGGGACCGTGATGGGCCAGCTGCAGAGCCTGGACCTGCACTTCTACCGCGCGCTGATCCTCGCCGCCTGCCACGGGGAGCTGACCCCCGAGCGGCAGCGCCAGGCGCTCGAGTCCATTCGCGTCCACCAGCAGCAGCTCGCGGAGTGGGCGGCCCACTGCCCCTCGACGTTCCTGGCCCCCGAGCGGCTGGTGTCCGCGGAGCTCGCCCGGCTCATGGGCCACGAGGGGGAGGCCCTGCGCGCCTACGAGCAGTCCTTCCGGGCCGCGCGCGAGCACGGCTTCGTGCAGGTGGCGGCCCTGGCGGGTGAGCTGGCCGCCCGCTTCTGGCGCGAGCGCGACGTGGCCACCCTCGCCGAGGCCTACGCCCGCAAGGCCCGCGACGCCTACGTGCGCTGGGGGGCCCACGCCAAGGTCGAGCACCTGGACTGGCACTGGCCGCTGCGCGCCTCCTCCGAGGGCTCCGAGACGGCGGACTCGGACACGAGCTCGTCACGGGTGGACATCCTCACCCTGGTGAAGGCCCAGCAGGCCATCTCCGGGGAGATCGTCCTCGAGCGGCTGGCCACCACGCTCTTGAGCGTCGCCATCCAGAACGCCGGCGCCCAGCGCGGCGCCCTGTTGCTGCAGCAGGACGACACGCTCCAGGTCGTGGCGCTCTCGGGCCTCGCCTCCGAGGGCTCCACCTCCTCCTCGGACGAGACGCACCTGCCCTGGTCCCTCCTCTCCTACGTCAAGCGGACGCGCGAGCACGTGCTCATCGGCGACGCCTCCCAGCCCCACCCGTTCGTGGCCGATCCCTGGCTCGCGCGGGGCCGCGCCCGCTCGGTGCTGTGCCTGCCGCTGCTGCTGCAGGAGGAGTTCCGCGGCGTGCTGTACCTGGAGAACGAGCTCGCCCCCGATGCCTTCACGCCGGCCCGCATCTCCCTGCTCGGCCACCTCGCCTCACAGGCCGCCATCTCCGTGGAGAACGCGCGGCTGTACGCCGACGTGCAGCGCGCCAGGACGGCCCTGCGCCGCGCCAACGACGAGCTGGAGAAGCGGGTGGAGGAGCGCACGCGGGAGCTCAAGCAGACCCAGGCCCGGCTGGTGGACTCGGCCCGCGCGGCGGGCATGGCCGAGGTGGCCGCCAACGTGCTGCACAACGTGGGCAACGTCCTCACCAGCGCCGTCATCAACCACCAGGTGCTGCGCCAGACGGTGGGCGCCTCGCGCGTGGGGCGGTTGAAGCAGGCCACCAGCCTGCTCGTGGAACACCGCGACGGGCTGGCGGACTTCCTCTCGAGGGATCCGCGCGGCACCCGGCTGTTGGACTACCTGCCCGGACTCGCCGACGAGCTGCTGCGCGAGCACGCGGCGCTGCGCGAGGGGCTGGAGTCGATGGGCATGCACATCGAGCACATCCGCGCCATCGTGCAGATCCAGCAGAACTACGCCAGCACCACCCTCGTCACCGAGGAGTGTGAGCTCTCGGGGCTCGTCCAGGATGCCCTGAGCATCCTCATGCCCGCGCTGCGGCGCCATGGCATCACCATCACCCAGGCGCTCACCGCGCTGCCGCCGGTGCGCGTGGACAAGCACAAGGTGCTGCAGATCCTCATCAACTTCCTCGACAACGCGAAGAAGGCCGTGAAGGGGCTCCCGGAGGAACAGCGGCGCGTGCACGTGCGGCTCGAGGCCACGGGCGGCATGGCGCGCATCCTCGTGGTGGACAACGGCGCCGGAATCGCCCCCGAGAACCGCGAGCGGCTCTTCTCCCAGGGCTTCACCACGCGCGAGGGCGGCCATGGCCTGGGCCTGCACTCCAGCGCGCTGGCGGCGAGGACGCTCGGAGGCCGGGTCAGCCTGGAGAGCGAAGGGCCGGGCAGGGGAGCCACGGCCATTCTCGAACTGCCGCTCGGCGCCAGCGAGCCGCGCTGACGCAGCTCGCTACCGCTCGAAGAACGACACCTGCTGGAAGCGCAGGCCCGCCAGGATCTGCTCCACCCGCGTGGCGGACAGCGAGCCGATCCGTTCACCCAGGCGGGCCTTGTCGACCGAGGAGATCTGCGACACGACCACGACGCTCTGCTTGGGAAGGTTCCCCTCGCCCACCTCGAGCAGGACATTCCCCGGCTCGCTCGCCCGGTGCAGGTTCGACGTCAAGGCGCACACCACCACGGTCGTGATGCGCGAGTGGTTGAAGACGTCGTCCTGTACCACCACGTGGGGATGGGAGTAGCTCGGGACAGGCCCTCGCGAGTCATCGGGCCCGAGCCAGAACACGTCTCCACGGTTGATCCGCGCTGGACGTGTGCCCGTGGGTTCTCCGGTGTCCGTCGTCATGTGCGTTCGCTCGCTGGGCCCGGAGGATGCCACGTGGCGCGCTACCGCGCCTCCAGGCAACCTTCTCATGGCGCGGGGGGCTCGGGGCGTGACTCGAGCGAACGCCGTGAGGCCGACAGGGTGAGGCCGAGCGCCTGTCCGGCGTCGAGGGGTTGGAACCACGGACAAAACCCCTCGCCCTCCGGGAGAGGGACGGGGTGAGGGTACGGGGGCCCCGGGTTGAGCCCACCTCGAGTGACTGCCAACGTGCTTCCTCGACGACACCGAGGTGACCTATTGGCCTTCCAGCTCGGGCGGCTCGCCCGCAGAGGTGCGGCAATGTCTAGCCATTCCGTGGAGACTCGCCCCATGGCAGCACGGCGGCCCGTGCGCGTGGGGGCGCTGGCCCTGGCGGCGTTGATGCTGGCAACAGCGTGCGCCACCGGGGGCCCTGTGGGCCGAGCGCATCATTGTCTCGGTGCCCGAGGGCTCCATCCGCCTCGTGTTGGCGCCTCCGGCGGTGGCCATGGCCTCCAGGGGTGTTGCCGCGGGGAGTCCCGCGCCGGGTCGGGGCAAGCTCCTCCCCAACGGGCACAGGGCGTGGAAGTCGTTCAGTGGCTTCAAGTCGGCCATGGGCCCAGCGGGGCCGGGGAAGCAGTGGCATCACATCATCGAGCAGACCCCCGGCAACGTGAAGCGGTTTGGAGGCGAGGCCCTACAGAATACCGAGAACATCACCGCGCTGGACAAGACTCTACACACCAATGTCAGCCGTCTTTACTCAGGGATTCGCTTGAGAATTACCGGTTCTAGCACAATGACCGTGCGACAGTGGCTTGGCACTCAATCTTACGAAGCGCAGCGCGCATTTGGTCTGCGGGCGATTACCAATGTGAGGAATGGAGCATGGTGAAAAGTCTTGAAAAGCTCGTTGAGGAGTTTGCCTATCATACACAGGCTCAGACCAGAGAGATTTTTGGGGGAGACGCGAAGACCGGAAACAAACACGCAAAGAAGGCCATTGCAGCGTTCATGGAATTGCGCTCCAGAGGTGATGCGGGGCGGGATGCGCTCGCTGTGCTTTTCACGCATCCGAGCATGGACGTGCGGACGGCTGCGGCTGCGGTTCTGCTCCGGCATCGGACGGCAGAAGCCAAGGCAGTTTTAGAGGAGGCTGCAAAGGGTAAAGGACTGATTCCCTTTGAGGCTTCCGAGGCCCTGAAACGCTGGGAGGAAGGCACTTGGGCCCTGGACCCTGCCGAGGATGCCGCGGGGCAGCCGGAAGCCCCCCGTCCGGCACCGCCCAGCAGGCGCAGTCGCTCACGCACGGAGCGCGCTTCTACGGATGGACGGAAAAGGAACAAGCGGGACAAGCCCGGCGGTTGATGTTGATCTTGGGCGAGACGCGCGGGAGCACGGCAACCGCAACCGAGCCAATCCCCAGGACTTACGGGCCGTTACGCCGGTGCAGGACTTGGCGCAGCCCCGAGGATCGGGCCGCCCGACTGACATCACCTGATAAGTTCTCCAACTTTGAAGGACGTTTGACGTAGTATACGCGCGCCGGGCTTCCACCGATGCCACCTGGGCGTGGTAGGGAAGCACGAAGGAGGACAGCGAATGACGTCCACGGAGAAGAAGAAGGGCAGGAGGTTGGGGTCGCTCCAACTCGGCAGACAGTGCAAGCACGCGTCTGTGGAACTGGGCCCCATCCACGAGGCGCGCAACGTCGAGACGGGTGCCTCGGCCCTGGTCATGACGCCTGGGACCGGGTCCTCCTGGCCCAAGAAGAACTGGCAGGTGCGCGTCTCGTTTCAGGTCATGCCGCCCTTCCTCTCGGTGGAAGTGGAGCAGGCGCCGGCCTCGGGCAGGTTGGTGGAGTTGGCCAACGTGCTGGTCCTGGTGCTCGCGGCGCTCGATGCCGTGGGGAGCAGTGCCCGGATGCGTGCCCACCTGACCCGCGAGCCCGTGGGCCGGTGGATGAGGCACCCTCCGGTGATAGCCCTGGCGGCAGTGACCCTTGTCGCGCTCGTGCTGGGCGGGGGCCTCTGGTGGGGCCTGGGAACCCGTGTGGCGAGTGTTTCCACGCCGCAACAGCCGGTTCCAGTCGTGAGTGAGTCAGCGGATGCCGGGTTCTCGTACTCATTTTTGGTGGACAGTGCGGTTCGGAGCCCGCTCGGTATTGCCTACCCGCTCCCCGACAAGCCCGCCTCGAACCAGGCCAGGCCGCCCTGCATCACCGAGCGGGACGAGGTTGCGATCAACGGTGGCTGCTGGGTGGAACTCGCACGCCGTCCGCCGTGCCACAAGGAGCAGGCCGAGTACCAGGGCAAGTGCTATCTGCCAGTATCCTTGAGGAGTCCACTGCCTCAATCCCTCTCACCGTGAATCATTCCGGTTCATCTTGCACTGAGAGGTTGTTGAAGTGGGCGGGCTTATCGCATCGCAGTTCGTTGAATGCTGCTGATGCTGCACGAGCGCGATGGGCAGCGAGTCACTGTTCACGGCTGAAGCAAGGGGGAGGGGTGCGAGCGATTTTGGAGCACCTGGGACTGCCCACGGCACCTGTGAGGTTGGCCCCGGCAAAAGAGCCACCCCAGGCCGCGTGGTGTTGAGGCTCAAGCCGTCACAGCCAACAGGCCCAGGCATGTGCCGCGCCACATTGGAGGGCAGCGTGGGCAGGCGTGTGCCCAAAGGGGGCTATACGGCCTCTCCACCGACCGGGCGCACTGCTCGGGCGGTCCCTGTCAGCGGCCATCCTCGGCCCCTCCGCTCCACCCGGCCACCCTTCAACAGGCCTTCCATCCTTCCTATACTCCGACTACTCCGACTACTCCGACGAAAGGTCAGGTGTGGAATGCCACTATTCGACAACGGCGCCTTCGACGGTGATCTCGCCGAGCTGATCCAGCGCTGCATGCAGTTCGTGCCTGCTCCAGAGCGGCTCGCCGAAGCAGACCGGTGGCTGGCGAGTCTGGAGGAGGACGGCCGGCTTCTCCCGGTGCGCAAGTTCGCCGAACGCCCCACCCGCGGCGAGTTCTTTGCGGTCGGCCGTCGCCGCTTCGTCCCGATCGACAACGAGACCCTCACGCACCTCTACCGGGAACTGCTGGAAGGGAGCGTGCCGGAGGGGGACCTCGAGGACCTGTACCGACGCGGTGTGCTCACCGTCTCTTGGAAGTTGGACACCGAGACATCCGCCCTGGGAAGCCGGATTCGAAAGGGGCAGGTCGCGGCGCCCTTCCGGGAGGAAGGGCTCAAGCTCGCGCACCTCATCGACGCTGCGCGGGGACTCGCGAGCGAAACCGAAGCGGATCTGGTCCAGCGCTTCCGATTGACTCTGAACCCGCTCAACTGCTTCCCGTTCCCGAGCCCGAAGCGGTACCAGTTCGAGCCTGTGCGCGGCTACTCCGATCCGGGAGAGGCGCCGCACGTTCAGGCGCTCCTGGCCGCCGCGCTCGACGAGCATGTCGGGGCGCCGTTCCTCGCTTATCGCGCTCGGGTTGGAGGGAATCGCGAGCCGTTGCCGAGCCCGTGGAGGGAGTTGGCGCGCGACATCCGCGTCCGGTTCACGTTGCGTAAGAGTCAGGCTCGACCGGCGTTCGTCAAGGCCTCCGCACAAGGGGGTCGTCCCGAGCTGGACTCGCGGGGAGTGATCGATTCGGACGTGGACGCGATCACGCCCCGCGGAAGCCCTCTACGCTTCGTGAATCTGGCCGCACTGATGGATGCGCTCCGCGAGTGGCGGCGTGAGTGTCCGGACGCCAAGCGCCTCCACGGACACCGTACGTTCTTGAAGACGGATCGCCGGACCGGAAGACAAACGATCAGTTCCAGTGATCCGAAAGCGTACGTCTACTTCCACATCACACCGAAATGCGTGCCAGGCGCTCCTGACCATGTGCTCCGTGAGTGGCACTTGAACGGAGATACCAGCGTGAGCGCGATCGAAGAGCTGATGGGCCTGTACGAAGCGCAGGACCAATTTGACGCAATCTTCGTGTTCAAACCAGTGAAGACGCAGGACAAGCTGATGTTGCAGGGGAACGAGAGGTCGAACGGGCTCTACTGTTATGGCTGAGCGCCCACGCTCCGGTAGCGTGGAGGTCACGATGGCACGGTCACGACAGGTCGTAAAGTCAGTATCTACCTGCCCCTCTCCCGAGGGGAGAGGGGTTGTGTCCGTGGTTCTGGCGCGACTGTGTTCTGTGCGCCCTCGCGCTCACGCCCGGAGGGCCACCACCGTCACTCCGTCGCCGCCCTCGTGGTTCTCTCCCGGCCGGAACATCCGGATGTACGGTGAGGCCGCCAGGTAGTCGCGGATGGCCTGCCGCAGCGCTCCCGTCCCGTGCCCGTGGATGATCAGCGCCGATTCCTCTCCGCTTCTCATGCCCCGGTCCAGGAAGGACTCCAGCTCCGACAGCGCGTCCTCGGCCCTCATGCCTCGCACGTCGCAGCGGTAGTTCGTCGCCTCCACCGCCTCGGGTGCCGCCGCCTTCGCCCGCTGGAGCTGCTGCGTCTGCTTGTTGCGCTCGGGGAACTTCGCGTCCTTCGGCTTCCCCGTCCTCGTCCCCGACAGCTCCGACACCGGCACGCGCATCTTCATGATGCCCGCCGCCACCAGCGCCTGCTCCCCACTCAGCTCGAGGATCTCCACGTCCTTGTTCAGCCCCGAGTGCCTCGCCCACGCGCCCACCCGCAGATCCGCCGGCGCCGGGGCCTCCACCTGGAACAGCTCCGCCCTCGCCGCCTTCGCCCGCTGGTTCGCATCCTCCATCCGCTGCAGCAGCTGCGTTCTCGCCTCCGACGCCGCCTTCTCGTTCGCCTGCGCCCTCAGCACCTTCAGCAGCTCCTGCACCTCCGCCGCCGCCTGCTCCGTCGCCGCCGCCACTTCCTCGTTGAAGCGCATCAGCCGCGCCTTGCGCTCGCGCTCGAACTGCTGCTTCTGCTCCTCCAGCGTCTTGCGCAGCCGCTCGGCCTCCTCCGCCTCCGCCTTCGCCCGCTCCAGCTCGTCCTGCAGCTTGCGCTGCTGCTCCTCCGCCGCCGCCAGCGCCTTCGCCAGCGCGCCTCCCGCGTTCATCGCCAGGTCTCGCGCTCGCGTGCAGATGTGCTCCGGCAGCCCCATCCGCGCCGCCACCTCGATGGCCGACGATGCTCCCGCCGCGCCCAGCTGCAGCTTGTACGTGGGCGCCATCTTCTTCACGTCGAAGCCCACCCGCGCGTTGAGGAAGCGCGGATCCAGGTGCGCCAGCGCCTTGAGCTCCTCCAGGTGCGTGGTCACCAGCACCACCGCCCCCTTCGTCAGCAGCTCCTCGAGCACCGCGATCGCGATCGCCGCGCCCTCGCGAGGATCCGTGTCCGCCGCGATCTCGTCGATGAGCACCAGCGAGTTCTTCCCCACCGACAGGGAGATGTCGCGCAGCATCACCACGTGCGCGCTGAACGTCGACAGGCCCTGCGACAGATCCTGCGCGTCACCCACCGTGGAGTGCACCGAGCGGTACAGCGGCATCCGCGAGCCCTCGCCCGCGGGGATCGGCAGGCCCGCCCGCAGCATCAGCGCGCACAGGCCCACCGCCGTCAGCGTCACCGTCTTACCGCCCGCGTTCGGACCCGACACCACCAGCGCCCGCGCCTCGCCCATCATCTCCACGTCGTTGGGCACCACCTCGGTGTCGCGCAGCACCAGCCGCGGATGGCGCAGCCGCAGCAGTGCCATGCTGTCCACGCCCCGGAACTCGGGAGCGTAGGCGCGCAGGTCACCGGCCAGCACCGCCGCCGCCTCCACCTCGTCCAGCTCCGCCACCGCGGCAATGCCCTCGAGCACCTTCGCCGACTCGCGCCCGAGCTGGTTCGTCAGCTCCTGCAGAATCCGCCGCTCCTCCTCCGCCACCACCGACTGCGCGATGGCCAGGTCGTTGCCCATGCCCACCATGGCCTCGGGCTCCACGAAGAGCGTCTGGCCCGTCTGGCTCGCGTTGTGGACGATGCCCGGCACCTCGCCCCGGTAGTTGGACACCACCGGCACCACGTACCGCCCGTTGCGGATGGTGTAGTAGTTCTCCCGGAGCTTCGGCAGGAAGTTCTCGTCGTGGAGCATCTCCTCCAGCTGGCTCTTGATGCGCCGGTGCAGCCCGCGCACGCGATCCCGCGCCTCACGCAGCTCGGGACTCGCGCGGTCGGAAATCTCCCCGTCCGCCTCGAAGCTCCGGTCGATGCGCACCGCCAGCTGCTCGAGCATCGGCAGCCGCCGGGAGATGGCCGCCAGCCGGGGCACCACGTGCTGTCGCTCCTCGAGCGCCTCGCGGGTGCGCACGAAGGCGAACAAGAGCTGCGCCGAGGCGATGAGCTGCCGGGGCTCCAGCAGGCCTGCCTTGGACGCCAGCTCCAGCGCGCTGCGCAGGTCCGTCACCCCGCCGAGCGGCAGGGAAAACTGCTCCTGGGCCAGCCGCCGCGCCTCGGCGACGAGCTCCAGGGCTTCGGTGACCTGGTCCTCGTCATCGAGGAACGGCCGGGCGAGCGCGCGCTCCCTCCCGGGTTCGGTCCGGCAACGGTGGGCCAGTGCGCGGAGCACATCCGCGAAGCCAAGGTCCTCGAGCGTTCTCTGAGCAATCTGCACGGTCATGGGTTTCATGCGCGGCCGGTCGGCCGTCAAGAGGAAGGTAAGTTTTGTAAGAGCCGGGAGGGCTCTGCTATCTGCCGGCCATGCTCTGGCTACTGGTGGCGGGCACGCTCGTGGCGGCCATGGACGCGCCCGTTCCCGGGGACCTGACGGCGGCCCTGGCCCGGGAGGCCTCGGGGGACAGCGCCGGGGCCCTGGAGGGCGTCCAGGCCGTCATCCGGGTCTGGCCCGCCGAGGCCCTCCCCCGGGTGGAAGCGGCCCGCCTGCTGCTCAAGCTGGGGGGAAACCTGGACGAGGCCGAGGCCGACCTCGACGTCGCCGCCGCCGTGGCCCCCGAGAACCCCCGGGTCCACTACCTCCGAGGCCTCCTCTGGGAGGAGCGCGGCCAACCTCTCAAAGCGGCCCGGGCCTACGAGGTGGCCCTTTATTATCGAGGCTCCTACGAGGATGCCCGTTTCCGGCTCGCCGGCCTCTGGGCCTCCCTGGGCGACTGGCTCAAGGCCGAGCTGCATTACCGCCTGCTCAGCCGCCAGCATCCCGAGTGGATCCAGGTACGCCTCCAGCTCGTCCGGGTCCTGGAGGAGCAGGGGCGGGTGGGGGACGCGGAGAAGGAGCTCCTCCAGTTGAAGAGCGAGCAGCCAACCAACGCCCTGGTCCTCCGCCGTCTGGCCGAATTCTACGAGCGCACGGGGCGCCCCAGGCTGGCGGCGAAGCTGCGAGCGAGCCTGGAGCCGCCCGCTCCCCCCAAGAAGATGCGGCCCCTGCGCCCGTCCCGCCGGTAGGGAACCTTTCATTCCCTGTCCGATTGCTTCGAGGGCGCCACTGCATACACTGCGCCCGCATTGAAGACCGCCAACCTCGCCATCGTTTTCACCGACATCAAGGGCTTCACCGAGCGCACCAGCCGGCAGACCCACGAGGAGAACCAGCGTCTTCTCAAGGCGCACCATGATCTCCTGGCGCCCGTCTTCAAGGCCTTCGGGGGGCGCATCCTCAAGTCCATTGGCGACGCCTTCCTGGTGACCTTCGAGTCGCCTACCCAGGCCGTCCTCGGCGGCATGGCCATCCAGGACCGGCTGTGGAACTACAACCGGGGCGTGCCCGACGCCGAGCGGCTCGACGTGCGCGTGGCCGTCAACGTGGGCGAGGTCCGGGTCGAGTCCAACGACGTCTTCGGCGAGCCCGTCAACATCGCCTCGCGCGTGGAGTCCATCGCCGAGGCCGGCGAGGTCTACTTCACCGAGGCCGTCTACCTGGCCATGAACAAGGCCGAGGTGCCCTCGCAGGAGGTGGGCGCCTTCGAGCTCAAGGGCATCCCCGGCAAGATTCGCGTCTTCCGCGTGCCCCGCGCGCCGTACCGGGTGGACACGCCCTCCGTGGTGCACGTGTCGCCCGCCGCCGAATCGCCGCTCTCCCACGAGCAGCCGCCCTTCGGCAACCTGGCCCTCTCGCGCATCCCCGACTCCCAGCTCGCGCCGGGTACGGACTTCGCCGCCACCGCGGCCGCCTTCGGCAACCGTGCGGCCACCGTCGGCGGGCAGTGGGTGGAGCGCACCCGCACGGCCCTCCAATCGGTGAGGACGGGAGGGCGCCGGCTGCCCGTCTCGCCCCGGATGCTGGTGGGGGGCGGCGCACTGGTGCTGCTGCTCGGCATCGGCTTCGTCGCGCTGCGCGGCAGCCCGGCCGAGTCCGCCATCAAGGACGTGGCCAAGGCCAGCGAGCCCCTCGAGAAGGCCGAGCGGGTGGTGATCGCCCGCAAGCGCATCTCCGAGGTGAAGGACTCCGAGGGGAAGCGGGACTGGCTGTACGGGCAGCTGTTCGAGGCGCTGGAGGCGCCCGGCAAGGCGGTGGACCATTACCGCACCGCGGTGAAGGCCGGCAGTGATGACGCCGAGGATCGGCTCATCGAGTTGTTGGAGCACCCCGAGTGCCGCGTGCGGGAGAAGGCCGCGGATGCGCTGGGCGATCTCAAGGTGACGTCCGCGCGCGGCGAGCTCGAGGACCTGGCCGAGGACGGGGGTCCGGGCGAGCAGCCGGACGTGCCGCTCCTCGGGTGCAACTCGCGCGAGGCGGCGCAGAAGGCGCTGAAGCAGCTCGGACATTGAACGTCGTGGGGGCAGACATGAAACAGGTGAAGACGGGACTGGATGTCTGGGTGGAGCAGGGCTTCGCGCCGCTGAAGGGCAAGCGGGTGGGGGCCATCGTCAATCCCACCAGCGTGGACTCGAACTTCCGCCACCTGGCGGATCTGCTGGTGCAGGCGCCCGGCGTGAAGCTGGGGGCGCTCTTCGGCCCCGAGCACGGCGTGCGCGGCGAGGCCCAGTACATGGTCGCCGTGGGCGATGCGCGCGACCGGCGCACCGGTGTCCCCGTGCACAGCCTCTACGGCTCCACCTTCGAGTCGCTCTCGCCCCGCCCCGAGTGGCTCCAGGGCCTGGACGCGCTCGTCTTCGACATCCAGGACGTGGGCAGCCGCTACTACACCTACGTCTACACCATGGCCCTGGCCATGCAGGCCGCTGGCAAGGCGAAGGTGCCCTTCTACGTGCTGGATAGGCCCAACCCGCTCAACGGCGTCGCCATCGAGGGCAACCTCGTGGGCGAGCGCTACCGCTCCTTCGTGGGCCTGTACTCCATCCCCAACCGGCACGGCATGACGGCCGGCGAGCTGGCCCGCCTCTTCAACGACGAGCAGGGCTTCGGGTGCGAGCTGATCGTGGTCCCCATGGAGGGCTGGCGCCGCGAGGACTTCTGGTCCGACACCGGGCTGCCCTTCATTTCGCCCTCGCCGAACATGCCCACCCCGGACACCGCGCTCGTCTACCCGGGCATGTGCCAGGGCGAGGGCACCAACGTCTCCGAGGGCCGCGGTACCTGCCGTCCCTTCGAGCAGTTCGGGGCCCCCTGGGTGGACTCGGACGCGCTGATTGCCCGCCTGGAGCGCGAGAAGCTTCCCGGCGTCCGCTTCCGCGCCGTGGGCTTCACCCCCACCTTCGACAAGTACAAGGGTGAGTCCTGCAACGGGGCCTTCATCCACGTCACCGACCGCAAGGCCTTCCTCCCGCTGCGCACCGGCCTGGCCATCTTCCAGGCCCTCTATGAGCTGGGGAAGGGCAAGGGGTTCGCCTGGCGCGAGGATGCCTATGAGTTCGTCGACGACGTGCCCGCCTTCGACCTGCTCTGCGGCACGGACCAGGTCCGCAAGGGGATGGAGGCCGGCTGGCCCCTGGACCGTCTGATGGAGGGCTTCGAGGCCCAGGCCCGGGACTTCGCCAAGCGGAGGGAGCGTCACCTGCTGTACGCTCAAGGGTCGTGAGCCAAGACTCCATCGGAATCCTGTCCGACAGCCATGGGGATCTGGCCGCTTTCGAGGCGGCCTACGAGCTGTTGCGGGGCAAGGGCGCCCAGCGCTTCATCTTCCTCGGGGGCCGCTACACCGACCTGGACGAGTGGATCCTCGACCGGCGCGAGCGCAGCCGGGGTGGGCGCGAGTACTCGGGTGCGGACTTCATCGAGGACGTGGCCAAATGGCTGGCCGTCACCGAGCAGAAGCCCCGCCCGCGCTCGCTCTCCGTCCCGGATGGGGCGCTCAAGGAACTGGAGGACGATCCCCTCCTGGTGCGCGAGCACTTCCTGCGCACCCCCGAGCGCGACTCCATCCAGTACCGCGACCCGTCCGTCCCCCGGAAGGTGCTGGACATGGTGGGGGACTCGCTCGTGTGCCTCTGCCACGACAAGAACGACCTGTCGCGCGATGACCTGGTGAACGCGGTCATCTTCATCCACGGCAAGGAGTCCGAGCCGAAGATGGTGCAGATCGGTCCGCGCTACTTCCTCACGCCGGGCCGGCTGGCCGGGGCCGCCGAGCAGACGTGCGCCCTGCTGGAGCGCGAGGACTCGGAGCTGCGCTTCTCCGCATGGCGGCTGGATGGGAAGGCCGTCATCGAGCCGAAGCCGCTGGTGGTGGATCGCCGCTCGAAGCTGTCCGTCAAGTGAGGCCCCCCGTGCAGGTCGCGCTCCTCGGAGGCTCCTTCAATCCGCCCCACGTGGGCCATCTGCTGGCGGCCCACTACGTGCGCGCCACCCAGGGCGTGGACGAGGTGTGGCTCATGCCCACGTTCCGCCATCCCTTCGGCAAGCGCTCCGAGGACTTCGAGCACCGCGTGCGCATGTGCGAGCTGCTGTGCGAGGACGCCGCGGGCTGGATGAGGACCTCGCGGGTGGAGAGCGAGGTGGGCAAGGACGGGCGCACCGTGGACACGCTGGAGTTCCTCCAGGCGCGCCACCCGGAGCACCGCTACTCGCTCATCATCGGCTCGGACATCCTGAAGGACCTGCCGCACTGGAAGGACTTCGATCGCATCCAGCGGATGGCGCGCGTGGTGGTGCTGTACCGCGCGGGCTACCCGGCCGAGGGCACCGTGGGGCCGCCGCTGGCGGTGGTGTCCTCCACGGACATCCGCGAGCGGCTGGCCCGGCGCGAGCCGCCCTCGGAGCTGGTGCCGGCCCGGGTGCTCGCCTATCTGCGCGAGCACCACCTCTACGGGCTGTGAGCCGGAGGGGCTCGCGCGGCTCAGACTCGACTTTCGCCATTTTTGACCGGCTCCCTCTGACTTCCCTCTGGGAAGGCGCCTCGTTCTTCCCTCTGGGGCGCCCAAAATGGCGAAAGTCGAGTCAGAGGTGGAAGTGCCCCGCGGCCTCAACGGCCCTTCGGAAGAGGCCCGTCCTCGCAGGGGTTGGCCCGTGAGGGGCCCGCGTTGCACGGCAGGCCAACGGCATCGCGCTCGACGCGGAGCGATGCCCCTCACAGGGGATGGGTCATGTCTTCGTTGCCACCGTCTGGGAAGGATGTGTCCGGGAAGATGCTCTCGCTCGCCTTCGTGGCCGTCGTGGGCAGCTTCCTCGTGACGAATTTCGTCGTTCAACGCTCCTCGGCGGCGGTCGGTGCGCTGTCCGAGAGCATCATCTACAACGCGGCCCCGAGCATCGAGCACCTGGCGCTCGTTCGCAGGTCCGTTCTGGAGACGGAGCTGGCCCTCTCGCGTTTCATCCACGAGCCCTCGCTCCGGCCCGAGCTGGGAGCGGCCCTGGAGGCCTCGCTGAAGCGCGTGAAGACGGGGACGCACGAGTACTTGAGTCTCCCGTCCTACCCCGGCGAGCGGACCCTGTGGCTGAACGTGCAGGAGTCCTGGTTTCACTTCGACCATGAAGTCCAACACGTGCGCGGGCTCGTGGAGTCGGGCGCGAATGCCGAAGCGGGCGCGGCGTTCAGCCAGAAGGTCGAACCCGCGGCGCAGCGCATCCTCGAGGACGTCACGCGCGCCATTGAACACAATGCCGTGCGAGGCCGGGAGCTGGCGGCGGACATCCACGAAACCCGCCGCCGGACCCTCTGGCTCTCCATTGGTCTCACCGCGTTCTGTGGCCTCCTGTCCGTGGTGGTGGTGCGGCTGCTGCATCGCCAGACAGGTGCCCGCCGCGCCCTCTTCGACGCGCATACACAGGCTCTCGAGGCGCGGGCCGCGGAGTTGGAGCAGTTCTCGGGCCGTGTCGCCCACGACATCCGCAATCCACTCTCCGCCGCCCGGATGGCCGCCGAGCTGGCGCTTCGAAAGAGCTCCGACGAACCGGCGCGCGAGTCCATCCAGCGCATCATCCGGGGTCTGTCGAGAGCGGATGAGATCACCACCGCGCTCCTCGACTTCGCCCGGTCCGGAGCGAAGCCGGACCCCGGTGCCCGGACCGAGCCACGCGCGGTCATCGGCGATGTGGTGGGAGGGTTCGCGGCCGAAGTGGAGCGGGCCGGGATCGACCTGCATTATGAGCCGATTCCCCCCGTCCTGGTCGCTTGCAGTACGGGGGTCTACCTGAGCCTGATCGGCAACCTGGTCCGCAATGCGATCAAGTACATGGGCGATGTGCCGACGCGGCGGATCACCCTCCGGCTGAGAGAGGAGGGGCCCTTCATCCGCACCGAGGTCAGCGACACGGGACCGGGGATTGCCCCGGAGCTGTTGCCCTCCCTGTTCGAACCGTACTTCCGCGGACAGCGCGGCGGTCCCGACGGGCTCGGACTGGGACTCGCCACGGTCAAGAAGCTGGCGGAAGGACACGGCGGCCGCGTGGGCGTCACGTCCGAGCGAGGGAAGGGAAGCACGTTCTGGTTCGAGCTCCATCGCGCGGGCTCCTCCTGGGAACCGGCCGCCAGTGGCGAGAGCGCTCCGCCACCACCGCGGCCGGAACCCCGGCATTGAGCACCTCGGGGTAGGCGCGACGCCTGTCCGGCGGCTCCGAGGGCCTGCCTCCCAGCCCGTGGGCCTGCGGGACGGCCAGGCTCGACCCGAGGACCCGATGACTGGCTGGCCGTGCGGCCACATGCGGTTTCGGTTTTCTCGAAGAGTCCAGGCCAGATTTTCTTTTGGCCAAGGCCTGGCGCGCTCCCCAGATTCTCTCCGAGGAGCGCCCCATGAACTCGCCCCAGAGTGACTCTCCGACAGTGGTGTCCCCCCAGGGCCAACCCTGGCACGCGCTGCCCCCCGAGGTGGCGCTCACGGCCATTCAGAGCAGCCCCGGGGGCCTCTCCGACACCGAGGCCCGCGCCCGGCTCGAACGCCACGGCCCCAACGTGCTGCAACGCGTGGCCGGCGAGGGCCCGCTCACGCTGCTGTGGCGCCAGGTGAACAACCCCCTCATCTGGGTGCTGCTCGCCTCGGCGGGCCTGGCTGTCGTGCTGGGCAAGGTGGCCGATGGGCTCATCGTGCTCGCGGTGGTGGTGCTCAACACGCTCATCGGCTTCGTGCAGGAGTTCCGCGCGGGCAAGGCCATCGAGGCGCTCACGCAGATGGTGCCGGAGAACGCCACCGCGTTGCGCGAGGGCCACAAGGTGACGGTGCCCTCCGCGCAGCTGGTGCCCGGGGACGTGGTGCTGCTGGCCTCGGGCGACAAGGTGCCCGCGGACGTGCGGCTGCTCGCCGGGCGCAACCTCCAGGTGGAGGAGGCGGCGCTCACGGGCGAGTCCGTCCCCTCGGAGAAGCGCGTGGAGCCCGTGGAGGCGAACGCGGGCATCGGCGACCGGACGAGCATGGCCTTCGGTGGCACGCACGTCACCTATGGCACGGCCACCGCCGTGGTGGTGGCCACCGGTGGGGCCACGGAGCTCGGCCGCATCTCCCAGCTGCTGCGCGAGACGGTGGACCTGCAGACGCCGCTGACGAAGGCGCTCGCCGTCATCGGCCGCTACCTCACCCTCGCCATCCTCGTCATCTCCGCCGTGCTGCTGGGCGTGGGCCTGCTGCGCGGGTACGGCGTGGCCGACTCGCTCATGGCCGCCCTCACGCTCGCCGTGGCCGCCATCCCCGAGGGCCTTCCCGCCATCGTCACCATCGCGCTGGCCGTCGGCGTGCAGTACATGGCCGCCCGCCGCGCCATCATCCGCAAGCTGCCCGCCGTGGAGACGCTGGGCAGCACCACCGTCATCTGCTCCGACAAGACGGGCACGCTCACCCGCAACGAGATGACGGTGCAGGCGCTGTGGACGCCCTCGGGCAGTTACTCGCTCTCGGGCGTGGGCTACGCGCCCCAGGGCGAGCTGCGCCGCGGCGAGCAGACCCTCGGCTCCCCGCCCGGGGATGCCCGCGAGCTGCTCGTGGCCGGGGCGCTCTGCACTGACGCCGCGGTGCTCGCGAAGGACGGCACCTGGGCGCTGACGGGAGACCCCACCGAGGGCGCGCTCATCGTCGCCGCGGAGAAGGCGGGCCTGAAGGTCGAGGAGCTGCGCACCCGCCATGCCCGCGTGGACGCCATCCCCTTCGAGTCCGAGCACCAGTTCATGGCCACGCTCAACGAAGACGGGCAGGGGGGCCGGAAGCTCTACCTCAAGGGCGCTCCCGAGGTGGTGCTGCGCCGCTGCGATGTCGAACCCGGCACGGTGCTCGCCGAGGTGGAGCGTCTGGCTTCGCGCGGGATGCGCGTGCTGGCCGTGGCGAGCAGGGACCTCCCGGCCTCGCACGAGGGGCTCCGGATGGAGGACATGTCCGGAGGCTTCCGGCTCCTGGGGCTCGAGGGGATGATCGACCCGCCACGCGAGGAGGCCATCAGCGCGGTGAGGACCTGCCACACCGCGGGCATCACGGTGAAGATGATCACCGGAGACCACGCGAAGACGGCGGAGGCCATTGGCGCGCAGCTCGGCATCCTCGAGGGAGGCCAGGTGGTGACGGGCGCGCAGCTCGCGGAGCTGGACGAGGCTCGGCTGCGCGTGGCGGCCACGAGCGCCAACGTGTTCGCCCGCGTGGCGCCCGAGCACAAGCTGCGCCTGGTGCGCGCCCTCCAGAAGGAAGGGCAGGTGGTGGCCATGACGGGTGATGGCGTCAACGACGCGCCCGCGCTCAAGCAGGCCAACATCGGCGTGGCCATGGGCATCACCGGCACCGCCGTGTCCAAGGAGGCCGCGGACATCATCCTCACCGACGACAACTTCGCCTCCATCGCCGCCGCGGTGGAGGAGGGCCGGCGCGTCTATGACAACCTCGTCAAGTCGCTCGCCTTCGTGCTGCCCACCAACCTGGGACTGGCCCTCATCCTCGTCGTCGGCGTGGCCTTCTTCCCCATCCTGCACATCGCCGGTGAGCGCGAGCCCCTCCTGGCCATGCTCCCCACCCAGCTCCTGTGGATCAACCTGGTGGCCACCGTGGCGCTCGCGCTGCCGCTGGCCTTCGAGGCCCGCGAGCCGGACGTGATGAAGCGCGCTCCCCGCCATCCGGACGCGCCCGTGCTCAGCCGCTTCGTGGTGATGCGCACCCTGCTCGTGGCGGCGTTGATGTGCGCGGGCGCCACCGGGCTCTTCCTCTGGGAGTACACCCACGAGGCGGCGCGCTCGGGCCATGAGATCGCCATCCGCGAGGCGCAGACCATGGCCGTCACCACGGTCATCATGTTCCAGATCTTCTACCTGCTGAACTGCCGCTCCCTGCGCGACTCGTCCTTGCGCATCGGCCTCTTCAGCAACCCCTTCGTCTACCTCGGCATCGGGGCGCTGGTGCTGCTGCAACTGGGCTTCATCTACCTGCCCTTCATGCAGGAGGTGTTCGACACCGCGCCGCTGACGCTCGAGGCGCTGGGCCTGTGCGCGCTGGTGGGGGCCATCGTCCTGCCCGTCATCAGCGTGGAGAAGGGGTTGCGCTCGCGCCGCGCGCGGCGGGAGCAGGGCGCCGGGACGCGGCGGCCCCTGCGGCTGCCCCGGCGCGCGACGGTGGGGTAGGGGCGGGGCCCAGCCGAGCTGTGCCAGTCGGTGAGGGAAGCGGACAAGCGCGGTGCGGAGCGCGAGCCCTGACGGGGTGGTAGAAGCACGGGCATGTCCATCCTCATCGTCGAAGATGAGCTGCGGGTCCGGGCCTTCCTCGCTCGCGGTCTGACCGAGGAGGGCTTTCGTGTCCGTGAGAGCGCGGAGGGGGTGGAGGCGGCGGAGTTGCTGCGGCATGAGCGCTTCGAGCTCGTCCTCCTCGATTGGATGCTCCCGGGAATGCCGGGGTTGGATGTACTCCGGGGGATGCGCGCCCGGCGGGACATCACCCCGGTCATCATGCTCACGGCCCGGGACGAGGTGGCGGACCGCATCGCGGCCCTCAACGCCGGAGCGGATGATTACCTCGTCAAACCCTTCGCCTTCGAGGAACTGCTCGCGCGCATCCGTGCCGTGCTTCGCCGCGTGTCCGGCCGGGCCAGCCCCCTGCTGAGCCATGCGGACCTGACGTTGGATCCGCTCACGCGCAAGGTGGTGCGGGCGGGGGTGGAGCTCTCCCTCACCGCGCGCGAGTACGCCCTGCTCCAATTCCTCCTCGAGCACGCGGGTGAAGTCGTCTCCCGGACCCGGATCGTCCAGACCGTCTGGGACCACGACTTCGAGACCTTCTCCAACGTCGTCGAGGTCTACATCCGCTACCTCCGCGCCAAGGTAGACGAGCCCTTTGGCGTCAAGCTCATCCACACGGTGCGGGGCGTGGGTTATGTGCTCCGGGGCGGACCATGAGGCCGCTCGGGACGCTGCGCGACCGCCTGACGCTCTTCTTCGCCGGCGCGGTCCTGACCACCATCCTCCTCTTTGGTGGATTGGTGGCGGCGGTGCTCGTCACGCAAGAGTGGTTGGAGCGGCGCGACTCCGGCCCGGTGCCCGAGGCGGAGGGCCTCTTCGATGAGGTGTGGCCGGTGCTCGGGGCCATGGCGTTCGCGGCTCCCGTCGCGGTGCTCGGGGCCGGGGCCCTGGGCCGCGCGCTCGCCCGCCGGGCCCTGGCTCCCATGCGAGAGGCCAGCACCCGGGCCCGGGCCGCGCGAGCCTCGGAGCTGGATTTGAGTCTCCCGGTGCGCGGTACCGGGGATGAGTGGGACGAGCTCGCGTCCACGCTCAACGCGCTCCTCACCGACGCGCGCGGCTCGGTCGAACGCATCCACCACTTCACCGCGGATGCCGCGCACGAGCTGCGCACGCCCCTGACCGTCATCATCGGCGAGACCGAGGTGGTGCTGCGCCGCGAGCGCCCGGCGGAAGACTATCGCCGCGCGCTGGAGATCGTTCTCACTGAGAGCCGTGGGCTCGCGGCGCTGGTGGACACGCTGCTGCTGCTGGCTCGCGCGGATGCCGGCAGGCTCGTGAGGGCAGGGGAGTCCGTGGACCTGCTCCTGCTCGCGCGTGACGCCACCCAGCGGGCCGAGCGCCTCATGGAAGTCCGCACGCGCTCCGTGCGAATCGAGCTCTCCGGCGAGTCCACCCTCGTTCGCGGCGATCCCATGCTCCTCGCACGCGTCCTGGACAACCTCTTGTCCAATGCGCTCCGCCACGGCCGGGAGCGGGTCCGGGTCGAGGTCCGCGCGACGCCCGAGGGAGCCCGCGCGAGCGTGGCGGACGACGGTGCGGGCGTGGAGCCCTCGTTCGAGCCCAGGCTCTTCCAGCGGTTCGCGCGAGCCGACAGCGCACGCGGTGGGGAGGGCACGGGGCTCGGGCTCGCCATCTCGCGCGCCATCGTCGAGGCCCACGGCGGGGTGCTCACCTATGCCCGCGCCTCGCCGGGAGAGAGCCTGTTCACGTTCCTGCTGCCGGCTCTCCGGGAGTGAGGCCGCGCGAAGGCTCGGGGGCCCGTTCCGACAGGTGCCAGCGCTGGCAGTACCAGAGTTGATAGGTCGTCACGGGCCGCTCACCCCGGTGCACCGTCACCGGGGGGAGCTCGCGCACTCCCTCGCAGTGGGTCTGGAGGTGCGCCGGCGCGTCGTGCAGCGGCTGCCGTGCGTCCGACACGATGATCGCATCCGTCCCGTCATGCACGCGGTCCAGCCAGAAGTCATAGGCCAGCCCCGGGCTCCCCAGCGCCCCGTCCGACTGCGTCTCGGGGTGGCCGGGCAGGTAGAAGGCCAGCTCACTCGCTGTCTTGTAGCCCCAGCCCACCACCAGCGGCTCCGGAGTGCGGGCCTTCGCCTGCTCGCGGAAGCGCTGCACGTGCCCGGCCAGCTCCTTCCAGCCGCTCACCAGGTTGTCCCGCTCGCTGAAGGGAATGAACGGACACAGGGGCATCAGGTACATGCCCACCACCAGGAGCGCGCCGGTACCCACGGAGAGCAGCCCGTACACCTTGCCCCAGCGCCTGTGCCACAGCTCGCCCCCCGCGGCCGCGACCGCCACGAGCACCCCGAGATAGGCGGGGGCCACCCAGTTCATCTTCACCCAGTGCCACGGGCTCACCAGTGAGAAGAGCACGAGCCCCGGCACGCTCGCGAGGCACAACAGCAGGGCGCGCGGGTCTCCCCGCAGCGAGCGCCGGATGAGGAGGACCGCCGCGGCGAGGAGGGCCAGGTAGAGCAGCGGTCCCACCGCTACCGCTTGCAGGCCGACGTACCGGCCCACCAGGAAGGGGCGCAACCCGTGCACGGACTCCAGCCGCCCCTGCGTCTGGAAGGCGAAGGACGCCCAGTCATGCCGCGCGTTCCAGATGAGCACGGGCGAGAAGACGGCGAGGCTCAGCGCGAGCGCCAGGTAGGGATGGGGCGTGCGCAGGGCGGCACGGCCCCGGGGAAGCAGCAGCGCCGTCGCGAGGATTTGAGGCGGGAGCAGGGCGGCGGTGTACTTCGACAGCATCGCGAGCCCGCAGAGCAGCCCCAGGAGGTACCAGCGGAACCCGCCCCGGCCCGGCCCCTTCCCGTCCGGGAGCACCAGCTCGCAGAGGACCCGGAGCGCCGCCGCCCAGAACAGCACGAGCGGCACGTCCGGGGTCATCACCACCGCGCCCAACCCGAAGAGCACCGTGGTGTTGGCGGCGAGCGCCGCGAGCGCTCCCACGGCCGGTGAGTACAGGCGTGCCCCGAGCGAGTAGAGCAGCCACGTGAGCACCGCGGCCGAGAGCACCGCCGGGAGGCGGATGCCCAGCTCGCCCACCCCGACGAGCCGCACGGACAAGGCAATCAGCCACGCGCACATCGGCGGATGGTCGAAGTACGACAGGTCCAGGTGGCGGGCGTATTGCCAGTAGTACGCCTCCTGCGGGGCGAGCTCCACCCGGGTCGCGTAGAACAGCCGGAGCACGGCCAGCACGACGCTCGCGAGCAGCACGATGCGTCCCCAGTGGACCTCCGCCGAACGGGGCTCGGAGCGCCGGGCCGGTTGGGTGACTGCCTTCATCGCGTGCGCCTCCTCCGGGCGCCTCGACTCGAGCGGCCTGGCCCGGGATGGAACCCTCCCGTTGATGCCCGACGCTGGCATTGCACGCCATGGGCACCCGGCCAGATGAGGAACTTCTCATCCAGTCTTCAGGTTCGGGCTCCGGTGCGCCCCGCGCGCTGGCGCACCAGAATGTAGGCCGACGGCAACCCCAGGAGCACCACGAGCGTGGAGAGGGACAGCCCCCCGAGCACGGTGATGGCGAGGGGGCGTTGCAGCTCCGAGCCCTCGCCCAGCCCGAGCGCCAGCGGCACGAGTCCCAGCAACGTGGCCAGTGTCGTCATCAGGATGGGGCGCAGCCGCACGGCCGCCGCGCGCTCGACGGACTCCCTCGCTCCGAGCCCTTCCTCGAGTCCTTCCTCGGCCCGGTCGAGCAGGAGGATTCCATTCTTCACCACGAGGCCCACCAGCAGGATGCAGCCCATCAGCGAGGAGACGTTGAGGGGCACGCCCGTCACGCGGAGGATGGCGAGCCCCGCGACGATGGCGACCGGTGCCGCCCCCAGGATGAGCAGCGGCAGGACGACGCTGCGGAAGTGGAACGCCAGCACGAGGAACACGCCGAGGGTGGCCAGGGTGAGCACGAGCACCAACTGCTGGAAGGATTGGCGCTGACTGTCACGCTGGCCTCCCAGGCGCAGGTCCACGCCCTCGGGCGGCTTCAGCTCCGCCAGGCGCGCCTCCACGTCCGCCGTCACGCTTCCCAAGTCCCGCGCCTCCAGCCGCCCCGTCACCGCCACCAGGGGACGCAGGCCGTCGGAGAGCAGCTCCGCGGCCAGGCACTCGCGCCGGAACCGGGCCACCTGCGCCAGCGGAACGGTGGCCCCCGCGGGCGTGCGCAGCCGCAGCCGCTCGAGCACCTGCGCGTCGAACCGGTCCGCGTCACGCAGGCGCACGCGGACGTCCACCAGTCGGCCCGCGCGCGGCACCTGGCCCACCACCTGCCCCAGCAGGGCGGTACGCACCTGGGCCGCCACGTCCTGCGCGGTGAGCCCCAGCCGGCCGGCCACCGCCGGCTCGACGTCCAGGTGGACCTCCGGCGCGCACCCAGCGACTCCGTCGTACAGGTCCACCAGCCCGGGAATGTCTTTCAGGCGCTCGGCCACCTGGGGCGCGAACGCCCGGAGCGCGTCGACGTCCGGCCCCTGGAGCTTGACCTCGATGGGATCGGGGTTTCCCTCCAGGTCGGAGAGGATGTCCTGGAGCATCTCGATGAACTCCAGCCGGAGTCCGGGGAGCGCCGTCTCCACCCGGGCGCGCGCCTCCTCGATGACCTCGGGCCCCGAGCGCTCCCGGTTGGGCTCGAGGGCCACCGTCATGTCGCCCCGGAAGGACTCGGTCGCCGCGGGCGGGCCCAGCTCCGCGCCGAGGCGCCGGCTCGTGCCCGCCACCTCCGGCAGCACCGCGATGGCCGCTTCGAGCTGCCGCCCCATCCGGTCCGCCTCGTCGATCGAGGTGCCCGTGGGCGCGAAGTAGTCCACCACGAAGGAACCCTCGTCGAGCTCGGGAAGGAAGCCGGTGCCCACGCCGCTGGCCCACGCGGCGAGCAGCACGGTCCCGAGCCCCACCGCCCCCATCGTCCACCACGGCCGGGCGCTCGTGCGCGCAAGCCACCGCTCATACAGGCCCACGGCCGGCGTCACGTGCGCGCCCGCTGGCTGAAGCAGCCAGCCACACAGCAGCGGCGTCACCGTGAGCGCCACCGCGAGGGAGATCAGCACCGAGGCGCAGAGCGTGAAGGCGAGCGCGGCGAAGAACTGGCCGGAGACGCCGGAGAGCAGCGACAGCGGCGCGAACACCACCACCGTGGTGAGCGTGGAGTTGGTGACGGGCCAGGCGATCTCCCGGAGGGCCTCGGCCGTCGCGCTCCAGCGCTCCATGCCATGGGCGACGCGGCGGTACACGGCCTCGACCACGACGACAGCGTCATCCACGACGAGCCCGATCGCCACGGCGAGCCCGCCGAGTGACATGAGATTCATCGACCCGCCCGAGAGCCGGAGGGCTCCGAACGTCATCAGCAGGGTGGCGGGGAGCGCGGCCGCGGCGGCCAGCATCGCCCGCCAGGAGCGCAGGAAGGCGCCCACCACCAGCAGCGTGAGCAGGCCTCCCACCGCCACGGCGTCGCGGACATTCGTGACGGAGCGGGCGATGAGCCCCGCCTGGTCATACGAGACGAGCACCTCGATGCCGGGTGGCAAGCCGGCGCGCAGGCTCGCCAGCTCCGCGTCGACGTCCCGGGCCAGGGCCAGCGCGTCCGCTCCGGGCCTGCGGCCGATGTTCACCAGCGCCGCGGGCCTTCCGTTGGCGTAGGTGCGGGACAAGCGGTCGGCGTGCCCCTCCTCCACGCGCGCCACGTCTCCGAGCAGCACCGGTGACTCGGGCGTGCCACCCACCACGGTGCCGGACAGCCGCGCCAGGTTCTCCACCGGCCCCCGTACCACCACCAACTCCTGCTGGTAGTGGACGTCCACCCGGCCGGCCGGCTCGAGCTCGAGCGCGTCGCCCACCGCGGTGGCCAGCCGGGGCAGGTCCAGCTTCGCCTGCTCCAGGCGGGCCGGATCCACCACCACCTCCACCTCGCGCACGTCGCCGCCCACCACGTCCACGCGGCCCACACCCGGCAGTCCCGCCATCCGGGGGCGCAGGGTATAGAGGGCGAAGTCGCGCAGCTGGACCGGCTCCACCGAGCCCGTGACGGCCAGCGTCCGGATGGGGAACGAGGAGGCGGTCAGCCGCTCCGCGGTGAGGGCCGCGTCCCGAGGCAGCACGCCGCGCAACTCGGCGAGCCGCGAGTTGACGAGTCCCAGCGCTTTGTCCATGTCGGCGTCGGGCTCGAACCAGAGCGACACCTCGGCCGCGGCGCGGATGGTTCTCGAGCGGACCCGGCGCATGCCCAGGACCGTGGACAGCCCCTCCTCCATCGGACGCGTCACCGACAGCTGCATCGTCTGGGCACTGGCCCCGGGCAGCGTCGCGGCGATGACGATGCGCGGAAAGGACACCTCCGGATAGAGGCCACCCGGGAGCTTCAACAGCGCGAAGAAGCCGAAGGCGCACAGGGCCACCACCAGGGCGATCAACCCGGACGCGTGCCTGCGCAGGAACGCCACCGGGGTCAACGCACCACCTCCACGTCGCTCCCCTCGGGAAGGGAGTAGCCCCCCTCCACGATGACGCTCTCCCCGCCCTCGAGCGCCCCCTGGACCACCGCCTGGCCCTCCTCCTCGAAGAGCGCCGTCACCGGCAGGCCGCGCACCTTGCCCCCTTCGACGACGGCCACGCCGAGCCCACCGTCCCCCAACGGAAGCAGCGCGGAGGACGGCAGCTTCACCGCCGAGCCCTCCTGGCTCGTGACGATTCGCGCCCGGCCGATGCCTCCGGGCCGCAGCTCTCCCTCGGGGTTGGGGAAGCGGATGCGCACCAGCACGTTGCCGCTCTGCGCATCCACGGAGGGGGAGACCATGACGGCCTCACCGGAGCGGGTGCCCTTCACCCCCTCGACGAGCAGCGTCGCCTGCATGCCGGAGTGGAGCCGCGCCGCCTCCGCCTGCGTCACGAAGGCACGCAGCTCCAGGGGATCCGTCGCCGCGAGCTCCACCACGGGCTGGCCGCTGCCATCCACCGACTCGCCCTGCCGGATGAACACGGCCACCACGATTCCATCGAAGGGGGCCTGGAGCTCGCTGCGGCGAACCTTGCGCCGGGCGAGCTCGACCGCCGCCCGGGCACGCTGCTCGGCGGCCAGCGCGGCCGCCTCGGCACTGCGATCCTGCTCCGCGTCCTGGCGCGCCGCGACCCCATGTTCCACGAGCACCTCGGTCCTCGCTCGCCGGGCCTCCGCCGCCCGCGCGGCCGATCCGGCCTCTCGCGCCGTCGCCTCCGCTTGCTGGAGCTCGTCGGACGCGGGGCCGGTCTCCACTTCGCCCAGCACCTGACCGGCCCGCACCCGCTCCCCCTCGGAGACGAGGAGACGGGCAAGCCGTCCCGGCACCAGGGGCGCCAGCTTGACGTCCCGGCCCGGGGGCGCGGTGAGCACTCCGGTGACCGTCAGGGTCCGCGCGGCGGGGCCCACCCGCACCTGGACCACACGCACTCGCGGGAGCGGAGGCGCCTTCTCCTCCGGCGCAGAGGACTTGCAGGCGGCAACGGCCAGGCAGAGGCAGAGGCAGAGCGCGAGGCTATTTTTCATCGAGCGCGACTCCAGCGGCGAGCTCCAGTGCGGCGAAGGCCGCTTGCGCGGCGAGGGCCGCATCGGCGGCCTGGGCCCGGAGGTCCGTGGCCGCCCGCCGGGCGTCATTGAGGGAGGCCAGCGCGCTGCGCCCGGCGCGGTAGGACTCGAGCGCCATCCGCTCCGACGTCTCCGCGGCGGGGAGGATTTCCTTCGGAAACCGTTGCAGCGCCGCGAGGGCCGCGGAGAGCCGCCGGTGGGCCGCGACGAGCTCCGCGAGCCGGCGCCGGCGATCCTCGTCCGCGAGGGCCCCGGCCAGATGCAACGAAGCCGTCGCGCGATCCACCTCTCCCCGCCCGAGGCCCGGCAGCGGCACGTCCAGGTCGAGTGAGCCCCGGAGGGACACCATCGCGCCTCGAGGCCCATCTCCTTCCACCGCGACGCCCACGATGGGGACGGGCCAGCGCTCCCTCCGCGCGGCCCGGAGCGTGGCGTCCGCGGCGGCCAGGTCCGCCTGCCGTGCCTGCGCGAGCGGTGCCTGTCCGGCCCGCATGAGCAGTTCCTCCAGCGGGGGGAGGGGGGGCGGCCCGGAGTCGGTGGGATCCAACGGACGGAGCGGTTCCCGCCCGAGGAGGAGGGCCAGCTCGGCGCAGAGCGCGGCCTGCTCTCCTTGCTGGGTCAGCAGCTGAGCCTCGGCGGAGGCGCGGGCGAGCCCCGCCTGCACCACGTCCAGCTCCGGGGCGGCGCCCGTTTCGAAGCGCAGCCGGGCCGCCGCCTCGGATTCCCGGGCGATCTCCAGGGCCCGGGTGGCGGTCGCGACGAGCTGCTTCGCATGGACCAGGGAGAAGTACGCCCGTCGCGCTTCAGCGCGGACGCTGGCCTCGTTCGCGCGCCGTTCCCCCTCGGCGGCGAGAACGCCCTGCTCGGCGGCGAGCACCCGGGCCCCGCGCGCTCCAGGGGCCGGCAAGCGTTGGGCGAGGCCCACCGACCAGCGGGGATCATTCCACCCGCCCCCCAACGACACGGCGAGAGGCGCCACCGTGCGGGCCAGCTCCACTTCCCCCCGGGCGAGGGCTTCCCGGGCGTGGGCTCCGGCGATTCCAGGTGCACGGGCGGTGGCCTCGGCGAGCGCTGCCTCCAGGGTCACTGTTTCGGGTGCCTGTGCTGGCGCTCCGCCGTTGAGAACGAGGAGCAGTGCCACGGTGACAGGGAGCATCGGGCGGCTCTTGGGTGATGGACGCGCCGATGCTTACCACGCGGCCTTCTCCCTACCCGCCAGATGAGAAACTTCTCATCTACTGCTCAGCACTCCGCCGGCCACAGCCGCCGCGCGAGCTGCTGCGCGGTGAGGATGCCGAAGGACAGGCTGGGGCGATCGGCCATCGACAGCAGGCGCTTGTCCTTGCTCACCAGCCACGTGGCCCCCACGCGCGCGGCGAGCACGAGGAACTTCTGGTCGTCCCGGTCCCGGCAGCGGGGCAGGGGAGGCAGGGGCGTCGCGGGCGCTCCGGTGACCACGCGCACGAGGCTCCGGTAGCGCTCGGAGGCCGCGCGCCGGGCCGCTTCGTCCAGTCCGAAGGTGGGGTAGGCGAGGACGTAGTCCAGCTCTCCCAGCGTGTCCCCATCCGCCCAGGCGAGGACCTCGCCCGCCACGAGCGCCCGCATGAGGGGACGCACGGCGGGGTCGTCGAACACGAGCATGTCCAGCACCACGTTGGTGTCGAGCACCAGCGGCAGCGGAGGAGGAAGCGGCGCGGAGGAAGGGTTGGACATGGCGGCTCGTGCAGCGCGTCAGTGCAAGGAGACCCCGGAGCGTGGCGCTTCGGCCGTGACGCCCTCCATCCACGCTCGCAGCGCCTCTGGCTCCGAGGGCAGATTGTCCGGCCACTCCCGGATGCTGCCGTCCTGGCCCGAGGAGACGAGGGCGTGGCCGTTCGGAAAGAAGGCCACGGTGCCCACCTGTCCGACGTGGCCCCGCAACGCCCGGCTCTCACCGGTGGCCACGTCCCACACCCGCACCGTGTTGTCGATGCTCGCCGAGGCCAGCCGCGTCCCGTCGGGTGAGAAGGCGAGGTCCAGCACCTCTCCCTGATGGCCGTCGAGCACGTGGACGTCTCGGGGCTCACCCGTCCGGCCGTCCCATAGCATCACACGGTTATCCTTGTAGCTCCGGCTGGCCACGACGTCGCCCCTGGGGGAGTAGATGACCTGCAGGACACCCGCGCCGCTCGTGTTCTGGCGCTGGAGCTGGCTGCCCGTCTTCAGGTCCCAGAAGCGCAGGGTGTGATCCCAACTGCCCGTGACGAGCCGCCCGCTGTCCGGGGAGAAGGCCAGGGTGGTGACGGCATCCTCGTGGCTCCCCAGCACCCGGGGCTCGCCCGTGGCCACGTTCCACACCCGCACCGTCCTGTCACTGCTCACCGAGGCGAGCCAGGCGCCATCCGGCGAGAAGGCGAGCTGGTTCACCTGCTTCTCGTGACCGGCGAGGACCCGGGAGGTCCCGGAGGCCAGGTCCCACAGGCGCACGTCACCGGCTTCGTCTCCGGTGGCGAGCCACTTGTCGTCACCGGAGAAGGTGAGGGTGAGGATGCGCCGGGTGTGTCCCTCGAGGATGCGCTCCGGGTGTCCGGTGGTGGCGTCCCACAGGCGCACGCGTCCATCGGTCCCGCTGGCGGCCAACCACCGGCTGTCCGGGGAGAAGGCCATCGCTTTCGGGCTCGGGTAGAGGTCGCGTTGCTCCACGAGAGAAGCGCCCGAGGAGGCATCGAGCAGATGGAGCGCTCCGTTCGACAGGCCGACCAGGCGCTTGCCATCGGGAGAGAGCACCAGGGCGCGCAAGGTGGCGGGAACGCGGGAGAGGACGCGTTGGAGCTCCGTCTCCACGGAGAACAGACGCAGCGCTCCATTCGCGGTGGCCACCGCCAGGCTCCGGCCATCCGGGGAGAAGAGGACGGAGTGGGTCTGCGAGTGGCCCCCGGACAGGACGCGGGGCTCTTTGGTGGAGAGGTTCCACAGCCGCGCGGTGCGATCGGCGCTGCCGGAGGCGAGGGAGTGGCCATCCCTGCTGGTGCACAGAGTTGTGATCCGTCCTTCGTGGGCGCCCTCCAGCGCGAGCACCTGTCCGGTGGCGAAATCCCAGAGCCGCACCTTTCCGTCCTGATCGCCGATGGCCAGTTGCGTGCCGCCGGGTATGGCGACGAGGGCCGTGATGGTGCCCAGCCCCTCCGCGAGCAGCCGCCGCTTCCCGCTCCCTGGCTCCCAGGCGAACAGGTGCCCGGAGGTGTCTCCCAGGAAGAGGACCCCGTTGGGAGCGAACGCGTCCGCCCAGATGATCTCGTTCTCCGTCAGGCTCTGGAAGGTGCCTTGCTCCAGGTCTCCGATCGCCGTCTGGCTTCCCTGGTAGCCCCGCAGGAAGACATGCCGGCCATCCGGTGACGGCAACACCTCCTCGATGGTCTTGAGGCCCGTGACGAACGTGCGCGACTCGCCCGTGTCCAGGTTCCACTGGTGGAGCACTCCGTCCCCGCGGCTGCCGGCGAGCAGGCATTGGTCCGCACACGCCAGGGCGATCCCCGAGACGGGACCCGGCAGCGTCGCGAAGACCCTGCTCTCGCCCGTGTCCAGGTTCCATTGGCGGAGGGAGCCATCCTTGCTGCTGGTCAGCAGACCGCGGCCCCCGGGCAGGAGCAGGAGCCGCCAGACCTCGTCGGTGTGCCCGGAGAGGGTGCGGCTCCCGCCCCGTTCCACGTCCCAGATGCGCACGTCGTGGTCGTCACTGCCGGAGAGCAGGTATTTGCCGTCGGGGGTGAAGAGGGTGGCGTTGATCGCCGTCGAGTGGCCCTGCAGCACGGTGGCGAAACCATGGGCCTGGGCATCCGCGGCGATCGTCCGCACCTGCGACCACTGGCCGAAGCCGGACGAGAGCTTCCGGAGCCAGGAGATGGCCTGGTTGGGGTCCCGCTCCACGGCGTCGCGGGCCTGCATCAGGCGGAGTTTATCCGCCTCGGTCTCCGCCTGCTGCCGCTCGGCCACGACGCGGCGGAAGCTCACCACGCCCAGGGTGACGAGCAGGAGCGCGGCCACCGCCGCGACGCTCACCACGGCCCGGTAGCGCCGGACGAAGCGGCGCAGCAGCTCCATCCGCGAGTACTGGTACGCCCCGACGATCTGTCCCGTCTGGAAGCGGCGCAGGTCCTCGGCGAGCTCGCGCGCGGTGGCGTAGCGCTCGGAGGGCTCGCGCGCCATGGCCTTGGTGACGATGGCCAGCAGATCCACCGGGATGTACTTCTGCCGCTGCGAGAGCGGGGGCGGCGGGCCCTCCACCACCCGCTGGAGCACCTGCTCCGAGGTTCTTCCGTCGTAGGGCCGCGTGCCCGCCAGCAGGTGGTAGAGGATGGCGCCCAGGGCGTAGACGTCGGCGCGCTCGTCCACGGGTCTGCCCGCGGCCTGCTCCGGGGGCATGTACGCCGGCGTCCCCATCACCGCGCCCACGTGGGTGAGCGCTCCGTCCAGGGCGGCGGTGGTGGCCGGGGCCTCGCCGGGCTCGGGGCCCTGCTCGCGCGAGAGCTCCTTGGCCAGTCCCCAGTCGATGACGACGGTCTCTCCGAAGTCCCCCACCAGCACGTTGGCGGGCTTGAGGTCGCGGTGGATGATGTGCTCGGAGTGCGCGTACGCCATGGCCTCGGCCACCGCGAGCACGTGCGGCAGCAGCGCCAGCCGTTCCTCCAGCGTCTTGCGCTCGGCGATGGCCTCCGCCAGCGAGCGGCCGGAAACGAGCTTCATGGAATAGAAGGGCTCGCCTCCGGGCCAGCGCCCCGCCTCGTACACGGGCACGATGGAGGGGTGCTGCAGGCGCGCGGTGACGAGCGCCTCGGCCACGAAGCGGGGCTCGGTGCTTGGGGCCGGCGCGAGCAGCTCCTTGATGGCCACCGGCCGGTCGAGCCTCAAATCCCTCGCGCGCAGGATGCGGCCGATGCCCCCATGGGCCAGCTCTCCGGCGATGGCATAACGGGACGGGTCCACCACCGGCAGCGTGTGGGCCGAGGCCGTCCCGGCAGCCGACGCGTGGGGGGTGACCGTGGTGTCGGTGCCGGGGTTGGGCGCCTCCGGCCCGGCGCCGGGCTCACGCGCGGGAGGGAGGGTGAGGGTACTGTCACTGTCGGCAGCGTTGGGCCTGGACTGGCTCATGAATGCCCTCCGCGGGTGGCTCCTGGGCCTGGCTCGCCAGTCTACGGCATGCGCTCGTCGTCAGCCTCACCGAGTCGGGGGGCGCCTGCTCCCATGGCCACCCGGCGCACCAGGGGAACCGGATCCTCCCGCAGCGAGGCGAGGAGCCCTTCCTCCACCTCTCCGGCGAGCAGTAGCGCCCAGCACCGGATGGCGGCGGAGCGGTCGCGCAGGGCGGGGGCGAGCTCCGTTCCCGGAAGGTCTCGGACTCCCGCGGACCAGAGCGTCCGCGCGGCGGTGAGGCGCAGCTCGAGGCGTTCCCGCACGTCCAGGAGGAGCTCCACCAGCGAGTGGAGGGCGGGCGAATCGGGTCCAGGCGCGATGCGGCCGACGGCCTGTATCCAACCACTCCGCTGGTACAGGGAGGCGCTTCGATCGGCGATGAGCCGCTGGAGCAGCAGGAGCAGGCCCGCGTACTCGGGCCCCGCGAGCTCGAAGAAGCAGGAGGAGAGGGAGTCCCGGGGCTCCTTCCTCGCATGCCGCAGGAGCCAGGCGCGCAGGCGGGGCGAGTCCTGGTGCTGTTTCACCAGGAGCTCGGCGAGGAAGGGCGGCTTGTCCTCGGTGTCCTCGAGCAGCACGGTGAGCAGCTCGGCCGGTTCGGGCAGGGAGGGGAAGAGCGCCTGCCGCGACGCGGGGGGCAGCCGGCTCATGAGCCAGATGAGGGCCTGGCGCTCCTCGGGAGTGCGCGCTTCGCTCGCCAACCGCTGACACCGGTCGCGGAGTGGAAGGGCTCCGCCATCACCTCTCTCCTCCAGAAGGCAGGCGAGGACGCGGAGGACCTCCAGGCGCTTCTCGAGAGGCCCGGTGTCGAGCCACCACTGCGCGAGCGTGAGGAGCTCGGGGGCCGGTGTCCCCATCCGAGCCAGGGCCAGGAGGGGCGGCAGCGCGGTGTCATGGGTCTCCGCCCGTCCGAGGAGCTCGAGCACCACGGGGCGCGCGCTCGCGGCCGGCTCGCCCAGGGCGGCGAGGAACCAGCACAGCTTCTGCCGGTGCGGGCGGCGCTCCACGAGGGCCGCGCTCAGCAGGGGCACCACCTCGTCCGCGAGGCCGAGTGCACCCACGAGGCTCGCGGTCACGTTCGCCGAGGACGCTCGGGGTGAGGCGGCGATGCGCCGGACGACGGTCTCGAGCTCCGTCGCTCCACACCGGGCGAGCGCCAGGAACAGCCGTTGTTCCACCTCGCGGCGTGTCTTCCCGTGGAGGAGGGGTTCTTCGTCGAGGGCGTACCGGAGCGCGTCCAGCGCCCGCCGCACGCGTGCCTCCTCTCCGCTTCGGAGGACGGGGACGCACCAGTCGAGCACTTCCGGGAGGGCGTTCCCGGCCTCGGACAGCTTGCGGATGGCCACCTCGGCCACGTCCTTGTTGGGGTGGAGGATGAGCGCGAGCAGCGCCTTGACGGGGAGCGCGAAGGCGGGCCGCAGCAGGCTCCACTCGCACAGGGCCTCGCGTTGCCGCAGCGCGTCCCGGGTGGCCTCGTCCGCCCGCTCCAGGTAATAGCGCGTGGCCACCGTCAGCCCCCGCTCCCACTCCGGTGTCCAGCGCAGCTCCCTCTCGCCGAGGAACTCACAGGCATCCGCTGTCCCCAGCCGCCGCTCGAGGTCCCAGGAGAACACCTCCCAGCGGAAGCGGCCGCGCGTCCACTCATCGAGCGCCGCGTCGATCTCGAGGATGGACGTCTCGGTGACGCAGGCGATCAGCTCCACCGACAGGCGCTCGATGAAGGTCGACTCCTCCATCATTCCCGACACGAGGCTCCTCCAGTTCTCCTGGGGCCGCAGGTACTCGGGGAAGAACCGGTCGGGCTCGAGCGTGTCGCCGCACTCCAGACACCGCCGTCCCGAGGCCCGCCCGCATCGGTCGCACACGTTGCGGCCGCAGCCGGGGCAGCCGAACCAGTGGCCGGCGGTGAGCTCCGGCACGGGGCTCTCCTCGCGCTGGAAGGAGAGGAATCTGCGGCACAGGGGGCAGCTGTGGACCAAGGCACCTCCTGTCGGGCGGTGAGCGGAAGAAGTATCCGAATTATCGCAGTATCCCGGGCCGGCGTTGAACGGCTCGGAGGCCCTGGCCGAAGCTCAAGGTACTCAACCGGACAGGGGGACGACGATGGGCCAGGGTCCACGCGCATGGTTCGTGGAGAAGTTGGATGGCTTTTTGTCGGAGTCCTTGTGCCGGGCCTGCCCACTGGAGCTCGCCCGGGCCCGGCTGCTCGCCGGGGTGTGCCTGGGGTTGCTCGCGTGTGACGTGCTGCTCCTCTCCCAGGTGCTGCACCACCCGAGCCCGCTGAGCCTGGCCGCGGTGGGCGGGGCGAGCGCGCTGGGCTTCGGGGGCGCACTGGTGCTGCTGCGCCGCCTGCCGTCGACCCGGCCCGTGGCGCTGTTGTTGTGCTCGGTGCTGACCGCGGCGACGGTGATGAGCACCGTGCACCACCCGGAGCTGGTGGTGGCCACGCACGCCTCGCTCATGCTCGTTCCGGTGGTGTCGGTCTATCTGTTGGGGTGGCGCCTGGGTCTGCTGTTCTCCCTGATCGCCAGCGTGAACGTGGGGCTCGTCTTCCCGCTGCGTACCTGGGGCACGCTGTCGGGGGGCGACCTGATGCCGTGCTTCTTCGCGGCCCTCTATGTGATGTGCGCCTGGGCGGTGGGCTGGCTGTTCATCTCCGCGCGGGACGAGGCGCAGGCCCGGGTCGAGCGCACCCTGCGCACGCTGCGCGAGGGCGAGGGCCAGCTCGTCAGCCTCATCGAGAGCACGGATGATCTGGTGATCTCCCTGGACGCCGAGGGGCGGGTGCTCACCGCCAACGCGGCGGCGAGGCAGCTCTTCCGGCGGGTGGTGGGCCGGGAGCTGCGCGAGGACGAGCCGGCCTTCGGCGAGTTCCCTTCGCCGGAGCGGGAGCGGTGGCTCGGGTTCATGGCCCGGGCGCTGCACGGCGAGCGGGTGAGGGAGGCGCTGATCCTCCCGTCGAAGCCGCGCACGCTCACGGTGGAGCTGACCGTCAGCCCGGTGCGGGGGGAGGGCGGGCGCGTGGTGGGGACGACGCTCTTCGGGCGGGACATCACCGCGCACAAGGAGTCGGAGGCGCGGCTGAGCGAGATGCACCGCAACCTGCTGGACGTGTCGAGGCAGGCGGGCATGGCGGAGATCGCCACGGGGGTGCTCCACAACGTGGGCAACGCGCTCAACAGCGTGAACGTGTCGGTGGGCGTGGTGACCGAGCGGGTGCACGGCCTGCACGTGTCCGGCCTGAGCCGGGCGGCGGCGCTGCTGGGCGAGCACACGGCGGACCTGGCCGGCTTCCTCACCGTGGATCCCCGGGGGCGGCAGCTGCCGGCCTACCTGACGGCGCTGGCGCGGCGGCTCACGGAGGAGCGCGACGAGGTGATGGAGGAGATGCGCACGCTGAGCCAGTGCGTGGACCACATCAAGGAAGTGGTGAGCATGCAGCAGGAGCACGCGCGCGGCGCGGGGATGGTGGAGCTGCTGCCGGTGGCGGAGCTGCTCGACGATGCGCTGCGCCTGCACGCCCTGTCCTTCGAGCGCGTGGGCATCCAGGTGCGGCGCGAGTACGCCCGCGTGCCGCGAGTCTGGGTGGACCGGCACAAGCTGTTGCAGATCCTCCTCAACCTCTTGAGCAACGCCAAGCACGCGCTGCTGGAGACGGGGCGCGAGGACAAGGTGCTCACGCTACGCGTCGGGCCCGGGGAGGGCGGGCGCCTGCGCCTCGCGGTGACGGACAACGGGGTGGGCGTCGCTCCGGAGAACATGTCGCGCCTGTTCACCCAGGGCTTCACGACGAAGCGCGAGGGGCACGGTTTCGGGCTGCACATCAGCGCCCTGGCCGCCGAGGAGCTGCACGGTGTGCTCTCGTGCTCCAGCGCCGGGCGGGGCCAGGGCGCCACCTTCACCCTCGAGCTGCCCACCTCGCCTCCAGCCTCGGTGGGGGAGGTGAGGGCCTCGCCCGAGCGCGGTGAGGCCATGGCCCTGGCCTGACCCGGGTGGAAACACGAAGGGCCCGGTACCGAAGGCACCGGGCCCCGTGTGACCGCGGACGGCGGACTTCGGACTACTTGAGCACCTTGTCCAGCGGCTTCGCCTCGGTGGTGGCCTGCTCCTTCGTCCAGTCGATGACCGGCGTCTGCCACGACATGCCCGTCTCGCCCGGCTCCGGATCCAGCTTCTCGAACTCGAAGCCGTCACCGCCGAAGTAGAGGTACTCGACCGTCGCGACCTTGTACTCCTTCTTCGGATCCAGCGGCTTGCCCTTGGCGTCCTTGAACTTGCCCTTGCCCGCCGCCGTGAAGCCCGAGAACACCGCCTCGGGGTTGGCCAGCTGGCGCGCCAGCTCCTCGCCCTTCACCTTCACCACCATCAGCGAGTTCTCGAACGGCAGCACCGAGTACACGCTGCCCTTGGTCACCGGACCGGCCTTCAGGCCCTCGCGCAGGCCCTTGCGGTTGAGCACCACCGCGTCCGTCTGGAGCTGTGTCCGGATGGCGCCCGTCACCCAGCCGGCCAGCTGCTTGGAGTCCTTGTCGAAGGCCTTCTTCGTGAAGCCGATCTGCTCGCCCAGGGCGGTGTCCAGCCGGGCCTTGTAGTCGGCGATCTGCTTGGAGAGCGCGGCGTCCGCGGCCGGAGCGCCCTCGCCCCCCGTCACGTCCACCAGCGACGTCTCCACGCCCGTCACCTGCTCACCCTCGGGCTTCGAGCCGTCGAAGGAGTAGGCCGCGCGCAGGTACTGGTCGAAGCCCTTGCCCAGCGACACGTAGGTGGTGGTGCCCTCCTTCGTGTTCACCGGCTGCGGGCAGCGGCCACCGGCCACCAGCGACACCTTCCACTCGGGGTGCTTGTCCACCACGGGCTTGAGGTCGCTCGGGCACGTGTCGGCGAGCACCACCACGGTGTCCGCCCCGGCCTTCTGGGCGTCGGCCACCGCGCTCGTCAGGGCCTGCTCCTCGGGGACCACTTCCAGGCCCGCGGCGCGCCCGGCCATCGCCGTCGTCACCGTCTTGGGCGAGGTGAGGCCCACCACGCCCATCTTCAGGCCCTGGCGCTCGAACACCTTGAAGGCCGGGAGATCCCAACCCTTGGCCAGTGAGGCGTCCTTCACCTTGAGGTTGGCCGCGAGGAAGGGGAAGCCGCCCGCCTGCTGGTTCTTCTGGAACTGCTCGTGCCCGAAGTCCAGCTCGTGGTTGCCCAGGGACGAGGCGGAGAAGCCCATGCGGCCCATCACCGTGGCGGTGGGCTCGCCGTAGAAGAACGAGGAGATGGCCGGGCCGTTCCACGCATCGCCAATGGTCAGCGCCAGCGTGGAGGCGTCCTTGCACGGCGCCTGGCCGTCCTTCACCTGGCCCGCGCAGTGCTTCTCCTTGGCCTCCCACCAGCCGAGCAGCTCGGCGGCACCGATGGTGGACTTCTCGCCCTCGGTGCTGGTGGGCAGCAGCTGACCGTTGACGCTGCCCGTGACGAGCACCGTCACCGTGGTCGGCTTGGGCGCGGGAGGTTGGGCCGCGGGGGCTTGCGCGGGCTGGGCCGTCTGGGCGGGCTTGTTTTCAGAGGAATTCTTGTCGCAGCCGGTGAGCGCGCCCAGCAGGGCGAAGGCCACCACACCGGAAGCGCGGCGCCACGGGTTCACTCCACCCGGCGCCGGCTTGGAATCGGACTCTTGATGCATGAGGGCTCCGAATTGTTGGCGATACGGACCGCGCGAATAGCACACCTCCCCACCCGGGTCGTCAAAAAGGGCGGCTCCCGCCCCTCCCGGCCCGCCGTGGTAGCGTCCCGGGCGTGCAGAGCCAGCAGAACGAGGTCCCGCCCCCGTCTCGCGAGGGGCAGGGGGGGTGGAGCGAGGTACCCGGGCCGGAATCCGCTCGAGGGCGGATGCTCTGGCGGGTGTGGGACGACGTGCGTCGTGGCGCGGCGCACTTCCACCAGCGAAACGTTCCGTTGCCGGTGAACCGGTTGGAGCAGTTCGTCCACGGCCTGTGTCTGCCCTTCCATGTGGCGCGAGTGCTGTGGGCGGAGAGGGCCACCCGGCGGCGCTACCTGACGGTGAGCCTGGCCCAGGTGGCCGTCATCGTGGCGCTGGGGGTGGTGATCACGGGCAAGGGCCAGGAGGTCGTCGAGACCGTCGGGCCCGAGGAGTGGAGCGAGGCGCAGGAGGAGGAGCTCGCGGCCCGGGTGGAGGCGGTCCAGAAGGACCAGGAGGAGGAGCTCCAGCACACGGCCGAGCAGCTCGAGAAGGCGGCGGTGCTCGCCGAGCGGATGGGGGTGGATCCGGCCGAGGTGCGCGCGAAGCAGAAGGCGGCCCTGCGCGAGATCGAGAAGAAGGCCCGGGAGGAGCGGCGTGACGCGCTGAAGACGGCGGGCCCTCGCAAGCGCAAGGTGCACCGGGTGGTGTACTGGGCGGCGCTCTTCTCCTCGCTGAACCTCGCCCAGTGGCTCGTCATCGCCCTGTCGCGCGACTACCACACGGTGCTGATGCGCGAGGCGAGCGTGCTCACCGGGCTGCCGCCCGAGGACGAGCCCATTTCCCCCCGGGTCCGGCTCAACCCGCAGTGGCTGCGCAAGGAGCTCAAGCAGCACTGGCGGGGCATGCTGGTGTTCTCCTCCGGGGTGCCGCTGTGCTGGCTCTCCAAGAAGCTGGTGCACTGGGGAGGCGGCGGCGAGCTGATGGCCGACGGTGTCTACGTGATGATGCTGTCCGCGTGGGGCGCCTGGTGGTTCGTGGTCTACACCGCGGGCAAGAGCTCGCTGGCCTGGCGCGAGCAGGAGCCCCGCGAGCCCTGGTACCTGCGCGGATTGAAGTGGCTCACCGCGCGCGCCGTGCCCCTCCGCCCGGTGATGGGTACCTACGGCTCTCTCTGGACGAAGTTCACCCGCGAGATGTTCTCTCCGGCCGCCAGCGTGGAGCGGCAGCCCTGGAGCCTGGGCGGGCTCGCCGTGGCGCGCACGCTCGCGTCGATCCCGCTGGTGAAGTGCTTCCTGCGCCCCATCATCCCCGTGGCCGTCTCGCACCTGCTCGTGGCGGGGGCGGCCAGCGAGGGGGAGGGCGTCAGCCCGCGGCCTTCTGCTCCGGAGGAGGAGGCGGCTGCTCCTCCTGGGGCCCAGGCAGCTCCACCACCTCGCCCGCCTGCCGCGTCTCGGACGCCTTGATGAGCTCCCGGAGCTGCTGGCTCACCGCGCGGAAGAAGCCGGTCAGCAGCTCGGGGCGGTCCGCCAGCAGATCCAGGAAGTCGCGCCGGTCGATGACGAGCACCCGCGTGTCCTCCACCGCGAAGGTGTCGTTGGGGCGGGGGGCGCCATCCAGCAGGCTCACGTCGCCGAAGGTGTCCTTGGCGCGCATGCGCAGCACGTGCTCGCCATTGCTCAGGGCATCCACCGAGCCCTCGACGATGACGTAGAGCGCGTCGCCCGGGTCTCCCTGGCTGTAGATGCGCTCGCCCTTGCGGAAGCGCGCCTCGCGGGCGATGGCCGCCACCGCCGCCACGTCGTCCACATCGCTCTGCGAGAAGACGTGCACCTCCTCGAGGAGGAACAGCTTCTGCACCGTCGCCTGACTCATGTCACCCTCCTGCGGCGGCGGCAGATCCAAGCCGATCCGGCCCGCCACGTAGCGCGCGCAGCCGCGCAGCACCACATCCTCGCTGCGGCTCAGCCACGCGAGGTGCGCTTCCAATTGTCCCGTCGCGCCCGGAGGCAAGTCCCGGTGGTGCGCCTCCACCTGCTCGCGCACCAGGGCCCGCTCCTCCTCGTCCGTCAGCGTCTCCAGCAGCTCCAGCGCGTACGCCCGGCGCCGCGCGTCCTGTCCCGCCACCTGCTGGTGCACGCGCCGCATCACCTGGGGCGGGTAGAGCAGGCCGAGCAGGAAGAAGGACAGCTCGAGGGCCTGATCCAACCGGTCGCCCACCACGCGCGTGAGCAGCGAGTGGTCTCCCAGCTCCGTGCGCAGATCGCGGTAGGGCTCCAGCAGGGCGCGGTACACCTCGCGCCGCCGGCCGAGGGCCTCGCGCACGCGGTCCTTGTCCACCGGGTGCTCGGGGTGCTCGTCGCGCAGGCGGGACAGCTCCGCGCCGATGCGGAAGTGCAGCCGGGCGTCGTCGCGCACGTTGGAGAAGAGCAGGGCGTGCAGCGCCGCCGGTGTGCCGATGTGGCGCAGCACGCGCGGCACCTGCAGCCGCATGGCCAGGGGCGCGGACAGATCGTTGAGCGTCGTCTCCAGCAGCGGCGTCACCTCGTCGCCGAGCGCGGCCAGGGCCTCGCGGGCCTCGCGCCGCTCCTCGCGCCAGGTGAGGAAGGTGAGCAGCCGGGGCGCCAGCTTCACGTAGCCGCCCTCGCCCACGGAGCGCACCGCCACGCGCCGCACCGAGCTGTCCGGATCGCCCAGGAAGGACGTCAGCATGGGCGTGTAGCTCGGGTCCTTCAGCCGGCCGAACAGCCGGGCCACCTCGCGGCGATCCGCCACCGGTGCCTGCGCGCCCTGGGCCGTCAGCGCTCCCAGGACCACCTGGGCCGCCGCGCGCCACTGGGTGCTCAGCAGCGCCCCAATGGCCGAGCACCGCAGCCCCACGTCCGGGTTCTGCAGCAGCGGCGGCAGCAGCACCTCCGCGCGCTCCGGCGCCAGCTTCGCCAGGGCCCACACCGCGCTGTCCCTCGGGCGGCGGTTGCCCTGCGTCACCAGCTGCTCCAGCAGCGGGGCCGTCTCGGTGGCCTCCAGCTCCAGCGCGAGGGAGACGGCCCGCTCCTGCACCCGCTCGTGCGTGTGGCGCAGCAGCACGGACAGGTGGGGGCGCAGCGGCAGCCCCTCCTCGGCCATCAAGTCCAGCGCGTGCAGCACCCGCTCCGGAGAGCTCGAGCCGAGCGCCTCCACCAGCAGCCTGCGGTCCTCGCGGCCCAGGGCCTCGTCGTCCTCGGAGGTGGCGCCCACCTGCTCACCCAGCGCCTCCACGTAGGCCGGCCGCAGGCGCAGCAGCAGCACGCCGAGCAACCCGCACAGCCCCACCACCGCCAGCGCCATGGAGATGCCGTTGGCCGAGCGCCCCGCGCCGATCAGCAGCACGCCCGCGAGCACCGTGCCGCCCTTGCGCAGCAGCCCTTCCACCGCGCCGCGCAGCGCCTCGCGCTCCTCGTCCGGCACGGCCGCGTACAACAGCTGCACGCCCACCGGCAGCAGCGAGTAGTTCACCGCGTTCTCCAGCAGCCGCAGCAGGTGGACCGGCCACAGCTCCCTCGTCACCAGCGAGGCCACGGCCAGCGGCGCCATGGCCCCGGGCAGCAGCGCCAGGTAGCGCAGCAGCCCGAGCCGCTTGAGCAGCCGCTCGGCCAGCAGCAACTGGAAGATGACGCACACCAGGCCAATCCACAGCTGGAGCGAGCCGAAGAGCGCCGCCAGCCCGTCCTCGCTCAGCGTGTTCTCCACGCGCAGGCGGAAGAGGTAGTCGACGAAGGAGGAGAGCACCGCGAAGCTCACGCCCAGGGCCGCGAGCACCCGGGCGTAGCTGCTGGTGGAGAGGTACTCCCAGGCCGCCAGGGGCCGGGCGAGGTGGCGGGGACGCGCGGGCTGCGGCGCCTCGCTGTGGTGGTAGTGGAAGGCCACGCCCGCGCAGAAGAGCGCCAGCGCTCCACTCACCACGATGGCGGCGGTGCCGAGCCGCTCGGCCAGTCCCTGCACCAGGAGGCCTCCCAGCATGCCTCCCGCCATGCCCACCCCGTTGAGCGCGGTGAAGGCCCGCCGCGCCTCCCGCGCGTCGAAGGCCGACGCCATCCGCCCCCAGAAGCGCAGGGAGATGACCGTCGTGAAGGCGTCCACGAAGAGGTACAGCACCAGGGCCGGAATCCTCTGGCCCGTGTACACGCCCGCCGCCAGCCCCACCACCATCAGCCCGCCCACGCCGGTGAGCACGCTGAGCGACTCGCTCCTCGCGCCGGGCTCGCGGCGCGGCAGCAGCGTCAGCGTCGCCACCAGCAATGCGCCCACCAGGTACAGGTAGGGCATCAGGTGCGACTCGAAGCGCGACAACACGAGCGCGTTGGCAGCCGTCTTCAGCTGCGTCACGCCAGCGATGAGGGCGAACTGGAACGTCGCCGCGGGCCACAGGCGGTGGCCCCAGGACTGCGACTCTTGGACTGCCACGGGCCGGTGATTCTACCTGTCGAAAACCGGAATATCCAGGACGAAGCAGGCTTGACCGGCGAGCGAGCGGGCACTCGAGCCTTGGGCCCGTGCGCCGCGCTCCCGCCGCAAGTGCGTCAATCCTTCTTCGCGCCGCCGAGAATCCACGAGCGGATGCGCACCAGCTCGTCCGGGTGGGCCTCGAAGTAGGTGGGGTTGTTGCGCGGCATCCGGCTGCCGCACGCCGTGCCCGACAGCTTCATCACGAGCGCCGAGGCGTCCGGCTTGCCGGGGTCCACGCGCGGGAAGCTGTTACAGGCCTTCGTCTCCGCCCGCACGCCCACGAGCGCCGGGTGGCTCTTGCCCACGGCGAGCTCCAACCCGCCGCTCTGGCCGTGACACCCGGTGCACAGCGAGTCCCAGAGACCCTGGATGTCCTCGGCGTAGCGGGGCAGCCGCACCGGCACCGTCACCGTCCGGCGCACCGGGGCCCCGTGCCCATCGGACACGAGCACCTCGAGGGAGAAGGCCGTCTCGGCGCCCACCGCTGGCGAGTACCAGGTGACGCTCTCCCCGTCCGCGCTCGACACGAAGGTGCCTCGCGGGGCGGGGCCGACCTGGTGCCAGAGGTAGGTGAGCGCGTCCCCGTCCGGATCCCTCGCGTGGACGGAGAACGTGAGGGTGTCTCCGGCCCTGGGCAGCGAGGGCGAGACGACCGGCGCCCCGGCGAGCACCGGTGCGCGGTTGCTGCGCTTCGCGGGCGGCTGCACCGTCACCTTCACCTCGCCCTGGGTGGTGGCCCCGGTGGTGTCCGTCACGGTGACCTGGAGGGTGAAGATCGTTGCTGACTTCACAACCGGCGCCAGCCAGGTGGGATTGGACGAAGTGGGCTCGCTGAAGGTTCCCCCGGGCGAGGCGGGCACCTGCTGCCAGGTGTAGGTGAGCGCTCCTCCGGAAGGGTCCACCGCCTGGAGGGAAAGCTTCACCGGGAGTGGGCCCTCGACGAGCGAGGGCGAGGCGGCGGGCCCTCGCAGGACGACCGGAGCACCACACGCACAGAGCAAAAGAAGACTGGTCAACAGGAGCCGCGTGACTCCACGCGTCCGGACGAAAGACAGCATGGCCTCCCCCCCCCTCTCCGCTACGGCCATCGAAAGCTAGTCAGTGATATCCACCGTGCATGAGGCCAACTCATGGTTGCCTGCCACCCTGGGGCTGTTTGAGTATGTGACGTGTTGGTCCTACGCTGGGGGCGTCATGATCACCGCCGTGCTTATTGCCCTTCTTTGTTCGGCTCCAGATGCGGCCGGCGCGACGCTGTCGCCCGACGCGCTGGGTTCTCCTCCTCAGTCGGATGAATCCCCGACGGCCTGGGCCTGCACCGTGGAGACACTGAGATCCGGCCGCGAATGTGTCTTCGAGGCCGAGGTCACCTCCTCCACGGACGTGCACGCCCAGGCGTCGAGCAACGTGCGCACGCTCAAGGAAATCGGACACACGCTGTGCCTGCAGGCCGCGAAGCCGCCCTCGGGAGTGGCGCCGGACAAGAACCTGGTGGCCAACTGCGAGCGCAAGTACGCCGACGCCGCGGAGGATGCGTGCGGCCTGGACGGCAAGGTGCCCATCATCGACGCCAAGGGCCGCTTCGCGCCCGCCGCGCGGGCCTGCTACCGCCAGCTGTCGTCGGTGCTGCAGGACATCTCGATGATGGCGACGGTGGCCTCGGCGTGCTGCCAGTGCGCCGAGAAGCGCGGCTGCCCGGGCGCGGGCGAGCGCTGCCACGAGGACGTGTCGCACCAGGAGCTGGGGGCGACGGCGCTCGCGTGCCTGTCCAGCCAGTGCGGCGAGGCGTGCGCCCTGATGATGCCGGCCCCCCAGACCCCGTCCAGCGATTTGCATCCAGCCAGGCGCGCCCGGCAGCAGTCGGCCCGGGCCACGGGGTCGCTGTAATGGCCCCCGGCGGGATGGAGCGAGGAATCATGTCTGCCTTCCAGAAGAGGACGAGGACGGCCGCGCGCTCGGGTGCGGCCCTGTTGTGCGCGATGGCCGTGGCGGGGTGTGGCTCGGCGAGGCACACGCACTCGGTGGAGTCGCGCGAGCCGTCGCGGCTCGTGGCCGAGGAGCGGCCGGCCCCCGTGCCCCGTGCCGAGGTGGCCCCCGAGCCCGCGCGGCCGTCGGAGAAGGCCTTCGGCGCCCGCTACGCGACGCCGGCCCAGTGCGAGCTGGCGGCGCGCAGGCTGCAGGCCACGTCGCGAGACGAGGCCTGGGCGGCGCTGAAGTCGTGCGTGGAGCGCATGCACTTCACGCTGCTCAACGCACTGCTGAGCGACGCGTGGGCCGAGGAGCTGCGGGTGCGGCCGGACGCGGCGCAGGTGCTGGCGCAGGTGGTGGCCAAGCGCGGCGGCAGCGTGCCGGGCGAGCTGAAGCTGCTGCACGAGCGCAAGGTGCCCATCTTCGCGCTGTCGGCGGCCATCGCGCAGCCGGACATCTACAAGGGCCGCTACCTGCTGCTGCGCGCCCAGGTGGCGGACGTGCGCAGCGAGGGCGACAAGCCCACGGTGTGGCTCGTCGAGCAGGAGCTGGGCTCGGTGGAGAGCGATCAGCCGGTGGGGTATGCGACGCGCAGGGACTCGGTGAAGGTGCACTCGGGCGCGGTGAACGGTGACGTGGGGATGCTGGGCCGCGCCAACCTGGGCGGGCAGCTCTCCACCAGCGAGAGCGAGCTGAGCGGGGCCACGGTGCGGCGCTTCGACAACGTGTCCGGAGAGTCGGGCCGCGAGGCGCTCGGCCGTCTGGCGAAGGTGGATCCCTTCTTCGCGCCGGGCAGGGACTTCGTGGTGCTCGCGCGCTTCGACGGGCTGCGCACCACGTCGGGCGGAAGCGAGGACGACGAGGACGCGCCCCAGCTCCCGGTCCTCACCATCGTGAACTACTACGAGCCGCACCCGCTCATCGTGTACTGAGGCTCGCGGCACGGAGCCGCGCGGTGTCCGCCCCCCGTTCCTCGCTTCCGCAAGCCCGGACGCGAGCGGGGGGCGGTCTCGTTTCCAGCGCCCGCGAGGTCGTCCAGACGCTCGGAGCCGACTTCACTGGTAGACGTCTACCAGTGATGTGGGATGAAGGGCGATACCGCTTGTAGACGTCTACAAGCGAAGCGCGCTGGAGCTCCGTCGCCGCCGCACCCGGTCCGCGGAGAACCTGCTGCGTCCTGCGTTGGCGTTCCTATCCGTTGGATTGACGTGCACCTCCGCACTCCCGTCGACTCCGGGACCGCCGGAGTGCGGCCCATGCGGTCCGCTGGAGGTGCACCATGTCTCGCTGTCAGCTCGGAGTGGTCCCGCTGGCCCTGGCCCTGCTCGTGCTGCTCAATGGGTGTGCCACGGGTTACCCGCGCGGGAGCCTGACCCATGGCATCGGGCTTCATTCGCGGACCCTCTCGTTGCGCTACGACGCCGAGGCTCGGCGGCCAGCGGACCCGCCCGTGACAGGGGAGGAGGGAAGCGCGGGCGGTTTCCCCGAATCGGCGGCGGACCTCTTCCAGGGGGTGCAGGAGGCCAGCGGCCTCGCGGAAGAGGCCTGGCACCCGCGGGGTGCGGCGCTCTACCAGGAGCAGGCGCGTGAGCTGCTGGGCCGGCTGGCGAAGACGCGCGCGACGCCCCAGAGCTTCGCCCCGCGCCGGCTGCTGTTCTGGCTGCTGCGTGAGGTGCTCGCGGGCGGCGAATGCGTGGAGTACGCCGATTTGAAGTGGCGTGCCGAGCGCTTTGGCTTCCTCGTGATGGTGCGCCCGGACGGCTACCTGGTGTCAGCGCTCAGCGGTACCCCGCTCCAGCGCATGGGGGCCCTGGAGCTCGCGGGGGGCGAGTGGAAGGTGGGCCAGCTCTGGGTGGGCGACTGCTACTTCTCCCACGGGGGCGTCCTCTACCCGGTGACGCAGGCCCTGCGGCGCGCGGAGGGCCCGCCCGTGGCCGAGCTCAGCCTGGGACGCGATCCACTCAACGCCGCGCTCGACGGCGGGCAGCAAGCCCTGACGGAGATGGCCGTGGCGCTGGCCAGCACCCTCCTCCACCCCATCCGCACCCTGGAGGACCTGGGGCAACTGCCCACCACGGCGGCACTGCTCATCGCCTCCTCGCCCGAATACTTCGCGCACTACGGCACCCTGTCCCACGAGGACCAGATACGCGAGGCGGCGCGCCTGTCCACGCACGTGCTCGCGCTGCTCGGGGGCGCACAGGCCGCGGTGGGCGGCATTACTGGATTGGGAGCCGAGCTGCCGGTGGTGTCGCTCACGGCAGAGGGCGAGCTGGTGCTGGGCCGGGTGGTGGTGGCGCAAGGCACGGCGGCTACCACGGTGAGCGTGGACCTCGGCGCCCTCTCCGTCCTGCACATGGCGGGCAAGGGTCAGGGAAAGAGCAGCGGCGCGAGCGGCAAGGCGGGCAAGTCCACCCCGAAGGCTTCACCGAAAGGGCCCGGCCAGTGGAAGTACAAGAAGCCCACCACGAAATCCAAACGGGCCCTGGACTTTCAGGAGCAGGTATCGGGACGGCCCGCCTGGTGGGTGTACCTGATTGGGAAGCTGGAGTTCGACGGCTTCAATGGCAAGGCGCTGCTGGAAGCCAAGGGCCCCGGTTACTGCTCCTTCTTCAACCCGGATGGCACGCCCAGGTACTGGTACGTGAAGTCCGGCAAGTTCAAGCAGATGATGGAACAAGCCGAAAGACAGTCGAGGGCGGCCGAACAGTTGGGATTTCCGGTCGTCTGGCATGTCGCCGACACTGAGGTCGCGAAGTTCCTTCGTATGGAATTCAAGGAGAGAAACTTGAACAACACCACCGTCCAACATACAGCAGCGCGGTAGAGGAGGACACATGCCGGAAGGCCCTGAGAGCTATTACGTGGGGGCGTACTGGGGTCCGCGCAAGGAGACGGCGCTGGAGTGTGCCCGGCGCGCGGAGCTCTTCTTCCACATGCTGGCGCGGTGTGACCCGTCCTTCACCCACTGGTACCACGCGGGCCGTGGCAGCCCCCGCGAGCTGCCGGGCTGGCCTGTCCGCACGGAGGTGGAGGAACTGGAGAAATTCTTCCTGAAGGGCAGCAACCGCACGGATGTGGGCAGGGAGATCATTGAGGATCTGGGCTTCATGCAGATGATGTGGAATGAGAAGAAGGAGGCCACCAGACTCGACCTTCGCTGTGGCAAATACTCCCCCTGGGGTGGCCCCAATTATTGCCTGCTCAAACCGCACAGGCAGGGTGTGGTGCGGGAGCGGCTCTTGCGCGTGCCGGTACTGACGGAGGTGCTCACCAGCATGGCCACCGCCTGGGACCCCGACTACGCCATGGCCAGCTCGAACGAGATGGTGGACCTCGTGGAGAAGGAGGGCGGGGAAGTGCGGGTGGGCTGGCTGACGTACCTCTCTCGCCGCCTGGGGACGCTGCCGCCGCTGCCCGCCCCCGTGCGCATCGAGCCGGTGGGCGCACTGGGCTGGCTCCTCGTCCTCTCCCCCGAGCCCATGACGGCGAGCAACCCCGAGCACGTGGCCTTCACCGTGCGGGTGCGCGAGCTGCTCGACCGCGCGGGGCTCATCGCGCGCCCGAAGGCCGAGCCCCTCCGCGGGTGACCCGACGCCGGGCCCCACGCGCCAGGGGTTCGAATTCGAACGCCTCGTGGACACATCGCCTGTCGGCCTCCCAACTCCGGAGTGTGCGCGCGTTCACGGTGTGACGTCACATCGTACCCCCGTCGGATCCGGGTCGGTCCCCTGTGGTGCAATCCTCCACGTCCGCTGGAAGGGGGGTGGCCGTGCCCGTGCGCTTCGCCTCGAGATTGATGCTCGTCCTGGCCCTGGTGGGCGTGGTGCCCGTGTTGCTGCTCGGCGGGCTGGCCTTCCGCTCCAACCGCGATGAGCTGCACCGTCTGGTCGGCGGGCTCCAGACCCAGGCCGCCACGGACCTCGCGCGCTCCTGCCGCCAGCTCGTCCTCACCGGCGTGGACAACCTCAGCCTCGCCGCCGAGTACCTCCCGTTCGACGACCTCGGGCCCCAGGACAAGGACGCCTCCCAGGTGCTGAGCATCCCCCTGCGCCAGCTCGGCACGCTCAACCTGATCGTGCTGGTGGACGCGCAGGGCCACGCCATCGCCCCGGCCGTCTTCTTCCCCGAGGGCAACGGCGTCCGGCAGCGCGTCACCGATGGCTCCATGGCCCTCTTCTCGCGCCAGGCCCCCATCCGGGACGCCCTGTCCACCGGCGCGGCCATCGGCGCTCCGTACCGCGTCCCCGAGGCCCCCGGCGGCCGCGTGGCGCTCGCGGTGCGCGCGGGCGGCGACTCCTCCCGTCTCCTGCTCGCGGAGCTGTCGCTCGCCGAGCTGGGCCACCGTGTGGAGGAGCTGGCCCTCGAGGGCGGCCTGGCCTTCATCGTGGACGCCCAGGGCGAGCCCGTGGCCTCCGCGTCCGGCCATGGCGCGCTGAGCGAGGAGGAGCGCTCCCTGGTGTCCGACGGGCTCTCCCTGGGCGAGCCCGTGGTGCGCACCGTGCGCGGCCTGGATGGGGTCGAGTACCTCGCCGCCTTCGCTCCCGTGCGGGATCTCGGTTGGGGCGCGGTGGTGGGGCGCAGGGCGAGCACCGCCTTCGCTCCCGCCGAGCACGTGCGGCGCTCCACCTTCTTCTGGGCCCTCATGGCACTGGCGGCCACCGGGGTGCTCGGCGTCGTGCTCTCCCGGGGCGTGAGCCAGCCCGTCGCCCAGCTCTCCGAGGGTGTGGCCGCGCTCGCCGAGGGCCGCTACGACCAGCGCGTCCCCGAGGAGGGCCGCGATGAGCTCGGCCTGCTCGCGCGCTCCTTCAACCACATGGCCGGCGAGCTGCAACGCCGTGACGCCGAGCTGCGGTGCTGGAGCCAGGAGCTTCAGCAGCGCGTGGAGCTGGGCACCCGGCAGCTGCGCGAGGCGCAGGATCAGATCGCCCGCACGCGCCGCCTGGCCGCGCTCGGTTCGCTCAGCGCGGGCATCGCCCACGAGCTCAACAACCCGCTCACGGGCATCCTCGGCTTGCTGTCGCTGGCGAGCGATGAAGTGCCCGCCCAATCGCCCCTGCACCAGAACCTGACGATGGCGCTCGAGCAGGCCCGCCGCATGGCCCACATCATCCGGGAGCTGCGCCAGCTGGCCGAGCAGGAGCGCGCGGGGGCGGGCTGTCCGCTGGACTTCCTCCAGCCGGTACGGGCCGCGCTCCACGAGCTGCGCGACGAGCTGCAGTCACGTGGCGTCACGGTGTCCTGTGAGCTGAGCGAGCCGGTGCCACGGGTGCTCGGACACGCGGATCAGCTCCAGAAGGTCGTGACGAGCCTGCTGCAGAACGCGCTCACCGCGATGCCCTCGGGCGGTGCGCTCTCGGTGGGGCTCGCGGCGGTGGAGGGCGACGCGGTGTGCCTGTCGGTGAAGGACACCGGCAAGGGCATCCCCGAGGCGATGCGCGAGCGCATCTTCGATCCCTTCTTCACCACCAAGGACGAGCCCGGGCGCGTGGGCCTGGGGCTGTCGGTGGCGCACCGCATCGTCGAGGCCCACTACGGCCGCATCCGGGTGGAGAGCGCCGAGGGGCAGGGAACCACCATCACCGTCATCCTTCCCGCGGCCGGCGGGGAGGCCCATCTCTCGTGAGGCTCCCATGCGAGAGGAAAACGCAGGGAAAGGGGAGCCAAGGGGATCGGTCGTGAAACCGTCGCGGGATTCGTTCGGCCGGGCGCTGGCGCTCGGGTTGGTGTTGGTGGCGCTGTTGGCGCTGGGCGGCTGGCTCTTCTTCGAGCGTTTCGGGGCCGGCGCGCCGCCGCGGGTGGCGGCCGCCGTGTCCACGCTCGCGGGCTCCCGGCCCGTGCCGGCCGTGGTGCAGGACGTGCGCGCCACCGTCGTCGAGGTGACGGGCTCGGTGGAGTGGGCCCATGGCGAGGCGTGGAAGGCGCTGCGCGAGGGCGATGAGCTGTCCCCGGATGACGCCGTGCGCACGGGCCCCGGTGCCCGGGTGGACCTGCGGGTGGGGGACGAGACCTCGCGCCTGTCCCTCCCCGAGCGCTCCGAGGTGCGCGTGGGCGAGGTGACGCGCGCCGTCCACAACATCCGCCTGGAGCGGGGCCGCATCGACGTGGACTACCGCGGCAAGCAGGATCGCGTGCTGCGCGTGTTGAGCGAGAGCGGCACGGTGGCCGAGACGCACGAGGCACGCTTCACCATGCTGCGCAACGGGGCCATGGTGGCGGTGGCCACGCGGGGCGGCTCGGTGAAGCTGTCCTCCGCGGGCGTCTCCGTGGACGTGGGCGCCGGGCAGCAGTCGGTGGTGTTCGATGGGGCCCAGCCGCTCGCCGCCGAGCCCATCCCGCTGCAGGTGCTGTTGAAGGTCGCGGCGAAGGCCTCGGCCGCCGAGTCCCTGTGCGTGTCGCTCTCCGGCAAGGTGCGCGTGGGGACGGAGGTGTTCGTCGAGGGCGAGCCCGCGCGGGTGGCTCGCGACGGCTCCTTCCACGCGGACGTCCCGCGCCGCCAGGGCCTCTCCCAGGTGAAGGTGGTGGCGAGGGAGCCCGGTGGGGAGATGAGCGAGACGCTGTTCGCCTGCCGCCCTCGCGGTGGCCCTCCCCGGACGGAGTCGGTGAAGTTCCGCTGGAAAGAGACGAACTGACGCCATGGGTCCGCGCCGGGTGCCTCTCCTGCTGCTCGCGGGGCTGTTGACGTGGGGATGGCCCCTGCTGGCGGCCGGAGCGGAGGCCGCGCGTGCTTCCTCCGCCTCGGCGGGGGGCATCCACATCCGGTGCGACCCCGAGCACCTGCTGCTCGGCGCGAGTCGCGAGGCGGAAGTGCGCATCGAGTTGGACCCCGAGGCCACCGGGCTCGAGCTGTTCGTCAGCCGGGGCGAGGTGGGTCCGCTGACACGGGTGGAGCGGGGCGTCTTCCGCACCACCTACGTGCCCCCGCGGCAGAGTCTTCCCCTGGAGGTCATCCTCGTCGCGCTGGCGAAAGGGCCTCGGGGAACGCTCGAGGGCTGGTCGGTGCTTCCGCTCTGGGGCCAGGGCCAGGCCGAGGTGCGCACCCGCGCCGGAACGCCCGTCACGCTGCGCGTGGGCGAGGAGACCTTCGGGCCCATCCAGGCGGATGCCACGGGCCTGGCGCGCATCCCCGTGGTGGTGCCGCCCGGCGTGCACGAGGCCTTCTTCGGGCGCAGGCGCATCGATCTCGGGCTGCCGCCGCGCTCGTGGCTCCACGCCGTCGCCAGCCGCGGCGAGGTGCGGGCCGACCGCGAGGAGACGGTGGAGCTCCGCCTCTACACCTTGAAGACGGAGAAGAAGGAGGGCCCGCCTCCGCGTCCCGGTGCCTTCTCCTTCTCCGTGTCGCGCGGGAGCGTGAGCGAGGTGAGCGAGCGCGAGCCGGGCGTGTACCTCCTGCGGTGGACGGTGCCGCCCGGGCCCGCCGGAGGCCTGGAGCTGAAGGGCTCGGTGGGCGGGGATCGGCGGGGCTCGGTGGTGGTGAAGCTGGCGGCGGTGTCCGGCCCGGCCCAGCGCTTCGAGCTGCGTGTGGATCGCGACGAGCTCGTGGCCTCCGAGGACGCCCGGGTCGCGGTGGACGTCTCCGTGCGCGACGCCGTGGGCAACCCGGCGCACGGAGTGCTGCGGCTCGAGTCCAGCCTCGGAGGCAGCGGGGTCCTCACCGAGCGCCAGGCGGGAGAGTACGTGGGGGCGCTCGGCATTCCGCCCCATTTCGCCGGGCGCGAGCGGGTGGAGCTGCGGCTGTTCGCCGAAGGCGTCTCCGAGCCCGTGGCGACGCGCACCCTGGGGCTGCGCGCCTCCTCGCCCGAGCGCGTCGTGGTGGAGCCGCTGCAGTCGGTGCTCGTGGCGGATGGCCGCTCGGAGTCGGCCTGGCGCATCTCGGTGGCGGATCGTTTCGGCAACCCGGTGCGAGAGCCCTGGCCCGAGGCCGTGCTCGCCAAGGGGACCGCCAGCACGCTGCTGTCGAAGGCGCCGGGCTGCTACGAGCTGCGGTACGTGCCGCCCGAGGCACGTGCGGACCACGTCTCCGAGTTGGAGGTGCGGGTGGGAGAGGTGCGCGGGAAGGGAGCGCTCCCGCTGTTGCGCCGCCGGCCCGTGCTGCTGGTGTCTCCACGCGTGGGCCTGACGACGAACCTCGCGGATGTGACGGCGCCGTCCGCGGGAGCGCGGCTGGAGCTGTGGCCGGTGCGCTCGTGGCCGGCGCTCGGGCTGTTGCTCGACACCGGCTACCTGCGGTTCTCGCGAGCGGGCGGCGGAGCGGTGCCGGGCTTCACGGGCGTCAACGAGTGGTTCGACACCACCGTGGCGGTGGGCGTGCGCACCCTGAAGGAGCAGGGGCTCCAGGGGTGGGTGGCGGCGGGTCCCTCGTTGGCCCGGGTGCGAGGCCGCGTGTCCCTGGGTGGGGGGCCGGTGGTGGACGAGGGCGCGTGGGTGCCCGGGGCGCAGGCGATGGTGGGAGCGGGCCTGCGGCTCGGTCCGGGGCAGCCCTTCGTCGAGGCGCGGTTGTGCTGGTTCGATGATCCGTCCTTGCGCGTGCTGCGCGGCGCGCTGCGGGGCGGCGGTCTCCACCTGGGGTATCGCCTTGAGCTCTTCTGATTCCCGGCTCCCGCGGCTGCGTCTGTGGCTCACCCTCTGCGTCCTCGGGGCCGCGTGCGCGCGGGCGCCGGGCTCCGAGATGGATCCCCATCCCCAGCGCCTGGTTCCGGCCTGGGGGTTGAACGCGAACGCCGTGCCCGTGCGCATCGAGGGCGAGAATTTCCTGGCGCTTCCCACCCAGCACATCGGCGGCGAGGAGCCGGTGACGGTGGATGCCCGCTTCGAGGCCTTCCTCGACGACGTGGCGCTCGAGGACGTCACCCTGGAGGACTCGCGGACGCTGCGGGCGACGGTGCCGGTGGGGCTCGCGCCCGGCTGGCACTCGCTGGAAGTGGTGGGGCCGCTGGGGCGGCGCGTGGAGCTGCCGAGGGCGTATTACGCCTCGGATCGTCCGCTCGCGGTGCTGGGGGCCCGGGCCTCGTTGGAGCGGGACAAGGTGTCCGTGGGCGAGCGGACGTGGTTGGTGCTGACGGTGGAGAACTCGGGAGGCACGTCGGCGCTCGCCGTCACTCCGCGGCTGAGCCCGGTGGGCGAGGGACAGGTGAAGCTGATCTCCCAGCCCGCGCCCGCGGACATTCCACCGGGCACGAGCGCGTCCTTCTCGTGGGAGCTCGGCGCCGTCGCGCCGGGAGACCTGCGCTTCCTGCTGGAGGCCGGGGGAATCGAGTCGCAGGCCAGAGTGGAGCTCCAGGCTCCCGGCGTGGAGATGGGGCCACTGCGGATGCGCAACCGCGCGGCGCTCACCTCCTCGCTCACGGTGTCGCCAGCGGTGGTGAACGCGGGCCAGTGGATGACGCTCACGTTGCGCCTGACGAATCCGGGGGAGATCGCGGTGCTCGGGGTGGTGCCCGGTACGCCGGTGGTGTCGGGGAGCCTGGCGGTGCCCAACTCCGGGCCGGAGCCGGAGAGCGTGGACATTCCCGCCGGAGAGAGCCGCGAGCTCACGTGGACCTATGTCGCCGGGCCCGAGGGCACCCTGGCCTTCCAGGTGGGAGCGGTGGGCCGGGATGGCTTCAGCGGCGTCGAGGTACTGGCTCCGGAGGCCCGCTCCCCCGACGTCACCGTGCAGGTGCCTGGAGCGCTGTCGTCACGCTTCACCTCGGTGCCCATGAGCGTCAACGTGGGGCAGTTGTTCGACGTCGAGCTGGAGGTGCGCAACCCGGGGGACGCGACGGTGCTCGGGGCGAAGCTCGAGGGGATGGGGTGCACGTCGCAGGTGGTGCTCGTGTCCGGGCCGGAGCCGGCGAGCGTGGACATTCCCGGCGGGGACAGCAGGCTGTTCCGCGCGCGTCTGGCGGGCGCGGGCGAGGGCTCGTGCGCCATCGGCGTGGTGGCCAGTGGGGTGGATCAGACGAGTGGGGCGGTGGTGAAGTCCCCGTCCGTCACCTCTCCGTTGAACGTGCGGCGGCCCGCCCAGCTCGCCCTCGCGTTCTCGGCGCCCTCGCGGGTCGCGCCGGGGCGTGCCTTCAAGGTGAGCCTCGCGGTGACCAACACCGGGAGCTCCATGGCCCAGGGCGTGCTGCCCGGCCCTCCGGTGGCGAGCAGCTCCGTGGCGGTGTTCGGCGGTGCCGACAGCACCTCGCCGGTGGACCTCGCGGGCGGGGCCTCCGCCACCTTCTCCTGGAACTACCGCGCCGACCACGTGGGCCAGGTGTTCTTCACCGGGGGCGTCAGCGGAATCGATGGAACCTCGGGCGCGGAGGTGGCCTCCGGGAACGCCACCTCGGGCAACGTGCGTGTCGTGGAGGCGGAGCAGCTCATCTCCAATCCTCTCGGGGATGGCTCTCCCTTCGCCCAGGTGGTCGACTACAACGGCCGCCTCCATGTCGGCCCCAACCGCAACGGCACCGGGGGCGTGAGCCTGGACCTGGACGGGCTCGGGGGCCGCAGCTTCGGCTTCTTCCTGTACAAGGACACGGCGGGGAGCAACCTCAGCCAGAACACCTCCGCGTCATCGACCTACTCCTCCGTCGGCGCGACGGGCTGCGCGGCCAATACGGCCGCGTGCGGCCCGGACAACGAGGATGGCCGTGGCTTCTTCTTCTCCGGCCGGGTGGGCACGCAGCCGTGGCTGGGCATCGGTGGAGCCCGGAGCGGGGGAGACCTGGACTACGTGTACCTCGGCCAGGACACGGATGACCTCGGCACCATGTACCTGCGCTACCTGGACCTCTCGCTCCTGCTCGGAGGCCAGACGAAGGGCTTCTCCGCGGCCCTCTTCTTCCAGGACCGCCTCTACCTCGGCTTCCCGGACGGGGGCGGAAGCCGGCCCTACCTCGTCGTCGCCAAACGCCTCCCCACCGCGGACCCGGGGCTCGACGCCTCCGTGGGCGTCGATGCCGAGAACCTCCAGGCGGACAAGATGCCCGGCGTCGGCTCGGGTGGATCGCCGTCGAACAAGGCCAGCGTGCAGATGATCGACACCCTGACCGCCTTCAATGATCGCCTCTACGTGGCGAACAACGGCGGCTGTATGCGCTCGACGAGCCCCACGCCTCGCGCCTACGGAACCGCCCCGGCGGACTGGGCCTCCTGCACGCCGTCGCTCTCGGCGTGGAGCTCGCTCACCAGCAAGACGACCCCCAGGACGGCGGACCTCGAGCCGGCGGACAGGGCCGTGCCGGGGATGGCCGTGTTCCAGGGGCGGCTCTACCTGGCGCGCAACACCACCGTGGGGCCCCAGCTCTTCATGTGCACGCCGGGGACGTCGGGCTCCACCACGGATTGCGATCCGGGGGACTGGTCGCTCGTGGCCGCCAACTCCACGGGGAACACGCAGCTCACCCAGTTCGACGAGCCGGGGAACACGGCCCTCTCGCTGCTGATGGCCACGTCGCGCTCGCTCTTCGTGGGCTTCAACAATGGCACGAAGGGCGCGGTGGTCCTGCGCTCCTCCGGCGCCCCCCCCATTCCCACCGCCAGCGCCGACTTCGTGGGGAAGGAAGGGTGCTCCGCCGCGCAGCTGGCCGCGGGGTGCGAGGGCGTGGGCGGCAACGGGCTGGGGGCGGGGGCCACGCGCCTCTTCGACGGCGTGGTGGCCGGCGCCGCCGGCTCCGAGTCCCTCTACCTCACCGCCGGCGATGGCACGGGGCCGGTGGGGCTCTACCGTCTGCCGGACTGAGCGGCCTCAGGAAACGGCGGCGCTCACCACCGGCTCCGCGGGCCTCGTGGCGCGCGAGGAGCGCACGTGCGGGGGCAGCGACAGGCGGAACGTGGTGCCCACGCCGGGGCGGCTGTCCACGGTGATGGTGCCTTCGAAGGACTCGACGATGGACTTGCAGATGAAGAGGCCCAGCCCCGTGCCCTCGCCCGAGGGCTTGGTGGTGAAGAAGGGCTCGAAGAGGTGCGCCATGTTCTCGGCGGGGATGCCCATGCCCGTGTCGCCCACCTCGGCGCAGGCCTCGCCGTTGGGGCCCGTCCACAGCCGGACGCGGATTTCGTGGTCGCCCCCGTCCTCGGGGATGGCCTGGGCCGCGTTCACCACCAGGTTGAGGAACACCTGCGCCAGGCGGGCCTCGTTGGCCAGCACCAACGGCACGTCCTGGTAGTCGCGCACCACGCGGGCCCGGTAGCGGATGTGCACCAGCGCCATCTTCAGCGCCGCGTCGAGCACCTCGCGCAGGTCCACCAGCTGGCTCGCGTCACCCGGATCCCTCGCGAAGGCCTTCACGTCCCGGGCGATGTGGCGCACGCGCTCGGCGCCCTCGCGGATGTCGCGCATGGTGGACTCCAGCCCCGCCATGCGCTCGGCGAGCGACGCGAGCTCCTTGCCCGCGTGCTTCTGGCCCTCGAGCGCCTTGCGCAGCGACGGCAGCTCCTCGTCGATCCAGTCCAGGTTGGAGAGGATGTAGGCCAGGGGCGTGTTCACCTCGTGCACCACGCCGGCGGCGAGCAGGCCCAGGGACGCGAGCCGGTCCGCCTGCACGAGCATGGCCTGCATGCGCTCGTGCTCCTGGCGCATGCGGTACTGCTGCAGGGCCAGCTTGAGGCGGTGCTCGAGCGCGTCCACCTCGAAGGGCTTGAGCAGGTAGTCGAAGGCGCCCAGGCGCAGCGCCTCGATGGCGCTGTCCACGTTGCCGTAGGCGGTGACGATGAGGGCGTTGCACCCGGGCTGCACCGAGCGCAGCCACTTGAGGAAGTCCAGGCCGTTCTCGCCCGGCAGGTTCTTGTCGATGAGCGCGCAGGCGAAGGTGTGCTTCGCGGCGAGCTGGCGCGCGGTGGCCGCGTCCGGCGCCACCACCGGCACGGCTCCGACGCGCTGCACGATGAAGGACAGGATGGTCCGCAGGGACGGCTCGTCGTCGACGATCAGCACGGACTCGGGAGCGGCGTTGGCACTCGTTCTCATCCGCGGAACCTCCAGCGGTAGTCACCCTCCTGTGCCGACGCTCCACCCCGGTGCTGACCTCCCACCCTGGAGCGGCTTCTCAAGAGATGCGACAAGCTGCGATCTCCTCCCCTGGGATGCAAGGGATCGGGCACAATCCGACCTTCAGGACATTCACGGGAACGCCGGAAGGGTTGGGTGCTGGATGAAGGGCTCGTTCCCCAGGGCACAGCCCACGTCGCCCTACAGGGAGAGCCCCACCAGGTGCAGGTCCCCGAGCCCGTCATCGAAGCGCCGGGCGTACTGGTAGAACAAGGAGAGGCTGGCGGCCTGGCCGAAGGTGGTGCGCAGGAAGAGCGCGCCGCCGGCGGCCCGGTGGTTGTCGCGCAGGTCCGTGCGCGCCCAGGAGCCGAAGCCCTCGAGCTCCACCTGGCTGATGAAGAAGGAGGGCCCCAGCCAGAAGAAGGAGCTCCAGCCGTAGTCGATGATGATGCGGTAGCGGTAGCGCGCGTTGGCGATGAGGACGTTGCGCGCGCTGAGGGCGAAGTCCTCGTAGCCGCGCAGGTACTCGGTGAAGGTGGTGCCCGGCTGCAGGCGCAGGGGCACGGTGCGCGAGTCCTCGGGGCCCTGGCGGAGCTGGAAGAAGGGGGTGCCGAACTGGAGGCCGCCCACCTGCAAGAGGCCCTCGGGGGCGTTGGGCAGGTAGCGGGCGATGGCGGTGAACTGGAGGTTGTCGCGCTTGAGCAGCGGCAGGCCCGGCAGGTAGCCGTCGACCTGGGCGCGCAGGTCTCCGAAGGGGCTCGCGTCGTCGAAGGCGAGCGGGTACGCGCCCGCGGCCAGCGACAGGCCCACGCCCCGCTGCGTGCCACCGTAGGAGGTGCTCTCGCCCGCGAAATAGGAGAGGGCGGCCTCCGGGCCGATGAGCGAGGTGCGTATCCCGGAGTGGTTGGAGGTGACGTACCAGTCGCGGCGCAGCGCCAGGAGGTTGAAGCTCACGGGCGTGGTCCAGAATTCGCGGGACATGGAGAGCGAGGCCTGCAAATCCCTCCGGTCGTCCCGCGCGATGCGAGCCGCGGACAGCTCCACGTACCAGGGCGCGGTGAGCGCGGTGCCGTAGCTGAAGGAGGCGCTGGGAGAGCGCACCTTCGTGTCGGCCTCCACCAGGAGCGCGTATTGGTGGCGGCCCAGGCGATCCTGCCCGGCCAGCGCCACTCCGGCGTAGCCGACGATCTGGTTGGACGAGGGGTCCGCGTCCGGCAGCGCGTAGACGTAGGGGGCGCGCAGCTCGGGGAGGAAGAAGTGCTCCAGCGGCGAGTACGGCTCGTCGGAGAGGATGTCCAACGTGTGCCCCTGGTACGGGGCCGCCGCCTGCGAGGGGGCCGCCACGGGTGAGGGGGACGGGGCGGGAGTGGGGGAGGGGGCCTGCGCGACGGCCTCGGGAGCCGCGGCCACGGGGATGAGGGGAGCGCGGTCCACCGAGAAGTCGAAGCCCTCGCGGTTGAGGAAGACCACGTCCGAGCCGCCGAGCGGCGCCACGTCCATGACGAGGTGCGGCGCGTCGGTGATGCGCACGGGCTCGCCGCCGGCCAGGTCGAGCACATGGGCCTGCCAGCGGCCCTCGAACTCGCGCACGAAGACGATGCGGTCCGGGTCCAGCCAGCGGGGGGCGTAGTTGAAGTGCGCGTCGTCGGTGAGCGCGCGCACGGTGCCATCGGTCTCGCGCAGCGCGAGGTTCCAGCCGTGCTCCGTCACCCGGGGGAAGACGATGCGCCCGTCCGCGGCCACGGCGGGGGGCCCGAGCGACACGCTGCCCTCGAAGTGGGTGAGGGGCGTGCGCTCGCCGGTGGCGAGGTCCAGGCGCTGGAGGTTGGCGGTGTCGGCGGAGACGTGGACGAAGACGTAGGCGCTGCCATCCGGGGTGACGCCGCCGCCCATGCCTTCGATGCCCTCCCAGGTCTTCACCACCTCACCGGTGCGCGCGTCCACCTGCCACACGCGCGCGAGCGAGCTGCCCAGCGCGTCGATGTCCGAGGCGGTGAGGAACAGGAAGCGCCCCTCGGAGGTGAAGGACAGCCCGCTCATGTTGAGCGGATGGGTGGAGATCCACCGGCGCGCGGGGAGGAACTGGGTGAGGGGGCGGCTGAAGCGCGAGGAGCCATCGCGCTCGCGCACGGTGAGGCGGGCGACCTCCTCGCGTCCCACCTCCACGGTGGCGATGGCGCCGTCGGCGGGCGAGGCCGCGAGCCGGGCGAAGTTGCCGATCTCCGGGGCGAGCACCTGCTGGGAGCTGGGGCGCTCGCGCCGCTGCTGCTGCGTCATGAGCTCCAGGGAGAACTGGTGGAAGAGGTCGCCGAGATCCCTGCCGTACACGTCCGCGAAGCGCAGCGTCACCGCGATGGGCGGAATCACCGTGGTGCCCTGCACCTCCACCAGCTTCCACAGCCGGTCCTCGCCGTAGCGCTCGGCGAGCCACCGCACGAAGTTGCTGCCGGTCAGGTAGTTGCCGCCGAAGGGCTCCATCCGCCGGTGCTCGGGCGAGAGGTAGCCGGGGTGCAGGTCTCCGCCGAGCTCCGCGTTGGCCGCCTCGAAGAAGCCGCGCCACACCGGGCTGTGCGGCCGCCCCTGGTGGGTGCCCAGCCGCCCCTCGTAGAAGGTGGCGAGTCCCTCGAGGAACCACGACTCGGTGAAGGTGTTGGGCTGGAAGAGGCCGCCGGTGACGGTGTTCACCGCGCCCCACAGGCCGTCCGTCTGTTGCAGTTGCACATAGTGGACGGACTCGTGGCAGCCCACCGCGCCGAGCTCCGCCGGGCCGAAGCCCAGCAGGTTGAAGAGCTCCAGCGTCGTGTGCACCGGCAGCACCATCTGCTGGGGGAGGCTGGAGTAGTCGGGGAGGACATACGCGTTGTTGAAGTCCGCGCCCGTCAGGTAGACGAGCGCCCGGGCGCGGGGCCGGGGGCTCTTCGTGAGGGTGTGCAGGCGCTCGATACAGTCCTCGAGCCGGGCCGCGATGCGCAGGGCGGAGGGGCGCAGGCGGGCGGGGTAGTAGAGCTCCAGCGAGCGCGTGGAAAGCTTGCGCACCTCCTCCCGGGCGAAGTCCGTCTGGACGTTCTGGGGGAAGCGGGGTGTGACGAAGGCGCACCCGGCGAGGGAGAGCAGGAGCAACAGGAGGGGGGGTAGGCGGCGCGGCATGCGCTTCCCATCCTAGGGGGCGGCGACAAATCGTGGCGATGAACTTGGTTTTCGGGGTAAGGGGACGACCGATTTTCCGTCACGATCGCGTCCCCGGAACAGGAATCGTCCATGGCCCATCCCGCCCCTCCGCATGTCCAATCCGCCCAGGCCCAGGTCGCCGCCGCCCTCCAGCAGGTCGAAGGCAAGCCGGTGGATCTCCTCACGGCCCCCTGGACGGAGGTGGAAGTGTCCGTCCCCAAGCTGCTCGGTGGGGCCTTCCAGCCCGACAACCAGAACCACCAGGTGCTCGCGCTGGGCCTGGCCGGTGCCTTCGCCGAGCGCCTCGCCGGTGAGCACGGCGCCTTCTGGTTCCTCAACCGCGAGTCTCCCGAGGGCGCCTCGGTGGGCTTCCCGGACGCGCTGCTCGTCATCTCCCCCTTCAACGAGGTGATGACCGCGCTGGTGCAGGGCAAGCTCGCGCGGCTGGAGGACGTGGCCGGAGGTATCCGCCGCCGTCTGGGCGAGGTGCGCTTCGGGGCGGGCCCCGGCGGCGTCGCGCAGAAGCTCGGGCCCATGGAGTACCAGCGGCTCATCGACCCCGGCTTCATGCAGTTCCTGGTGATGGACATGGCGAAGGTGCAGAAGACCTTCGACTCCAAGCCGGACGTGCTGCATCGCGAGATTCGTGACGCGCTCGGCCGCACGCAGCTGCCGCCCGAGGTGCGCCAGCAGTTCGAGGGCCAGGTGCTCTCGGTGCTGCCGCAGCTGGATCCGAACAAGACGATGGCGGATCAGGTGGAAGCGGCCCCGCGGATCGTCGAGCTGATGGCCCACTTGTTCGGCACCGTGGCCAGCACCGGCGCGGCGCAGAACGAGTTCTGGGGCCACCTCATCCTCCCCATGCTCTTCATCGGCGCGCCGCAGGGCTTCCCGCCGGTGGACGAGGAGGAGATTGGCGCCTTCAACCAGGGCGTGGCGCCGATGGAGCTCTTCGTGGACGTGGTGCCGCACTCGGTGCAGGCCCCCGAGGAGGGGCTGCTGGGCGCCTTTGATCGCAGCGAGGTGAGCCCCATCCACCCGGCCTTCCAGCGCTCGCGGGCCCCGCTGCACCTGCTGCGCGTGGACATCACGCGCCTCAAGCCGCTGCTGGAGCGCTTCGACGCCAACCAGATGGTGGACGCGGTGCGCCGCTTCACCCAGTACATGGAGGAGAAGGCCGGCAAGGGCGCTCCCCCCAACCCGCAGAACGAGGAGATGCTCAAGGCGGCCACGGTGCTGCTCACGGACCTCAAGAAAGCGGTGGGCGAGGGCAAGGGCCAGCTGTGCCTGCGCCAGATGACCGAGGGCGACGCCATGTCCGAGCAGGTGATGACGGTGGTCCGCCAGGCGCTCAACGCGCCGCGCATCATCCTGGCCTGAGCGGCTGAACCCGCTTCCGGGCAAGCGAGGGGTTCACGGGAAATCCCGTGGGCCCCTTCTGCTTTTCCTGGGCTTCTCACTCGTCGAGAACCCCCATTTGAAGTCAGGGCCGGTGCGCCATTACAGTGTCGCCGCTTTGACACCCAGAAGGGGGAGTCTTTGACTTTCCGTAAGCGTGCAATCGTTGGTTTGTCGATCTGCCTCGGCGTCTCCGCCGTGGCGGTGCCGACGGGGGTGAGTGCGTACAAGCGGTGGCGTGATGCCAACCGCCGCGCCACCCTCCAGGATTATCTGCAGAGCTCGGATCCGGAAGCGCAGTGGAAGCTGACGGAGGAGGCCGAGGAGGAACGGGAGGAGAACAAGGGCGAAGGTCCCATGGACGAGGAGTGGGACGAGCCCTTCATGCGTGCCATCGCGTGGCGCGGCTTCTACGGCCAGCCCACGCCGGAGCTGACGGCACGCTGGGCGCAGATCGCGAACGACGAGTCGCGCAAGTGGGCCGACCTGATGCCCGGTGCGAAGCGCCGCTCGGCCGCGCTCAACGGCCTGTCCTGGGTGAACCTGGGCCCCACCGACGCGAAGTTCCAGTTCAACGGGACGCGCTACACGCAGGTGGACTCGGGCCGTCCCACGTCCATCGTGGTGCACCCCTCCAACCCGGACATCGTCTACGTGGCGACCTCGGGCGGTGGCGTGTGGAAGACGTTCGACTTCAGCTCGGCGGATCCGGTGTGGTTCCCGGTGACGGAGACGATCGGCAACCTGGCCACCGGCGGTCTGGCCATGGATCCGAAGCACCCGGAGACGCTGTACCTCGGCCTGGGTGACTCGTTCGACGTGGCGGGCGGCCAGGTGCTCAAGACGACGGACGGCGGCGCCACCTGGTCCGCGCCCGTCACCCTCACGGGCACCTACGATCTGGGCACCGCGGTGCTCAACGTGACGGCGCTGCGCATCCGCACCGTGCAGGTGGACCCGAACAACACGAACATCGTGTTCGTCGGCTCCAACGTGGGCCTCTTCCGCTCCACGGACGGCGGGCAGAGCTTCTCGCTGGTGGATCTGCCCAACTCGGGCGCCAACAAGCTGGCCGAGAGCGTGTGGAGCATCGTCTACACCGGCCAGGTGGGCGGCGTGAGCCGGTGGGCGCTCAGCGGCGTGTACGCGTCCGCCGTGGGCGCGCTGCCGCCGGACGCGGGCCAGGGCACCTCGGCCACCCCCGGTGACATCTGGGTGTCCACGGACGCGGGCGCCTCGTGGAGCTCGCGCAAGGCGGCGGGCTCGCTGCCTGGCACGTCGGTGGGCCGCATCGACCTGGCGGCGGGCACTCCGTCCGCGGCGGATGGGGTGACGACGGTCGTCTACGCGCAGCTGGCGGCGGCCTCCGAGACGGCCAGCGCCGGCTACTGGCGCTCCATGAACTCGGGCCAGAGCTTCTCGCTCATGGCGGGTACCATGGGCAACCCCACCACCACGAGCACCAACTGCCAGAACCCGAACACCAGCGGCGCCCAGGCCTACTACGGCCAGGCGATCGCGGTGGATCCGGCCAACAACGACAACGTCATCGTGGGCGGCGTGTACTGCGGCTTGCGGACCCGTAACGGCACGGCGTCCACTCCCCTGTGGGAGAACGTGGCGCACTGGCTGCCCACGGGCGGTGGCGGTGACACGGCGACGGGCCGGCTGCCGTACGTCCACGCCGACTGGCACACGATGACCTTCGTGCGCACGGCCAAGGGCTACACGGTGCTGGCGGGCACGGACGGCGGCATCTTCGCCTCCACCGACGTCTTCGACGGCAGCCCCGCCAACGACACGACCATCACCTGGCGCTTCCCCAACCGCGGCATCGTGACGCACCTGTTCTACTCGGTGTCGTCGGGTGACGAGACCACGGGCAACGCGTTCGTGGCCTACGGCGGCCTGCAGGACAACGGCACGCGCTTCCGCGACTCGAAGACCGCCTCCACCACCTTCAACCAGGTCGTCGGCGGCGACGGCATCGGCTCCGCGGTGGTGCAGGTGCCCGGAGACACCACGTACTGGGCCTCGGTGCAGTTCAGCCCGCGCCTGTGCGATCCGGACCAGTACGACTGCAACGTGGGCAGCAACTGGTTCCGCTACGATCCGACCCTGGACGGCCCGCTGGCGTGCGCCGGTGACTCCGTGCCCTTCCTCGTCCACCTGGCGAACGTGCCCACGGCGACTGCCTCGACCGGCGCCGGCGTGCTGCTCTCCACCACCCTGGGCGTGTACCGCTACAAGGGCGATCCCTTCGTCAGCCCGGATCCGTGGGAGGAGCTGGGGAGCAGGACCAAGACGGACGGCACCGGCGTGTGCGCCCCCACTGGCTCGTCGCAGCGCAACTTCCTGCTGCCCTCGGCCACGGTGGACGGCGTCTACGGCGTGCCCATGAGCGGCGGCCGCTTCCGCGTGACGAGCAACTGCACCATGAGCACGCCGGGCAACCAGTGCGTGTGGAGCGTCACCAACGTGCTGGGCGTGGACCTCAACGGCAACGGCACGGTCGAGACCAGCGAGCGCGTGCTCAACACGGCCTATATCGACTTCCCGCCCGGCCCCACGGCCGAGGCCGCGGGCAAGGTCTTCGTGGTGACCAGCACGGCGCCCAGCGCCGCCTCGGGCGGGCCGGTGCCGGACGCCCTGGGCCACGTGTTCATCACCCGCGATGGCGGCCTGACGTGGAGCGTCCTCAAGGGCAACGGCACGGGCTTCGATCTGCCCAACGTCCCCGTCAGCGTCATCCGCTTCGATCCGGGTGACCTCACCAACAACACCCTCTACGCCGGCACGGACATCGGCATGTACCGCACGACGGACGGTGGCCAGACGTGGCAGCGCTTCGGCTACGGCCTGCCGATGGTGAAGGTGACGGACATCTTCGTGAGCCGCACGGGTGCGTTCCTGCGCATCTCCACGTACGGCCGCGGTCTGTGGGAGATCCACCCGTCCGCCACGGCCGACAAGGGCGTGAACGGCAACGGTGACTTCGACCGCAACCAGCAGATCGACTTCGTGGACCTGCTGTCCACGGCCAACCGCCTGGGCACCACGCCGGTCACTGGCGCGGCGCCCTTCTATGACTGGAACCAGGACCAGACGGGCTCGGTGAACGCCATCGACGACGCTGACCTGTCGCAGCTGCTGACGCGCTACGGGGGTCGCCCGTAATGCGCACCATGTCCCTGTCTCGGGAGTACACCTTGAACATGCGTCATCTCTTCTTCCTCGCCCTGGCGGGGCTCACGGCCCTGGTGGGCTGCGGAGGCGGAGACAAGCCGGTTGTCGCCAGGCTCGTCTTCACCCAGCAGCCCGTGGGGACCACCGCGGGCGCCTCGCTGGCGGCCATCCAGGTGACCGCCCAGGACTCCACCGGCAAGGTGGTGGAGCAGGACGGCACCGTGCAGCTGGTGCTGGCGGCGGGCCCGGCGGGCGCCACGCTCGCGCCCGTGGAGGCGCAGCTGGACGACGGCGTCGCCACCTTCGAGGGCCTCAAGCTGACGAAGGCCGGCACGGGCTATGCCTTCGACGCGAGCATGGGCTCGTTCACCGCGCGCAGTGATGCCTTCGCCATCGCGGCCGGGGCCCCCGGCAAGCTGGTGGTGACGGCGGAGCCGGCCGAGGAGTCCGTCGCGGGTGAGGCCATCGCCCCGGCCATCCAGGTGGTCGTGCGTGACGCCTACGACAACGCCGTGGCCAGCCCGGGCGGCGAGGTCAACGTGTCGCTGGTGGGCGAGGGCGCCACGCTGTCGGGCACCCTGTCGGCGCGGGTGTCGCAGGGCGTGGCCACGTTCGCGGACCTGTCCGTGGACAAGGTGGGCGCGTACAACCTGCAGTTCCACTTCGGCGACAAGGTGACGGCGCAGAGCCGTCAGCTGAAGATCAAGCCCGGCGCCCGCACGGCGCTGGCCTTCACGGTGCAGCCCTCGGCGGTGGTGGCGGGCGTGAACATCGCCCCGGCCGTCGCGGTGTCCATCGTGGACAAGAAGGGCAACGTGGTGCCGGATGCGACGGACACCATCACCCTGGCGCTCGCGGACAACCCGGGTGGCGCCACGCTGAACGGCACGTTGACGGCGGCCGCGGTGTCCGGTGTGGCCACGTTCGGCAACCTGTCGCTGAAGAAGGCCGCCGGGGGCTACACCCTCCAGGCCTCCTCGGGCTCCCTGACGGCGGTGAAGAGCGGTGCCTTCGCCGTGACGGCGGCGGCTCCCGCGAAGCTGGCCTTCGGGCAGCAGCCGGCCAACGGCACGGCGGGCCAGGCGCTCAACCCCGCGGTGACGGTGCGCCTGCTGGACGTGTTCGACAACCTGACGGCGGGCACGGATGAGGTGACGCTGGCGCTGGGCAGCAACCCTGGCAACGACACGCTGTCGGGCACCACCCAGGTGGCGGCGGTGGCGGGCGTGGCCTCGTTCCCGGGCCTGTCGCTGAAGAAGGCCGCCTCGGGCTACACCCTGGTGGCCTCCGCGGGCTCGTTCGCGAGCTCCACCAGCTCCGGCTTCGACATTGATCCGGCGGCCGCCGCGTCGCTGGTGTTCGTGTCCCAGCCGGCCAACACCACGGCCGGCCTCAAGGTGGCCACGGTGACCGTGGCCCTCGAGGACGCGTTCGGCAACCGGGCGACCACCTCCACGCGGAGCGTCTTCGTGGAGCTCAATGGTGGCGCTGCGCTGCTCGGCACGAAGACGGTGGACACGGTGGCGGGCGTCGCCAGCTTCTCCGACCTGATCGTCCAGAAGGCCGGTACGGGCTACACGCTGCGCGCGTTCGTGACGGACTCTCCGGCGCTGACGGAGGCGGCCAGCTCCGCTTTCGACATCTCGGCGGCGGCCGCCGCGAAGCTCGCCTTCGCCCAGCAGCCGACGGACGTCGTCGCGGGCAAGGCGATTGCCCCGGCGGTGACGGTGGCGGTGCAGGACGCGTTCGGCAACACGGTGGGCTCCACGGCGAGCATCACCCTGGCGCTGAAGGCCAATCCGGGCGGCAGCACCCTGTCGGGCACCAAGACGGTGAGTGCGGTGGGCGGGATCGCCACGTTCGGCGACCTGTCGCTGCAGAAGGCCGAGGAGGGCTACACCCTGCAGGCCTCCTCCGGTGCCCTGACGGTGGCGACGAGCGGTGGCTTCGCCGTGACGGCGGCGGCTCCCGCGAAGCTCATTTTCGCCCAGCAGCCGGCCAACGGCACCGCGGGCGAGGCGCTCGGCACGGTGTCCGTGAAGCAGGTGGACGCGTTCGACAACGTGACCACGGGCACGGATGAGGTGACGCTGGCGGTGGGCAACAACCCGGGCGACGACACGCTGTCGGGCACCACCCAGGTGGCCGCGGTGGCGGGTACGGCCACGTTCACGGGCCTGTCGCTGAAGAAGGCCGCCACGGGTTACACCCTGATGGCTTCCTCGGGCTCGCTCACGGGCTCCACCAGCTCCAGCTTCAACATCGTCCCGGCGGCCCCGATGGCGCTGGTGTTCGCCTCGCAGCCCACCGACACCACGGCCGGCGTCAAGGTGGCCAAGGTGAACGTGGCGATCGAGGACGCGTTCGGCAACAAGGCCACCAACGCCTCCACGCGCAGCATCGCCGTGGAGCTGAAGACCACCACCGAGGGTGCCTCGCTGCTCGGCACGCAGACGGTGGACACGGTGGCCGGCGTCGCGAGCTTCTCCGACCTGATCATCCAGAAGGCCGCCACGGGCTACTCACTGCGCGCGTACGTGACGGACGCTCCCGCGCTGACGGAGGCGGTCAGCTCCGTTTTCGACATCACGGCGGCCGCGGGCGCGAAGCTCGTCTTCGCCCAGCAGCCGACGGACGTCGTCGCGGGCAAGGCGATTGCTCCGGCGGTGTCTGTGAACGTGCTGGACGCGTTCGGCAACCAGGCCACCTCCACGGCGAGCATCACCGTGGCGCTCGCCAGCAACCCGGGCGGCAGCACCCTGTCGGGCACCAAGACGGTGAGCGCGGTGGCCGGCGTGGCCACGTTCGGGGACCTGTCTCTGCAGAAGGCCGCCGGGGGCTACACCCTGAAGGTCTCGTCCGGCACCCTCACCACGGCCACCAGCGACGCTTTCGCCGTGATGGCGGCGGCTCCCGCGAAGCTGGCCTTCGCCCAGCAGCCGGCCAACGGCACGGCGGGCGAGGTGCTCAGCCCCGCGGTGACGGTGAACCTGCTGGACATGTTCGACAACGCGACGGCGGGCACGGATGACGTGACTCTTGCGCTGGGCAGCAACCCTGGCGGCGACTCGCTGTCCGGCACCACGACGGTGGCGGCGGTGGCGGGCGTGGCCACGTTCTCGAACGTGAAGCTGCAGAAGGCCGCCACGGGCTACACCCTGACGGCCTCCTCGGGCACGCTCGCGAGCGACACCAGCACCAGCTTCGACATCGCTCCGGGCGCCGTGGCCTCGCTGACGTTCGTCACCCAGCCGGTCAGCACCACGGCGGGCGTCACGCTGGCCCCGGTGAGCCTGTCCCTCCAGGACGCGTTCGGCAACAAGGCCACCAACTCCACGAAGACCATCTCCGTGGAGCTGAAGTCCGCCACGCTGCTCGGCACGCTGACGGTGAACCCGGTGGCGGGCGACGTCAGCTTCTCCGACCTGGTCATCCAGAAGGCCGGCACGGGCTACACGCTGCGCGCGTACGTGACGGACGCATCCACGGTGGAGGCGGTCAGCACCGCCTTCAACATCACCGCGGCCGCGGGCGCGAAGCTCGCCTTCGCCCAGCAGCCGACGGACGTCGTCGCGGGCAAGCCCATTGCCCCGGCGGTGACGGTGGCGGTGCAGGACGCGTTCGGCAACACGGCGAGCTCCACGGCGAGCATCACCCTGACGCTGAAGACCAACCCGGGCAGCAGCACCTTCTCGGGCACCCGGACGGTGTCCGCGGTGGGCGGTATCGCCACGTTCAGCACCCTGAGCCTCAACAAGGCGGGGACGGGCTACAGCCTCAACGCTGCCGCCACGGGGCTCACGGCGGGTGTCAGCTCGACCTTCGCTGTCGCGCCGAGCACCCCGACGCTGCTGATCTTCCGGGCGGAGCCGGCCAGCACCACGGCGGGCACCACCCTGGCGGTGACGAAGGTGGAGGCGCAGGATGCCTTCGCCAACATCGCCACCACCTCGACGATCAGCGTCAACCTGGCGCTGGCCAACAACACCGCGGGCGCGGTGCTCGAGGGCACCACCTCCGTGGCGCTCGTGAACGGCACGGCCACCTTCGACGCGCTGACGGTGAAGCGCGTGGGCAAGAACCTCTCGCTCGTGGCCACCGCCACGGGCGTGACCCGCGGCGCCGTGGGCACTCCGTTCAACGTCTCGGCGGGTCCGGCGGCGAAGCTCGCCTTCACCACGCAGCCCGGCCGCGGTCTCACGGGCGTGCCGCTGGCGCCCGCGCCGGTGCTGGCGGTGCAGGACGCCTACGGCAACCCCACGGCCTACAACGGCCCGGTGACGGTGTCGCTCGGCAACAACCCCACGGGCGCCAACCTGGGGGGCATGACCACGGTCAACGCCAAGGCTGGCGTCGCCAGCTTCTTCGTGAACGTGGACACCGAGGGCACGGGCTACACGCTGGTGGCCGCCGGTGACACGTTCTCCGGCGTGCAGAGCAACCCGTTCGATGTCGCGACGCGCACCGTCGGCCTCGTCTACACCAACCCGGCGGGCGGCAAGGTGTCGCTGCAGCGCAACCCGGCCGCCTCCACCGACACCAGGGTCGTCCTGGACCTGGTCGCCATGGAGAACCTGACGGGCTACGGCGTGGGCTTCAACCTGCCTGTGGACACCTCGCGTGCGCTGCTCAACCCCGCGGGCCTGATGGCGGGCGGCATCCTCAATCCGGGCTCCAACCCGGCGGCCGTCATGGCGGTGCTGCCCACCTCGGGCCCCATGGCTGGCGTGCTCAGCTCGGCGCAGAGCCAGAAGGCGTCCGGCGAGGGTTCGGTGACCACCGACACCTTCATCCCGGCGGGCTCGGTGCTGTACTCGGTGCAGATCGACCTGGCGGGCTCGGCCACGCCGGGCGTCGTGTTCGACGGCACCACGCTGCCGGCGGCCTTCAACGGCGCGCTGCGTGACCGTCAGGGCAACAACGTGGTGAGCCGCAACGAGTTCGCCATCGGCCGGCTCGAGATCCAGTAACCGGACTCCGAGTCGTCAGGAGCTCCGGCTCCAGGAGGGGGTGCACTGCCACACGCGGTGCACCCCCTTTGTCATTCGAGCAGCTTCGCCAGGGCGGCGCGGGCCTCGGGCGTGAGCCGGTGTCCCACGAGCTCCAGGCCGCGCTTCGAGAGCGGCCGGTAGACGGCCCGGGCCTCGGAGGGGAGTGCCGCGAGGTGGGCCGCCACCACGCCCGAGTCTCCCCGGGCGATGGGTCCGGTGTACCCGGCCGCCAGTCCCCGGGCCTCCACGCCGCGCAGGGCCGAGCGCGTCAGGGGCAGCAGCGCGGCGAGCGCGTCCTCCTCGGAGATGCCAGCGGTGCGGAAGGCCTCCACCGCGGCGGAGAGGGCGGCCACCACGCCCCCCGCGCTCAGCACGGCCCCGGCATGGTAGGCGGCGCGGTGCTTCTCCGGCACGCGCAGGGCGCGCAGGCCCGAGTCCTTCGCCATCCGCTCCAGCACCTCGCGCAGCCAGCGCGAGCGCGTGCTGAGCGCCACCGAGTTACCGGCCAGCGAGTCGCGAGGATCCGACACCGCGACCAGCGGGTGGAACGAGCCCAACACCCGTCCGCGCGCAGGGCCCAGGGCCTCCAACGAAAGTGCGCCCGCGCAGTGCACCAGGGCCGCGCCGCGCGCCAGTTGGGGCTCGAGCTCCTCGGCCACGGAGGGCACGGCCTTGTCCGGCACGCACAGCAGGCACACCCGGGCCCGGGCTACGTCCCGAGCGGTGGCGGGCTTCAAGCCCAGCTCGAGCACGCGCCGACGGGACTCCTCGGAGCGCGCCAGCACGCGCACGGGCCAGCGCTTCGCCGCGAGCGCGAGGGCCAATGCACCGCCCAGCCGGCCCGCGCCCACCACCACCACGCTCGGGCGATTGGGACGCGCGGGGCTCACGGGCTCAGCGGCTCTCGCGCAGGAACTGCAGCTCTCCGCCCTGCACGGCCACCCGCACCCGGTCTCCCGCCATGAACTCGCCGGCCAGGATCCGCTCGGCCAGGGGAGCCTCCACCAGCCGCTGCATCACCTGGCGCATGGGCCGGGCGCCCAGCTTCGGATCGAACCCGCCCGACCTCATGAGCAGCTCCACCACCTCCGCGGCGGCCACGTATTCGATGCCCTTCTCCGTGGCGAGCCGCTTGCTGCTCTCCTCCAGCAGCAGCGTGGCGATGCGCGCCACCTGCGCCTCGACGAGGGGACGGAAGGGGAGCCGCTCGTCGATGCGGTTCCACAGCTCGGGCGGCATGGCCTGGCGCGCGGCGTTGCTGGCCGCGTCCATGTCGTTCGGGCCACCGCCGCCCTCGCTCGAGGCGCTCCCGAAGCCCAGCGTGCGGCTGGTGCGGTGGAAGGCCTCCGCGCCCAGGTTCGTCGTGAGGATGATGACGGTGTTGGAGAAGTCGATGTGCCGGCCCTTGCCGTCGGTGAGGCGGCCCTCCTCCAGTACCTGCAAGAGGAGCAGCTGCACCTCGCGGTGGGCCTTTTCAATCTCGTCCAGCACCACCACGCACGAGGGGCGGCGGCGCACCGGCTCGGTGAGCTGGCCCCCATCGCCGTAGCCCACGTAGCCCGCGGGCGAGCCGATGAGGCGGGACACGCCGTGGCTCTCGGACATCTCGCTCATGTCCAGGCGCACCAGCAGCTCCTTGCTGCCGAAGAGCACCTCGGCCAGGGCGCGCGCCATCTCCGTCTTGCCCACGCCCGTGGGGCCCAGGAAGAGGAAGGAGCCCATGGGCCGGCGCGAGGCGAAGCCCGCGTAGTTGCGGCGGATGACGCGGGAGATGCGGCTGATGGCCTCCTCGTGGCCGATGACGCGCTCGCCCAGGTCCGCCTCCAGCCGGAGCAGCCGCGCCGAGTCCGTCATCAGCAGGCGCTCCTCGGGGATGCCGGCGATCTTCGCCACCACGCGCGCCACGTCCGAGGCCTCCACGATGTCCTTGCCCTCGCGGCGGCTGCGCGAGCCGGCCAGGTCCACCACGGAGATGGCCTTGTCCGGCATGAAGCGGTCCGTCACGTAGCGCGAGGCCAGGGACGCGGCGGCCTCCAGCGCCTCGGGGGAGTAGCGCAGGCCGTGGTGGTCCGCGTAGCGGCCGATGATGCCCTGGAGGATCTCCACCGTCTCCGGCACGGAGGGCTCGTGCACCACCACGGGGGTGAAGCGCCGCTCGAGCGCGGGGTCCTGCGAGATGAACTTGCGGTACTCGTCGTGCGTGGTGGCGCCGATGCAGGGGAACTCGCCGCGCGCCATGGCCGTCTTCAGCTCGTTGGCGGCGTCCTGGGGGCCCTCGCCGGTGGAGCCCGCGCCCACCAGCGTGTGGATTTCGTCGATGAAGACGACCACGCGCCCATCCGCGCGCCGCACCTCGTCCTTGAGGGCGTTGAGCTTCTCGGAGAAGGCGCCGCGCAGCTGGGTGCCGGCCACCAGCGTGGCCATGTCCAGCTCGAGGAGGATCTTCTCGGCCAGGGTGCCGCGCAGCTCCAGCAGGCGCTGGGCCACGCCCTCGACCACGGCCGTCTTGCCCACGCCCGCCTCGCCCAGCAGGCACGGGTTGTTGGTGCGCCGCTTGCCGAGGATGTCGATGACCTCCTCTATCTCCTTGGCGCGGCCCACCACGGGGTCCAACTTGCCCTCCTGGGCGAGCCGGCTCAGGTTGCGGCCCAGCGAGGTGAGCATGGGGAAGCGCTTCTCGTCGAGCACCAGCGAGGGCGCGGGGCGGGCCGGGGCGGGAGCCGGGCGCGGCGCGGGGGTGGGCGCGGGCGGGGCGGGGGAGGGGGCCGGAGGAGCCACCACGGCGGTCTTCCCCACGCCCGGCTCGCCCACCAGGCACGGATTGTTGGTGCGCCGCTTGCCGAGGATGTCGATGACCTC
>NZ_JBJMQO010000140.1:0-28346 GCF_045802675.1 Archangium sp. | reverse complement strand
CTCACCGGTGAGGAGTGGAAACCCTCGTCGTCACTTTCCGCTGCTCACCGGTGAGGAGTGGAAACCCTCGTCGTCACTTTCCGCTGCTCACCGGTGAGGAGTGGAAACCCTCGTCGTCACTTTCCGCTGCTCACCGGTGAGGAGTGAAAACCCTCGTCGTCACTTTCCGCTGCTCACCGGTGAGGAGTGAAAAGTCAGTTCTCCACGGCACCAGCGAGGAAGATCCAGTTCTCGATGGACTTGATGTCGGCGTCGGGTAGCGAGGCATTCCCGTTGAGCGGGTTGATGGGCATGCGGCTGCCGCTGACGCTGCCGTCGCCGGTGAGCTTGAGGTACAGGTAGCTCTTCTCCAGGCTGCCGGGCTGGATGAGGTTGCGCGTGGCATCCTGGCTCGAGGGCTTCAACACCAGGCGCTGATACACCTCGTGCGGAGTGCCGCTGAGCACGTCCAATCCCGCCTGCGGATTGCTGCCGCCGTGGCAGCCACCGCAGTTGGACTGGAGCAGGGGCAGCACGCGCCCGCTCCACGTGTCACCCGAGCCCGCGAGGCTGAGCGCCTCCGGATTCTCCGAGTACGTGCACGTGTTGTAGTCGATGGCCGATTCCAGGTTCCACTGCGCGGCCGTGGGGTCCAACCCCTGGATGAAGCACATCAGCGCCAGCATGTCCGGCACGTTCGGCGGCTGGTTCGCCAGCGGCATGCGCGTGCCCGGCACCGTGTCCGCGCCCATGAACCCGCGCAGACGCGCCACCAGGTAGCTCGCCTCGGGCTTGCCCGGGTTGATGAGCGGCACCGTATTCCCGAGGACGCGCGCGCCGTAGGTGCCGTTGCGGTTCTGGTCGCCCTGCACGATGCCGCTGGCCACCAGGCCTTCCACGCTGTCGCGCTGGTTCTCGTTCACCTCGGCGAACAGGTGGCGCTTGTCCCCCAGCACCCACCAGTTCGTCTTGTAGCTTGCGAAGGCCAGCGTCTGTACGTTGCCCCGGTCGTCGATGAAGTTGCGGATGAAGGTGCCCGTGACGTTGATGCGGTCCTGGTCCACCGGCACGGGATCATGCAGGTACAGGTGCAGGCCCGCGGTGCCCTCGTCCGGCCGCGTGCCCTTCGGGTCGAGCTCCGGCGTCTCTCCGCGCACCAGCTCGAACCAGCCAATCTCAATCTCCCGGAACTCCTGCTCGGCGAAGCGGAAGCGGTCGCCCAGGCGCTCGCACCGGTCGAACACGCCGCTCGCGTTGCCGGACTGCACGTTGCACGGAGCGCCGATGGCGGCCACGAAGGTCGCCGGCGTGTGCAGATCCGGGTACTCCTTCTGGTTGTGGCACACGCCGTTGGTGCCGCTGCAGGTGCGCATCACCAGCTTGCGGTGCACGTCCAGCCCGGTGGGGTACGTGAGCTGCGCCAACAGCACGTCCGCGTTCGAGCCCGTGTACGGCGTCACCGTGGTGGAGCCGGACGGCGTGGGGCGATGCGGCTCGAACGGGATGGTGCCCGTGTTTTCCGGGGGGAGGCTCGTGGAGCCGCAGGCCAGCGCCAGGGCTCCGAGGGTGGCGGCGAGAAGGGAGCGCTTCATGCGAAGAAGTCCTGGATGGGGGCGTCCGCGGGGAAGACGCCCTGGTGGTCCGCGCCGAGCATGTCCAACATCGTCTTGAGCACCGAGCGGTACGAGTACACCTGGCCGGTGGCCTTGAGGTTCGAGGCGTTCACCGAGCCGAGGCTCTTGCCGCCCTTGCCCGCGCCGGTGATGACGCCGCCCATGAAGGGCATGGACATCCACCGGGTGGCCAGGTCCGGGCCGTGGTCGCTGCCGTTGGCCGAGTTGAAGCGGCTGCCGCCCGTGGTGCGGCCGAACTCGCTGCCGAGCACCACCAGCGTCTTGTCCCAGTACGTCCCGCCCTCGGGGTGCTGCATCTTCTGCAGCGCCGTGCGCAGGCCGCTCACCAGCCGGTTGGCCGCGTCCAGCTCGCCCGGCAGCTCGGCGTTCTCGCGCGAGTGGAAGTCGTAGCCGCCCTGGTTGAGGAACACCGCCGGGCAGCCGAAGTGGAACAGGCGCAGCGCGAGCGTCGCCCGCTGGCCCGTGGTGTCCGTGCCCAGCAGCGTGCGCAAATCCTTGTTCGAGATGCCGTCCACCACGTCCGTGCTGTCCGTGTTCACCCGGAGCAGCGGATCTCGGAAGATTTTCCCGTAGTCCTGCGTGGCCTTGCGCGTCTGCTGGTACGTCTCCACGCCACCGCGCAGCGCCGTGTGCAGCTTGTCGCGGAAGCGCGCGTCCACCTTCCCGGGCAGGGGCCTCGCCCAGTCCGGCAGGCTCGAGTCCGGGTCCTCGCTGAAGTTCTCGAAGCCGCTGCCCTCGAGCACCGGCGGCCGGTAGGTGGCGTAATCGCCCGCGCCCGTGGCCATGCCCGCCTCGCCCAGGCTGAAGGCCGGCAGCAGCGTAATCCCCCGCGAGGCCGCCTCCTTCACGCGCTCGCGCAGCCCGTAGTTGACGAGCGTCAGGAAGCCAGTGGCCCCGCCCACGTACCCGGTGAGGAAGCGCTCCAGGCCCGTGCCGTGGCCGCCGTCCGCGCGCGCCGAGAAGGGCTCGTGGTCCACGCACGGCAGCACGCACATCTCGTTGGAGAAGGACGCCACCGTCTTCATGCCCAGCTCGCGGCGCGCCTTGCTCTCCTCTCCTTCCAGCCAGGTCGCGCCCTCCAGCAGCTCGCCCACGCCCCACTCGGTGCCGGGCGCGCGCTTGCTCGAGCGGCCGAAGGGATTGAACTCCTCGGCCACGTCGCCGTTGAAGGCGGTGGTGAAGCGGAAGCCGCCGGACAAGCGGATGTAGATGAGGTGGCGCACCGCGCCGAACCCGGCAGTCTGGGCGCGGGCCTCGCCAGGCAGCCAGAGGTGGGGGAAGGCCAGCGCGGCGGCGCCAGCACCCAGCCCTTGCAGCAGCCGGCGGCGGCCGAGGGTGACGGACTTCGTATCGTCGGAGTCGGACATGGGAGGGGGCTCCGGGGCTAGTAGAAAACGCGCTCCGCGCTGGAGAGCAGCACGAAGCAGAAGGGACGGGCGAACTCTTCCGCCGAGCATCGGGTGAGGGCGCACTGCGCGGCCGCCTGCCGCGCCTCGGCCTTCTCCGTGTCATCCGGCGAGCGGCCGAGCAGCATCCGGTACTGGTGGGTCGCAATCTGCTCGCCCACGTCCGCGTCCACCGCGCGCGAGGTGCTCATCCCCGAGGGCAGCAGGCCCTCCACCGCGGCGCCCGCGATTTTTGGATCCAACCTGGGGTTGCACAGCTGCTGCACGAAGGACAGCTGGGTGGCGGTGGTGAGGATGCTCACCACGCGGAAGCGTCCGCCCACCACGTTCTCCGGGCAACCGCCCAGCGTGCGCGCCAGGTTCGAGTAGCGCTCGTCCAGCTCGCCCTTGTCGTTGAGCTTCCAGCGCGAGGCCTGCAGCACGCGGTAGGCGGCGACGCTGCCCGACTCCAGCAGATCCTCCGGCTGGCTGAGGCGGTGGTCGCACCCGGGCAGCGCGAAGCCCGTGTTGCGGGACATGGAATCAATCCACACCTCCGCGTCCACCTGCTTGAAGGGGCCGTACGTCCACCGGTACGCGTTGGCCGAGGCGCCCTCGGCGGACTGGAGGTACACGGCGGAGGTGGCCACCGCGTAGTGCACCGAGCGGATGTCGCCGTTGTTCTGCAGCAGCCAGCGCACCAGCTCCTCGCGCACCTCGGGCACCTTGGCGGACAGCTCGTAGCCCAGGTACTGCACGAGCACGTCGTCCACCGCGCGCTCCCAGAAGGCCAAATCCCTCGCGAGGATGCGGCCCGGCGTCTGGAGCTTCGCCCACTCGTCCGCGTTGAGCAGGCCGCTCCACAGCGTCAGCTCGCCGAGCTTCGGGTCCCGCGAGGCGCGCAGGTCCGGCGTGAAGATGAGCTCGTTGTAGCCCCACAGCACGCTGGCGCACTCGCCCCGGGAGGTCTCGTCCAGGGCCCCGTTCTCGTCCAGGCAGCGGAAGCGGATGAAGGCGTCCGGCAGGCGCATGCCCAGCTGCGGATGGTCGTAGTAGCCCGAGTGCCAGAGCTTGTAGAGGCGCGACATGTCCGCGCGCTCGTGCTCGAAGGGCGGGCGGCCCAGGAACTGGCGGAAGAGCGCCTCGGCCTTGTCGCCCGGGTCCGCGTAGCGGCGGGTGAACACCGGGTGGGCGCTCACCACCGCGGCGAACAAGTCGTACGGCACCAGCCCGCGGTGCAGCTTCGCCACCAGCCGGTCCATGTCGTAGATGGCCTGGAGGCTCGTCACCTCGTTGCTGTAGAGGAAGCGGTCCGCGGCGCGGCGCTGCTGCATGAGGATGAACTCGTCGCTGTCCATCAGCCGCTTCACCGTGGCGCCCCAGCCGCCCGAGCACGTGGCCTCGGCCTCGTCCGCCGTGGGCACCCGGCCCAGCATGTCCACGAAGAGCCGGCGGCAGGCCTCGGCCTGGACGATGGGACGCGAGGCCAGGCCCACGCCCCAGAGGCTGCGGCACACCCCGCGGTTGACGGGGTTCCGCAGGCCCGCCCCATTGCAGTACGCCACGCAGTCGGCGTCACAGTCCGGCGGGCGCGTGTCGTTGGGCAGCGTCGACACCGGGCGCGCTTCGGGCAGCACGTCGTCACCGCCCGTGAAGGTGCCGGGCGTGAGGGGCTCCCCATTGCCCACCATGCCTCCGGGGCCGGAGGCCACCTGGTCCGGCTCGAAGACGTAGGTGGGCTGGCACGCCGTCAGCAGCGCCAGCACGGGGAGCAACAGCGTACGAGACACGGCCATGCGCGACTCCCTGCGGAAGGTGGTGGGCTTCAGAGCGAGAACTCGGCCCCGAGCGAGAGCCCCAGGCGCAGCGCCAGGGTGCTCCAATTCTTGGAGTAGTTGAGCCCGGAGATTTCCTGGCTCGTCGCGAAGAGGTACTGCTGGCCAATCTGGCCCAGGATGTCCGCGCGCAGCCAGATGCGCTCGGACATCTGCCGCCGCGCGCCCACGGACGGGCCGAGCAGCCAGCCCACGCGCGGCACGCTCCACACGTTCACCCCTTGCGCCTGGAGCTTGTGGATGTCGCTGGCGAAATCCAGTCCGGGGATGAGGAAGGAGAGCCCCGCGCGCCCGGCGAAGACCACTTCCATCTTGCCGGCCACCGGCAGGCCGTACTCCCCGGAGACGAACAGCTCGTTGAGCAGGCCGAAGCCATACGCCTGGCCTCCCGCGGCGGTGTAGTTGCCGAGGATGCGCAGGCCCGCGCCCACGCGCACCCGCTCGCTCACCGACGGCACCGGCGTGGACAGCCAGGCCGTGGCGGAGAGGAAGCCCGCCGTGTAGCCGAAGGACTCGTCCAGGTGCGCGGTGTTGATGTTCTGCACGCCCGTCATCTGCCCGCCATCCAGGTACAGGTCCGGCCCCACGCCCACGCGCAGCTGGCGCGGAGCGGACGAGGCCACCGGGGCCGCCGCGGCGGCGGGGCGCGTGGCCTGGCTGGAGCGGGGCGCCGTGGGCCTGGGCTCCGCGGCGGGCTTGGGCTCGGGGGCGGGCTTGGACTCGGGGGCGGGCTTGGACTCCGGAGCGGGCCGGGCGGGCTCCTCGGCGGCCTTCGTCTCCGCGGCGGGCGCGGGAGCGGGCTTCGGCTCCGCGGCGGGCTCCGGCTTGGAGGCCGCCGGCGCGGCGGCCTTGCCTGCCTTCGCGCCCGTCCTGGACGACTTGGAGGTCTTCTTGGCGGCGGCCTGGCTGGCCGGAGCGGCGAGCACCAGCAGCGCGGAGAGCAGGCCACAGCAGACGCGAGGAAGCGGCTGGAACAGGGAGCGCGAGCGGAGGGAGAGCAGCACGGGAGACTCGGGGTCAGGGGAAACGGACCACGGGGGTCGACTTCGAAGCGCCCCTCCTCCCGGCCTCATGCGAGCACGGAAGGAGGGGGTTGTTGGGGCGGGAGACTCTCAGGCGCGGCGGCGGCGCAGCAGCGTCCTGGCGCCCGCGAGCAGCGACAGCAGCATCACCGGAGCGCCACCGATGGAGGAGCAGCCCCCCTCGTCCTCGTTGGTGCCGGGGGTGGTGGCCGGGGCGTTGACGAGCACGGACAACGAAGTGGTCGCGGAGCTGTCACCGACCACATTCTCCACGCCATCCCCGTTGACCGAGTTGCCGGTGCCGAAAATCATCACCGTGCCCCCGGCCGCGGGAGCCACCAGCGAGAAGTCGAAGCGGACCTCGCCGGCGCTGAAGGCCTTGGGCACGGAGTGGGTGAGCTCGCTGCCCACCTTCTTCGAGCCCGTGCCGGCCGTGAGCGACGCCGCCGCGTTGTCCACGGCCACGTCGAAGCCACCCTTCACCCCGGGGCCGCCTTTGATGATGAACGTGTACTGGCCCGTGGCGCCCGCCTCGAGCGTCGTGGGGCCGGAAATCTGGACCGTGGGCATGGCGACACCGGCGGCATGGCAGGTGGTGCACGTCGCCGACGACTTGCCCGAGTAGCCGGTGATGCCGGCGGAATTGGCCAGCGCGGGGGCGGACATCAGACACACCGTGAGAACACCCGCAGCGCGGTACGACGGGAACCTCATACAACCTCCGTAAGTAGGGGTTCCCTTTTTAACGCACTTCGCCGCGTCCTCCCATGGCCCCACGTATCTCGTGCGTGTGAAACGGCCCTCCGGACCGTGGGAGCGAAGAAGAGCGCTGTGGACGCAAAAAACCCCCACCTCCGGCTCAGCGGTTGCGCTGCGGTACCACCTCCACCTTCAGCACGTAGCGCGCCTGCATGTCCGAGGAGAACTCGATGAGGTGGTCCCCCACCCCGGTGAGGTCCGCCTCGCGCGTGAGCTCGCCCTGCTTCTCCATCAGCTCCAGCGCCGTGCGCCCGCTGAGGGACTGGCGGATGCGCGAGCGGCAGCCCTCCTCGTGGAAGGTGACGGCCGTCTCCTCGCCCGCGGCGACGGCGTCCTCGAGGAAGAAGTGCACCCGGACGGTGGAGGCCTCCGGCACCTGGACGATGAAGCGGCCCTGGCCCGGGAAGCGGCCCTCGGCGTAGCTCTCCGGCCCGAGGATGCAGCCGGCCATGGAGCCGCACACGGGCCACGCGGCATCGCACGTGTCCTCGACGCGGCCGCCGATGAAGTCGGCGCGCGAGCCTCCACAGCCCAGTCCCAGCACCGCGGCCAGCACCCCTGCGCTAAAACGCGTCATCATCCGCACCTCACCCGAGGAGGAACCGTCCATGCGTCTGCGTCCCCTGTGGCTGTCCATCATCGTCATCGCCCTGGCCGCTTGTGGAAATGAAGGGCCGTCCGAGCAGCCCGAACTCTACGTGGACCGGGGCGCCCTCAGCTTCGGGCAGGAGTTCGGCACCGGCGCGTACGTGAATCAGGAGATTACGGAGTCCCTCTACATCGAGAACCGGGGCCTCCAGACGCTCGAAATCTCCGGGGTGACGAAGTCGGGCGCGGCCCAGTTCACCGTCACCCTGCCCGAGCCGCTCACGAAGGGCGAGACGGTGAAGCTGGAGTACGGCAAGCGCACCTTCGTGCAGGTGGCCTTCAAGCCCACCGAGGCGAAGAAGTACGAGGGCACGCTGCTCATCCAGTCCAACGCCGTCAATGAACCGCAGAAGGAGGTTGCCCTCTCGGGGGTCGGCTACAACCGGTGACGGGGACCCTCGGGCGAGGGCCCCCGCCCGGGCTCACGGCTGGCGCGTGAAGGAGCAGCCCGGGCCACCGTCCGGAGCCGGGGCCGGACACGAGGCGGTGCCGCCGTCGAGCCGCGAGTACGTCTGCGGGTAGGCCGTGTGCGCGGTGCGCAGCGTGTAGTCCGCCTGCCCGTAGTCCGTCCGGTCCACGCCTCCCACGGCCACCGTGAGGGTGCCGCCCCGGAGGAAGCGCGGCTCGAGGCAGGAGCAGGCATAGGGCTGCACCGTCACCCGGGTGGACGTGGGCCCGCGCTCCAGCGCGTACAGGGGCTGGAGGTTGCTCAGGCTGCCCGCGGGTGAGTGCCAGGCGCGCAGCGGGTCGCCCCGGTAGGCGAGCGTCAGTGGCAGCCCCGCGCTGCCCGTGGACACCGGCGTGCAGACGCCCGCGTCCGTCCGGTCCCCATCGCAGAAGGTCAGGTCCAGAGAGAGCCCGTACGGCGTGCCTCCATCGGAGAGGTTGTTCACCTCCCACTGCAGCTCCCAGGTGCGGTCCGCGGACGGGGGCAGTTGGAAGACGAAGGTGTCCACGTCGGTGGGCACGGCGTCGTAGTCCCCGGGGCCGCGCACGCCCTGCCCCTTCGTTGGCTCATTTCCGACGAGCCGGCCCAGGCCGTAGGAGATGGAGCCGCGTACCTCGTAGGCGTCCCCGATGGGCGGCGCGGGGAAGCCGGCGGCGGCGTCATCGCTGGCCAGGAGCTTCGACGGCACCGTCTCCGTGGTGCCGCTGCCCTTGCGCGTGGTCTCGTCCGCGTCGTTCAGCCACTCCACCTCCAGGGCATAGCCCTTGTCATCCGCCCAGTCCGTGCCGTCGTCCTGGACGAGGAAATAGTAGCGCGCGGCGGTGGCGTGCGGCGGCACGGGGAGGACACCCTCGAAGTTGCGCAGGTGGGCGAAGAGCTCGGACTCCTCGCGCGAGGAGCGCACGCACAGCGGGGTGCTGTTGTTGCACCAGCCATTCACCAGGGGCGTCACCGCCGGGTCCGAGCCATACCCGTTGCCCTTGGGGCACACGTCCGCCTTGCCCACGCAGTCGGCGGCCGAGAAGCCCGGCACCTCGGTGAAGACGCGCACCAGCCGGTCCGGCAGTCCGGGCAGCGGAGGGAAGCGGCCCCCGGTGGCCTGCGGCACCAGCCGGTAGTGCAGCAGGGTGTGCGCGGTGTACGCGGGGACGTCCACCGCGTACCAGTCCTTGTCCGGCACCGAGCCCAGGACTCCCGAGAAGGAGAGCTTCGCCGACGGCGGGCCTGCGCTGAAGGCCAGCACCGTGGCGCGCGACAGGTCGTCGTTGTCGCTGGAGACGTCGTGGGGGTCGCTCTCGTCCAGCACCTTCACGTCCACAGTGTATTTCAGGCGCGGGTCCCCAGGCTGGGGCTCGCTGGAGGTGCCACTGTTCCAGGCCTGCACCAGCACCTGCCACTTCCCCGCTGCCTTCACCCGGCGCGCGGTGGCCAGGTCCGCGGCCAGCACGTTGGTGCGCACGCGGCCCTCCACCTCGGTGTTTCCGTCCGGGCGCAGCAGCTTGTACGAGAGGAGGTAGGCGGGCGGCGACTGCGGCGAGAGGCTCGGCGCCGTCACGTGCACGTAGGCGAGCTTCCCAGCCGGCACGTCGAAGGCGAAGCGGTCCACGTCTCCCGCGGTGGCCAGGTACCCCGAGGCACTGCCCACCAGCACGCCGCCCTGGTTCGTCAGCGCCACCGGCGTGGCCGAGGCCGCCGTGTCATTGGGCTCGTTCGTGTCCGGGTTCTCCAGCACCTCCACGGTGAGCGAGTACGGGTTGCGCGCGTCGAAGCCGGGGCGGCTGGGGTTGGAGGGCTCGTCGCCGAGCAGCAGCAGCAGCTTCGCCCCCTGGTCGGCGCCGGAGAGGGGGAGGAGGAACTCGACGGGCCTGGGCAGCCCCTGGCCGTGCACGTCCACCTTGCGCGGGGCCAGCGCGGAGCCGTCCTGGCGCAGGAGGCTGACGGACAGGTTCACCGCCGTAATGGGCGCGAGGTAGACGGCGGTGACACGCAGCAGCGAGCGGCTCCCCGGCGTCGCGGGCAGTTGCACGCTGTACCAGTCGGTGTCGCCGCCGAAGGAGAGGTAGCGGTCCTCCAGGGGCTGGCCGAGCGTGAGCTGGCACGCGGACGAACTCAGCGCCTCTTGCTGGGAGTTGCAGAGGTCGGCCACCTCCTGCTCGCCCGCGTCCGGGGTGTCCTCCGGCTTCGAGGGACAGGCGGTGAGCACGAGCAGCACGAGCGGCAGCAGTCGGACGGAGGTGGGCATGTCGGCAGGGGGGTGACGCCGCCCCGGGGCTCAGGGCGTGGGGGAAACGGGGCGGGCGGGGCAGCCGTCGAGGAAGTCCTCGGGGGACACGTGGATGACGCCGTCCACGGGGGACTTGATGCCGCCGAGCGGGTAGCGCGCGCCGCGGAAGCGGAAGTGGCGCACCAGCGTGCGCGCGGTGGGGTCGTCCGCGGGCACCATGGCGGCGGAGAGGTAGAGGTCGTTGTAGCCCGCGCCGGCCACCACGGTGCCGGCATCGTCCGTGTCGCCCTGGGTAGGGGCCAGCAGCACGTTGTCCACGCGGAAGTCGAAGCACTGGCGGCCCTGCTCATCCGGCGGCCCGGCGGCCTTCATGGAATAGCGGTAGCCATCCGTGGACAGGTTCGCCGTGTCCACCTCGCCCGGGCGCGTGTGCATGCGCAGCTCGGCGCGGCTCGTCACCCCGTCACTGTCCGGGTCCTGCTCCAGGTCGATGCTCGCGCCCTGCGTGCCCCCGAGCCACTCCACCCCATCCGGCACGCCGTCGCGGTCGCTGTCCACGCGCTCGGAGTTGGTGCCGATGAATTGCTCGTCGCAGTCCAGCAGCCCGTCGCAGTCCGAGTCCACGCCGCGCAGCGCCTGCGGGCAGCCCGGGTCCAGGCCGCCTCCGTCCGTCCGCGCGTAGCCGAGCGGATTGAAGTCCACGCCCAGCTCCTTGTAGTGGACCTCCACCCCGTCGCTGAAGCCGTCCCCGTCCGTGTCCGCCTTCGCCGGGTCGGTGCGCAGCTCGGCCTCGCGCGCGTCGGTGAGGCCGTCGCCGTCCGTGTCCGCCTCGTCGAGGGGACTGCCCGGGGGCGCGGAGAAGTTCGAGGCCACCAGCTCCTTGAGCACGAAGGAGCGCCGCACCTGGCCGAAGCGGAAGTCCAGGAAGTTGATGGGCTCGTTGTTGCGGAAGTCGCGGAAGTTGCCACCGCCCAGCTCCGCCATCTTCTCCAGCCGCTCGGCGTTCTGGTTGATGAGGAGCATGGGGCAGCCACCGTCGCCCTCGAGGTCGCACACCGTGCTCACCGGCTGCGTGGGCAGGAAGACGTGCACCGTGTTGAGGCGCACGTCCTCGACCAGGTCTCTCAGCTGGCGGATGCGCACCACGGCGTCTCCGCGCAGCAGCTCGTCGTCCTGGTCCGTGGTGGGCTTGCCGTCCGAGAGGAAGATGACGGAGTAGCGCGCCTGGGCGAGCGCCTGCGCGCCCTCGGCCGTCAACCGGCTCTGGGAGATGTCGCGGTTGATGAGCGCGTAGATTTCGGCGAGCGGCTTCACGAAGTCGGTGGCGTCGCGGTTGGGCGAGGTGTCCGGGTTGCGGAAGGTGAGCAGCCGCTCGACGAGGTTGAGCCGCCGGTTGCTGTCCAGGCTGGCCACCTTGACGAAGCCATCCACCAGGTCCGGCGCCGTGCCGGACTGGGTGAGGTAGGCGGGGGTGCTGCCGGCGAACACCAGCACGGCGAGCTCCACCTCGTCGTCATTGGGCAGGCTGTCGATGAGCTGCACCAGCGCGGTGGCCCGGGTGCCATCCGGGTCGCTCACGTTCATGGACTGGCTGGCATCCAGCGCGACGACGAGCTTGATGGGACGCCGCACCTGATTGCTGCCCAGGGTGCACACCCGCCCCTCGAGCGCCACGGCGCGGTCCTCCGGCACCGCCGGGTCCCTCCGCCCGTCGTAGAGGTACGAGTCCGTGCACGCCATCACCGCCACGAGCGCGCCCAGCGCCAGGGCCACCGCCAGGGCCGCGCGCCTCACGGGTGCACTCCCACGCAGCGGCCGCGGTACTCACTGTCCTCGTTGAGGAGGTCCGGTCTCACGAAGTTGCCATCCTCCAGCGTCAGCTCGGGGCCGAGCGGCACGCGCACGCTCGGCGGCGCGTACTGGGCCCAGGCGCACGCCGCCTGCCACACGCCGTAGTCGGTGGCCACGCCGCTCTCGGGCGCCTCGGCGAACCACACCTTGAAGAGGTTGAAGCCCTGCTGCACCCCCGCGCGCGGCGGCGGCGTGACGAGCTGCAGGTTGGAGATGGAGAAGTCGTAGCAGACGCTGCCGTTGGTCTGCACCTCGGCCTTCACCTCGTACTGGTAGCCGAAGCGCTCGTGGAAGGCCGCGTCCCTGCGCGTGGGGTTGCTGCCCGCGCGCAGCTCCTGCTCGTCGGGGAGCCCGTCCCCGTCCGTGTCGATGCCCGACACATTGGGGGTGAGGGGATCCAAGCCATAGCGGGCCTCGAGCCTGTCGGGAATCCCGTCCCCGTCGCTGTCGACAATCCCCGAGTGCGTGTGCAGGTAGTCCTCGGCGAACTGCGACAGCCCATCCCCGTCCGTGTCCCGGCACACGCACGAGGGCGTCAGCGGCGACTTCGGATCGCACCCGCGCGTGTCCTTGGAATTGGCCGCCACGAAGCCCTGGTCCTCGTGCAGGGACTCGAAGCCGTCGCTGAAGCAGTCGCCGTCGCTGTCCTCGGTGAACGTGTTGGTGCCGAGGGAGAAGCCGTTGTCCAGCGCGTCCGGCACGCCGTCGCCGTCGCTGTCCACCTCGCGCCCCGCGTCTCCCGGCAGCGAGGTGAGCGACTCCACCATCAGCGTCTTCAGCACGTTGCGCGAGGCGAAGGACGAGTAGTCCAGCGCGCCCAGGCCAATGTCGGAGATTTCGGCGAAGTTGTTGAACTCCTGGTACACGCCGCCGCCCAGCTCCGCGAAGCGCTTGAGCAGCCAGGAGGAAATCTTCTTGGCCTCGGCCGGGTAGCGGTCCGGCGTCACGCCCGGGTAGGTGCCGTAGAGGTCCTGGCAGATGGGGCCGCAGGCGCGCACCGCCTCCTCGTTGAAGAGGAGCACCGTGTGCATCCGGAGGTCGCCCACGTTGTTCTGCTGCTTGAGGTCCATCAACTGCCGCACATAGCTGAAGAGCTGGTAGTTCTGGTTGCGGTCCGTGCCGGAGATGTAGCCGGTGATGGCGTCCGGGTCGTTCGGGTCCATCAGGTTGCAGAACTCGACGGCGCTCGAGGAGTCCGCCCACGTGAGGTCCGGCTGGTCCGGCGAGGCGTACTGGGAGAGGTCGTCATTGGCCGAGCAGCGCGGGTAGGGCGTGCCGTCGGTGAGGAAGACGACGACGTAGCGGGTGCGTGGCAGCTCGGCCGGGCGCGCCTTGGCCACGTCTGAGATGTCGCCGGAGATGATTTTGTACGCCTCGGCGAGCGCGCCCTGGTAGTCGGTGCCCTTGCCCAGCTGGCTCTGCAGCCCGGTGATGTACGTGTCGATGCCGGAGGCGGTGGTGGGCCGGGCGAAGCGGTTGCCCGTGCTGCCGGGCCACGGGTTGCGGATGTTCGTCTCGAAGGGGACGATGGACACCTGCACGTTGGGCTGGGCGCGGAACTGCTTCACCAGCCGCTCGAGGGCGCGCACGCGCGCGGGCTGGGTGACGCCCGGCGGGACGATGGCCTTCACCTCGGCGCGCTCGCAGAAGCCCGTGCCCTCCTGCGAGCCCGGCGGGTCCGACACGCACATGCTGCCCGACTGGTCGATGACGATGACCACCTTCACCGGGAAGCCGGACGGGTCGGGCGTATTGGTGCACACCCGCCCCTTGAGGGTGAGCCGGTCATCCAGGTTCGTCTGCTCCCGGGCGAGCGGCTCGACGAGCGTATCGGTGCAGCCCGCGAGGATGGCCACGAGGCCCGCCACGAGCAGCGTCTGGGGTTTCAGGCGGCGCATGCGGTGCGGACCTCGTGGGGACTGCGGGTGTCAGGAGCGCGAGCGGCGGCGCAGCAGGGCGGCCAGGGCGGCGCCGAGCGCGGCGAGCCCTCCCCCGGTGGCGGGGAACGTGGAGCAGTTCCAGCCGCTGAGGCTCTCGTTGGCCACCTGGAGGGCCAGCTGCGAGGTGGACTCGCGCTGGCCGGGGTACGCGCGGTCATCGAAGGCCAGCTTCGCATGGAGCTGGAGGACGTACTCCCCATCCTCGTCGGCGGTGAAGGAAGGCACGTTGCCGTCCACATAGGCGTACTCCCAATGGCGGCTCATCGTCGCCGCGCCCTGGGGGTTCTCCACCACGGCCTTGGAGCCGGTGGGACGGCGCGTCACGGTCCAAGTGTACTCGATGGCCACGCCGTTGCGGTTGGCGAACAGGGGCAGGCGCGCCTTCTCGCCCTTCTTCAGCGCCAGCGTGCCACCGCCGTGCACGGCGAAGGGGCCCTTGGGGTCCAGGCAGTCGTCGGCCCGGTTCGGATCGATGACGACGCAGTAGCGCGCATCGCACGCGTCGCCCACGTGGTCCCCGTCGTCATCCGCCTGGTCCGCGTTGGGCTTGTCCGGGCAGTTGTCCGCGCCATTGAGGAGGCTGTCGCCGTCCTTGTCCAGGTCGCACGCGTCACCCACGCCGTCCCCGTCCGTGTCGTGCTGGTCCGCGCTGGCCAGGTCCGGGCAGTTGTCGAAGGAGTCCAGGATGTTGTCGTGGTCGCGGTCCACGTTGCACAGGCTGGTGTCCTTGGGCATCACCTGGTCCGCGTTGGCCACGCGCGGGCAGTTGTCGTCGCCGTCCAGGCGGCCGTCGCCGTCGTCGTCGTCGTCGCAGACGTCGCCCTTCTTGTCCCCGTCCAGGTCCTCCTGGCCCTTGTTGGGCACTCGAGGGCAGTTGTCGGCGGTGTTCACCTGGCCGTCGTTGTCCTGGTCGTCGTCGCAGTCGTCGCCGAGGCCGTCCCCGTCCGCGTCCTTCTGCTGGAGGTTGCCGAGCGTGGGGCAGTTGTCGCAGGTGTTGCCCACCTGATCGCCATCGTCGTCCTCCTGGAAGCGGTTGGAGACGAAGGGGCAGTTGTCGTGGTCGTCCGACTTGCCGTCCCCGTCCCCGTCGTCCGTGTAGGAGAGCGTCTTGCCGTCGTCCGTGTAGGCCACCCAGACGGAGCAGCCACAGCCGCACCCGCAGCCACCGCCCTCCTCCTTGGGACGGCCGCACTGGTCGCCCAGGCACTCGGGGTTGTCCGCGCCATTGGTCTGCGCCAGGGCGACACCCGGCAGCAGGAAGAGCACCCCGAGGGCCAGGGCGGAAGCGATGCGCGAGAGTTTCATGGTGACTCCTTTCAGCGCCGGGCCACTAGCAAGAGGCGAACCGTGGACCAAGGCCGCAGAAGGGCTGGAGTTTCGCGGGGTTGGACTCGTGACAGCGGGGAGTGGACGGCGGGTGTGGAGCGCTCCCCCCAGCGCGCCTGAGGGGTGGAGCCCACAGGTGGGGGCTCAAGTCCCCAGGAGGAAGTCATCGGGGGTGAAGGAGCGGGTGCCCGAGGGCTCGCGGCCCCCGTCCTCGGTATAGCGCAGGGATTCGATTCGCAGCGCGCCGATGCCCGAGCCGCGCGGCGCGTTGTCCCGGCCCACCTGCAGGTAGAGGTAGATGTCGTTGGTGCCGGCGCGAATGCGGCGGCCGGGGAAGACGGGGTGGGGGCGCTCGAGCGTGGGCACGAGGGTGATGTTCTCCGCGCGCACGGCGTAGCAGGCGCGGCCATCGTCGGTGGGCGTGGAGTCGGTGACGGAGTAGCCGTAGCCGCGCTCGGTCTGGAAGGCGAGGTCCGCGCTGAGCGGGTCCGAGTGCGCCAGGGCCTCGTTGATGTTGGAGACGCCGTCGCGGTCGCTGTCGAGCAGGTCCTCGGGGACGAGCGGGTTGGTGCTGGAGAGGGCCTCGACGAGGTCCGGCAGGCCATCGCCATCCGAGTCCCCCATGCACGGGTCGGTGCCGAGCACGCGCTCCTCGCAGGTGTTGAGCCGGTCACCGTCCTCGTCGAGGGCCGGGTTGCAGCCGGGGATGAGGTCCACGTGTCCGGGCCGCGGGTCGAGTCCCATGCGCACCTCGATGCCGTCCATGAGGCCGTCCTGGTCGGTGTCGGGGAGGGTGGGGTCCAGGCCGCGCGCGACTTCGTCCACGTCGGCGAGGCCATCGCCATCGCTGTCGGCGAGGAACTGGCCGGCGCGCACCACCACGTTGCGGTTGAAGGCGATGAAGCGCTTGAGGCCGAGGTGCTGGCTCTGCACGGAGGTGTAGTCGAGGCCGCCGAGCGCGTTGGGCAGGCTGACGAAGTCCGTCGTCACGGCGCGGGTGCCCCCGGCGTTGGCGATGGCGGCCACCTGGGCGGCGGTGGTGGCATCCGCGGTGTTGCGCACGTAGACGGGCAGCACGGACACCTCGCCGGCGCCGAACTGCTCGACGAGCGCCTTGAGCTCGCCGGTGACGGCCGCCAGCTCGCAGCGGCTGCAGGCGGCGGAGTCCGTGAGGAGCGTGCAGCGCGAGTCGAGGCCCGCGTTGAAGGCGGGGTTCTCGCAGCTGAGGTCGGCGCTCGTCAGCACGAGGACGACGAGGTAGCGGGTGCGGGCCACCTCGCCCGGGCAGCCCGTCTGCATGTCGCCGGAGAGGAGGCTCTTGGCGAGCTTGAGTGCCGAGCGCACGCTGGTGGGCCCCGACTCCTGGTAGGTGGCGTAGCGGGGGATGGCGGCCTGGAGGGCGGTGGCGTTGTCGAAGCGGCCGAGGAGGCCGGTGGCCACGGTGTGGAAGGCCACGAGGCTGAAGCGGGTGTTGGGCACCGAGAAGCGGCTGGCGAGCGAGTCGAGCGCGCCCGTGACGGAGCCCGCCATGTCGGAGGGGAGGCCGGCGCCGCCCTGCACGGCGAAGAGGACCTTCACGGGGAAGGCGTCGCCCCCGGCGAGCGGCACGCAGACATCGCCCGAGAAGTCGGCGCGGTCCTTGCCGCTGGGGCCCCGGCCATCGAGCGAGTAGAGGCCCGCGTCGGAGCACGACAGCAGCAGCACCGGCACCAGGAGGAGACAGGCCAAAGGCGGGAGGGCACGCATCGGGAGGATTGTAGAGCCCGGCGAGCGTGGTGGGTGCAAGGGCCGAGTGGCCGCGGGGTGCATACTGGCGGGCCATGAACCGGGTGCTGCGGGTGGCCGTGCTGGTGGCGCTGAGCCTCGTGCTCGGAGGGAGCCGGTGCGGAGAGGACGAGGCCGTGCCGCTCGAGGTGCTGCGCGGAGACGTGGCGCCGCCCTTCGACTACGGCGTGTATTGCGACGCCCAGGGGCGGCTGACGGGAAGGTATTCGGACGTGCTGCTGGTGCACCGCTCCGAGCACCTGGAGCGGGTGTACGCGGACGCGCGGCGAGGGGACGCCCGGGCGCGAGCGCTCTTCGGCCAGTTGGAGGCGCAGGTGGAGGCCAGTGGGCACGCGCTGGCGGACCAGGCGCTGGGGATGGTGTGTGGCGCCCTGCCCGCGTGCACGGTGCGCTGGCGGTTCCTCGACGAGCTGATGCCCTCACGCGGCGCGGGGGGCCTGCGGCTGCGGCAGGTGCTCGCGACGAGCTTCGAGCGGACGGCCCGGTACAAGGGCGTGCAGAACGCCGTCATCACCGCCGTGCTGAGCGTGCTGCTGGCGGGCACGGTGCTGGAGGTGGCGGAGGGGCGAGCGGCGCTGGCGGAGGCGCGGACGCTGGCGGAGGAAACCGCGCTGGAGACGCGGCTGGTGGAGGGCCTGGCGCGGGAAGAGGCGGCGGCGCTGCGGGCGAGCCTGACGGAAGCCGAGGCGCTGGAGTCAGGTGCGCGCCACCCGGCGAAGCTGGAGGTGCTCGCCCGCTATCGGCCCTCGGTGCAGGAGCCGCCGCGGGGAGTGGCCGCCGGGGACGGCCGGTGGATGGACTACGTGGCGTATTGGGAGCGGCGTTACGAGGAGCTCGCGGGCACCCGGCCGCGGCCCCCCGGCGCGCTCCCAGCGAAGCCACCGCTGGCGTGGGAGGGATACAAGAGCCTGCTCGGGCGCTTCCAACAAGCGATGGAGTTCCAGCGCGACGTGGCGCGGGTGCTCCAGCAGGAGGCGCGGCTCGCGAAGACGGAGCGGCACTGGCTGCGAGGACTGGAGGAGCCGCTCGTGACGGAGAACGTGGGGCTGGGGCACGAGGGCACTGTCATCCCCACCTACGTGGACCAGCTCGTCGTGGACGAGGCCTCCCTGCGCCCGGGCCGGACGCCCACCGTCCACTCCTTCAGCAACAAGCAACGGGACTTCAGCTCCATGAGCGTGGATGAAGCTCTCAAACAACTCGAGGCCGACGCACAGGAGGCATTGACGAAGTACGGGGGCTCGGTGGAGATACGCAGACCCGGCCATCCCCTCTTCGGACGCAAGGTCACCGTCTCCCGCGTCCACCTCGTCTACGATGACACGGGGATGTCTACCAAGCTCAAGACGCAGCTCGAGGCCCGGGCCACTCGCTCCAACGTCGAGCTCCACTTCCATGCACCGTGATGAATGGAACAAGCAGGACGAATTCACCCTGGAGCTCTACTCCCCCGCCAATCTCCTGGACCGGGGCCGGGAGGGCGTGGATGCAGTGCTGGATTTCATCGAGTCCATCGATGCGGAACTGCGGCCACAAACGATCTATCTCTCGCGCAAACGGAAGTATTCGCGCCAGCTCGTACACGAGCAGCTTGACGAATGCAGGGTGGGGGCCAACATCTCCTTCATTCTCGGGCGTTCTCAGCCGGTGGATGAGAGCCTGTTGATCGACCTCATCGAACCGGGGAACGAGGACACGCGCTTCGCCCTCGACCTGACGCTCCGCCCTTTCGCCTCTGTCCGCGAGACAGGCCGAACCGAGGAGCACACCCACCGCCTCCTGTCCCTGGTGCGCACCTTCGCCCAGCGCTTCCCCATCTCGTATGGGCTGGCGCATAGCCGCACGGACTTCTACCTGAGCAGCGATCCCCACCGGACAAATCCTTTCAGCCCCAAGCGCGTCTACGAAGCGTACTGGCTCAACGTGTACGGCCCGCAACTGGTGGAGGAGCTCGGTCGCCAGCGTCTGCTGTCCACTCCCGCGGCCCATATGGAGGAACTGCCCGGCGGCGCCGTGCTGTGGCTCACCCGCCCCACTCCCGCCGACTTCGACTCCGAGGAGGCCCGACTCGCTCAGGCCCGAGCCCTGGTGCACCTGCGGCCCGAATTGAAGCTGGAGGAAACACTCTCCACCCTGCGCCAACGCTCCCTCGCCTTCACACCCCTTCCCGTCCAGTTCGACGAGGACGTGGCCGACATTCTCTGGCGGAAGGTGGAGCACGAGGGGCTGATGACCCAGCGCGAGAACGTGGAGCGCTTCAACGCCTACCACCCGCCCCCCGTCTCCGAGTGGCTTCCCGCCGCCCAGGCTCCCACGCCCGACGTCGCGGACGTACAGCAGGCCATCGACCTCTACGAGGGCCAGTACGCCGAGCAGCTCATCGCCCTGCTCGCCAAGAAGGTCCCCGCCGTCCTGGACGGCACCGTGGACGCACTGCCCCAGGTGGACTACCACCTGTGGCACAAGGGCTGGGCACGCCGGCTGCCGGACGAGGAGAAGGAAATCCTCGGCGCTGCCCTCGGGGCGTGGCTGGGCATGTTCCTCGTGCACACGCTCGGGGGCCGCTGGGTGCCGCGCCGCGCGCTGGACGAGGCCGCGGTGGTGGTGGGCGACAGGGCCTGGCTCCCCTTCCTGCGCGCCCGCCATTCCCTCCAGGGCCGTGAGGCTCCGCTCGACTTCTCCTGCACCCAACTGTTCCGCCTCGCGCAGCGGCTCGCCCGCGCCCCCTCGCGCTGAACGGCGCCCCTTCCCCGCCCCGGCCCCGCCGTGGGAAGACAGTCCCCGCCGGGCGGACCCCCGGCGCAGGGGGCAAGCATGTCACACAGCCAGGGGCTCGGCGCCGAGGCGCGCCGGTTGGCCGAGGACGAGCGTCGCTCGCACAACTGGAAGCGCTGGGGGCCGTACCTCTCCGAGCGCCAGTGGGGCACCGTGCGCGAGGACTACTCGCCCGAGGGCACCAGCTGGACGGACTTCCCCCACGAGCACGCGCGCAGCCGCGCCTACCGCTGGGGCGAGGACGGGCTGCTCGGCATCACCGACCGCGAGTGCCGGCTGTGCTTCTCGGTGGCCCTGTGGAACGAGAAGGACGCCTTCCTCAAGGAGCGCCTCTTCGGCCTCGCGGGGCCGCAGGGCAACCACGGCGAGGACGTGAAGGAGGAGTACTTCTACCTCGACTCCACGCCGACGCACTCCTACCTCAAGGCGCTCTACAAGTACCCCCAGGCGGCCTTCCCCTACGAGCGGCTCGTCGAGGAGAACCAGCGCCGGGGCCGCGACGTGCCCGAGTTCGAGCTGGCCGACACGGGCGTCTTCGCCGGGCGGCGCTACTTCGACGTCCAGGCCGAGTACGCCAAGGCGGGGCCGGACGACATCCTCATCCGCCTCACGCTGAGCAACCCGGGGCCCGAGCCGGCGCGGCTCCACGTGCTGCCGACGCTCTGGTTCCGCAACACCTGGGCCTGGGGCCGCACGGGCGAGGGTTACTGGCCCCGGCCGGACCTGGCGGCCTCGGGAGAGGACACCGTCGTCGCCGAGCACGCCACGCTCGGGCGCTTCCAGCTGCACGCCCAGGCCCCCGAGGGCGGCCCCGCGCCCCGGCTGCTCTTCACGGAGAACGAGACGAACCGCGAGCGGCTGTACGGCGTGCCCAACACGCTGCCGCACGTGAAGGACGCCTTCCACGACGCCGTGGTCCACGGACGCTCCGAGGCCATCAACCCCGCGCGCACGGGCACCAAGGCCGCCTTCCACTACGTGCTGGAGCTTCCCCCGGGGGGCAGCGTGCTGTTGCAGCTGCGGCTCGTGGGCGGGCAGCAGGCACTCGCGCCCCCCTTCGGCGAGGCCTTCGACTCCCTCTTCGAGCAGCGCATCGCCGAGGCCGACGCGTTCTACGCCACCCGTCTGCCGCACACGCTGCCCGAGGAGGAGCGGCGGGTGGCCCGGCAGGCGTACGCGGGGCTGCTGTGGTCCAAGCAATTCTACCACTACGCGGTGAAGCCCTGGCTCGAGGGAGACCCGGCCCAACCGGCGCCGCCGCCCTCGCGCCGCCAGGGGCGCAACCGGGACTGGGGCCACCTCTACAACCGGGACGTCCTCTCCGTGCCGGACAAGTGGGAGTACCCCTGGTACGCGGCGTGGGACCTGGCCTTCCACATGATTCCCTTCGCGCGGGTGGACCCGGGCTTCGCCAAGGAGCAGCTCGTCCTCTTCTTGCGCGAGTGGTTCATGCACCCCAACGGGCAGCTGCCCGCGTACGAGTTCGAGCTCTCGGACGTGAATCCGCCCGTGCACGCCTGGGCCTGCTGGCGCGTGTACAAGATGACGGCGGTGAAGGGGAAGCGCGACAGGCTCTTCCTGGCGCGCACCTTCCAGAAGCTGCTGCTCAACTTCACCTGGTGGGTGAACCGCAAGGACGTGGAGGGGCGCAACCTCTTCGCCGGAGGCTTCCTCGGGCTGGACAACATCGGCGTCTTCGACCGCTCCAAGCCCCTGCCCACCGGCGGGCACCTGGACCAGGCGGACGGCACGGCGTGGATGGCCTTCTACTGCACCACGCTGCTGGCCATGGCGCTGGAGCTGGCGCAGGAGGACCCGGCCTATGAGGACCTCGCCTCCAAGTTCTTCGAGCACTTCGTGTCCATTGTCGACGCGATGAACAACCTGGGCGGCACGGGCCTGTGGGACGAAGAGGACGGCTTCTACTACGACCAGCTCAAGCTGGAGGGAGGGGGGGCCATTCCGCTCCGGGTGCGCTCCATGGTGGGGCTGGTGCCGCTGTTCGCCGCCGAGGTGCTCGAGGACCGGCTCATCGAGCGCCTCCCCGGCTTCGCCCGGCGGCTGCGCTGGTTCCTGGAGAACCGCGCGGACCTGGCCCAGAACACCTCCTACCTGTCCAGGCCGCACGCCCCGGGGGGCCTGCGGGGCCACCGGCTGCTGGCCATTCCCTCGCGCGAGCGGCTGGAGCGGGTGCTGCGCCGGGTGTTGGACCCCAACGAATTCCTCTCCGAGTACGGGGTGCGCTCACTGTCGCGGGTGCACGCGGATGCGCCCTTCGTCTTCCGGGCGGGGAGCGAGGAGTACCGGGTGGCCTACGTGCCCGGCGAGTCGGACAGCGGCATGTTCGGCGGCAACTCCAACTGGCGCGGCCCGGTGTGGTTCCCCCTCAACTACCTGCTCATCGAGGCCCTGGAGCGCTACCACCACTTCTACGGGGAGAGCTTCCAGGTGGAGTGCCCCACGGGCTCGGGGCAGCGGATGACGCTGGCGGGGGTGGCGCGGGAGCTGTCGGCGAGGCTGTGCCGGCTCTTCCTCCCGGACGCCACGGGCCGCCGCCCCTGCCACGGGGAGGACCGGCGCTACAGCGAGGACCCGGACTGGCGCGAGCTGGTCCTCTTCCATGAGTACTTCCACGGGGAAACGGGGCGTGGGTTGGGAGCTACCCACCAGACGGGGTGGACGGCCCTGGTGGTTCAGAGTCTCGCGGATGCCCACAAGTCCATCCGGTGAGGGTATGGTGCGCGGCGAACCCCGCTCACCCTGTCTACCCTGGCCCTCCGCATGTACCTGCGCAGCCTCACGCTCCAGAATCTCAAGCTCCTGCGGGATGTCGCCATCTCCTTCACACGCCCGGACGGGGAAATCCGGCCATGGACCGTCTTCGTGGGGGAGAACGGGCTGTGCAAGACGGCCATCCTCCAGGCGATTGCCCTCGCGGCGAGCGGCTCCTCACTGGGTAGCGAGCTGGCGGACGTCACCGCCCTGCCGGACCGGCGCCAGCCCTCCACCGAGCTGATGCTCATTGGCGCCGAGTTCACCTTCGGCACCGAGGGCCACCGGGCGCGCAGCTACCCGGGCCTGGAGCGCAAGCACTCGCTGCCGCCCTTCGTGCGCAGCTCCATCGCGGCGAAGAACACCTGGCGGGAGCTGGTGGGCAGCTCGCGCTACGTGGGCGTCGAGCACACGCAGGTGTTCGATCCCATCCGCGAGTCGCGGCGCACGCAGCTGCCGGGGTGGTTCGTGGCGGGCTACGGCACGGCGCGCTCGCTGCCGCGGCCCAACGCGATTCAAGGCGAGGGCCTGGCGGACCCCATCAAACAGCGGCTGGCGAACCTCTTCGACCAGGGGAGCCTCATCGCCACGGGCTTCGCGGACGTCTTCGAGCCGGCGCAGGCCAAGGCCTACACGCGGGTGCTCAAGCAGGTGCTGGTGGCGGGCAAGCTGTTGCCGGGGCTGGTGGACCTGGAGCTGCAGAGCCACGGCTTCGTGCGCACGCGGCAGGACTTGCTGGAGGCGCACCGCTTCGAGCTCGAGCAGGGCGGCAAGCGCATCCAGATTCCGGGCACGTGGCTGTCGCACGGGTACCAGGGGGCCATCGCGTGGCTGGCGGACCTGGTGGGCCACTTCCTGCTCGAGGCGGGCCGGGCGGTGCCTCCGGAGAAGATGGAGGGGCTGGTGCTGGTGGACGAGCTGGACCTGCACCTGCACCCGCGCTGGCAGGCGACGCTGGTGCCGGCGCTCAAGGCCGTCTTCCCGCGGCTGCAGTTCGTGGCCACGACGCACTCGGCGATGCTGCTGCCGGGCCTGGACCAGGACGAGGTGCTGGTGCTGCGCCTGGACGAGGACGGCAACGTCTACGTGGCGCCCGCGCCCGCGTCGCCCTCGTGGCTGACGGGCAGCGAGCTCTTCGACGCGTTCTTCGATCGCAAGGGCAAGCCCGCCAAGGGCTCGGCGCCTCGCGGCAAGCAGCCCGCGGCGAAGAAGCCGCCGGCCCGGAAGAAGACGGCGGCCCGGACGAAGCGGAAGTAGGCCGCGGGCTCAGCGCTTGAGGAGCACCTGACCGCCGTAGTAGGGCGAAGGGCCATGACCACGGAACAGTCCCCGGTGCTCGAGTTTCCAGCATGGCTCCACGGCACCACCGCCACCGTCCTCCGCAAGGTAGAAGCCGAGGGGAAGTGGTGGGCCCGGGAGTACCTCGCGACCGGTGCCTTTCCCCTGCCCCGGCGGATGCGCCAGGTGCAGCCCGGTGAGGTGGTGGTGATGCACTCGGGGGCCGATTTCCACACGCTGGGCCCCCGCTGGCAGATGCACGTATTCGCCGAGGTCTTCCTGGCCTTGTGTGAGGGCGTTCCAAAAGGGGAGTACCCGCGCACAAGAGAAGCTTTCGAATCCTTCTGCCTGAGCACGCCTTGGGGCGTGCTCGACCAGGCCGTGTATCCGCCGCCGCCGCATGGCGCCGAGCACATGGCGAACCGGCTCACCTCGCTGCTGCGCTTCTGGGAGGTGCTCCAGGTCCCTCGCTACGTGTTCTGGAGGTTCGATGACAACTACACGCTGGAACAGCTCGTGGACACCGTCTGGCGCATGACCCTGGAGGCCTGGTGCCCCGGAGGCCCCGCCTCGGTCCGCGAGCACCTGGCGCTGACGGTGGAGCGCATGGCTCGCGCGACCCGGGAGGAGTGTCTGGAGGCCTTGCTCCGGGTGATGCCCGCCATCGCGGAGGAGGACACTGACTTGAAACACGACAAGGAGCTCCGTGACCCGGGTTTCCTGCGCGAGCACCTCTCCGCGCTTCCCCCGAAGAAATTCGAGGAGATCTCCAGCGCCTACGTCTACGCGGTGAGCGGACAGTTGTGGGACTGGCACAGGGAGTTGGGACGGCGTGAGCCGCCCAGGGGATGAAGGCATGAAAGAGATTGGAACCAGGACGAGGAGCACCTGGTGGCTGGCGGGTTTTCTCCTGGTGCTCGTGGCGGCTCTCGGCGCCCAGGCGGAACCGCCCTCCTCCAGGCTTGCTGGCCGCAAACCGGACTCCCGGGAGCCATGGGGCTTTTTTCTTGGCAAGGCCGCACATACAGCCATTGGCATCGAGTACCGCGTGCGACATAAATCAAGCCGGACCATGAGGAGTCGCGCGACCAAGGCAGAGAACAGGCGGGGCGCTACCTGGCGGCCCTCAATGCCGCCGTCGACCCGGACAAGAAGCTCGTGGGAGGCACCGGCTACGGGGGGTCCCTCTTCCTCGAGTTCGAGAACGGAGGTGCACTGTGGCGGTTGTCCTGGCGCACACCCGAGCCTGGAGTGACGCTGTACCGCTGGAGCTACCGGCGCAAGAAGCCCCATGCATCCTGGAAGGAACGTGCAGCCCAGAAGGAAGAAGAGCTGCCCTGGGAAGAAATAGAGCAGCACGGGGAGTTGGCCGAGCAGGCCATTCAGGCCGCCTATGACAAGGGCGAGCGCCCCGCGGGCTTCCAGGGCCAAGTCTATCTGCCTGGGGATTGCGGTTGAGCGCCCGGAGTGGGTGCCTTCGCTCGCATCCCCGGGAGTAGAGCATCCCTCGGGAGGAGCGGTGTAGCCGGCCTCTCCGTGGCCCCCGGGTAGAGGCGAGCGGCCGCGCCTGGATAGGATTCGAGCCATGGACCGTAGAGATTTCCTTCGCACCGGCCTCGCGCTCGGCGGTGCCACGCTCGCCACCACCACGGGCTGTGCCACGGCCGATGCCGCCGCCACCCCCTCCCCTGCTCCCCAGGCCACCGCGACGCCCCCGGCCCCCGGCTCGTGGGAGGCGTTTCGCGCCGGGTTCGAGCTGGACCACGACGACATCCACCTGAGCCACTTCCTGCTCGCGCCCCATCACCGCTCGGTGCGCGAGGCCATCGAGCTGTACCGCGAGGCGCTCGACGTCAATCCCGTGAGGGCGCTCAAGCAGTACTCCTCCGCGGCCGAGGCCGAGGTCTCCCGCGCCGCCGCCGCCTACCTCGGCGTGAAGCCCGAGGAGCTGGCGCTCACCGACAGCACCACCATGGGCCTGGGGCTCGTCTACTCGGGGCTGCGGCTGCGCGAGGGCGAGGAAATCCTCACCAGCACCCAGGAGCACTACTCGACGGACCAATCGCTGACGCTGCGAGCCGAGCGCACGGGCGCGAGCGTGAGGCGCGTGTCCTTCTACACGGACCCCGAGAGGCTCACCGAGGAAGCGGCGGTGCAGGGAATGCTGCAAGCGCTCACGCCCAGGACGCGCTACGTCGCGGTGACGTGGGTGTACTCGGTGTCGGGGGTGAAGTACCCCGTGCGGGCGCTGGCGGATGCGCTGGCGAAGGTGAACGCGGGCCGGAGCGAGGACGAGCGCATCCTGCTGTGCGTGGACGGGGTGCACGGGCTGGGCGCCGAGGCGGAGACGATTCCGCAGCTGGGCTGTGACTTCTTCATCTCGGGCTGCCACAAGTGGATGTTCGGCCCGCGCGGCACGGGCTTCATCTGGGGCAAGCCGTCGGCCTGGCAGCGGCTGGTGCCCACCATTCCCACGTTCTACTCGCCCGCGGTGCGCGTCTGGGCGAAGGACGACCCACCGGGCGCGCTGCCGCCGGGGCCGTTGGTGACGCCTGGAGGCTTCCACTCCTTCGAGCACCGCTGGGCGCTGAACAAGGCCTTCGAGCTGCACCAGCGGCTGGGGCGCGAGCGGGTGACGGCACGGGTGCACGAGCTCAACCGGCACCTCAAGGAGGAGCTGGGGAAGATGCCGCACGTGCGGGTGCGCACGCCGATGAGCGATTCACTCTCGGCGGGCATCACCTGCTTCGAGGTGCCCGCGCTCAAGCCCTCGGAGGTGGTCAAGCGGCTGGAGGAGAAGCGCATCATCACCACGGTGTCGCACTACGTGACGCGCTACGTGCGCGCCGCGCCCGGCCTGCTCAACTCCCCCGAGGACGTCGAGGCCCTGCTGCGCGAGGTCCGCGCGATGGCGTGAGCACGCTCGCCGGCATGCTCATCCTGCTGGCCGAGGACCTGGAGCAGGGGCGGGTGCGCCTGGGCGGTGGAGATCTGGTACTGATCGCCGCGGTGGGCGCCAACGTGCATGACGGAGCCCAGCTCGTCCGGTTGTAACGAGGGCTCGAATCCGCGCGGAAACGCGCCAGGGAGAGGAACGGAATGCGCCAATCGATGAAGTGGGCCTGGTTGTTCCTGGGCATCGCGCTCGCGGTGGGCCCGGCGGACCGAGCCGTGGCCGCCGAGCCGATGCCGCCGCACCAGTCCTTCACCCTCGAGTCCGCGAAGCTGAAGGAGACCCGGCGCATCAACGTCTACACGCCCCCGGGCTACGACGCGGCGGGAGGCACGCGCTACCCGGTGCTGTACATGCCCGATGGCGGCGAGCAGGAGGACTTCCCGCACATCACCACCACCGTGGACACGGCGATCCGCGCCGGCGAGCTGCGACCGCTGATCGTGGTCGGCATCGAGAACACCGAGCGGCGGCGCGACCTGACGGGCCCCACCGAGGTGGCCGAGGACCGCAAGGTGGCCCCGCGCGTGGGGGGCTCGGCGGCGTTCCGCGACTTCCTCCGGGAGGAGCTGATGCCACGGGTGCGCCGCCAGTATCGCGTGACGAAGGAGACGGCCATCATCGGCGAGTCGCTCGCCGGCCTGTTCATCGTCGAGACGTTCTTCCTGGAGCCGAAGCTGTTCGACACGTCCATCGCGTTGAGCCCGAGCCTGTGGTGGAACGGCGGGGAGCTGGTGCGCAAGGCCGGCGAGCGCCTGAAGGCCCGGCCCGGGCTGCGCAACACGCTGTACCTGTCGTCGGCCAACGAAGAGGAGATCGCCTCCGCGGCCGAGCGCCTGGCGGAAGTGCTGCGCACGAGCGCACCGGCCGGGCTGAAGTGGCAGTACGAGCCCCGGCCGGACCTGCGTCACGACAACATCTACCGCACGGTGTCGCCCCAGGTGTTGCGTAAGGGGTTCCCGCCGGAGACGCCGCACCGCGCGCCGTAGGCCGCTGCCCGAACCCGTCCCCTGAAAAACCCGTACAATCGGAGAGACAGGACTCGCCTTGCCGCCACGGCTGCAAGACAATGGGGCCCCCCATGTCTCACTCCGACTCGACAGGTAGCGCGGCGCCGCTCGGCAAGAAATTGCTCGCCGAGCACTTCCGGGCGGATGCCATTGCCCGCGAAGCCACGGTGGCCCGGTTCATGAGCCGGGTGTCCAGCCTCTTCATCGTCTCCACGCTGGGGTTGACCCCCCTCATCGGCTGGCCTCGCGCCCTGTCCGTGGCGAGCCTGTGTGCCTTCTACGCCGTCTACTACGGGGTGCTGTCCCGGAGGCTGCGGCGAGGCTGGTTCCACCCCGCCATCTACTGGGTGAACGTCGGCCTGGAGACCACCACCGGAGCGTTCCTCTTCGTCTGCGACTCCCTCTTCGGGACCCCCGAGCAGGCGCTGGGCAACCCCATGGCCGTGCTGTGGACCGCGGCCATCGTGTTCGCGGCGCTGAGGGGCAAGCGCAGCCTGGCCCTCTTCGCCGGTGGCCTCGTGGCCGCGCAGACGGTGCTGCTCTACTTCCTGCTGGCCTGGCCCCGGCTGGCCGAGCCCGTTCCGCTGATGTACTCGCCGCCGATGGTGCTCCTGCGGGCCGCCTACTACGTCGTCATCGGTTGGCTGGCGGCGCTCGTGGCCGGCTACCTCACGCAACGGGCCGAGAAGGCGCTGCACGCCGTGCGGGAGAAGGAGCTGGTG
>NZ_JBJMQO010000139.1:0-28831 GCF_045802675.1 Archangium sp. | reverse complement strand
GTCCGCGATGGCGCGGGTAATGGCCTGGCGGATCCACCACGTGGCGTAGGTGGAGAACTTGTAGCCGCGCTTGTACTCGAACTTGTCCACCGCCTTCATCAGGCCGATGTTGCCCTCCTGGATGAGGTCCAGGAACTGCAGGCCGCGGTTGGTGTACTTCTTGGCGATGGAGACCACGAGGCGCAGGTTGGCCTCGACCAGCTCGGTCTTGGCGCGCTCGGCGCGGCGCTCACCCATGCGGATGGCCTCGTAGTTGCGGCGCAGCTCCTCCACCTCGAGGTTGGCCTCCTCCTCCACGCGCTTGATGTTGCGGGTGGACGTGCGCACGTCGCGCTCCAGCGCGTCCAGCTGCTCGCTGGTGATGTTGAGCTTGCGCTGGGCCTTCTTGAGGGCCTCGGGGTCCTCCTTGGCCTCGCGCAGCAGCTCGCGCAGCGTGTCCAGGGGCACGCCGTAGCGGCGCTCCTGGTCGCGCAGCTCCGCCTCCGCCTTCTCCACGCGCTCGATGAGCCCCTTGAGGTTCAGGACGATGCGGTCCACCTGCTTCTTGTTGAGCCGCATCTCCTCCAGGACCTCCATCATCTTGGTCCGGAGATCCTTCAGCTCCTGCTTGAGCTCCTTCTTCTTCACCTCGGTGAGCTTCTTCTTGCCGGAGAGCTCCGAGTCCAGCGCCTCGCAGTCCTTGGCGAACTTGCGGATGCGCTCGATCTGCTTGTTGATCTGCTCGATCTTGTTGAGCTCGCTCTGGGCCAGCTGCTGCGGCTGGGACTCGCCCTCGGCGCCCTCCTCGGCGACCTCGACCTCGGCCTCCTCGCCCTCGGCCTGGGCCTCCTCGGGCGCGTCCTTGATGACGTCGCGCACGCGCAGCTTGCCCGTCTTGAGCCTGTTGCCGATGTCGAGGATCTCCACCATGGCCACGCGGCAGGACAGCAGCGCGCGCAGCACTTCCTTCTCGCCGTCTTCAATGCGCTTGGCGATCTCCACCTCGCCCTCGCGGGTGAGGAGGCTCACGCTGCCCATCTTGCGCAGGTAGAGGCGGACGGGGTCGTTGGACTTGCCACCCGGCTCGTCGTCCTCGTCCTTCTCTTCCTCGTCGGCCTCGGCGCGCTCTTCCTCCACCGCGACCGTGGGCTTGATTTCGGTGCTCTGGGCGGCCTTCTGGGCGTCGACGATCTCGATGTCGTTGTCGCCGAACATGCTCATCACGTCGTCGATCTGATCCGACGACACGATGTCCGCGGGCAGGGCGTCATTGACCTCGTCGTAGGTGAGGAAGCCCTTCTCGCGGCCGGCGGCCAGCAGATCCTTGACCTCCTTGCGGTCGGCGATGGGCTCCTCGTCCACCTCGTCCTCGACGGCGTCGGGGTCCACCTCGACGGCGGCGGCGGCCTCTTCGGCGGCCTCCTCGGGGTCCACGTCGCCCTCATCCACCTGGGTGACGGCCTTGCGCTTCTTGAGCGTCTCGGTGGCCTTCTCCGCGGCGGCGGTCTTCTCCGCGGCGGCGGCCTTGTCCGCCTTCTTCTGCGCGGGGGAGGCGCTGGCCTCAGAGCCCTCGGTACCCTTGGCCGAGGCTTCCTCCGGGGACTTCTTCTTCTTCCGGATCTCCGGGGCCACCTTCTTCTTGGGCTTGACGGCCACCTTCGAGGAGGGCTTCTGCGTCGGCATTCGGGTACTTCTCCTTAAGAAAACAGGGGCTTGGCCTGGAGCGAGCCGGCCGATCTATCGCAAAGTGAAGGATTCTTACAAACGCGAACTCAAACCGGTTGCATGGGGGCCTTTGTTCCCGGGGGAGGCGGGCGGATTTCCTCTTCCACGCGTTTCTTCAAGGCGAGCAGTTCAATGCGCTGAGCAAGCAGGCGCCGGGTGTCGTCGGACAGGTCGTGGGCGCCGGCGGTCTGGCTGGTGGTGCGCTTGATGTAGTCCAGCTGCTGATTGATGCGGCGCAGCACGATGGCGCGGCACACCTGGAGGAAGTAGTGCTCGAGGGCGGAGCCCTGCTGCTCGGCGAGCTGGCGGGAGGCGGCCTCGACGGCGCGTTTCACGGTGTCGTGGGCCTCGAAGAGGGCGTCCTCGGCGCCATGGCCCGAGGTGGCGTGGGCGAGCACCAGGCGCAGGCCGGGGTGGGCCAGCTCGTCGCAGACGCGGAAGGTGTCGCGCACCAGGAGCCGGGGCTCTCTGAGCACGGCGGCCACGTAGAGGGTTTCCAGGGCGTCCGGGGGCTTCACCGGGGCCGGACGGGGCGCGGGGCCCCCCTGGGCGGCCACTCCCCGGGCAGGCGGCTGACCGGGACGGCCCTGCTGTCCCGGCTTGGGCACGGGATTGACCGGCGGGGGCGCCTTGCTGCGCAGCGAGGCCTCCAATTCGGCCGCGGGCAGGCCGCACCAGGCGCTGAGCGCGGAGAAGAAGGCCGAGCGCACCAGCCCCACCGGCAGCTGCGCCGACACGGGCTTGAGCCGCTCCAGCGCGGCCATCTTCTCCTCGAAGCTGGCGTCCCTGCCCTGGGGCAGGAGGGTGAGGAAGACGTGATTGGTGAGGGGACGGGCCTCGGTGAGCAGCCGCTCCAGGCCCGCGGAGCCCTCGCGGCGGATGAAGGTGTCCGGGTCGTCGCCCTGGGGCAGCAGGGCCACCTTGGCGGCCGCTCCAGCGGCGAGCAGGGGGCCGGCCAGGCGCTCCACGGCGTTGAGGCCCGCCTGGTCACCGTCCAGCAGGAGGAAGAGCTCCCGGGCCTCGGCGCGGCCGAGCACCTTGAGGTGCCCCGGGGTGAGGGCGGTGGAGCACAGCGCCACCGTGTGCTTCACCCCCTCCTGGTGCAGGGCGATGCAGTCGAAGTAGCCCTCCACGAGGACGGCGGCCTTGCGGCGGCGGATCTCATCGCGCGCCTGGTCCATGCCGAAGAGCGTCTCGCTCTTGTTGTAGAGCCGGGACTCGCGCGAGTTGAGGTACTTGGGGCCGTCCTCGGCGTCCACCAGACGGCCGCCGAAGGCGATGGGGCGGCCCTCGGGGGCGCGGATGGGGATGATGAGGCGGCTGCGGAAGAAGTCGAAGTAGCCCTCGCCCTTCTGGCGCTTGGAGACGAGGCCCGCGTTGAGGCCCCACTCCATCATCCCCACCTTGGTGAGCCGGTCCGCCAGCGAGGTCCACGCGGCCGGGGCCCACCCCAGCCCGAAGGCCCGGGCCGTTTCGTCGGAGATGCCACGGCTGGCGAGGTAGGCACGGGCGCGGCGCCCCTCCTCCTCCCACAGCAGGGCGCGGAAGTGCTCGGCGGCCTGATCGGTGACTTCCTTGAGCTGCTGGCGCTCGCGGGCGCCGGGGTCCTGGGCCGCCTCCAGGTCCACCCCCACCTCGCGGGCCAGGTCGCGCACCGCGTCGATGAAGGTCTTCCCCAGGTAGCGCTGGACGAAGGACACCGCGTCACCGCTGGCCCGGCACCCGTGGCAGAAATAGAAGTGCTTTTCGGGGACGACGTAGAAGGAGGGCGTCTTCTCCTGGTGGAAGGGGCAACGGCCCTTGAACTCGCGGCCGGCCTTCTTGAGCTCCACGTAGCGCGAGACGAGCCCCACCAGGTCCACCCGCTCGAGGACCTCCTGGATTTTGTGCTCGGGGATCACGAGCGCCACCCCCTGTGCCTGGCGTCACCGGACCGCCATGGTCCGCGCACCGACCCGTGCGGACGAGTATGGACCACGCTCCTGACATGCGAGGTGTAGGTCCTGCGACGGGGGGAGTTGGGGATCAGGAAGGGCATTTCGGTGCGTCGCGAGCCGCCCGGAAGACGGGTGGGAAGACGACCGGACTACCCTTAATGGCCGATCAGCAGCCGGGCAAGTTCTCGAAGACGAGCCCGCCCGGCGCTGTTCAAGGCCTGGGTCCTGGGAAAGCGCTACAGCTTGGACAGCTGGTTCTTCACTTCCTCGGAGATGGCGCGGCCCTCGGCGCGGCCCTGCAGCTTGGGGCTGACGAGCTTCATCACCGCACCCATGTCCTTGGCGCTCTTGGCGCCCGCCTGGGTGATGGCGGCCTGGACCTCGGCGCGCAGCTCGTCCGGGGTCAGCTGCTTGGGCAGGTAGTTCTGGAGGACGGAGATCTCCGCCTCTTCCTTCTCGGCCAGCTCGGGGCGGCCGCCGGTCTTGTACTGCTCGACCGAGTCGCGGCGCTGCTTGATGAGGGTGCCGATGACCTGGAGGATGCTGGCCTCATCCAGAGGGCCGGTGGCGCCGGGCTCCACTTCCTTGTACTTGATGGCGCTCTTGAGCATCCGCAGGACGCTGAGGTTCAGCTCGTTCTTGGACCGCATCGCGTCCTTGAGGTCGGCGTCGATGCGCTCTCTGACGGTGGCCATGGCAGGGCTCCAGGAAATGTGTGGGAAGGGTGCTACACGGACGGGAGCCAGGGCACGGGACTGACGCGACCCCAGCTCCCGACGGGGCGGCTAGTACGTCTTGCGCGCCTTCTTCACCGCGCGCTTCTTGGCCGCGAGAGCCTTCTTCTTCCGCTTCACGGAAGGCTTCTCGTAGTGCTCACGCTTGCGGATCTCGGAGAGGATTCCTGCCTTCTCGGTAGCCTTCTTGAAGCGCTTGAGGGCGCTCTCGATGGACTCGCCGTCCTTCACTCGAATGCCGGGCATGTGTCACCTCCTTCCGTATGCGCTAGAAATGTAAGGGGCGCCGATATGACGCAGCGGGCGTGAAAACGCAAGGACGCCCGCAGAAAAGGATCAGGTGCGTAGGCTAAAGTAGACCCACCGTGAGCCCCGCCCTCTTCCTCGTCCTCGTGTTGTCGGCCGGCCAGCACAACGGCCAGGGAACCCTGGGTTGCTGGACCGCCTGCCAGCGGCATGTGCAGGAGCTGGCCCTCCGCACCCGGGTGTGCCAGCTGTGCGTCACCACCGGCCGCACCGATGCCTGGGTGCTGGAGCTGGGACGGGGCAAGCCCGGCCTCCCCGCCCGGACGGCGCTGCGCTCGGCGATGACGGACCTGGACTGGCGGGTGCGCTGGGGCGCCCTGCGGGCCGAGGCCCAGGTGAGGGGACTCCTCGAGCCCCGGATGCTGGCCGACTGGGTGGCCGAGGCCCCGGCCAAGGACGAGGTGCTCGCCTGTCTCACCGCCGTGCGGGCCGCCGCCGACGCGGGACGCTCCCCCGTCTCCTTCCTGAAGGACGCGGGGGCGAAGGGGGGCCCGGCCACCGCCCGGATCTGGGCCCGCCGGGAGGCCCTCCGGGAGGCGCTGGAGGTGGAGGTGTACTCCGAGGAGCCCTCCCTCCGGGGCGAGGCGCTCCTCCACCTCGCCACCTTCCTGGGCAGGCCACCGGCCCGGGTGCTGCTGGAGGCCATGGCCCAGCGCCCCGAGTCCGGGGACGAGGCCGCCGCCTCCGCGCTCCTCCAGGTGGCCGACAAGCAGGGCACCTCGGCGGGCCGCATGCTGGTGCAGGAGGCCACGCCACCGGATCAGGCCCTCATCAACCGCCTCTTCGCCGTCTACTCGCGGGATTTGGAGAAGCTGCAGAAGGGGCTCGCCTCCGTGGACTCCGCGCAGCGGCGTGCCACCGTGCAGTCGCTGCGGCGCTACGGGCCGCTGGCGCAGCGCGAGCTGGAGCGCGCCCTGGGGGACTCGGAGGTGCTGGTGCGCCGGTTGGCGGCCCGGGGGCTCGCCGAGGCCGAGGGCCTGCCGCTGATGGAGGCCGCGGGCCGCCGTCTTCGCGCGGACGGGGCTACACCGGACACCCGGCGCGTGTGGTTGGAGGTGGCGGCCACCGACAAGGCCTGTGAGCCCTTCCTGCTGGAGGTGGCGCGCGATGCCGGGCTTCCCGCGGACGCTCGAGGCGAGGCGGTGGGGTGGCTCGCCGGGTGCGAGGGCGGTGGCCGGCGCCGCTTCCAGGTGCTGTCCCCCCTGTTGAAGGACGCGCAGGCGCCGGTGCGGGCCGGTGCGGTGCGGGCGCTCGCCATGCCGCGCTCCGCCGAGGGAGATGCCGCCGTCGCCGCCGCGCTCGGGGACTCCGCGCCGGAGGTGGTGGCCGCGGCGCTCGGCGTGGTGGGCCAGCAGCGCCAGATGAATCAGGGAGAAACAGCGGTGGCCCTGCTCGAGTCCCCGTCCCCCGAGGTGCGCGAGGCCGCCGTGCGCGCGCTGGAGCGGCTCGGCCGCGCCCAGGACGTGAAGCCCCTCGCCCAGCTGCTCCAGGCGGATGGGGTGGCCTCGGTGCGGGTGGCCGCGGCGGAGGCGCTGGGCTCGTTGGGCGGCCCCTTCGCGGCCTCCGCGCTCAGCCAGGCCCTGGCGGACGACTCGGACTCCCACGTCCAGCACGTGGCGCGGCGGGGTTTGGAGCGGCTCGGCTTCCGGCCTCCGTGAGGGGAGGGCGCGCGCCGCTCACGGACCGCTGAAGGCCTTGCCGTCCACGCGGTTGCGGCCCGCGCGCTTGGCCCGGTACAGGTACTTGTCCGACGCGGAGATGAGCTCCTCGGCCTGCGTGTAGTCCGAGTCGTGCAGCGTGGCCACGCCCAGGCTGATGGTCACCTTGATGGGCGTGCCGCTGAAGATGAAGTCCGTGCGGTCCACCGCCGCGCGGCAGCGCTCGGCGCACGAGAGGGCCTGCTCCTCGGTGGACTCGCGCAGCATGAGGGCGAACTCCTCGCCTCCGTAGCGCGCGAAGAGGTCCTCGGTGCGGATGGTGTCGCTCACCCGCTGGGCAATGCGCGTGAGCACGTAGTCGCCCGCCGGGTGCCCGTACACGTCGTTGATCTTCTTGAAGTAATCCACGTCGAACATCACCAGGGCCAGGGGCTCCCGGTGGCGCACGCAGTACGCGAACTCCTTGCGCAGCGTCTCCATGAAGTACTTCTTGTTGTACAGCCGCGTCAGGCCGTCGCGCGTGGCCGACTCGTAGATGCTGCGCTGGTAGGCCTCCTCCAGCTGATCCTGGATGGAGAACTTCAGCACCGTGTTGGAGCCGATCTGAATCTTGTCGCCGTCGTACAGCGGCGCGGCGCTCACCTTCAGGCCGTTGAGGAACGTGCCGTTGGTGCTGCCCAGGTCCACCAGCTGGAAGCGGCCATCCCCGAGCGACACCACCTTGGCGTGCTTGCGAGAAATCCCATCGTCCTCGACCTGGAACTGCGCCTCGACGCTGCGGCCGAGCACCGTCTCGGAGCGGTCCAGCTTGAACATCCGGCCGATGCCGGAGGCGGACTTCGCGCTGATGACGATGAGATACGCGCTCTGCTGGGGCGCGGCGGTCCCCAGCAGGTCCGAAATCGAATGGACGGCGGTCTTCTCGTCGGACATCGTGCCCCCCATCTTATGGGTCGATGATTGGTGCCAGCAAGCAGGCCACGGGCCGGACCCCCTGGGATGGTCTCTCTTAACGCGCGCGCCTCGACTTTTTGGCCGGTGCTTCCCGCACAGCGGGCGCTCGCTCGGTCATCTCCCCGACAATTGGCGTTTCGATGAAGCGGGCCAGTGTCTCCCTGTCGCGGTGGTAGGCGAGCCCCTGCATCAGCTTCACCAGCGCCGCCGAGGGCGTCATGTCGCCGCCGCTCAGGGCGCCCTCCTTGAGGGCCGCCGCCCCGGACTCGTAGAGCGTGAGGTCCACCCCGTTGCGGTAGGCCTGGCTCACCACCACCACCGGCACGTCGCGCTGGCGCGCCTCGCGGAAGAGCGGCAGCAGGGAGCGGCCCAGCTTGTCGTCCACGGGGTAGTTGCCCGCGCCGTAGGCCTCCACCACCAGGCCGCGCACATGGGGCAGCAGGGCCAGGGGCAGGGCCGGGTCCAGCCCGGGGAACACCTTGAGGAGGAAGACGCGGCTCTCCAGCTTCTCGCGCAGGCGCAAGGGGCCCTTCTGGCGCAGGCCCGGGGCGAAGGTGGCGTCCACCCCGAGGATGCCCAGCAGGGGGAAGTTGGGGCTCTCGAAGGCGTCGTACTCGGACACCTTCACCTTCCGGGTGCGGTTGCCGCGGTAGAGGTGGGAGTCGAAGCAGATGCTCACCTCGGGCGGGCCCTGGAGGGCGGAGAGCACCGCGTCGATGAGGTTGAGCCGCGCGTCCGAGCGGATTTCACCCAGGGGCCGTTGCGAGCCCGTCATCACCACCGGCTTGGGCAGCCCGGGCAGCATGAAGGAGAGGGCACTGGCCGTGTGGGCGAGCGTGTCCGTGCCGTGCGTCACCACCGCGCCGTCGAAGTCCGGCAACCGGCGGTAGAGGTGCTCGGCCAGGCGGCTCCACAGCTCGGGTTGCATCTCCGAGCTGTCCAGGTTGGAGAAGAGCTCCAATTCGATGTCGGCGACCTGGAAGAGCTCGGGGCAGCGGGCCTTGAGCGTCTTGAAGAAGGCCGCGGGGCGCAGCGCGGACGGCCGGCCCCCGGCCATCCCCAGCGTGCCGCCGGTGTGCAGCAGGAGGATTCTGGGCATAGACGGGGTCCCTCCCTCGCAGAGCCGGGGTTGCTTTACAAGCCCCGCGCGCATGGCTAAGACCGGCGCCGTGCTCCCCGACCGCCGCAACCGTGTCCTCCTGGCGCTCACCCTCGCGCTGACGGCCTCCGCCTGCTCCAAGAACTCCGAGGCGGCCGAGCCTCCCAAGCCCGCCGCGCCCCGGCCCGCCGCCCCCGCTCCGGCCACGCCGCCCCCGGCCGCCGCGCCGTCCTCCGGGGGCTCGGTGCTCTCCGGCATCCCCGGCATGGACTTCTCCGCCCTGCCGCCCGCCGCCCAGCGCGAGCTGTCCAGCGTGCTGACGGATGAGTTCTGCTACTGCGGCTGCCCCCACACCCTGGGCCAGTGCCTCAAGGGCCACACCACGTGCCAGCACGGCAAGCGCATGGCCCGGCTCGCCGCCCAGAGGGCCGCCGAGGGCGTGGCCGCCTCGGACATCATCGTCGCCCTCTCCGAGTACTACTCCTCCTTCCGCGCCCCCCGGCAGACGCTCCAGGTGGATCCGCGCATGTGCATGGGCGACCCCAAGGCGCCCGTGACGATGGTGGAGTTCTTCGACTTCGAGTGCCCCTACTGCGGCAAGTTCCGCCCGGTGGTGGAGGGCTTCGCCAAGAAGAACCCCAGCAAGGTGCGCTTCTGCGCCGTGCCCTTCCCGCTGCCCATGCACCCCAACGCCCTCCCCGCCGGCCAGGCGGCCATGTGGGCGCGCGACCAGGGCAAGTACTGGGAGATGCACGACGCCCTCTTCGAGAACGCCCAGAGCCTGTCCACCGCCAACATCGTGGCCCTGGCCAACAAGCTCGGCCTCAAGGGCGCGGACCTGCAGAAGGCGCTCCAGGCCGGCACCTACGCCCAGGAGCTGGAGAAGTACAAGGCCATGGGCAACGCGGCCAACATCCACGGCACGCCCAGCCTCTTCTTCAACGGCCGCCTCTTCGTCACCGAGCTGGGCCTCAACGAGGGCGTGCTCACCCACACGCTGGAAGACGAAACCGAGTGGCAGGCGAACCACAACGCCTGGGCCGCCGACTAGACGGGTGTCATGAGCCAGCGCTTCCGCATCGACGGCACCCAGCTCGTTCCCGATGAACGGGCGGGCGCTTCCCAGCAGCAGGCACCCGCGCTGGCGGGCCGCACGGGCTCGTACGTCCTGCAGCCCACCTCGCCGGACCTGCTCGTCTTCTCCCGCTCCCCCGCCGAGGGCGGCTCGCTGCCCACCCCGCGCGTGGTGCTCTCCGGCGACGCGGCCGGCTTCCCGCTCTCCGACCTCATCGCCTTCCTCAGCCAGGCCCGCTGGAGCGGCGTCGTGCGCGTGCAGGCCCCCGGCGGCGAGCGCTCCGTCATCCTGCGCGAGGGCGAGGTGCGCGGGGCCACGTCCGACGTGGCCGCGGACCGGCTCGGCGAGGTGCTCGTCCGGCTGGGCTACCTCGAGCGCCCCCAGCTCGAGGCCGTGCTGCGCGAGCAGCCGCCCTCCAAGATTGGCCGCACCCTGGTGGAGCGGGGCCTGCTCCAGGCGCATGACTTGTTCAAGTGCGTCACCCACCAGGTGAGCGAGATCTTCCACGCCATCGTCCTGTGCCGCGAGGGCAGCTTCTTCCTCGTGGACCAACCGGTGGAGGACAAGCTCGGCCACAACATCCAGCTGTCCACCCAGAGCCTCCTCATGGACAGCATCCGGAAGATCGACGAGCTGGCGCACTTCCGCAAACGCATCCCCCACAGCCGCCTCTTCGTGCTGCGCAAGGGCATGTCCAACGCCAAGCTGGAGGCGGACGAGGACAAGGTGCTGGCCCTGGTGGATGGCCGCCGCACGGTGCTGGACCTGGGACAGGCCTCGCGGCTGTCCGAGTTCGACGTCACCAAGGTCGTCTACGGCCTGCTCGAGGGCGGCTTCGTGCAGCTGTCGGACAAGCCCATGGGCGGCTCGGCGCAGTCGCTCTCCGGCATCCCCGCGGTGCGCCCGAAGATGTTCATGGGCATCCCCGTGGTGCGCCCGTCCTCCACCGGCATGGCCTCGGTGAGGCACTCGCAGTCGGGCCTGCGCGCCATCACCCAGCCCGCGCAGCAGGCCCCGGTGAGTGACGTGCGCGAGGTGGTGCGCGTCTTCAACCGCATCTTCCGGGAGATCGCCACCGAGGTGTCCAAGCAGGGCCTGGCGCGCGAGTTCATCGCCTCGGCCAACGCGGCGCTGTCGGGACAGGCGCTGTCCTCCTCGCCCGTGCTGGCGGGGCTGGCCTTCGCGCAGGACGGGAGCCTGTCGGACGCGAGGCTGGTGGAGGCCTACGAGCAGTACCGGGGCTCCCTGGGCGTGGAGCCACTGTCCTCCTTCCGCCAGGCGCTCAGCGACGTGATGTTCTTCCTCCTCTTCCAGGCGGGAGAGCTGCTCGAGTCGCGCGCGGACGAGGATCTCGCCCGGCGCGTGAAGGACATGCTCGCCTCGCTCGGGGGCTCCTGACATGAGCGCGGAGCGGCCCCGGCTGACCGAGGACGTGCCAGGCTGCGGCGGCGCCTTCAAGCTCGTCCCCGAGGACTTCGAGGTGGAGGAGCTCCCCGCCTACGAGCCCTCGGGCGAGGGCGAGCACCTCTACCTCTGGGTGGAGAAGCGCGGCCGGGACACCCGCGAGCTGGTGAAGGCCCTGGCCGGCGCGCTCGGCGTGGACGAGGGCGACATCGGCGTGGCGGGCATGAAGGACCGGCAGGCCATCACCCGGCAGCTGCTCTCCGTGCCCGCGAAGGCCGAGCCGCGCGTGGCGGACTTCGCCCTGGAGGGCGTGCGCGTGCTGTGGACGCGGCGCCATGGCAACAAGCTGCGCACCGGGCACCTCAAGGGGAACCGCTTCCGGCTGCGCCTCCGGGGCGTGAAGGACGTGGGCGCCGCGCGCGAGAGCTTCACCCGGCTGGGGGCTCGCGGCGTGCCCAACTACTTCGGCGACCAGCGCTTCGGGCGCGAGGGCGACAACGCGGACTTCGGCCGCCTGTTGGTGCTCGGCCAGCGGCTGCCGCGCCGCCCCGACAAGTTCCAGCGCAAGCTGTACCTCTCCGCCTTCCAGTCCCGGCTCTTCAACCGCGCCCTCGTGGAGCGGCTGCGCGCGGGCACCTTCGACACGGCCCTGTTGGGGGATGTGCTGCGCCGCGAGGACTCGGGCGGGCTCTTCGTCTGCGAGGCCCCCGAGGTGGACGGGCCCCGCGTGGCCTCCTTCGAGGTGAGCCCCGCCGGGCCCCTCTTCGGGCCGAAGATGACCGCCGCCACCCACGCCGTCGCCGAGGCCGAGGCGAAGCTGCTCGCCGACGAGGGCGTGACGCTGGACGACTTCAAGCGCGGCGGTGACGAGACGCAGGGCGGGCGCAGGCCCTACCGGGTGCGGCTCGGCAACCCGGCGCTGGAGGTGGAGGGGGAGGACCTGGTGCTCACCTTCGAGCTGCCCAAGGGCTCCTACGCCACCGAGGTCCTCCACGAGCTGCTCAAGGACGGCTGACGGCCGGAGCGCTCAGAAGGCGCCGGCCAGGCCCATCATCGCCCCGCGAGGCGAGACGCTCAGCATCGGCTGGACGCGCTTGAGCGGGATTCCTCCGTGCTCGGTGTTCTCGTAGCCGATGATGGAGCCGAGCAGCATGAAGGGCGGCGCGAGCAGCACGCCGATGAGGGGGCTGCCATCGGGGATGGCACCGATGAGCAGGGCCGCCGTGCCTCCCACGAGCGCTCCCAGGACCGTGCCACCAAAACTCGCATCGCCTCCCGCGACCTGTCCGCCCCAGTAGGTCCCCAGCGAGAGCCCCAGGCCAATGCCCACGAGGGTGGGGGCGGCAAGCGCGTAGAAGGGGGCGTTGCTGATGCCGGTCGAGAACACCGCCCATGTGGACATGTAGCCCAGGAAGCCTCCTCCGATCCCGGTCAGCAGGCTGGCGCCTACCTCCGCCAGGACGCGGAGGGACTGGGAGGGGCGGTCGGTCTCGGCAGTGGGCGTCAGCCGCATGCTCGGGTGCGCGCCGGAGCCCGGCGGCGGGGCGTCGGCGGTGCGTTCCGGCTGCATCGCGGTGGGTGCATCCCGCTGCGCCTTGGGAGCGTCCTCCTGCGCGGTGGGAGCCTCCGAGGGAGGCTGGGAGGTCTGCTCCTGGGCGAAGCCCACGCGGGGCGCGAGCAGCAGGAGGGAGAGCAGCAGGGACATCCGGGTGAGGTGGGGGGAGAGCGTCATGATGTCCGCTTCTCTGCAACCCGAGGGCCACACCCCGTACAGAGGGGACTCCACGCTCGGAGTGTGTGCAGTGCGCTGCGCGCTGTGCAGCGGCGGTTCGCCAGAGGTGCTCGGGGCCAACGGGTCCTCAGGTTTCTGAGCCCGGCAGGGCGCTCCGGGCGTGAGCCGCCGACGCCCTTCACTCTGGAGACCGTGCCGTGGAGGCCATGGCATCCGCGTTGCTGTTGGCTGTCGCACTTCATTCCACCGGAGCCATCCATGGACTCGCCCCTGCTGCGCCAACTCTTCACCCGCGCCCTGCGCGCCTCGCTCGCTTCTCCCCTGGTGCTCGCCGGCTGTGGCAACGTGGACCTGACGGGCTACTCCGCTCCCGTCTGCGAGAACAGCAACCTCACGGTGCGCGAGCTGTCTCCCGCGGTGCCGCCGGACTTCGTGCAACTGCGGCGCATCACCACGTACGGGGGCGGAGGCATGGCGGAGGGGGCGGTGGTGTCTTCCGCGGGCACGGCCTGCGCAACGGCCTCGGACACCGCGGCGTGCGAGTCGGCCCTGCGCGGCCTCACCTCCCAGAGTGGCTTCGCCTCCACCTGCGTGGATGTCTGCGTCGCGTACTACCTCGCGACGACGCGGGGCGACGAGGTGGCGGCCCTCACGACACTGGAGGCCTTCAAGAGCTTCCTGGGCACCATCGACACGCCCCAGGAGGCCGCGCTGCTCGCCTTCGCGCAGGGCTACAACCTGAGCTGCACCGAGCTGGACCGTGGCGCGGTGCGGACGAACGTCGACGGAGGCTTCAACGTCATCGCAACCAAGGGCTTCGCCTGCGGGGCCAACACGGCGGTGACGCGCTACGTCCTGGAGGTGTCCGCCTCGGGCGAGGTGAAGGAGACGCGGAGTGACGTCATCGAGCGGGGCTCGCCGGGCTGCGCCATCGGCCGGAGGCCCGCGGGGTTGCGCACCGCGGAGGGCGTCGCCTGCGCGGACGCACTGGGACGGCACTTCGCGTCGGCCGCGCACCTGGAGGCGGCCTCCATCAATGCCTTCCTGCGGCTGCGCGAGGAGCTCGAGCTGCTCGGTGCGGACGTGGCCCTGCGGGACGCGGCGCTGAGGAGCGCCATGGACGAGGTGCTGCACACGGAGGTCAGCGCGCGGCTCGCCCGCCGCTTCGGCGCGACGCCCCAGCGGCCCGAGGTGGAGGCACTGCCCCCGCGCTCCCTCTTCGCGGTGGCCCTGGACAACGCGGTGGAGGGCTGCGTGCGCGAGACGTTCGGGGCGCTGGTGGCGCACCACCAGGCGCTGCACGCGCGCGACACGGAGGTGCGCGGCGTCATGGCCCGCATCGCCGAGGACGAGACCCGGCACGCCGAGCTGTCCTGGGCCATCGACCGCTGGGCTCGGGAGCAGCTCCCCGCCAACGAGCGCGAGGCCCTGCGCGAGGCCCAGCGTGAGGCCGTGGCGACGCTGCGCGAGGAGGTGGCCGCACCGCTGGAGGACTCGCTCGTCACGGAGGCCGGCATGCCCTCGCCGGAGGTCGCCGCGTCCCTGGTGGACACGCTCGCGCGCGAGCTCTGGGCCTGAGCGGGTAGGATGCGCCCATGCGCCGATTTCTCCCGTGGATGGGTGCCGCACTCCTGCTCTCCGCTTGCGTGTCCGGGCCTTCTCGCGTGGCCGCGGTCCCTCCGGGAGACGGAGTGCCCATCCAGCTCGGGACGAAGCACTCGCTGCACTCCGCCCTCCTCGACGAGCAGCGCGGCGTGCTCGTCTACCTGCCGCCGGGGTACGAGAGCTCCTCGGAGCGCTACCCCGTCCTCTACCTCCTGGACGGTGACGCGCACTTCCACCACGCCACCGGCGTCGTGCAGTTCCTCGCCGGCAACCAGCACATTCCCCCGATGATCGTGGTGGGCGTGGCGAACACGGTGCGCACGAGGGACCTCACCCCGCCGGCGCACGGCAACTTCCCCGTGCCCGGGGACACCTCCGGGCGGAGCATCGCGCAGTCGTTCCCCACCGCGGGCGGCGCGGACCGTTTCCTGCGCTTCCTGGAGGAGGAGCTCGCCCCGTACATCGAGGCCCGCTACCGCACGCGGCCCTACCGCGTCCTCGTGGGCCACTCGTTCGGCGGGCTCTTCGCGCTGCACGCCTTGATGAACCGCCCGGAGAGCTTCAACGCGTACATCGCCATCAGCCCGAGCCTGTGGTGGAACGAGGGCGAGCTCGTCCGGGGCGCGGTGAAGTCCCTCGAGCGCCTGCCCGCGCAGGAGCGCTTCCTCTACATGAGCATGGGCAACGAGGGGGACGGCATGCTCAACCCCATCCAGCAGCTCGCGCGGACGCTCGAGCAGACCCATCCGGAGCGGCTGGCGTGGCGCTACTCCTTCCTCGAGAACGACCATCACGGCAGCACGCCCCACCGCTCGCTCTACGATGGCCTCGAGGCCGCCTTCGCCGACATGCGGGTGACCGAGGCGCTGTTGCGCTCGGGCGACCTGGCGCGGCTGGAAGCCAACTACGCGCGGCTGTCCAAGCGGCTCGGCTACGAGGTCCGGCCCTCCGAGGACACGGTCAACACCCTGGGGTACCAGCTGTTGGCGAGCGGCAAGGCCGAGGCCGCCATCTCCGTCTTCCGGCGCAACGTCGAGCTGTACGGCGACTCGGCCAACGTCCACGACAGCCTGGGCGAGGCGCTGGAGGCCGCGGGCCAACTGGACGAGTCCCTCGCCTGCTACCAGCGTGCGCTCCAGCGAGGGGTCAAGGCCGGGAAGGTACATCCCGCCTACTCGCAGCACGTGGAGCGGGTGCTGTGGAAGCTGTCACCCGCGTCGAAGCCGCCCGCGACTCCCGCGACCGCGAGCGACAAGGCACCTTGAGGCCCGGACTTCAGGGCTCGGACTGCTCGTCCGAGGACTCCTCGCTCCAGCAATCGACGCGGTAGCCGGCCTCGGCGAGCGCGCCCTCGAGCTGCTCCCGCCGCAGCCCGTAGGCCACGTGTTGCCCGACGACCGTCACCGGGATCGCGGTGCCATCCAGTGCCGACCACTCGGCCTGCGCGCGAGTGGATTTCTCGATGTCGCGCTCCTCGAAGGGGACGCGGTGGCGCTGGAGGCACAGCCGGAGGCGCTCGCACACCGGGCACCAGTCGGTGCTGTAGACGATGACGCCGCCGGGCGGGTTGGCGGGGCGTGGGTCGTAGTACCAGACCGGTCCGCGCTCCACGATGAGCAGCATCACCGAGAGCCCCAGCAGGCCGAGCAGCAGCGGCAGCCGCGCACGCACCCTCCAGGGCCGGGCGGGGGCCTCCGGTGCGGAGCCCACGTCCACGCTCTTGTGTCCCGCGAGGGCCTCCAGGCGTTCGACGACGGCGGCCGCGCCCGGTGCGTCGGGGAAGGCCCGCGTGGGCACCACGAAGACGCGCCGTGGATCCTTCAGCCGGACGATGAGCACCCGGGGCGAGCGGAGGATGTCCCGCACCTCGCTCCAGGCCGCCTTGAACTCGTCCCGGGTGTTCCTCCGGACGAGCCCCTGCTCACCGATGGAGAGGGTGAGGGGTCCGAGCATCGTCTTCCGCAGGGCCTGCCAGGTCATCCTCCGAATCAGGAAGGCGTCCAGCCAGGGGGAGCGCACCATCGGGGTGCGTGAGCGCACGAGCCAGGCGGTGAGCAGGGCGACCCCGAGCACGCCCAGGTACACCCCGAGCCTCGGCGCGGTCTCCGCGAGCAGCGGCCTGTTCCGCGCCGCGAGGTCCCACACCGGCCAGCACACGAGGCCCACGGCGAGCCCGAGGAGCGCGAACTGGCGCGGGCTCTTGCGCGCCTCCTGCTGGCGCACCGCGAGCAGCTGCGTCTGGACCTCGCGGACGTCGTCCCGCGTGAGCTCGTAGGAAATCTCCATGTCCGTGCTCCCCAAAAAGGCAGAGGGTGCTCGCGGCACGGTGGCGCGCGGCACCCTCTCCTGACCCTCCCGGTGGGGGAGGGGACTACTGGTCGACGATGTTGAACTCGGTGCGGCGGTTGTTCGCGCGGCCCTTCGCCGTCGCGTTGTTGTCGATGGGCTTCTCCTCACCGAAGCCCACCGCCTCCATGCGGCCCGGGTCGATGCCGAGCTTGAGCAGCTGCGCCATCACCGAGTCCGCGCGCGCCTGCGACAGCTTCAGGTTCGCCAGATCCTTGCCCAGCGAGTCCGTGTGGCCCTCGATGCGGATCCTCTTGATGATCGGCATGTCGCGCAGCACCTGCGCCACGTCGGCGAGGATGGCGAAGCTCTCCTTGCCGATGATCTTCGCCGAGCCGGACGCGAACTTGATCTGCTTCTTGATCTCGATCTTGTCCTTCTTGACGACGACCATCTTGTACTTCTTGGCGCACCCGCGCTCGTCCTTCACGCCGGGCTCGTCGGGGCACACGTCCACGCGGTCGGGAATCCCGTCGTTGTCCTTGTCCGGATCCGGGCAGCCGCGCATCTCCTTGGGGCCGGCCTGCTCGGGGCACACGTCCTGCCGGTCCACGAGCCCATCGCCATCCGAATCCTTGTCCGGGCAGCCGCGCGTGTCCTTGGGACCCGCCTGGTCCGGGCACAGGTCGAGCCGGTCCGGCAGCCCGTCGTTGTCCTTGTCCGGATCCGGGCAGCCGCGCATCTCCTTGGGGCCGGGCTGATCCGGGCACACGTCCTGCCGGTCCACCACGCCGTCGCCGTCCTTGTCATCGTCCGGGCAGCCGCCGTTCTCCAGCGGGCCGGCCTTCAGCGGGCAGCGATCCATCGTGTCCGGGATGCCGTCGGTGTCGTTGTCGAGGTCCGGGCAGCCGTCCTCGTCCTGGAAGCCGTCCTTGTCCTCGGGCTCGGCGGGGCACTTGTCCACCGAGTCCTCGATGTTGTCCCCGTCCTTGTCGGTGCGCGGGCAGCCGACGTTCTGGATGGGGCCGGCGGCGTCGGGGCACTTGTCCGCGGTGTCCACGAGCCCGTCCTGATCATTGTCCGGGTCCGGGCAGCCGTCCGAGTCCTCGAAGCCGTCCTTGTCCTCGGGCTGGTCGCGGCACTTGTCCAGGTTGTCGGGGATGCTGTCGCCGTCGCTGTCGCGCGGGGCCTCCTCGGGGCAGCCCTGGTTGGAGAGCGGACCGGGGGTGAGCGGGCACTTGTCGTTGCCGTCGAGCACCCCGTCCTTGTCGTTGTCGGGCTCGGGGCAGCCGTCCTGGTCCTCGAAGCCGTCGCGATCCTCGGCGCGGTCCGGGCAGGGGTCATCCTTGTCGGGGATGCCGTCGCCGTCGGAGTCCTTCTCCTCGATCTGCACCACCACCTGCTGCGGGGGCGGCTTGGTGGGAGTGATCTCCACCTGCTGCTGGCCGCCGTCCTGGGTGGGCGGACGGGTGTCCGGCCTCTCCTTGACGAGGACCTTCTGGGGCGCGCAGCTCTTGGAGAGCTCGAGCGCCTTCTTGATGGAGGTCTCCGCGGTGCGGATGTGCTCGGAGGCGCGGTAGCTGGTGCCCTGGCTGAGCTCGCCGCGGGCGAAGTCGAGGTTGGCCTCGGCGGTGGCGAGCTCCACGGGGGCGCAGCGCATGGCACCGCTGCGCCTGGCGCGGTCGATGTCGGCCTGGATGACCTCGGAGTCCGCGCGGACCTTGTTACCGCTCACGCAGGCCGCGCAGAGCAGCAACAACGAGGAGGCGAAGAGTCGTCGCATCGGTAGGGGCTCTCGCGTCAGGGGTTGGGGCTTTGGGAGGAGTCGTCGCCGCCGCCAGCATTGGCGTTGGCCACGGCGATGGCCTTCTCACGCGCCTCGGTGGCGTAGCGGGAGGCCTTCTCGGCGAAGTCCACGCCGGACTGGTAGTCGGAGTAGCTGACCTCCTCCCGGGCCTTGTGGATGTAGAGGTTGGCGGCCGTCCACTCGTAGGGGGCCAGCTTGTCGGCACCCGCGGTGCGGGCCGCTTGAATCTGCACTTCGGCGTCCAGCAGGTGCGAGGTGGACTTCAGCGGGCCACATCCGGCGAGGGCTCCCGCCGCAGCCACCAGTACCAGGAGTCGCTTCATGGGAGGAGCCTCGGGATAAGGGCTGGAAGACACTGGGACCGGTCGTATCAATCACCTCGGGGAGGGTCAAGAATCGGTCAGTCGGACATACCCGAGGGAGGGAGCGGGCCCGGGAAGGGATTTTGACAGCCTCGCTGGGGGCTTGTCATCGTGGCCGGCCGTGCGCACCCTGCCCGCCTGCCTGCTGCTCGTCTGCGTCCTCACCCCGCCGGCCCTCCTGGCCGCCCCGCCCTCGGTCCAGAAGCGGATGGAGCGCCGGGGGGAGACGCGTGCGTTGGTGGAGACCGTCTTGAGCGGAAACCTGGCCGTGCCCACCGCCATCTCCCGCCTGAGAATCCTCCGGGAAGAGGACTACGCGGCGGGGCTGCTGGTGGACGCCGTCCCCGGCGTGCTCGAGCCCCGGCGGCTGCGGGACGTGACGGCGGTGCTGGCCGGGCTGGAGTCGCGCGCGGCCGAGCCCACCCTGGTGCAGCTGGCCGGGCACGAGGACGGGGCGGTGCGCATGTACGCCGTGCAGGGCCTGGGCAAGCTGCACAGCCGGCGCACCGAGGTGATGCTGCCGCTCCTGGAGGACAAGTCGCTCGGGGTGCGCCGCGAGGTGGCGCGGGCCCTGGGCGCCAGCCACGAGCCCAAGGTGGGCAAGGCGCTGCTGGCCGCCGCGCGCCTGGAGACGGACCCCCAGACGCGCGTGGAGCTGCTGCAGGCCGTGGGCGCCTCGGGTGACAAGAAGCAGGCGGCGGCCCTCGAGGGCTTCCTCGAGGACAGCTCGGAGAGCACCCGCTTCGCCGCCGCGCGCGGGCTGTGCCTGCTGGGCGCTCCCAAGGGCTTCGCCTTCGCGCGCAAGCTGCTCGCCTCCGAGGACAGGCTGGTGCGCCGCCAGGGCCTGGCCCTCTACGAGGGGCTGAGCGCGAAGCAGGCCGCCCCCGCGCTCCGCCCGCTGCTGGAGGACAAGGACCGCTCGCTCGCGGCCGGCGCGGCGCGCGTGCTGTACCAGGGCGGCGACAAGACGATGCTGTCCTGGCTGGTGCTCGCCTCGTGGAACGCCCGGGGCGAGGAGAAGCTCACCTACGAGAAGGAACTGGAGACGCTGCGGCTCGCCGATGACGAGCGCAAGGCCATCCTGAGGAAGGCGGGAATGGTGAAATGAAGGCCCTCGCGCTGATCTCCTCTCTGCTCGCGAATACGCCGGCCGTGGGTGCTGTCCCGGCGGCGGTGACGCCCGCCAGGCCCACGCGCAACAAGGCCACGGAGCCGGTGGTGGTGTGGGCCTCGCTCAGCCCGCAGGAGCGCGCCGCCTTCATCACCGGCGAGGCGGGCCTGCCGCTCCGGGACAGGCTGCTGCGCGTGAGCGAGCGCTTCCTGGGCACGCCCTACGTGCACTCGCCGCTGGGGGAGGGCAGCGGGGTGGATCCGGATCCAACCTTCCGGCTGGACGCGGTGGACTGCCTCACCTTCGTGGAGCAGGCGCTGGCCATGAGCCTGGCGCGCTCGGACGCCGAGGTGCCGGGGATTCTCGAGCGGCTGCGCTACGCGAGCACGCCCAGCTACGAGGACCGCAACCACCTGATGGAGGCCCAGTGGCTGCCCAACAACCAGCGCAAGGGCTTCCTGGTGGACGTGACGCGGCGCTACGGCGGGGAGGACACGGTGCGCGTGCAGAAGACGCTCACCCCGCTCACCTGGACCTCGCGCTCGTCGCTGGCGCTGGGGCTGCCCAAGGCGCGCCAGCCGAAGGGTACCTACAGCCTGGACATGATTCCGCTGGAGCGGGTGCTGGAGCGCGCGCGCACCGTGCCCTCGGGCACCATCTTCGTGGTGCTGCGCGAGGACCTGCCGCTGAAGGCCACGCGGGTGACGCACCTGGGCTTCGTGGTGCAGAAGGGCAAGCGCACCTGGCTGCGGCACGCGCGGCGCGGCGCCGACGGCAACGGCCGCGTGGTGGACGAGGACCTGGAGACGTTCCTCGCGCGCAACGCGAAGTACGACAAGTGGCGCGTCTCCGGCGTGAGCCTCTACGAGCCGCACGCCCCCGACTCGGGCGGCGGCGAGCTCGTGCGCTCCCCGTGACGGCCTCATCTCCGGACGTCCGGAACCAGGTGCCTTGGTTCGCCCTTCACTCGTAGTCGACTACGAGTGATGTGTGTTCGTGTCGCATCCATCGCTCGTAGTCGACTACGAGTGAGCGCTCAGCGGAAGCCGTCGACGATGTAGATGCCCGCGATGGAGAACTCGAGCTCGGCGGTGCCCGGCGCGGGCCCCTGCTTCTTCTTCAATTGGCCATGACCCAGACGGGCCACCGCGCAGATGGGATGGGGTCGGCATCCGGAGGACGCGCCTCGTAGTAGCGGATGACCACGTTGGGCCCGCCGGTCCAGATCTGTCCGTACAGCCGGGTCCCGGCATCCAGGAAACCCAGCTCGTCTCGTGACTCCAGGGAGGGGAACTGCTGTCCGTGGGCACTCGTGCTCGTGGAGGCCAACAGCAAGGCAACCAGGGCCGCTGCCCTCATCTGGCCGATGGCGGAGGTCATCATCGGCCGGTGAACCTACCCGGTCATGAGTCCCGAGCGCGAGCACGCGCATGGCATTTCCGTGGGCCAACCAATCGGGTTCACCTCATGTCCGCCTATTCATTGGATTGACCGCCGCACTCGTACCTCCGTTCAATCCCAGGGCTACGGTTTTCCGGACCCCGCGGGCCCGGAGGAAAGGAGCGGTATGTCCACCCGTCTCGTTGACCGGCGCCTCGCGGGCGCACGACCGCACTCCGGGTGGATGGGTTGGGCGCTCATCCTTCTCTTCTTCCAGGTGGGCTGTGCCACGAGCATGCCCATGGGGGGCGGCCTGGGCAGTTACGGTTACCGGCCGCTCATTCCCCGCGGAGCCACCGGCTCACCGCCCACGCGCGGAGTGCCTCCTACTTCCTTGCGCGCAAGTGGTGCGGAAGAGGTCGTCTCCGCCCAGGGAGAGCCGGAGCGGACGCTGGGGCCGGAGGAGGGAGAAGTCCCCCGGGAGGAGGAAAAGCGGGAGCGGGCGAGGCAGGTGGAGAGGGAGCGTGCGGCGGCGCTGGTGGAGGCGGCGCAGCGCGAGGGGCGGGACGCGGAGGCGGCGCGGGAGACGGAGGCGGAGCGGGCGCTGGCGCGGGTGGTGGGCCAGTGCAGTGGGGTGGAGGAGGTGGGGACGGCGCTGTTCTTCGCCTTCTGGGTGGAAGGGGGCGCGCTCACGCCGGTGGGTTACCAGCAGGAGGGCGGGAGCGGACGTGTGGGGCGGCCGGTGGACGCCGAGGAGCTGGCGCGAGTGCTGCGCCGCGTCTTCACCGGGTACATGGGGCACCGCACAGGAGAGGTGGTGCTGAAACTGCGGCGCGAGGAGGCGCGCTGGGCGGTGGACTACGACGCCACGCGCCAGGGGAGTCGACCCGCCGAGGCGCGGACCTTCCCGGTGCGCACGCAAGGCACCCCGGCGGACACCTTCCTCGCCTTCCACGAGGCGGCCAGCAAGTGGACGAGCGCCGTGCAGGTGCCGGCGGGGGGCGCGGCGCGGGTGGAACTCGAGGTGCAACTGGAGAACGGGCGGCTGGCCGGGTGGAGGCTGCGCGAGGTGCAGCGCACGCGCGAGGGGCCCGGAGGCGGCCCGCAGGCGCTGTCATCCGAGGTGGCGAGTCACCTCGTGCAGGCGCTGCTGCCCTTCACCGAGGGCCTGGGCACGCGCACGGTGCACGTGGTGCTGCGGGCCGAACACCGGCTGGGAGAGGCGCGGGCGCGGGGCCGGGTGGAGTCGGTGGTGGTGGAGCGAGCCGCGCAGCCGCCAGGGCCGAGTTGGTACCTGTCCATGCACGAGGCCACCCTGCTGCGCTGGCGCGAGGGGGTGGTGGAGGGCTCGGCCTGGCTGGCGCAGCGGGGCGTGGAAGAGCTGGCCCTCATGGTGGTGGGAAGCATCATCGCCCACGGGCTGGGCTTCTTCGCGACCGAGGGTCTGGAGTGGGTGACGCGGGCGCTGGGGCGCGAGCCCGAGATAGCGGCCCGGTGGCTGAGCACCGCACTCAATCGCCTGAGCGCAGAGGAGCGAGCAACCTTCAAGCAGCTCTGGCAAAAGGTGGCGCTTGAGGGCGAGCAGGCCCTGAGCCGGAGTGAGCGGAAGACGCTGCGGGGCCTCTTCGTCCGCCTTGAAGAGGCCATCCAGGAACCGCTGAATGGAACTCTGAAGGACACGCTTCGACAGGAGGCTCGCAAGTATTATGCGGAGCTGTATCCGCAGCTCGCCAAGCGCTTGGCTCAATTGAAAGGGGAGCTTCCCATCCATCGGATCAACTTCTTGTGGGGGAGGTTCCGAATGGCACGGCCCAACCCAACGGCGGATGAGGTGCGACGCGCAGCCGAAATCATCGATAGGCAATTCGAGCCCTGGTACCACCATGTTGATCATCCATCGGGGCTCTTGAAAACCGCGGACGAAGCCAGGGAGGCCGCACTGAGCGAGTTGCGGGGCCGCTTCCCTGGTCTCGAGTAGCTGAGGAGATGCGATGGAGAACATGGCACTGCCAGGGTTGGAGCGGCTGATGGACGTGTGTCAGCGGTTGAATCTGGGGCTTGAGACGTCCTCCCCCGCCCGTGAGCCGTTGAAGGCGGGGAGCCTGTTGGAGGGTGTTCCCTTCGACCCGGTCTTGGCGAGTGTCTATGCGCGCTTGGGAGACGCATCTTTTGCTTCTAAGGTGGGAGGGGTGGGGCTCACCCAATCCGACGATCAGGAGCCTCGGTTCGAGAAGAGCGTTCGATGGTGGCGGGAGGAGTGGTGGGAAGAACTGGGGGAGCCCGTGGTTCCTTTCGCCAGCTACGTCTACACCTACGCCACCGTGCCGGGTCTCGCGGATGGGTGGGGACGGCAGCCCGTAGTGCAGGTGAACACGTATGAATATGAGCCCCTCGTGATGCCCGTGGCCTCGAACGTGGACCGGTTCTTCGACAGCTATTCGCGCTTCCTGGAAGCCCTGGTCGCGGACCCGTACTACCAGGAGACGGGCGAGACGAGCCTCGTCTTTCCCTGGCACGCGACCGACATCCTCGCCCGGGACGAACGCTTGGTGGAACTGATGCGCGCGGGGCGCTTCGACATGTTGATGAGGAACGGAGATGACGAGGAGCGCCGCTGGGCCGCCCGGGTGATGGGCACCCAGGGGTGAGCAAGGTGCTCGCAAGCCGCCTACAGGCGAGTCCACTGGTAGACGTCTACCAGTGAGGTGCGACATGTGCGCACATGTCACTCGTCGTCGACTACGAGTGAGCCACTTCCGGACGTCCGGAAGTGGCTGGGCCCCGTGGGGCGCTCAGAGGGTATTGGACGGGGGCGCGGTGGCCTCCGTCTCGCGCTCCTCCTCCTCGGCGGCGCGGGCGGCGTCGTCCGAGGTGGCGTCCAGCTCGGCCTTCTCCCGGGCCAGCAGCTGGGTGGCGCGCTCGAGGAACTCCTCGCCGACCATGATCTCCCACCAGGGCTCCAGGCTGCCGGTGGTGAGCACGTCCACGCTCCCGGTGCGCCTCGGCCGCACGAAGACGGGGATGTGCTCGGCCTGGAGCAACCGGGCGTAGTCCTCGGCGGTGAAGGGATCCTCCGCCGTGGTGGCCCGGACGAACTTGCGGGTGTCTCCCTCGCCCGGCAGCGGGATGTGGCGCTGGCTCATGGTCTCCGCGTCCACCAGAGCGCTGCCGGGACAGTCGGCGCACTCCTTCACGCCGTCCTGGTATTCGGAACCGCACTGCAAGCAGTACTTCATCGTGCCTCCCTCCAGGAACATCACCCTGGCAACCGGGCACGAAGTTAGCACGCCCCGCCTCAGTGCCTGGCTGCTTCTCCCAGGCTCCCCACGGCGGCTGACAACCGCTCGACATCAATGGGCTTGCGCAGCACCACGTCGCAGTAGCCGGCCTCCACGTTGGTGTAGCCGGACACGAGGATGACCCCCGCCTTGGGCTCGCGGTGTTTCACTTCCTCGGCCAGCTTGGTGCCACACATGCCGGGTAGCGACTCGTCCGTGACCACCACGTCCGGATGGTCGTTCTCGAACGCCCTCAAGCCCGAGACCCCGTCCGACGCGGTGATGACGTCGAAGTCCATCTCGAGCAGCTCCGCGAGGAGCTCCCGGCTGTCGCCGTCGTCCTCGACCAGCAACACCTTGATTCGCTCTCCCATGCGACTGAGCAACCCTGGAGTTGCGCCAAAACGTCCGCGGCCTCCGGGCCCCCGTCTCCCGCCAGGCGGGCGGCCGAGGGAGCTCGTCCGTTTGCCGCTCACCGAATGCCCCCGGGCTGTCCATTTTGAAGGTCCAAGGGAGGTGACGCCATGAAGGTGTTGATGCGAGGAGTCCACCTGGATTTGACGGACTCGCTGCGGGATTACGCCAACCAGCATCTGGTGGACCCCATCGCCAGGTACATCGACGACGAGGCGACCGAGGTGGAGATCGCGATGGTGGACATCAACGGTCCCAAGGGGGGCGTTGATCAGGAGTGCCGGGTGACGGTGCGGATGCCGGGCTTCTCGGGCATTCACATCACGGAGACGGCGGAGACCATGTTCCAGGCCATCGACGCGCTGCGAGACCGGCTGGAGAAGACCGTCAAGCGCACGGTGGAGAAGCGTCGGGAAGCGAGCAGCCAGGGCCTTCCGGACGACGTGCGCTTCTAGCGCGCGGGCGGAGCTCGGACCCCTGGTTGGTGTCCGGGCTCCCGGGCGGACCATGTCCGATTCTTGCTGGCCCGGAGGGGTGGACGCTATAAGCGGACCCCTCACCCCCCGGGCTAAAGGTCGGCGATGGTCCGCTTCAAGTTCTTCCTCTTCGCATTTCTGGTCCTCGGACTCGGAGTGGCTCATCTTCCCCTGGTCTCCGGACCGCTGAGCGCCCGGGCCACGGAGGGAGCCTCCGCGCCCACCACGGCGGCCATCTCCGAGGTGGCGCGCTCGCTTTCGGCGCGGCGTCTGGCCGTGCAGGGCGTGGCGCTGAAGCTGGCGGCGAGCCCGGACGTGGCCGCCGCGGTGCAGCCCGTGGTGGTGCCGCTGCCCAAGGGCAAGGGCATCCGCATCGAGGAGCCGCCCACCGCGGACCGTTTCACCAGCCTGCGCGCGGCCGCCAGGGAGCTGGTGCCCGAGCCGCTCGCGGGCGCGCTGGTGCTGGGGCTCGTCACCAACGAGGGCTCCCTCTACGCGCGCGCCGCGGAGGAGCCGGCCTCGGACAACAAGCTCGACCTGCAGGCGCTGACGAAGGCCGGTGGCGAGGGCATGGTGGTGGACGCGTTCGACGCGCCCCACGTCTTCTACTCGGTGCCGGTGCTGTGGAACGCCGAGGGCAGCCGCTCGCAGGTGGCGGCGACCCTGGTGGTGGGCGCCCCGCTGGTGGAGGAGAAGGTGGTGGAGTCCGCGGCCCTGGCCTCGGGCGCCGCCGCCGTCGCGCTGGTGAAGGGCGACAAGGTGCTGGGCACCGCCGGCGCGCAGAAGGAGCTCGCCGAGGACGGCATCAAGACGCTGCGCGCGGGCCAGGTGGGCCACGTGGTGCAGCGTGGCAGCGTGCGCGGCTGGCTCCAACAGGTTCCGCAGGTGAAGCTGCCGCTGTTCACCCACCTCGAGGACAGCAAGGGCGGCGATGCTCCGCTCGCGGTGGGCTCGCGCCGGGCGCTCGAGGAGGGCGGCCTCGAGGTGGTGGCCGTGGCCAGCGTGCGTCCCTTCATGACCGCGCTCGCGGACTACCAGCAGATGGCCCTCTTCGGGCTCATGTGCCTGGCGGGCTTCTCCCTGGTGTGGACGCTGGTGATGGGCTCGGGCCGTGGCGCCCCGGCCGCGGCGAAGGAGAAGAAGGACAAGAAGAAGAAGGGCAAGAAGGGCGAGGAGGAGTCCGAGGCTCCGGCCCCCGCTCCCCAGGCCGCGGCGCCGCTGCCCGTGGCGCCCGTGCAGGAGCCGCCCATGCCGAGCCCGGACGACTTCCAGTTCCCGGCCTCTCCCGCGCCCGTGCAGGCCGCGCAGGCCCCCGAGCTCCCGTTCCCGTCCCCGGGCAACGACGCGGATCCGTTCGCGGCGGCTCCGGTTCCGGCTCCTCCGAGCGGGGATGCCTTCCCGTTCCCCTCGCCCGCGGCCGCGGACCCGTACGGCTCGCCCACCGTGCCGGGCAAGGATCCGTTCGCGGCGCCGGGCTCGGATGCCTTCCCGTTCCCTCCGGCGGACCCGGGCGCGGACGTGGCCGCTGCCTCTCCCCGGCGCGGTGCGTTCGCCTTCGAGGACCAGCCGACCGCGGCCTACTCGCTGCAGCAGGCGGCGGATCCCTTCGCCGCGGCCGCCGCGCAGGCGGGTAACGCGGCCCCGGAGTACGACTCTCCCCCCGAGACGACCCGCGTGGCCGCGATTCCCCGGGAGCTACTCGCGCGCTCGGCCCGTCCCACGACGGCTGAGGTGAGCCTGCCGCCCCAGCACCGGGGCGGTCACCCCGGCCTGGCCGCGCCCTCCGGTGGCCTGAGCATGCCGCCGCCGCCCCCCACGGGCAGCGGGGCCATCGCCCTGTCCGAGGAGCAGCACTTCCAGGACGTCTTCCGCGAGTTCGTCGTCACGCGCGACCAGTGCGGCGAGCCCAACGACGGCCTGACGTACGACAAGTTCGTGGCCAAGCTGCGCAAGAACAAGGAGCAGCTCGTCCAGAAGTACGCGTGCAAGACGGTGCGCTTCCAGGTGTACGTGAAGGAGGGCAAGGCCGCCCTCAAGGCCACGCCCGTCAAGGACTGACGCACCGGCACACGGACACTGTCGTCCAGAGGGCTCCAGGTCTCCGTGACCTGGGGCCCTCGTGCTTTTTCCTGCTAGCTCTGACGCCCTGGCTCTCTGAGGAGGCGCACATGAAGGTGGGTTTCGTCGGTCTGGGGAACATGGGCCACGCCATGGCGAGCAACCTGCGCGCGGCGGGGCACGAGCTCGCGGTCTACAACCGCACGCGCGAGAAGGCCGAGCCGCTGCGCCAGCAGGGCGCCCGGGTGGCGGACTCGCCGGCGGACGCGGCGCGCGGGGCGGAGGCCGTCTTCACCATGCTCGCGGATGATCCGGCGGTGGAGGGCGTCGTCTTCGGCGAGTCGGGCCTGCTGGCCGGGCTGGGGAAGGGCGCGCTGCACATCTCGTCGAGCACCCTCTCGGTGGCGCTCTCGGAGCGGCTGGCGGGGGCGCACGAGAAGGCGGGGCAGCGCTACGTGTCGGCGCCGGTGTTCGGCAGGCCGGAGGCGGCCGAGGCGAAGCAGCTCTGGGTGCTGGCCGCGGGCCCAAAGGCGGACGTGGAGCGGTGCCGGCCCCTGCTGGAGGCGGTGGGGCGGGGCCTGTCGGTGCTCGGGGAGCGGGCCTCGCAGGCCAACGTGGTGAAGCTGTCGGGCAACTTCCTCATCGCCTCGATGATGGAGTCGCTCGGCGAGGCCTTCGCGCTCACGCGCAAGTCGGGCATCGAGCCCCAGGTGTTCCTCGAGGTGTTCCAGTCCGTGTTCGCGCGCTCGCCCATCTTCGGCAACTACGCGGCGCTGATCGCCCAGGAGAAGTACGAGCCCGCGGGCTTCAAGCTGAAGCTGGGGCTCAAGGACGTGCGGCTGGCGCTGGAGGCCGCGGGGGCGAAGGAAGTGCCCATGCCGCTGGCCAGCCTCCTGCGCGACCACTTCCTCGAGAGCGTGGCGCGGGGCATGGGGGACAAGGACTGGTCCTCGCTCGGGGCGCTGGCGGCGCAGCGCGCGGGCCTCGATACGAAGTGAGGCCCGGAGCGCGCCCGCTCAGGTGGACTCGGGCTCGCCGCCCTCGGCGGGAGGCACCGGCGTGCCCTCCCGGGCCGGACGCTTGCGCCCGAGCGGCATGAGCTCCGGGCCCACGCCCAGCACGAAGGTGTTGCCGGGCGTGGTGCTCGCGCTCCCGAGCGTCTGCAGCATGCGCAGCTCGAGCAGCGCGGGGCTCTGCTCCACCATGCGGGCCGCGTTGGCCAGGTTGCGCAGGGCGGCCGACTCGCCGCGCGCCTTCTCCAGCATGGCCTGGGCCTCCTTCTTCGCCTTGAGCGACTCGGCGAAGGCGCGGCGCAGGTCCGCCGGCAACATCACGTCCTTCACCTCCACGGACTCCACCGAGAGCCCGAAGGCGCGCACCTCGCCCGCCACGCGCTCGCGCATGCGCTGGCCCAGGTCGAGCCGCCCCGCCACCAGCTCCTCCAGCGGATG
>NZ_JBJMQO010000138.1:0-108881 GCF_045802675.1 Archangium sp. | reverse complement strand
GATTTCGTTCCCCATGGCCACACCGCGATTCTAGGACATGGCCCCGTGGCGCGTCGCCCCGGGGCTGGCCCAGGACGCCGAAGGGGCGACTTGGCGTCGAGAAACCATGCACCCGTGGGGTAGGAGGCCCCGGAGGTCACCGAGTGGCTCCTGGAGTCGAGGCTCGGCTCCATGCGAACACCTGCTCCGGGCCTGCAGCGGGTGGGGCGGGCCCGTGAGGAGCACGCATGGACGACAAGAAGAACGAGGCGAGCGGCGAGGAACTGGAGCAGCTGGGGCCATACAAGCTCCAGGATCAGGTGCCACAGTCCCCTGGCAGTCCGGGTGAGCTCTACCGGGCCACGCACGAAACGAGCGGGGCCACGGCCCTGGTGCTCAAGCCCTCCGAGGAGGACAAGGTCCCCGAGAAGGACTGGCGGGTGCTCCTCAGCGCCTCGGCCTCGGAGCGTTACGTCGCCATGCAGGTGGAGCAGACCCCCTGGGCCGTGGCTCCCGACAAGCAGCCGGTGGAGTCGCTGCTGTTCACTCTCGAGGATGTGCACGAGGGCGTACGGCACATGACTCGCGCCTTCGAGGGTCCCGAGGCGCCCCGCCCCCTCTGGCGCCAGGGGCTGCGCTTGGCGAGTGCCGCCGCGGTGTGCACCCTGATCTTCACGCTGCTGCGTCTGGCCTCCGGGTCTCCACCTCCGAGCGGCTCGGGGCCCGTGGTGGACTCCCCGCCCGTGCTCATCAGCGACAACGCACAGGATGCGGGCGGGACGCCGGATGAGCCTTTCGGCGGCAGTTTTCTCGCGGACACCGTGGACGCAGGGGAACTGGTGGTCGCCCGTCCGCTGCCGCGCGAGCCCCTGAAAGGTCAGAAGCGCCCTCCCTGCACCCGCTACGTCGAGGTGGAGATCAACGGAGGCTGCTGGGCGGAGCATGCGCTGAAGGCCCCGTGCCCGGACGTGCTCTACGAGTACGAGGACAAGTGCTACCTGGCCGCCTTCAGCGCGAAGCCACCGCCCCAGTCGGTCGGGCCGTAGCAGGAGCGCGAGGCGGGTGACCCTGGCGAGCTGGCGGAGCCGCGAACGTTCACGATGAACGGGATGCACGGCACGGTGAGGACCTGGAGAGCAAGCACGCATGACAACCACATCAAGGGTATTGTCTGCCTTCAGCAGGGCTTCCTTGTGAGCTTTGCTGCGCACACCCACGGCAAAGTTGTATCCGGCCCCGGTCATGGTGGCTGAAATGGCAACGGCGCGAGCCAGCCACGCTCGCGCCGCCCCGGACTTCGCGCCTGGATGACCCAGAGCGTCTCAACCGTCAGAAACCGTTGAAGTACGAAACGGAGTCGTGAGTGCTGTCCGCAGAATCCGTCTTGCGATTGGTGGCAAACCAGAGCTTGCCATCCGGGCCGACCGACACCGCTTCAATCTCGAACAGGTATGGGTACGCGCTGGAGGTGATTCGGAACGTCGTGCCGGGGTCGTTCGTGATGCTGCCCGTACGGGTCGAGGCGTCGCGGTAGACCAAGACGATGCTCACGTTGCCGCCGGTCGCGCCAGCCGCGCCCGCGGTCAGCGGGACGTAAATGTCATCACTGTACAGGCCCATGCCCTGAGAGATGTACGCGCTCGCATCGAGCGCGCTGCCATTGACCGTCGAGTGGGCGAGATCGAGCGAGAACGCCGAAGACACGCTGATGGTTCCGGTCGAGGCCGTCGCGCCGATGGAGCCCTTATAGAGGGAGGCGCCAGACTTGAAGATGAAGTTCACGATCGTGTTGTCGTGGGAGAGGATCTTCATGGCGCTCATCGCTTTGGCGGTACCGCCGAGGCTGATGGTGTAGTTGCCCGCCTTGTAGAAGGTGGCGCCTGAATACCGCAGCTTCACGACGGCATAGCTGTCGTTCTTCATCGTCGCGACGTACATGTAGGTCGTCGAATTGATGGTCGCGAGCACGATGTCGTTCGCATGTCCGAGGTAGGTCGCGTACGTCGTGCCGTCGTCACCATTCGTCATGAGCGTCGTCGACCCATCGGTCATGTTCGTCCGATAGATGACCTGCTTCGATTCATCGCTCATGATTTTGACGGTGTAGGCGTACGTCGAGCCCGTGGTGAACCCCTGGGTCACGGTGCAGCCGTTCCCGTTCGGCAAAGAAGCGACGACGTCGGTGTATGTATTGAAGTAGCCAGCCGATACAGCGCCCTGGGACGTTTGAAAGTCCGGGCTCGTGTCCTCCTCACCGACCGGAGCCTGGCCATCCATCGGATTGCCGCAACCGACCGCGAGAATGACAATGACGCTGGCGCAAAGGTTCTTCAGTTTGGACATGTTTTCTCACCCGCTCTACGAGTTATGTCGCCGGGTGAGATGTCCGAAATGTGTTCCCTGAAGCGTGCTGTCTTCAGGACTCACAGGTTTCGAGCACGGCAGTGCGAGCTTCTCTACGGCAGTACGGCGAAGCTCATCCCCGTCACGGACGCTTGACTCGGGGCTCATCGCCCGGAGGGGCACGTCTTTGCACCCGCCCTTTCGAGACGGGTCGCCCTTTCGGCCTCTGCCCTGAGACCTCCTCAGCCTGCGCTGGTTCTGGCTGAGAATCAACAGTGATGTGATAATTTTATTCTAAAGGCACAAAATGCCAGCGACGCATCGGCCCACTGCCTCACGAGCTGCGAGCGCTGGGCGCGACTGCCCATGGGTTTCCGAGTGTCGTTGCGAGGCCCGTGGCGACGACACCGCTCAGAAGCGCTGCAGGCCCCAGAGGTTGGACGCGTGAATGATCGCCGCGGGTGCCAGGCTCAGTGGCGGCTTGCATCTCGAAGGTGCCGACGGCCGGGCAGAACAAGCCGGTGAAGGATGTGGTGCTGAAACAGGTGTCGATCAGCGACACACAGCCGAAGTAATCCCAGGCGCTGGAGAGCTCCCGGGTGGGGAGATTTCTTTTTTTAAGGGTTATTTCGCTTTTTTTGGGACAACAGCCAGGACGGGCTCTCTATGAAGTGGGGAGAAGCTCTCCCTTCGAAAGGTGAACAGCTCAGGCGTTGCCCGTTCCCCCCCTTGCGCACGCCTGAGGGTTCAGAGGAAAAGACAATGACAAAGAATTCCGTGCGCAACGTACTGCTGGGAGCGGTCGGGGCCATCGGCCTCGTGGCTCCCACCGCCGCTCAGGCCTTCGCCTCGCCCCTCGTACGCGTGCCCTTCGTGGGCCGTGCCTATCAGACCGGCGCCAGCATCTGGGTGGGCACCTCGGCCACCTTCGGCGACTCCAGCACCGAGACGCTGACCCTGCGCGCCCGCGAGGCGACCGCCTGCGATACCTGCTGGGTGTCCACGGTGCAGATGACGTCCACGGGAACCGGAGCCGGCTTCCGCTCGTGGAAGGGCGTGGTCGAGGGACTGAAGGCGAACACCAAGTACCACTATGGAATCTTCGCCGCGGGCTACACCGGCGAGCGCGGTGGTTTCTATTTCACCACCGAGCCGGATGGACCGTCGCGCTTCAAGGTCGGCGCCGCGTCCTGCATGAGTGGCGCGAACCAGCCGAGCCAGCCCTCGTGGGACATCATGTACGAGCAACTCAACACGGGAGAGCCCAACCTCGTGCTGCTCGCGGGGGACAACATGTACACGCCCCGGGACGTGACCCTCACGAATGACGTCTACTGGTCCAAGTACTTCGAGCAGCGCGCGGTGCCGGAGTTCACGAACGTCTTCCGCGCCTTCCCGACGTTCGCCACCTGGGATGACCATGACTACGGTCCGAACGACGAGGATGGCACCTTCGCCCGGAAGGACATCGCCCGCGCGGCATACGCGTCCGTCTATCCCCACCCCCCGTTCGCCGGCGACGGCATCTACCACAAGTTCACCTGGGGCGGGGATGCGAGCGCCGTCGGCGGCGCGGAGTTCTTCATGATGGATGACCGCTGGGGACGCGACTGCCCCGTGCCGCTGCCCACGGGGTATGCGCCGAGCATGTACGGCGCGACGCAGTTCAGCTGGTTGAAGTCCTCGCTGCTGGCCTCGAAGGCGACCTTCAAGGTGATTGTGAATGGCTCCGTCCTGGGCAGCACGAGCACCGGCTGCTGGGGAACCCAGAGGAAGGCGCTCTTCGACTACATCACCGCGAACAAGATTGGCGGGGTGATCTTCGTGACGGGTGACATCCACCGGAGCGTGGTCTCCCAGCGCACGCCCACGGGGGGCTACCCGCTGTATGAGCTCACCTCTTCCGGCATTGGCGTCAACGCCGACCCGGCCGAGTACAGCTTCGGCATCATGGAGTTCGACACGACGCTGGCGGACCCCACCGTGACGTTCAAGGTCATCAACAACCCCCTGAAGGCCTCGACCATCACGGGCTCGGGAGTCACCGTCTCCACGACGGTCGTGAAGCGCTCGCAGCTGCAGAACTGAAGAGGGTTCACACGCGGGTGCCCGATGGCACCCGCGTGTGCGCCGCGTGAGTCAATTGTCGAAACCGGGGCCCTCCAGCGTCAGCTCCAGGTTCGATGCGGGCAGCTCCACCTCCACCTCTCGCGGCGGGTGGCCGAACTTCTCCACCCGCAGCCGGATGTGTCCTGGGAGCAGGCCCGACAGGGTGAAGCGGCCCTGGGCATCCGTGCGGACGCTGCCCACGCCCGTTTCCTCCCCCAGGAGGCCCACGTCCGCCTTGCCCACCGGCACGCCCCGCTCGTCCCGGACGCGGCCGGACAGCGTGAGGCCCTCGCGCAGCACCAGCCTGACGGGCTCGGACTCCTCGTCCCACGCCTCCACCGGGACGGGCTCGGACGGGAGGTAGCCCGGGGCACGCGCCCGCGCGAGGTAGCTGCCCGGAACGAGCCCCCCGAAGTAGACGCTGCCCCGGGTGCCCGTGCCTTCCTCCCGCACCGTCTCCCCGCGCCCCTCGCCCACCCCCGAGAGGGTGACAGACGCCTGCTCCACGAGCTCCCCGCGCTCGCCGAGCACCATCACGGTCACCGCCGCCGCGGGCGCCAGGGAGAGCTCCAGCGGCTCGGTCCGCGGCAGCCGGAGCTCCCGCCTCACGGGCAGGTACCCCGGGCGCTCGGCGCGCAGCTCATACGTGTCCTCCGCGAGCTCACGCACCTCGAAGCGTCCCTCCGCGCCCGCGCGCACCTCCGCCCCCCCGCTCAACCCGGGTCCCGTGAGGTGAATCCGCGCGCCCTCCAGCCCGAGCCCCTCGGGTCCCAGGATGCGGCCCGCCAGAACGAGCTCCGGCTGCAGCTCGACCTCGACCTGTGTCTCGGGGCCCGCCCCCACCTCGAGGTGGCGCTGCACGGCCCCATGGCCCGGCGCCCGGACGATGAGGGCATGGGTGCCCGCCGCCAGCGGAGCGGCCCGGAAGTGGCCCACGCCCTCCTCGCGCCAGAGGACCTCCGGTTCGGCCGGAGACTGGACGCTCGCGCCCTCGAGCGTCCGGCCCGAGCGTGCCTCCACCACCCGCACGCGGAGCCCACCCGCCGCCTCCAGCGAGATGAAGACCCCCGAGGTGTCCTCGAGCAGCGGCTCGATGGCCAGTTCGCCCACGCCCGTGGCGCTCTCGGCGAGCAGTTCGTTGCGTCCGCACTCGAGCCCCCCCAGCACGAAGCGCCCCGCGCTGTCGGCGCGCACGCCCGGCCCCCTCCCGCGCGACCACACCCGAGCCCCTGGAGCGGCAACGCCGCGCTCGAGCACCTGGCCCTCCACACGCACCGCGCAGGGCAGCATCACGGTCACGGGCTTGGACGCGGGAACGAGCAGCACCCGCTCGCCATGGGACGCCGCGCGGGCCCACACGCCATAGCGCACCTGGGGGAGCAGCCCGTCCACCTCGAAGGCGCCCGTCTCGTCGCTCTCCACCTCCCGCAGGCGCCACACGGGTGCGAGGCTCATCACGGTGACGCGGGCCCGGGCCACGGTCCCCTCCGCGTCCAGCACCTGGCCTTTCAGGCGCTCACCGTCCGTCACCACCAGGCGCACCTCGGATGGGCCCGCGGGCACGTCCAGGGCGAACGCGGCGGGCCGTCCTCCCACCTCGGCCAGCAGGTGGTAGCGGCCCTCGGGGACCTGAAGCATGAAGGCTCCGTCCGGGCCCGTGGTGGCGGTGGCTCGCGCGGGCGCCTCCAGCGCTTCCGCGGCCACGTACTGCTCCAGGCCCTCCCGCGTCTGCGCGGGCCCGGCCTCGAAGGCGAGCACCCGGGCGGCCACGGGCATCCCCCGGACATCCTGGACCCATCCGTGTAGCGAGGCGCTCGCGCTGACCGCCGGGTCCGCCGCGGAGGCGCCCGGGCCCGGCCCGGTGTCGGCGGTCCGGGCCTCCTCGGAGTCCCTTCGCCCCTCGGAGCCGCCGGTCACGGTGGCCACGAGGAGTGCCAGCAGCAGGAGCAATGCACCCCCCGCGACAAGCCGGTACCGCATCGGAAAATCTTCCTTCATGGCGCGTGCTCCCATGCTCTTCGGAGGGCGTGCGGGGTCGGGAATCCCAAAAAAATTGGATTCTTATTCTTTTTTGGGATTCCCGGGAAAAGCCTCCCTCCTAGGGATGGGAAGTACCCCTCCTGGAGGCCCACCATGAAGCCACTCCGCCGCCGCGCCTCTGGCGCGGCCCTCGCCCTCGCCGCTTGCCTCGGTGGCGCCCTCCCCGCCTGGGCCGCGACCCCGCTGCCGGTCTACGCGCCCAGCGGCGGGTTCGCCGACCCCTCCGTGGTCAGCGACAACGGCCAGTTCTACGGCATGTCGACCGGGAGCCTCGTCCCCTCGGCCCAGGGCGACTTCGCCTCCGGCCCGTGGGTGGCCGAGGGCCCGGCGCTCACCGTCAAGCCCTCCTGGGCCACGGGCAGCAGCATGTGGGCCCCGGACATCGAGCGGATCAGCGCGACCGAGTGGGTGCTCTACTTCGCCGCTCCGGTGGCCGGGTTGGACAGTGGCCAGCGCTGCATCGGGGCGGCCACCGCCAGTACGCCCCTGGGGCCCTTCACCCCGATTGGCGGCGGGCCGCTGGTCTGCCCGGGCCTGGCGGCCACCCCCACCGCGGACGACACCGTCCCGAACCGTCCCATCTCGACCGCCGGCGTCATCGACCCGTCCGGCTTCAAGGACAGCGACGGCGTGCGCTACCTGCTCTACAAGACGCAGCAGTTGCCGTCGTCGCTGCGCATCGTCCAGCTCAACGCGGCCGGCACCCACGTGTTCAGCGGTGCCACCAGCCGCCAGCTGAGCCGCTCGGACCGCATCGTGGAGAACCCCGTCATGGTGAAGCGCGGTGGGGCCTACGTCCTGTTCGCCTCGCGCGGCCCCTACAACCAGTGCAGCTACGAGACCATCTGGATGCGGGCCTCCAGCCTGGCGTCCAACGCCTTCAACACCGTCACGCAGAACACGCTGCTCACCCCCGCGAGCACGAGCGGGGTGTGCGGCCCCGGCGGCGGGGACATCGCGGCGGCGCTCGACGGCGGGCAGCGCATCTTCTTCCACGGCTGGCTGTGCGGCAGCACCCCCTGCCCGACCGGCTTCGACTCGCAGACCGACACCGGGGGTCGCCGGGGAATGTACGTCGGCGTGCTGGGCTGGAGCTCCACCAACGACCCGGTTGTCAATCTGTTCCTCAATCCGGGGGACTGACGCCAATCCGGGGACTGACACCTGGGACGAGGGGAAGCCATGAGAGACTTTGCGCTTGGGGTGAAGGGTGTTGGAGCTGCGCGCGCGAGCCGGTGGAGGCAGGTGCGCCTGGCTTTCGTGGCACTGCTCGGGCCGCTGGCACTCGGTGGCATCGGCCGTGGCAGCATCACCCCGGGCGAGAGGGCCGGGCAGGACGTCGGCAGGGCCGCGCACGAGGTGCACTCCCCGGCGCTCACGTCCGTGGAGCAGCTCGGCAAGAGCCTCTTCTTCGACACCCGGCTGTCCGAGCCGCCCGGGCAGTCGTGCGCCTCGTGCCATGGACCCGCGGCGGGCTGGACGGGCGCGGATGCCAACATCAACGCGCACGGGACCGTCTACGAAGGCGCCGTGCCAGGGCGGTTCGGCAACCGCAAGCCGCCCTCGGCCGCATACGCCACGCGCGCCCCCGTCCTCCACCTCATCGAGCCGCAGGGCAAGTTCCAAGGGGGCCGCTTCTCGGATGGCCGTGCCACCGGTGAGAAGCTGGGCAACCCCGCCGCGGACCAGGCCCAGGGGCCCTTCCTCAACCCCGTGGAGCAGAACAACCCCAGTGCCGCCTCCGTCGTCGCCAAGGTGTGCGCCGGGTCGTACGGGACGCTCTTCCGGGACGTCTACGGACAGGACAGCTGCGACGGCGCCAACGTGGACCGGGCCTATGACGACATCGCCCGCGCCATCGCGGCCTACGAGGGCTCCCGGGAGGTCAATGCCTTCTCCTCCAAGTACGACGCGTACCTGGCCGGGCGCGCCGAGCTGACGGCCGTGGAGAAGCAGGGGCTGAAGCTCTTCGAGGGCAAGGCGAAGTGCTCCCAGTGTCACCCGAGCCGGCCCGGCCCCAAGGGCGAGCCCCCCCTCTTCACCGATGACTCGTATGACAACCTGGGCCTGCCGCGGAACCTGGAGAACCCCTGGTACACCCCGACGGAGCTCAACCCGCTCGGCGCCGCCTGGGTGGACAACGGCCTGGGCGCCTTCCTGGCTCAGCGCCGGGACTTCCGGCCGTTCGCGCAAGCCAACCTCGGACTGCACAGGGTTCCCACCCTGCGCAACGTGGACAAGCGGCCCCGGCCCGACTTCGTGAAGGCCTACGGCCACAACGGCTACTTCAAGAGCCTCAAGTCCTTCGTCCACTTCTACAACACACGAGATGTGCTGCCCGTCTGCCCCACGGAGACCCCCGGCCCCTCCCGCGTCGACTGCTGGCCAGCGCCGGAGGTGAGGGTGAACGTCAACACGGAAGAGTTGGGAAGGCTTGGGCTCTCCGAGCAGGAGGAAGACGCGCTCGTTGCCTTCCTCGGGACCCTGTCGGATGGCTTTTCCCAGCCCTGAGGCAGCCGCTTTCCCAGGAGGGGCGCGGCAGGTGCCTGGCTCTCTTGGCTGGCTGTGGCGGCTTGAGCTTCAACACCCCGCGCTCTGGGGCGGCCGCTTGGGGTTTTGCTTCCGCCTTGATGGGGGTTCGATTCCCGCCGCTTCCATGCGGAGCAACCCGCCGCGCTGAGCTCGTCCAGAACCCGTGGGGAGGGGGCTGGGATAGGGTACGCGCCCCATGAACCTCCGAACCCTCACGCCCCTGCTCGTCTCGCTGGTGACGGGCGCTCCCGCGGTGGTGCTCGCGCAGTCCGCGGACAAGCCCGCCGCCGCCTCTCCCTCCACGGTGCAAGGCATTGCGCCGCTGCCTGGCCAGCCCAACCTCCTGGTCAGCGGCGTCCCCGCCATTCCTCCCGAGCTGCGCAAGCGCGTCCTGCAGTACCTCGAGGCGCGCTCGGCGAACCTCCTGGACGTGAGCCCGGACGGCAAGCAGGTGCTCATCTCCACCCGCTTCGCGGACACCAATCAGCTCCACGTGGTGGAGCAGCCGATGGGCGCCCGCTTCCAGCTCACCTTCACCCCCGAGCCCATCAACACCGCGCAATTCCTCCCCACCGACCCCAACGTCCTCTTCTTCCTGCAGGACGTGGGCGGGGGCGAGTTCTTCCAGGTGTTCCGCCTCGACCGGCGCAATGGCCGCTCGGAGCTGCTCACCGACGGCAAGAGCCGCCACGAGGTGCTCTCCACGTCCGATGACGGCAAGTGGCTCGCCTACGGGGGCACGGGCCGCAACGGCAAGGACACCGACGTCTACGTGGCGCCCACGGACAACCCCAAGCAGGCCCGCCGCGTCACCGAGGCCGAGGGCTCCTGGTACCCGGGCGAGTTCTCCCACGATGGCTCCAAGCTGCTCGTCACGCAGTTCCGCGCGGCGGATGACGCGGACCTGCACGTGGTGGACGTGAAGACGGGCGAGCGCCGCCAGCTCACCCCCAAGGAGGGCAAGGGCAGCATCAACGGCGCCGTGCTCACGCCGGACGGCAAGAGCGTCTACTTCGTCACCGACCGCTACGGCGACTTCGCCGAGCTCTACAAGCTGGACCTCGACAAGGCGCCCGCCACCGCCGCGCCCCCGTCCCTCACGAAGTCCATCCGCTGGGACGTGCAGAGCATCGCGCTGTCCCCGGACGGCAAGACGCTCGCCGTGACGACGAACGAGGACGGCTACGGCAAGCTGTACCTCCTGGACACCAGGCGCGGCTCGCTCACCCCGGTGGAGGTGCCCCGCGGCGTCCTCATGGGCCTGGGCTTCCCGCGCGGGCGCTCGGACCTGCTCACCTACTCGGTGACCACGTCGCGCTCTCCCGCGGACGTGTACCAGGTGGACCTGCGCACGAAGAAGAGCACCCGCTGGACGCGCTCGGAGGTGGGCGGCCTGGACACGAGCTCCTTCGTGGAGCCCGAGCTGGTGCACTACAAGTCCACCGACGGCGTGGAGGTGCCCGCGTTCCTCTACCTGCCGCGCGAGCGCAAGGGCAAGGTGCCCACGGTGATGCTCTTCCACGGCGGCCCCGAGGGGCAGAGCCGGCCCAACCTGAGCACCTTCACCCAATTCCTCGCGGTGGAGCTGGGCATGGCGGTGGTGGTGCCCAACGTGCGTGGCTCGGAGGGTTACGGCAAGGCGTACCGGGCCATGGATGACGGGGTGAAGCGCGAGCAGAGCCTCGCGGACATCGGCGCCACGCTGGACTTCATCGCCTCGCGCCCGGAGCTGGAGGCCTCGCGCGTGGGCGTCTACGGCGGCTCCTACGGCGGCTACATGGTGCTGGCCACCGCCGCCTTCTTCCCCGAGCGCATCAAGGCCGCGGTGGACGTGGTGGGCATCTCCTCGCTGCCCACGTTCCTGCAGAACACCCAGGCCTACCGCCGCGACCTGCGCCGCGCCGAGTACGGTGACGAGCGCCAGCCCGAGGTGCGCGCGGTGCAGGAGCGGATTTCCCCGCTCAACGCGGTGGAGCGCATCAAGGCCGCGCTCTTCGTGCAGCAGGGTGCCAATGACCCGCGCGTGCCCCAGTCCGAGGCGGAGCAGATCGTGAAGGCGGTGCGGGCGCGGGGCTCGGACGTCTGGTACGTGCTCGCGCTCGACGAGGGCCACGGCTTCGGCAAGAAGGCCAACCGGGACACCATCACCATGGAGACCGTGATGTTCCTGGAGAAGCACCTGGGCACGCCCGCTCCGGCGCCCGGCGACACGAAGTAGCTGTCTGGATTTACCGTCGGGAGCTTCCGGGCCCTCGGTGCTTTCCGGGGATGCGCGTCCGCATCACCCCGGGGTCCGAGGGCCCGGAGTGTTTCCGACAGGTGCCCTTTCGTGCATTGCGGCACGGTGTCCGAGCGGTCATTCATACGCCGCGCGTGGCTGCCAGGACGCCGAGCTTCCCACCCTTTGAGGCAGGCCGCGCTCACAGACGCTTCGACCGCTGTCTGTCTCGGGCGCAGTACCCACAGGAGGGAAAGCAATGCCAGCCATTCATGGTCTTCTGCCGCGTAACGGAGAGGGAACTCCGCTGGGACAGTTCGTCCCGTCGGGGAAGTTCGGACGGATCTTCCCGTCGCTCCAGCCGTTGTTGCCACCCATCGCGGCCCTGGAGGAGCTCGGCCGAGCGATGAAGGACCCCAACCCCGCGGACCCCAAGGGCGATAACGAGGACATCCCCGCGGGCTACACGTACCTGGGCCAGTTCATCGACCACGACATCACCTTCGACACCACCCCCATCCAGGAGGTGCTGGTCGACCCGCTGGCGCTGCACAACTTCCGCACCCCCGCGCTCGACCTGGACTGCGTCTATGGCCGGGGTCCGGGCGACCAGCCCTACCTCTACGAGCTCCCTCCGAACGAGGCGCGCTTCGTGCTCGGACGCACCAACACCACCCCGGGCATCGGCGATCCGAAGGTGAAGACGGCGCTCCCGTTCGACCTGCCGCGCGGCTCGCAGTCGCTGGCCATCATCGGGGACCCGCGCAACGACGAGAACCTCATCGTCGCCCAGTTGCACCTGGCCATGATGCGCTTCCACAACAAGGTCGTCGATGGGCTCAAGGCCGGCACCATCGCACCTCCGCCGTCGGCCACCCAGGCCACGCTGTTCGAGCAGGCGCGCAAGCTCGTCATCTGGCACTACCAGTGGATCGTCCTCAATGACTTCCTACGCCGGGTGGTGGACGAGGACGTGCTCGACGACGTGCTCGAGAAGGGCCGCCAGTTCTACGTCCCCGCGGAGGATGCCTTCATCCCGGTGGAGTTCTCCGTCGCCGCCTACCGCCTGGGGCACAGCATGGTGCGCGAGGCGTATGACTACAACGAGGTCTTCACCTTCAAGAACGGCCCGCGCAAGAAGGTGCCGGCGTCGCTCGCCCTGCTGTTCCGCTTCTCCGGGCGCTCGGGCACGGGCGTGCCCATCCCCAGCGATTGGATCATCGACTGGCGGCGCTTCTTCAAGTTCCAGAACGACGGGGTGACGGCGGGCCTGAGCCGCAAGCTGGACCCGTTCCTCTCGCCGACGCTCTCGGAGATTCCCGACCACGGCGTGACGCCGGGGGTGAACCTGCCCATCGCCAACCTCAAGCGCGGGCGCAGCCTGGGCCTGCCCTCGGGGCAGAACGTGGCGCGGCGCATGCGCCTCGAGCCGCTCTCGCCCAAGGACATCGCCAAGGGGCCGGATGGCGAGGTGGCGGCGAAGCTCAACCTGCACGTCGAGACGCCGCTCTGGTACTACGTCCTCAAGGAGGCCGAGCAGCGCGGCAACAGCAAGCACCTGGGCCCCGTGGGCAGCCGCATCCTCTCCGAGGTCTTCGTGGGCCTGCTGGAGCTGGACTCCAGCTCGTTCCTCGCGAGCAACCCGCAGTGGACGCCCACGCTGCCCGCGTCCAAGCCGGGCGACTTCGACATGACGGACCTGCTCTCCTTCGTGGGAGACCCGTCGCCCATCAACGACTCGAAGAACCTGCTGCCCTGAAGTGAGCGGGCGGTGAAGTGAAGAGCCGTGGAAGAAGACCCTGGCCGGAGGCCCTCGAGCCCCTGGCCGGGGTCGTTTCATGTCCGCGTGAGCGGGGGCACTCCGCACAGCTGCTTTCGTGTGACACGAAGGGCTCGCCCTCCAGAGGAGAGCGAGCCCCGTGGGTGTCGAGCGCTTCGAGCGAGCCGCTCAGGGGTGCACTTCCCGGCGTGGCTCGTACCGCGGCGGCGTCGCGCCGGGCGTCACCCGCCTGCTCCGCCACGGGTAGGTGAAGGCGAGCGCCAGTCCCGCCAGGCCCACCAGGATGTAGAAGACCTGGCCGAGCGGGCTGGCCGCCGAGGGGTGCACGTCGCCGCCGAGCAGGGCCGTCACCAGGTTCCATTTGAAGAAGCCGATGAGCCCCCAGTTGAGCGCGCCGAGGATGACCAGCACGGCGAGCAGCTTGTTGAAGAGGCCGGGATTCAGGTGCGTTCTCGCGTCCATCGCGCTTCCTTTCGGGCAAAAAGTCCGCCCTGATGGAGGCGCCACTTCGCGAATGTGTCGCCGGTCACCGTCGCACCAGGGCGCCCGGCTGCCCGGCCGCCCTCCGCTTCACCCCGGCCCGCGCGGCAGCTCCACGCGGAAGGTGGAGCCCACGCCCAGCTGGCTGCTCACGGTGATGCGGCCGCCCATCGCCTCGATGACCTCCCGGGCAATCCACAGCCCCAGGCCGAAGCCGCCGTAGTGGCGCTCGGACACGGCGCGCTCGAAGCGGCCGAAGACGCGCTCCAGGTGCTCGGGGGCGATGCCGATGCCCTCGTCCCGCACGGTGAGCCGCGCCCACTCTCCCTCGGCCTCCACGGTGAGCTCGATGGGCTTGCCCTGCCCGTACTTCACCGCGTTGGCCACGAGGTTCACCACCACCTGCTCCAGCCTCGGCCGGTCCCAGCTGCCGCACACCGGCGCCGGCGCGTGCAGCGTGAGGCGGGAGCCGGTGCGCGCCAGGTCCTGCTCGAAGTGCTCCACCACCTCGCGCACCAGGGCGGAGAGCTCCAGCGGTTCCGGCCGCGGCACCAGCCGGCCCGCCTCCATCCGCGACACGTCGAGCAGATCATTCACCAGCTGCATCTGCCGCTTCACCTGCCGGTCCACCCCCTCCAGGCCGCGGCGCAGCCGTTGGGGCGAAATGCACTCGGGGCCGCGCGCGAGCGCTCCGAGCAGCCCCTGCACCTGGAGCCGCAGCGCGGTGATGGGGGTGCGCAGCTCGTGGCTGGCGATGGAGAGGAACTCCTCGCGCAGGCGGATGGCGTCGCGGGCCTCGCGGTAGAGGCGGGCGTTGTCGATGGCCAGCGCGGCGTGCCGGGCCAGGTCCTGTGCCAGGGCGAGGTGTTGCGCGTCATAGCCGTGGTGCGAGGAGACGAAGGACAGCGCGCCGATGGTTTGTCCGCGCACCAGCAGGGGCACGCACAGATAGGAGCGCGCCGCCCGCTCGCACGGCAGCGAGGACTCTCCGGGCGGTGGAGGGGCGCGGCCGCTGCAATCCGCGCACAGCTCCGGCTGTCCCGAGCGGATGACGCGCGAGACGGCCGACTCTCCGGGGGCCAGCGGCCCCAGCTCCCGGGGCAGCTCCGGCTGCGGCTCGGCGCGGGCGGTGGCCACGCAGCTCACCGCGCCCCCCTCGCCGAGCAGGTACACGTAGCAGCCATCCGCGTACGTGGGGACGGCCAGGTGCGCCACGCGCTCCAGCGTCACCTCGTGCTCCAGGGAGCTGGCGAGCACGGTGCTGGCCTCGGCGAGGAAGCGCAGGGCGGCCTCGGCGCGCTTGCGCTCGGTGATGTCCGCTTGCACGGTCAGGCACAGCCGCCGCTCTCCGGCCACGCTCACCGCGGTGCCCCACATGGACACGTCGATGAGGGTGCCGTCGCGCCGGTGGCGCCGCGTCTCCAGGCCGAGGATGGACTCGCCGCGGGCCACCCGTTCCAGGTTGTCGCGGAACTCCTCCAGCTTCTCTCCGGGCACGGTGGGGATGAAGCGGCCCATCACCTCGCACGCCTTCCAGCCGAAGATGTGCTCGGCGGCGGGGTTCCACAGGCGCACCGTGCCGTCCAGCTCCATCAGGGTGATGGCGGTGGGCGAGGACTGGACGATGGCCTCCAGCGTGTGGTGGGCCTCGCGCAGCGCCTCGCGGGCACTGCGCTCCTGGGCGAAGAGCCGGGCGCGCTCGAGCGCCTGGGCGGCGTGGTGGGCCAGCAGCGCGAGGAAGACGCGCTCGTCGTCGTCGAAGCGGTGCACCGAGGAGAAGCCGAAGATGAGTACGCCCAGGGCGCGCTCATCCACCACCATGGGCACGCACGCCATGGCGAGCGAGCTCGTGGTGGGCGAGAGCGCACGCACCTGCTGCTCCATGGCGGGGTAGCGGCGGGCGATCTCCTCGCGTGACTCGAGCAGCACCGGCTGCCGGCGCTGGAGGGCGTCGTCCATGGGCATGCCCTGCCCGAGCGTCAGGGGGCTCACGGCCGCGGCCACCTCGGGGGGGAGCCCCACGCAGCGCAACAGCGAGGCCTGGGTGCAGGGCGCGTCCACCAGCCACAGACACCCCAGCCGGGCGCCGATGGCCGCCACCGCCTGGTCGATGACCACCTCGGCCACGCGGGGCGCGGTGAGCACCTGGGAGAGGGCGGCGTTGAGCGTCTGGAGGCGGGCGGTGCGCGCGGCCACGCGCTCGGCGCGGGTGCGGGCGTTCTGGGCGGTTTCGTAGAGCCAGGCGCGCTCGAGGGCCTGGGCGCTCTGCCGGGCCAGGTCCAGCAGCATGCCGCGCTCGTCCGGGCCGAGCGGCCGGGGCGAGTCGAAGCCGAAGGCGATGACGCCCAGGGTGCGCCCGCGCGTGCGCAGCGGCAGGGCGGCCACGGCCCGCGTCACCTCCGGCCCGGCGACGAGGGACTCGGGGAAGGAGGCGGCGCCCGGCCGCGGCGACTCCAGCCACACCGGCTCGCCCGTGCGGTACGCCACGGCGGTGGGGAGGGGCGCGGTGGTGGGGATGCGGCTCCAGCGCGCCAGCTCCCCGGGTGGAATGCCCCGGTGGCTGAGCACCTCGAGCTGCTCGGGCTCGTCCGGGAGCGGGGCGGCGGCGACCGCCCGGTCCGCGCCGAGGGCGGCAATCATCTCCTCGACGATGACGCGGGCCACGTCCGCGGGGGTGAGGGCCTCGCTGAGGGCCTCGGTGACGCGCTGCTGGCGCGCGAGCCGCTCGGCGGCCACCTCCGCCGCGTGCCGGGCCCGGCGCTCGGCCTCGTAGGCGCGCGCCACGTCCAGGGCCAGCCCGGCGCGGTCCGCCAGCTCCTGGAGCAGCAGCTGCTCGGTCCGCTCGAAGGCGGGCGCGTCCGGCTCGCGCAGGAGGGCGAGCGTGCCCAGGGGGCGTTGGCGCACGCGCAGCGGCAGCACCAGCAGGTGCGAGGCGTGGAGGTGCGTCAGGCAGGACGGGGGCACGTGCTCGCCTGGCCGGTGCTGGCGCCGGGCCAGCTCCTCGGGAGTGAGGAGGACGGGCTGGCCGGTGCGCAGCACCGAGGCGTGGGGCTCCTCGTCCACGCGCAGCGGCTCGGTGGCGAGGCACCGCGGCGCGGGGCATGTGTGCGGGTCGGTGTGCGCCGAGGCCGCCGGGTTGAGCCACTGCCCATCCTCGGACAGCAGGCGCACGTGGCAGGTGGTGCCCAGCCGGGGGACGAGCAGCGCGCACAGGCGGTCGAGCACGGTGGGGGGCTCGAGGCCGGCGTCGGCGAGCTGGTGGGACGCGTCGACGAGCAGCGCCAGCCGCTCGGCCTCCGCCTCCCGGGCGTCCTGCGCGCGTCCCTCTCTGGCTCCTGCTCCCACGGGGTCTCCGCCAGTCGCTGTCGCGCGCATGTGAGCACGAAACCGCGACTCACGCAGAATCCATGAGGTTGGGCCTGCGCCTCCCCACCGGCGAAACGATGGATTCCGGACGGAGGGGCCCGCGGGCTCCTCCCTCCGTCCGCGGTCCGCAGGCGCCCGGGGGCGGGCTCTTTGGGACTCAAATATGTTGCTGGCGTGACTGGGAGTACGGAAACGGGCGAGGAAGTCCGGGAAGCCGGGCTTTCGGAGTGACGGGAGGGTGGCAAAGGGCTGTTCCCGGGCCGGGGTTGGGTTAGAGGAGGCGCCCATGAGTGCTTCATCTCCCGCCAACCCCGCCGTTCCGGAAGCCTCGGAGCCCTACAAACGCGTCGCCACGATGGCGCTGGGGGCGCTGGGCATCGTCTACGGGGACATCGGTACCAGCCCGCTGTACGCGCTGCGTGAGTGTTTCACCGGCGAGCACGGCGTGGCGGCCACGCACGAGAACGTGCTCGGGGTGCTGTCGCTCATCTTCTGGGCGCTCATCGTCGTGGTGTCGGTGAAGTACCTGGTGTTCGTGATGAGGGCGGACAACCGGGGCGAGGGAGGGATTCTGGCGCTGATGGCGCTGGCGATGCAGCGCAAGCGGGGCGAGGAGGTGAAGGTGCGCCCGGTGGTGATCACGCTGGGCATCTTCGGGGCGGCGCTCCTGTACGGGGACGGGTTGATTACGCCGGCCATCTCGGTGCTCAGCGCGGTGGAGGGCCTGAGCGTGGCCACGCCCTTCTTCGTGCCGTACATCCAGCCGCTGACCATCATCATCCTGGTGGGGCTGTTCCTGATTCAGCGGCACGGGACGGCGGGGATTGGCGCCATCTTCGGCCCCTTCATGCTGGTGTGGTTCCTCACCCTGGCGGTGCTGGGGGTGAAGGAGATGGTGACGTACCCGGCGGTGGTGTGGGCGCTCTCGCCGATGCAGGCGGTGCGCTTCTTCATGGCCAACCACTGGCACGGCTTCCTGGTGCTGGGCGGGGTGTTCCTGGTGGTGACGGGAGGCGAGGCGCTCTACGCGGACATGGGCCACTTCGGCTGGAGGCCCATCAAGTGGGCGTGGTTCACGGTGGTGCTGCCGGCGCTGATGCTCAACTACATGGGGCAGGGGGCGCTGCTGTTGCGCGACCCGAGCGCGGCGAGCAACCCCTTCTTCAAGATGGCGCCGGAGTGGTCGCTCTATCCGCTGGTGGCGCTGGCCACGGTGGCGACGGTGATTGCCTCGCAGGCGCTCATCTCGGGGGTGTTCTCCATCACGCAGCAGGCGATTCAGCTCGGCTACAGCCCGCGCCTGGAGGTGGTGCACACCTCGGCGGAGGAGCGGGGTCAAATCTACCTGCCGGGCATCAACCTGGTGATGCTGGCGGGCGTCATCGTGCTGGTGCTGGGCTTCAAGTCGTCCACCAACCTGGCGTCGGCGTACGGCATCGCGGTGACGTCGACAATGGGCATTACGACGGGGCTGGCGTACGTGGTGGCGCGCGAGCGGTGGAACGTCTCGAGGGCGGTGGCGCTGCCGATCGCGGGCGTGTTCGCGCTGGTGGACGTGAGCTTCTTCGGGGCCAACGTGGTGAAGATCGCCGCGGGAGGCTGGTTCCCGCTGCTGCTGGCGGTGCTGGTGTTCACGCTGATGACGACGTGGAAGCGGGGCCGGGACATCCTGGCGAGCCGGCTGCGCAGCACCACCATGCCGCTGAAGGACTTGCTGGAGAGCTTCGGCAACCATCCGCCGGTGCGGGTGCCGGGGACGGCCATCTTCATGACGGGCAGCTCCGAGGGCACGCCGCCGGCGCTCCTGCACAACCTCAAGCACAACAAGGTGCTGCACGAGCAGGTGATGCTGCTCACCATCGCCTCCGAGGACGTGCCGCACGTGCAGGCGGACGACCGGGTGGAGGTCATCAAGCTGGAGGAGGGCTTCGTGCGGGTGATTGCCCGCTACGGCTTCATGGAGAACCCCAGCATCCCGGACATCCTCAAGCGGGGGAGGGAGAAGGGGTTGCAGTTCAACCTGATGGGGACGTCGTTCTTCCTCGGGCGCGAGACGCTCATTCCCAGCAAGAGGCCGGGGATGGCGATGTGGCGCGAGGGGCTGTTCGCGTGGATGTCGCGCAACGCGCGCAGCGCGACGGCGTACTTCCGGATTCCGCCCAACCGCGTGGTGGAACTGGGCGCCCAGGTGGAGCTGTAGTCAGCCGGCCTTCCGCACGGACAGGCCGAACATCAAGGGCATGTCGGGGACGCCCTCGCCGGGAGACGCGGGGGCTCGCGGCGGTCTGACGCGGAGGGGCGAGGCTACCTGCTCGCCCGCTCTCGAGCCCTCTCGGACTGTCTCAGCCTGAGAAACGTCCGCAGGTGACAATGCACTCGTCCCACAGGCCGGGATGAACGTCCGCGGTGGACAGGAGCCCGGGTGCGTTCGTCGCGCAGCGGACGCGCGGTGCACTCCCGCTGGACATTGCACCGCTCGCACGCTCCTCGCGCGGGGCACCGCATCACTACTGATTTGCCCTGCGTGGGTGCTGCGTTGCCCACCCTGGGGAAAGTTCATGCGCGATACCCGCACGTCTGCTCGCCTGCTGTCGAGCGCCCGTCCAGGTCTGGGGGTGTGTCTGTCCATTCTGTCCCTCGTCGGTCTCGTGTCCGGCTGCGGGGGCTATTACTCCGAGGACTCCGACGGGCGTTCCCTCGAGGAAAACTCGCCGGTGCTGGAGGCACCGCCGCCGGCCCATCCCGGCGTGCCCACCGGCTCGGAGCCTCCTCCTGGCGTGCCCACCGGCTCCACGCCTCCCGGGACGCCCACGGGCTCCGAGCCTCCTCCCGGCTCCGGCTCCGGTGGCCCCGCGCGCGGCGGCTTCGTCGTCGTGACGGGCGATGACGCCGACGACGTGTGGCACTGCGAGCAGGACCGCTGCGGCGGTCTCTACCCCTCACTCTTCCGCGCCGCGCTCAACCGCTCGCGCTCGGGCGGCAGTGGCATCCTCGCCATCGGCGTCAACGGCGGGCAGGCGCTCAGCTCCTTCGAGAGCTGGAACAGCCCCTCCCACGGCGGCCCCGGCGCGCGCGTCACCCACGTGCGCTCGCTCCAGGACATCTCCCGCGTGGACTTCTCCCGCTTCGCCTTCGTCTACCTGCCCTCGGCCGACAAGCACACCCTGGGCGGCCTCACCGCGCAGCAGATTGCCGAGCTCAACAAGCGCCAGCCGGACCTCGCGCGCTTCGTCAACGACAAGGGCGGCTCGCTCATCGCGCTCACCCAGGCCGAGGTCCCCGGCGGCTGGGGCTTCCTCCCGCTGCCGCTCACCACCGCGGACATCTCCTTCGACGTCGCCGAGCCCACCGCGGAGCTGCGGGAGTTCTCTCCCTCCCTCAGCGCCTTCGAGCTCAGCCACAAGTCCTTCCACAACGTCTTCACCGGGCCCGATGGCTTCTCGGGCCTGCGCGTGCTCGCCTACAACAACGAGGTGTACAACCCGCACTCGGGCAGGCCGGTGATGCTCGGAGGCTCGGCCGTCATCCTCACCGCCGAGAACTGCGCCGACGGCCTCGACAACGACGGCGACGGCGCGGTGGACAGCCAGGACACCGACTGCCAGGTGTGTGGCAACGGCCGCGTCGACCCGGGCGAGCAGTGCGACGACGGCAACGTGCGCGACGGGGATGGGTGCAGCGCCGCGTGCAAGCAGGAGAACCCGTGTGGCAACGGCCGCCTCGACCCGGGCGAGTCCTGTGACGACGGCAACCGGACGGGCGGGGATGGGTGCAGCGCCTCGTGCATCAAGGAGAACCGCGCGCCCGAGGCCTCCTGCCACGACGCCTCCGTGTGCACCGACCCGGGCGTGTGCGCCGCCCACGTCACCGACCTGGCCACCGCCACGGACGCGGATGGGGACGCGCTCTCGTGGAACCTGAATCCGCTCGGGCCCTATGCCCCGGGCGAGTACGGCGTGCACGTCACCGTCTCGGATGGCCAGGCGCAGAACGCGTGCTGGTCCCGCGTGAAGGTGCGCGACTGCGAGGCTCCGTCGCTCGCGTGCCCCGCCGACCTGCGCGTGGAGTGCTCCGGCCAGGGCCGCGCGCTCGTCTCGCCGCCCGAGGCCTCCGCCACCGACAACTGCGGCCCCGCCACCGTGACGCGGCCCGAGCCCGTGGTGCTGCCGCTCGGCTCGCACACGCTCGAGTACGCGGCGGTGGATGGCTCCGGCAACACCCGCACCTGCGCGCCCACCGTCACCGTGGTGGACACCGTGGCGCCCGCTGTCGTTTGCCCCGAGCCCATCGTCACCGAGTGCACCGGCCGCGCCTCCGCCTATGTGCTGCCGGGCCTCGCCACGGCCTCGGACTCGTGCACCCCGGCCCAACTCTCCGGCCCCGTGGCGGACTTCTACCCGCTCGGCTCCAACACCGTGCGCTACACCGCGCGGGACGCCTCGGGCAACGAGTCCTCGTGCGCCACCACCATCGAGGTGGTGGACCAGACGCCTCCCGAGGTGACGCTGGCCCCGCCCGCGCCCCTGTGGCCCGCGGACGCGCTCTACCGCACCCTCCGCCTCGAGGACTGCATCGTGGTGCACGACGCTTGCGGCGGCGGCCTCACCCAGACGGGCGCCACCGCCTCCATCTCCTGCGTCTCCTCCGACGAGCCGCGGAGCGGCGCCGAGCCGGACATCGTCTTCGTGGACGCCACCACCGTGAAGGTCCGCGCGGACCGCTCGGCCAGTGGGGATGGGCGCCAGTACACGCTGCACTTCGAGGTGCGCGACGCCGCGGGCAACGTCACCCAGGGCCTGTGCCCGGTGGGCGTGCCGCTGGCCAGGCCGGGGACGCCCGTGCGCGACAGCGGCGAGAAGTGGCGCTCGTGCCTCCCCGAGGACAGTGCGCTGCCGTGGAAGCCCGTGGCGCTCGCGCCGTAGCTACCCGTCGAGCAGCACCGGCGAGAAGCCCGCCGCGTCGCACGAGGCCAGCACGTAGCGGATTCCGGCCCGCTCCCCCGTGAAGCCGGCCGGGATTCCTCCCGCGTGCAGGTGCCCGTACACGCACACCTTCGGCTTGAACGCCTCGATGGGGCCCAGGAACGACGTGGGCCTCTCGTTCGCGTACATGGGCGGGAAGTGCACCGCCACCACGCGCGTGAGCGGCCCGGCGCTCTCCTTCTCCTTCTTCTCCGCGTCCGCGATGGACGTCTCCAGCCGCCGCGTCTCGCGCTCCACGTAGCCCGCGTCCCCCGACTCGTCGCCCATCTCTCCGCCCGGCATCGGCGGGGCCTCGGGCGCCGTCCACAGCCGCGTCCCGGCAATCACCCACCGCCCGATGACGAAGGCGCTGTTGTGCAGGAAGCCCTCCAGCGTCTTGTACGGCTCGAGCAGCCTGCGCAGCTTCGACGCCGAGTCTCCCCACCAGTAGTCGTGGTTGCCGCGCACCAGCACCTTGCGGCCCGGCCGCTCGTCCAGCCACTTCAGGTCCTCGAGCACCTCCGAGGGCCGCGTGGCCCAGGAGATATCCCCCACCACCAGCACCACGTCCTCGGGACGCACCTTCTCGTCCCAGGCGCGCTGCAGCGGCAGCGGGTGCTCCGCCCAGCCGAAGCGGTGCATGTCCTTGTTGCGCGTGGAGGGCAGATGGGTGTCCCCGATGGCGAAGAGACGCATGCCCCTCTCCTAACCCAGCCCGCTCCCCGCGTCGCCCCCGGCGTGCCCCGCGCCCGCCCGCTCCCGGGGCCTCCCAGGTACCTGATTTCAGACCATTTCCCCGGCCAATATGAAAATCAGGTAACAACGGGCTTTCCTTGTACCTCAGGAAAAGGCATCTTATCCGCGAGTTCCCTACCCCCAAAGAGGGGGCGGAGCCACCGCTTCACCTCTCGTTCCCCCCGCCGAAGGAGTGCTGAATGCACCCGTTCCATAAGCCGATGCTGGCCACGCTGGCCGCCGCCCTCTCGCTGGCCGCGTGCGGTCCGCAGGAGCCCACTGCCCCCACCGCCCCCGCCGCCGTCGAGGACTCGCGCACCCCCGCCCAGCGCGAGGCCGAGCGCACCCCGTACGCGCTGGACGGTGCCTTCGCCCAGGCCGCCGCCGAGTTCAACGTCCCGGCCGACCTGCTCAAGGCCATCTCGTACACCGAGACGCGGTGGGAGAACGTGCAGGGCGCCGAGGAGTTCCCCGGCCTGCCCGCCGCCTACGGTCTGATGGCCCTGCGCGGTGAGCGGCTCGCCGAGGGCGCTCGCCTGGCGGGCGTCTCCGAGGAGGCCGTGCGCACCCAGCCCCAGGCCAACATCCGCGCCGCCGCGGCGCTGCTGTCCGCGTACGCCACCGAGCTGAAGCTGGACCGTGCGGACCTGGGCGCGTGGGCGCCGGCCGCCGCGAAGTACAGCGGCATCGCCAATACCGAGGCGCAGGCCCAGTACGTCCACACCCAGGTGTACGACGTGCTGCGCAAGGGCGCGGTGGCGAGCACCCCGGCGGGCGACCTGGCCGTGTCGCTGATGCCCACCCAGGTGCAGGCGCAGTTCGCCTCGCCCCTCGTGCACTCGATGAGCGCGGACTACACGCCCGCCATCTGGCGTCCCTCGCCCAACTTCAACTCGCGTCCGGCGGGCACGGACATCTCGATGATCGTCATCCACACCTGTGAAGGCAGCTACTCGAGCTGCTGGAGCTGGCTGGTCGACACCGCTTCCGGCGTGAGCGCGCACTACGTGGTGAAGGAGGATGGCGCCGAGATTTCGCAGCTGGTGCTCGAGGCCAACCGCGCCTGGCACGTGGGCGCCACCTACGACTGCAGCCTCAACGGCAGCGTGATGTGCGGCATGAACGGCGTGTCGGTGAACCACTTCGCGGTGGGCATCGAGCACGGCGGTTTCGCCAGCCAGACGACCTTCCCGGCGGGGCAGATCGACGCCTCGGCGAAGCTCTCGTGCGACATCACCAAGAGCCAGGGCATCGTCCGCGACAGCTACCACATCGTGGCGCACGGCCGTCTGCAGCCGGCGACCCGCACGGACCCGGGCCCCAACTGGCCGTGGTCCACGTACATCAGCAAGATCCAGAGCTACTGCGGCACCACCACCGCCGGTAGCATCATCATCGACAGCAACCAGGCCAACAACGACACCTCCAAGGGCTACATCGAGGTGACGGGCGCGAGCTGGGTCTCCTCCACGAACGTGGCGGGCTACTACGGCTCGGGCTACTACGCCTCGCCCACCGCGGCGGTGTCCGAGCCCGCGACGTTCTGGTTCTACCTGCCGGCGGCCGGCACCAAGACGATCGACGCGTGGTGGACCTCGGCCACGGACCGCTCGACCACGGCGCCCTTCATCGTCTGGGATGCCGCGGGCAACAAGCTGGCCACGGTGAACGTGAACCAGCAGCTCAACGGCGGCAAGTGGAACACGCTCGGCACGTGGAGCTTCCCGGCCGGCTGGAACAAGGTGCAGCTGAGCCGCTGGACCACGGCGGGCTACCAGGTCATCGCCGACGCCGTCCAGGTTCGCTGAGGCCGTGAAGTGAGGCCCCGGAGCGGGGAGCGTGGCTCGGCCATCGGCCGGGTCCGCCCTGCTCCGTGGGCCGTAGCACCTCGCGAGGCGTCTTCGTGGCGGGCGACCTGTTGGGTCTCAGCTCTGGCCACTCGAGGACACTCCCCTCGGGAGAGCCACTTTCCCTGGAAAGCAGGCTTCCCTTGCACTCCGGGAAAGGGCATTTTGTCGACTCCTCAATCAACGAGGAGGGTGGAGCCACCGCTTCACCGCTCGTCCCCCCCCCGAAGGAGTGCTGAATGCACCCGTTCCATAAGCCGATGCTGGCCACGCTGGCCGCCGCCCTCTCGCTGGCCGCGTGCGGTCCGCAGGAGCCCACTGCTCCCACCCCCCCCGCCGCCGTCGAGGACTCGCGCACCCCCGCCCAGCGCGAGGCCGAGCGCACCCCGTACGCGCTGGACGGTGCCTTCGCCCAGGCCGCCGCCGAGTTCAACGTCCCGGCCGACCTGCTCAAGGCCATCTCCTACACCGAGACGCGGTGGGAGAACGTGCAGGGCGCCGAGGAGTTCCCCGGCTTGCCCGCCGCCTACGGCCTGATGGCCCTGCGCGGCGAGAAGCTCAGCGCGGGCGCTCACCTGGCGGGCGTCTCCGAGGAGGCCGCTCGCACCCAGCCGCAGGCCAACATCCGCGCCGCCGCGGCGCTGCTGTCCGCGTATGCCGACGAGCTGAAGCTGGACCGCTCGGACCTGGGCGCGTGGGCGCCGGCCGCCGTGAAGTACAGCGGCATCGCCAATACCGAGGCGCAGGCCCAGTACGTCCACACCCAGGTGTACGATGTGCTGCGCAAGGGCGCGGTGGCGAGCACTCCCGCCGGTGACGTGGCCGTGTCGCTGATGCCCACCCAGGTGCAGGCGCAGTTCGCCTCGCCCCTCGTGCACTCGATGAGCTCGGACTACGCCGCCGCCATCTGGCGTCCCTCGCCCAACTACGGCTCGCGCCCGGCGGGCACGGACATCTCGATGATCGTCATCCACACCTGCGAGGGGGCCTACTCGGGCTGCTGGAGCTGGCTGACGAACTCGTCCGCCCAGGCCAGCGCGCACTACGTGGTGAACGAGAGTGGCAGTGAGATCACCCAGCTGGTGCTCGAGACCAACCGCGCCTGGCACGTGGCGGCCAACTACGACTGCAGCCTCAATGGCAGCGTGATGTGCGGCCTCAATGGCGTGTCGGTGAACAACTTCGCGGTGGGCATCGAGCACGGCGGCTTCGCCAGCCAGACCTCGTTCCCGGCGGGGCAGATCGACACCTCGGCGAAGCTCTCGTGCGATATTTCTCGCGACCGCACGGTGGTGCGCGACAGCTACCACATCGTGGCGCACGGCCGCCTGCAGCCCTCCACCCGTACGGACCCGGGCCCCAACTGGCCGTGGTCCTCGTACATCAGCAAGATCAAGTCCTACTGCGGTGATGTGACCAGCACGGGCCTGGTCATCGACAGCGACAACGCCAACAACGACAGCAGCAAGGGCTACATCGAGCTGTCGGCGAACTGGATCTTCAACGACGCGGCGGCGGGCTACTACGGCTCGGGCTACTACTACGCCACCGCCGAGGCCATCTCCGACCCGGCGACGTTCTGGTTCTACCTGCCGGCGGCGGCCACCAAGACGATCGACGCGTGGTGGACCGCGGGCACCAACCGCGCGACGGCGGCGCCCTTCATCGTCTGGGACGCCAACGGCACCAAGCTGGCCACGGTGAACGTGGACCAGACGCTCAACGGCGGGAAGTGGAACACGCTCGGCACGTATAGCTTCCCGGCCGGGTGGAACAAGGTGCAGCTCAGCCGCTGGACCAGCTCGGGCAACACCGTCATCGCCGACGCCGTCCAGGTGCGGTAATGAGGTGACGTGATGACTCGGGACTTCGCGAAGCGGGCGTGGTGGGGTGGGGCGCGGCGGCTGGCCGTGCTCGCCCTGCTCGGGGCCGGATGCAAGGCGGGCATGTGTGGCGGCGGAGCGTCCGGCTCCGGGCCCCTCACCGAGCAGGAGCGGCAGGGGATGCCTGGAGTCATCGCGTTCGTGTCGGAGCGGGGGCCGCAGAAGGACGTGTGGCTGGTGCGGCCCACGGGCGAGGAGTCGCAGCTCACGCGGGCTCCCGAGGACGAGTTCCCCGCCGCGCCGTCTCCGGATGGCGCGGCGCTGGTGGTGGTGGCCTCGGCGGAGGTGGGCGGGCTGCACGTGGAGCAGCTGCGCCTGGTGCCGCTGGAGGGAGGCCCGGTGGTGATGCTGACGGAGCCCCGGGGCCGGGCGCGCAACCCGAGCTGGTCGCCGGACGGCTCGTGGTTCGTGGCCGAGTCGGACGCGCAGGGTTTCAGCGACGTGGTGCGGCAGGCGCCGCGGGCAGGCGCGGAGGTGACGCGGCTGGCCACGGCGCGCGAGGGCAACTTCGAGCCGAGCGTGTCGCCGGACGGGACGCAGGTGGCGTTCGTGTCGAGCCGCGAGGGCGATCCGGAAATCTACGTGATGAAGGCGGATGGGACGGACGTGCGGCGGCTGACGGCCTTCTACAAGGAGGACATGGCGCCGCGCTGGAGCCCGGACGGGAAGTGGATTTCGTTCGTGAGTGACCGGGAGGGGCGCACGCGGGTGTTCGTGGTGAATCCGGACGGGACGGGGATGAAGGCGGTGTCGGGGAGCGCGACGACGGGCGAGGAGCGCGAGCCGGCGTGGAGTCCGGATGGGCGGAAGCTGGCGTTCGTGGCGAGGGGGAAGGGGCCGCAGGACAAGGCGCGCATCTGGGTGGCGGACGTGGTGGCGGGAGGCGAGCCGGTGGCGCTGACGGATGGGAAGAGCACGGATGACCAGCCGGCGTGGAGTCCGGATGGGAAGTACCTGGTGTTTCCGTCGGAGCGCACGGGAGACGTGGAGCTGTTCCTGATGCGAGCGGATGGGAGTGGCCAGACGCAGCTGACGAAGTCGAAGGGAGCGGACTGGCTGCCGCGCTGGTTCGTGCCGAAGGCGCCGCTGCCCGCGGGAGCGACCCGGGCCGAGGGCCACTGAGCCGAGGAAGTCGACCCCGAGCGGATGCGCGCCCGGCGCGAGTAGCCGCTGCAGCTCCACCGGCGCCCGGTTCAGCTCCACCCGGCCCGACTCCCCCCCCGAGCCGTGCCAGGGACGGAGCGGGCTCCCGTCCGCTTCTCCGAGCGGGTGGCCGGGCTCTCGTGGCACTGCTCATGCTCCCAATCCAGGGAGGCGCCCGGGGCTGTGGCCCTCGGGAGGTGGCTCCTGGCCATCCCTCCGGCGGGCCCTGCCTTCCGCCCGTTCCGCTGCCGCCGCCCGGGGGAGCGCGGGCACCGCCCTCGAGAGCAGGCGGGTTGCCCGAACAGGGTGCTGCCCACCCCTCGGGCTTCTGTCGGCCCGGCCTCCCGAGGGCGCGCTACGGAGACACGTTCCCCGGGTACAGCGTGAGGACGAGCCCCAGGCCCGGCGTGGCTCCGGCGTTGCGCGGCAGGTACGCCTGGGTGCCCTCGATGGAGAGGCTGAACGTCTCCGCCGCCGTGCCGGAGTGCACGTAGACGAAGAGGCCGGTGGCGCTGGTGCCGTCCTGGGTGGCGCTCTGGAAGTCCGGAGCGGGGTAGTAGACGCGGCCGGCCAGGTCATCGCGGTCGAGCACCACCCGGGCGCCGGCGACGGGCGCGCCCGCGGCATCCACGACGCGGCCGAGGATGAAGCCGGCATCGCGCAGGGTGCTGGCCCGTTCCCCGCTGTGCGCGCGGATGCTCGCATCGCCGATGGAGCGGGTGAGGGCATCGTGGAAGGCGTTGGGCAACGCCCAGGCCCGGGCATCGATGATGTCGGTGTGCGGCCGGGTGCGGGTGAAGGCGGTGTCGAAGATGATGGTGGAGCTGCGCACGAAGCCCTCCTGCTGGAGGCTCGCGGCGAGGCTCAGGTGGATGTCGCGCACGGGCACTTCGGACACGGAGAACCCGCCATCGGCGCCGATGCCCCCCTGGCCGAGCACGGAGTCCGCGTCGCTCACGCCGACGCGCAGGGGCTCCTCGACGGTGAGGACGACCCCATCGAGCGAGGGCACCGGCTGGCCCTGGGCCTCGAGCAGGCGTGCGGCCTCGGGGAAGACCGCGGCGCGGCCGGAGACGGTGATGGCCAGGTGCTCGAGATCCACCGTCGAGCTGTCACCGCGGTCGACTCCCGGGTCCGGGTCTGAACCGGGACCACAGGCCGTGGGGACGATACCGAGGAGTGCGCAGCAGAGGACGAGACTCGGACGCTTCATGACTGCGCGCGAAGTTCTTCACGCTCCCGCTCATCGGCAATCCACCCCGGGCCCGAGACGTCCCGTGGGCAACGCAACACTCCGCCCCCGAGTGCTCACCGGTGGAAAAAACACCAAGGGCCGCCCCCACCTCCGAGAGGAAGGGAGCGGCCCTCGAGTCACGGCGCACTGTGCGGTCAGGACCTACTTGCGACGGCCCCAGCCATTGCCGTTGCCGCCGCTGTTGCCGTTGCCGCCGCTGTTGCCGCCGCCGCTGTTGCCACCGCCGTTGTTGCCGTTGCCGCCGCTGTTGCCGTTGCCGCCGCTGTTGCCCTGGCCGTTGCCACCGCCATTGCCCCAGCCGCCGCTGTGGCCGCCACCGCTGTTGCCGCCGCCGCTGCTGCCGCCGCCGTTGTTGCTCGGAGGAGGCGGAGGAGGCGTGCCGCCACCGCTGTTGCCGCCGCCGCTGTTGCCGCCGCCGCTGTGGCCACCACCATTGCCCCAGCCGCCGCCGTTGTTGCTCGGAGGAGGCGGAGGAGGCGTGCCGCCACCGCTGTTGCCGCCGCTGCTGCCGCCACCGTTGTTGGTCGGAGGAGGCGGAGGCGTGCCGCCGCCGCTGTTTCCGCCACCGTTGTTGCCCCAGCCGCCGCCGTTGCCGCGCGGAGGACGCCCATCGTCGTCCCGGTCATGGCCGCGGCCGCCGCCGTTGCCATTGCCCCAGCCGCCGCCGTTGCCGTTGCCGTTGCCGTTACCGCCGCCGGGGTTGCCGGGAGGATTGGTGTTCGGGCCGCCGCCCGGGTTGGACGGAGGAGGCGGCGGGTTGCCCCAGCCACCGTTGTTGTTGCCGCCTACCGGAGGCCGCGAGCCGGTGCCCGTGCCCGGGGGCGGGGTGCCCCAGCCGCCGCTGTTGCCGCCGCTCGTCGGGGGCCGGTTGCCGTAGCCCGTTCCCGGGGGAGGCGGAGGCCGGTTGGAGTTGCCCCAGCCGCCGCCGTTGCCACCGGGCACGGGCGTGGCCTCGTGCGAGCCCCAGCCATCATTGGAGGACGGCGGAGGCGGCCGGTAGTTGCTGTAGACGTACACCGAGCGCCCGTTGTCCCAGCGGTACGTGCTGCCCGAGTACGTGTACGGCAAGTAGTCGTGGCTGTGGCGGCCGTGGATGTAGCAGTGATGGCCGTTGTCTACCGGGTGGTAGTCGTAGAACCAGACCACGCGAGGGCCCTGGTAGTAGTAGATGTCCCCCGAGTAGCTGTACGCGTTGACGTCCGAGGGCGCGTAGCCGTGGACGTGGTCGTACTGCTCCATGCACCAGCCGCCGTACGTATCGGGGTGCGGTCCCGAGTAGCGGTACTCGTAGACGGTGGAGGGGGGAGTCGAGGAGTAGTACCCCGGCTGGTGGTAGTGGGCGACACAGCCGGTCCCCATCATCAGGGCGAAGGGGGCTGTGAAGACGAGAAGGCGACGCATGGAGGTTCTCCGGGGCCGGAGGCAAGGCCGGCCCGTCCATTTCATCACGACGACGACATGGAAGCAGACGGGCGGGCGGGAGGAAAATTCAACACCCTGTTTCCGGCCTTCGCCACCCCCGTCCCCGCGCGGGCCTGGGCCCCGGGGCCCGGCCGCTAGTGCACCATGCGCTCGGACGAGCCGGAGCGCGGGGAGTGCAGCTTGCCGAGGCAGGTGAGGATGTGCTCGCGGTACTCGGACACCTCGCGCAGGCCGCACATCATCCACCGGCCGGCGATGACGAGCGTGGGCACGCCGCGCACGCCCCGGCTGGCCGCGAGCTGGTGCTCATCCAGAATCAGCTTGCGCGTGTCCTCCGAGTGGTACGCCGCGGAGAAGGGGCCCATGTCCAGGCCCACGCGGTTGGCCAGCTCGAAGATGACGTCGGTGCGCGTGACGTTGACGTCCTGCTCCAGCGCCGCGCGCTGCATGGCGCGCGCGAGGTAGGCCCGGGCCGTGGGGCTCTGCAGCCGCGCCGCCTCGAGCGCCGCCAGCGCCGGGATGCTGGAGCGCGGGGCATCTCCGCCCTGCCACAGCTCCGTCGACAGCAGCTTCGCCGCCGGCTCCTGTTCCTGCTGGGCGCGGCGCACCTCCTCCGTCAGCCCGCGCAGCTCCTTTTCCGTGGGCCTCTTGTCATGCAGGCGCAACGGGTAGGGGCGCACGCGCCAGCGGACGATGTCTCCGAATTCTTGCTTGAGGGAGTCCAGCCGCAGGTCGGCCAGATAGCACCAGGAGCACAACACATCCTGGTAGACGGTGATCTGCAGCGGCTTGGAGAGGGGCTTCATGTGCGGGCGGCGCACAGATTACGAAGGTGTCACTCCCACTGCCAATCCCCTCCGACAATTCGGGGCCTAGGCCATTCCCAAGAGGGCCAGGCAAGAGGCTCGTCCGCCCGCCTGCTGCGCGAGCGGCGCTGTACCGCGTCACCCCGCCTGGGTGGGCGTGCCCGCGGCCGCCCGGGCCTCGGCGAAGTCGAGGGCGTGTTGAATCATCGCCCCGGCGATGTCCTGCTTCGTCGCCCGCTCCAGGCCCTCGAAGCCCGGGCTGGAGTTGAGCTCCATCAACCGCGGCCCCTCGCGCCCCTCGAGCATGTCCACGCCAGCCACCTCCAGCCCGAGCAGGTGCGCGGCCCGCACCGCCACCTCGATATAGGAGGCGGGCAGCTCCACCGGATGGCCCTCGCCGCCGCGGTGGATGTTGGAGCGGAACTCGCCCTTCTTCGCCCGCCGTTGCATGGCGCCCACCACCTGGTTGCCCACCACCAGCGCGCGCACATCCCGGCCCTTGCTCTCGGCGACGAACTCCTGGAGCACCACCTCCTGCCCCAGGTCCCAGAAGGTATTGACGATGGTCTGTAGCTCCTGGAGCGAGTGGGCAATCATCACCCCGACCCCTTGGGTGCCGCGCAGCAGCTTGATGATGACCGGCAGCCCGCCCACCTCCTCCACGAGCTTGCGGACGTTGCTGCGGTCGTGCGCCATCACCGTGCGGGGCACGTCCAGCCCGCCCCGGCACAACACCTGGAGCGCGCGCAGCTTGTCGCGGCTCTCGGAGATGGCGCTGGAGCCGTTGAGCACCGGCACCGCCATCATCTCGAAGTGCTTCACCACCGCCAGGCCGTAGCCGGTGATGGAGGCGCCGATGCGCGGAATCACCACGTCCACGCCCTTCACGTCCACCCCGCGGTAGAGCATTCGCGGCTGCCCCGGAGCGAGCACCATGGTGCAGCGCAGCGTGTCGAGCACCAGGGGCCTATGGCCGCGCTGTTTGATGGCCTCCACCAGCCGCCGGGTGGAGTACAGGGAGCGCTTGCGCGAGAGGATGACCACCGTCTTCTTCGCCCCGGCCCGGCGGACAGCCGGTGGGGGCGCGGGGGAAGGCGGCTCCGGCTCGACGGGACGCGCGAGGGCCTTCGGGCGGGCCTGGGCGGGCGCCTTCTTGGACTTCTTGGCGGGCATGGAAGGGGGGCGAGACTACCACGGGCGGGGGCGGGCCGCGTCGGCCGTGTTTGCTATCATCGGAAATTGATGAGTCCTCATGAACCGAACCCGGACGACGTCCTCACCAATCCGGGGGAGAACGGTCTGGATTCCCTCGTCGCGCCCCCCGACGGTGGACCCGGCTCCGGCACCGAAGTGCTCGTGCTGGAGACACGCACCACGCTCAAGCTGCGCAAGTGCCGGATTCAAGTGACGGCCGGCCCGGACGACGGCAAGTCCCTGGTGTCCGACAAGGAGCGCCTGCGCTGTGGCGCCCACCCCACCAATGACCTGGTGCTCGCCGAGGATCGCACCGCCAGCCGCCACCACTTCGAAATCATCAACACCGAGCGCGGCTGGCTCCTGGTGGACCTCAACTCCACCAACGGCACCTTCCTGGATGGGCGGCGGATTGAACGCGCCTACCTCTCCGCCGGCTCGCAGATTCGCGCCGGCTCCTCCACACTCTCCTTCGCCCCGCTCGACGAGGAGGTGACGCTCGAGCCGGACCGCGACGGCGAGCTGTGCGGGCTGGTGGGACAGAGCGTGAAGATGCGGCAGGTCTTCGCCCTCATCAAGAAGATCGCCCCCATGGACGTGTCCGTCATCATCGGCGGCGAGACGGGCACGGGCAAGGAGCTGGTGGCGCGCGCCATCCACGAGCTGAGCGGGCGCAAGAAGGGGCCGCTGGTGGTGCTCGACTGCGGCGCCATTCCGCCCAACCTCATCGAGAGCGAGCTGTTCGGCCACGAGAAGGGCTCCTTCACCGGGGCCATGACGGCGCGGCCGGGCGCCTTCGAGCGCGCGCAGGGGGGCACCATCTTCCTCGACGAGCTGGGCGAGCTGCGGTTGGACCTTCAGCCCAAGCTCCTGCGCGTGCTGGAGAACCGCGAGGTGCGGCGCGTGGGCGGCAACGACACACTGGAGGTGGACTGCCGCGTCATCGCCGCCACCAACCGCGATCTGGTGAAGGAGATAGCCGCGGGCAACTTCCGCGAGGACCTCTTCTTCCGCCTGTCCGTCATCAACCTCCACCTGCCGCCGCTGCGCGAGCGCCGCGAGGACGTGCCCCTCATCCTCAAGCGCGCGCTGGAGGACCCGGAGCTGCTGGCGCGCCACGGCCGCAAGCGGATTTCCCCCGAGGCGCTCGCCCTGCTGATGGCCTACGCGTGGCCGGGCAACGTGCGCGAGCTGATGAACGTGCTCTCCCACGTGCTGGCCTTCAGCGAGGGCGAGGAGGTGCTGCCCGAGCACCTGCCTCCGCGCGTGCGCGGCCAGGTGCGCGAGGGGCCGCTGCCCTTCAACGAGCACCTCACCTTCAAGGACGCCAAGGAGCAGCTGCTGGAGAACTTCGAGCGCGAGTACGTCACCAGCGTCCTCACCCGCTGCGAGGGCAACCTCTCGCGCGCCGCCCGTGAGAGCGGCCTGCACCGCAAGTCCATTGAGCGCCTGGTGAAGAAGTACCAGCTCGACGCCAAGGGCATGAAGCCGAGATGAAGCGGTGCGTCATCCGTCCAGTTGACCGATGGGAAACCCCGGGAGCGAGTGGGACAACCCCCTAGATATGAGTACCGAGGAGTCCCCGCTTCCCCGGGGACGCGAATCCGGCCAGGCGGCGGTGGAAGCGGCGCTGACGATGCCGATGGTCATCTTCCTCGTGCTGGGGACGCTGCAGCTCTTCATGATGTTGCAAGCCCGCATCATGGCCGAGTACGCGGCCTTCGAGGCGGTGCGGGCCGGCAGCCGCAACCACGGCAACTGCGTGCCCATGCAGCACGCGGCCCTGGCGGGACTGCTGCCCAGCGTGACGCCCTACCTGGGCGCGGGGAACTCGGGCGCCTCGCCGGCGGAGAAGCTCGCCGAGGCCTGGTCGGCGCGCATCGGCTCCAACCCGCGCCAGCCGGATCCGCGCTACGTGCCGGGCCGGGGCATGGACCGCAAGCACGACGGGCCCATCTTCTGGCTCGTGCGCGAGCAGCCCCTGGCGTACTCCGTGCCGGACCCCGAGGACATCGACTTCGATGCGCCCTCGGGAGACGGACAGCGCGCCAAGAGGCTCGAGGTGCGCCTCATCTACTGGTACCGGCTGCGCATTCCCTTCGCCGACTGGGTCATCAGCCGCATGCTCCTGGCCCACCTCGGGCTGCGCGACTACGACGCCGTCAACCCGCTGATCCCCGCCGACAACGAGGCGGGCTGGACAAAGAGCAGCGTGACGGTCATCAACCTGGACTCGCTCATCCGCGACGAGCTCACCTCGCGCGTGGCCTCCGGCCAGTACGTCTTCCCCATCCAGGCCACCTACGGCATGCGGATGATGACGCCCCTGCGCAAGGAGTTCTTCGACACGCAGAACTGCGAGCCCACCCCGGAGGGCCTGTGATGCACCCCCGCCGCCGCCCCATGCGCCCCGTGCTCGCGCGCCGAGGCCAGACGCTGGTGCTCTTCGCGCTCACCCTGCTGCTGCTGGTGCTGATGGTGTGCATGACGCTCTCCATCGGCATGAAGGCGCGCGAGAAGATGGAGCTGGAGACGGTGGCCGATGCCGCCGCCTACTCCAACTCGGTGCAGACCGCGCGCGCCTTCAACGCCATCTCGCTGATGAACCGGGCGCTGATGGGCCACATGGTGGCGATGACGGGCGTGGAGAGCCTCATCTCCTGGAGCAGCTACTACCGCGCCTCCATCCACGGCGCCGTCCAGGCCTACGACAAGCCCTACAAGGTGTACGCGGCCATCGCCCTCGCCAACTGCCCCTGCGCCATCACCAACCCGACCTGCGCGAAGTACTGCCAGTGCGCCACCCAGGCCATGTCGGACATCAGCCAGACGCAGGGCGACCTCCGCGACGCGGACCAGCAGCTCGACTCGCTCTGGAAGAGCCTGGACCCTCCGGCGGGCGACGAGGCGCTCGGGCTTCAAATCTCCTCCATCTCCGACGAGCAGAATGCCCTCTTCGACAACGTGATGTCGGACTTCTCGTCCGCGGGCCTGGCCAACGCCATCGCGGCGGAGGCCAACAAGGGCGCCCGCTTCGGCGACGAGCTCAAGGCGCTGGCGAGCAGCAAGGCCGTCAACCAGCGCGAAATCAACGGAGACGAGAACTGCGGGGGCAATGGCGCCGCGTGCACGCGCCGCGACGCGGGCCACAAGCTGCACTTCGTCTACGCCGCCATGGGCAGCCGCGGCTACGCCTTCGTCACCGGGCGCAACGCCGGCAACCGCATCCGCTCCCGGCTGCAGACGCTCATGCCCGCGCGCGACACCCTCCCGCGCCTCACCAACATCGGCAGTGGCTACTTCCCCGCCGAGGGCAAGCTGTCGCACTCCGCCAACCCCAACGACGCCACCGAGCTCGCGGCGGACGACCACGGCAGCCTCATGCTCCTGTTCAACCGTGGCCAGGCCCCGTGCCCCACGTCGCTGCCGGGCAACTCCAGCCCCAAGGCCCACGTGCGCAGCACCCACCTGGCGGACACCGGGGACGAGCACACCTGGACGGGCGGCTCGGATGACGGAACCCAGAAGGAGCACCACACCATGGGCAAGTGCACGCTGTGCCCCGGCATGTGGCCTCCGCACATGGACTACAACTTCAACCTGGTGACGGACCCGGGAAACAACTGGGGCCAGCCCAAGAGCTACGCCGTCATCCAGCGCGACTACGGGGACCGCCCCGCCGCGCTCGCGGACCCGTGGAACCTCCTGTTCCGCTTCCGCTTCTCCTCGAGCGGCCCCCCCGTCCTCTTCGACAACACCGGCAACGAGCTGTCCACCAACCCGGGCACGAAGATCGCCAAGGCCACGGCGCTCTCGGCGGGCATCACCTACTACAAGCGCGCGGGCCAGCACTGGAAGGAGCCGCCCAACTTCCTCAACCCCTTCTGGCGCGCCACCCTGGTGTCGGCCCACGTGGACCTGCAGGGCAAGCAGGACACGGAGACGACGCTCCGGGCCTCCGCCCCCTTCGCCGCCGACGTCTACAAGGCGCTCCTGGACAAGGAGTACATGGGATGGTGAGGCCGGCTTCCACGCGGCGCCGCGGCCAGAGCACCACGGAGATGGCGCTCGGGCTGCTCGTGTTCGTCACCGTGCTCGTCTTCGGCATCCACTTCGCCGAGGTGGGCTACCTGTCCCTCAAGGTGCAGGAGGCCGCCGCCAGCGCCCTGTGGGACTCCACCAGCGCGAAGATGCACTCGCTGCCGGGCGACTTCTCCGCCCTGCAGAACCTCATCGACGGCAACCGGCCGGGGCAGCTCGCCACCAACCGCTACCGTGACTTCGACGGGCGCACCTCCAAGAGCGGCAGCCGCGCCCCCGTCCAGGTCTTCACCTCGGCCGACGGGCTGAGCGTCACCTGCGAGGCCGCCTCGGGCATCTCCTTCAGCGACAATGGCGCCACCGCGGGCGTCTACGCCAACGTGGGCGGCATGCGCTGCTCCTCGCGCGCGGTGCTCTCCCCCACGCGCAACCTCACCAAGAGCTTCCTGGACCAGGGGGCCGGCTCCTTCTTCGAGGTGCCCCACTACACGCTGGGCACCATCCCCGTGTGCGGCACCGGCCGCGCCCGGAGCGGCGACTGCAACGGCGGCTTCGGCATCCTCCTGGACGACTGGGGCCTGGCGGGCAGCGACGAGGGCGGCGAGTGCGTCCTGTTGCAGGGCGCCAACTGCGCCAACAAGCCCTATTACGACTCGGCGAAGAAGGTCTACGACAGCTACAACAAGGTGACGGGCGACTCGGTGAACCTGGCCCAGGCCATCGTGGGCTCGGCGCCCATCGACCCGGGCAAGTTCTGGATGAGCTTCAAGGGCCAGGGCGGCTTCAAGGACCGCGAGAATGGCGGCGACAGCGACCCGAACGACTGGGTGACGACGCCGGGCGCCAACAGCCCCACCACCGAGTACGACTCCGCCTACAACGGGCGCGGCAACTGCTGGCTGGGGGCCTCGTGCAACTGAGCGCCCGGTGGGCCGTGCTGGTGCTGGTGTGGGGCGCGGGGAGCGCGTCCGCGCAGGGCCGGCCTGGCTTCACCTGGGACGTGCCCCGCGTGCTGGAGGCGGTGGATGTGCCGGGCGTCATGCGCGCCGATGGCATCCCCGTGAAGCTGCGCTCGGTGCTCAGCGCGGAGAAGCCCGAGGTCATCCTCCAGCACCTGGTGGACCGCTTCGAGGACGCCGGCTTCTACCTCCCCCCGGATGCCCACCGCACCCAGTGGCTGGCCGAGCCGCAGCTCACCGCGCTCGATACGGAGCGGCTCATCTCCTACACCTTCGTCCTGCAGCCCAACCCGGACGGCACCACCACGGTGGTGCTCGGCGAGGCCAACCTCTCCCAGGCCCGGCGCGCGCAGCCCGCCTTCGCCCCCGTCTACCCCGGGGGCACGGACGTGATGCAGAGCGACATGGAGGGGGCGCGCACCCTGACGTACCTGGTGACGGCGGCGCCGGAGAAGGTGCGGGACTTCTATCTGAAGGAGCTCGCGGCGGCCGGTTTCACCGAGGCCTCCACCGGGGAGTGGCTCCGGGGCGGGGAGGAGGTGCGGGTGGCGGTGCGTCCCGTCAAGGCGGGCCGGGTGTCCGTCATCCTCATGCGCCGCACCGCCGGAGAGGCCGCGCTGGAGCCCGCCCTCCGGGAGGGGGCCCAGCCCGGCGCCACGGCACCGGCACCGGCACCGGCACCGGCGGCGAAGCCCGGCGCGGGAAAACGCTGAGCGGGGCCCCGCAAGTGGCTGGAATGACTGGCTGGAGAGCCAGCGGGCGGGCGGGGACGGGGAGGGCGGGGACCGCGGTCCGGCGCCCTTGAGCGAGAATGTTGCCCGGCCGCGTCAGGTGCCGGTGAGGCGTGCTGCCCGTCAATTGGACCCCGACGGCCAGTTGACCGATATAGAGATTGCCGCGGTCATAGGAAAAGAGACTTCCCATGTTTTTCCGTGCTCCCTCCAGGCATGGCCAGTCCGGACAGGCCCAGGTCGAGTCAGCCCTGTCGCTGCCACTCACCCTCTTCATCATGCTGGGGACGCTGCAGCTCTTCCTCATGCTGCAGGGCCGCATCATGGCCGAGTACGCGGCGTTCCGCTCGGTGCGCGCTGGCAGCGTGAAGCACGGCGACTGCAAGGCGATGACGCACGCGGCGGTGCTCGCGCTGCTGCCCAGCTTCCACTCCTTCATGGGCGGGGCGGGGGCCACTCCCGGCGACAAGCTCGCCCGGGCCTTCGGCGCCTACAAGGACAACCAGTACCGGCGCGGCGGCGCGGCGGGCGTCACCAAGGGCATGCCCTCCGAGGGCAACGTGGTGTGGATCATCCGCGACTCGCCCCTGCGCGCCACCGTGCCCAACCCCGAGGACAAGGACTTCGACCAGGCCGACAGCCCCAACCGCCGCCTCGAAATCCGCCTCATCTACTGGTACCCGCTCAACATCCCCTTCGCCAACTGGGTGATGGGCCGCATGATGCTCGCGCGCTGGGGGTGGAAGGACTACAGCGCCCAGAACCCGCTGATGGCCACGGAGAAGGCGAACTGGACGCAGCAGTCCACGCCCAACCTCGAGGCCTCCATCCGCGCCGAGGTGATGCGGCGAGCCTCGCTCAGCCCGCCCTCGTACACCATTCCCATCAACGCCTCGGGCAGCCTGCGCATGATGACGCCGGTGCGCTCCACCTTCTTCCAGACGCAGAACTGCCCCCCGGCTCCGGAGGCCCTGTGAGACGCCCTGTGGGACGCCCCCTGCTCGCACGACGAGGCCAGACGATGGTCCTCTTCGTCATCTCCCTGCTGCTGCTCACGCTGATGGTGTGCCTGACGCTCTCCATCGGCATGAAGGTGCGCGAGAAGATGGAAGTGCAGGCCATGGCCGACGCCGCCGCCTACAGCAACGCGGCCGTCACCGCGCGCGTCTACAATGAAATCGCCCTGATGAGCCGCGCGCAGATTGGACACATGGTGTCCATGGCCGGCGTGCAGAGCCTCATCAGCTGGACGACGGCGTACCGCGCCAACGCGAACGCCATCTTCCTCAACTACACCATCATCACCGCCCAGTACGTGGCGCGCGCGGCCAGTTGCTGCAAGACCTTCACCTCCTGCCCGCTCGAATGTCCCTGTGCCGTCGTCGCCGCCGCGCAGAGCGCCATCTCGGCGATCAACGTCTACACCAAGGGCCAGAAGGTCTTCAAACAGTTCGACCAGCTGGACCAGGCGGCCGCGGACCAGGTGCGTGACCTGCAGGGCGCCGCCTCGCGCCTGTATGCCGCGCAGCTCATCGAGTGGGGCCGGCTGGGATTGAAGCTCAACAGCCAGGACCTCGCCGACGACATCGTGGACGCGGCGAAGGCGGGCAGCCCCTGGCCCGGCGAGCTGAAGGCGCCCAACGGGGGCGATTCGGTGACCCTGCGCGAAATCATGCCCTTCCTGGGCGCCACCAACCCCCTGGACATCTCCAACTCGCACCACCTCTACGCGGGCATGGGCAGCCGCGGCTTCACCTTCACCACCATCCGCGGCGGCCTGGCCAACGTGGTGCTCAACCAGCAGCTCAAGAACAACTTCGTCAACAAGCAGGACCAGCTCACGGTGGTGGACCTGGGCAGCGCCTACTTCGCCTCGACGCAGAACCACGGCGACCTGCAGCCCAGCGGCGCCTTCGCGTGGGCGGACGACCACGGCGCCAACACGCTGCGCTTCAACCGGGCGTTCGCTCCCTGCAAGAAGTACTCGTCCATCATGCCCGTCCTCGCCGACCTGAAGTCCACCGACTCGGGCGACTCCACCGACGAGCACTTCTGGTTCCCCAAGACCTTCATCTTCTTCGGCGACAGCGACAAGCAGCCGGCGGATACGCGCCACACCCTGGGCGGCTGCGTGCGCTGCCCCGGCATGTGGCCCACCTTCGTGGACTACAACCCGGTGCGCCTGGTGATGCCCTCGGACAACTGGGGCCAGCCCAAGAACTACGCCGTCATCCAGCGCGACTACTCGGTGCGCGGCACGCGCGCCGACCCGTGGAACCTGCTCTTCCGCTTCCGCTTCAGCCCCAATCGCACCTCGCAGTTCGACAACCGCGGCATCCAGTTGGCCGATGGCACCAACATCAGCAAGCAGACGGGCCTGTCGGCGGGCATCGCCTACTACCACCGCAAGGGGCACTGGAAGGAGCCGCCCAACCTGCTCAACCCCTACTGGCGCGCCACGATTGTCCCGCTCACCATCGACTCGCAGGGCCGGGGCGGCGACGTGGCCGATACGCTCAATGACGTGGGCGCCGGCTGGGCCGCCACGGCCTGGAATGGGCTGCGCGGCCAGGGTTACGAGGGAGGTCCGTGATGAGCTTCGTGCACTCGCGCCGCCGCGCTCCACGCGGCCAGGCCCTGACGGAGATGGCGCTCGGGGTGCTCGTCTTCATCACCATCCTGGTGTTCGGCATCCACTTCGCGGAGATCGGCTACCTGTCGGTGAAGGTCACCGAGGCCTCGCACTCGGCGATGTTGGACGCCACCGGGCACAAGCTTCACTCCTGGCCCAAGAACGACAACCCGTCCAAGGGCGCCGCGCAGCTGGCCGGGCAGGAAGCCACCACGCGCTACGCGGACTTCGACAGCCGCGAGACGAGCGTCAAGGGCACCCAGCTCACCCAGGTCTTCACCCGCATCCGCGGCATGAACGTGACGTGCTCGACGGGCAACGGCGTCGGCTACAACCCCAGCCTCCTCACCCTCCTGGCCTACAGCGACAACGACGGCCTGAGCTGTAACGCCCAGGCCACCATCGACCCGGTGGGCTCCTACCTCTTCCCCAAGACGTTCATGGAGGGCAGCGGCGGCTTCTTCAGCGTGAAGAACTACGACCCCAAGCCCATGACCATCTGCGGCATGGGGCGCGCCAGTGGCGGCTCGTGCCCGGGGCGGATGACGATGATGCTGGATGACTGGGGCCTGTCCGGCGACGCGGAGTCCGGCATCTGCGCCATCATCCCCGACCTCCCCTCGCCCTGCCTGCCCAACGTGCCCTACTACCTGATGGCCGGCAGCGTCTTCACGCTCAACGGCCTGGGTCAGGGCACGGCTGGTAGCCAGATGGCCAGCCAGATCGTTGGCAGCATGCCTCTTCCCTTCTTCTACGGAGGAGAGAACATGTTCTGGATGAGCAGCGCGGGTGAGCCGCTCTTCGTCCAGCCCCTGCCGTTGAACGAGGGCTGGAAGCTGTGGCCGACCACGCCCGGTGTCGTCCCGGGTGGTCTGGGCGGCATCCCCTACACGGTTGCCTACTTCCAGCGCGACGGCTGCTTCCTCGGCAAAGACTGTCCATGACTCCCCTCCTGCTGGCCTGGTTGCTGGCGGCGGCCCCCGAGGCCGCTCCCGCCCGTGCGAAGACGTCCGCCTCCACCCCGGCTCCGGCCGCCACGTGCGCCCCCGGGAAGAAGGCCAAGGCCGGTGGCGGGAAGGACGAGGTGGCCGAGGGCGCCTCCTGTGAGGCACCGGCTCCCAAGGCGAAGGCCGCGGCGCAGCCGACCGCGGCGCAGCAGGCCCCCGCCGGGGCGAAGGCGGACGAGTTCGTGGCGCGCATGCAGGGCGCGGCCCCGGAGGACATGGACCCGGACAAGCCGCTGCCTCCCTTCAACTGGAAGGTGCCGGGGCTGCTGGCCTGGGTGGACTCGGATGGGCCGATGATGGCCAACGGCGTGCCCGTGCTCATCCAACTGGCGCGCTCGTCGCGGCCGGTGGAGGAGCTGGGCCCGTACTTCGCCCGCCATTTCGAGCAGTCGGGCCTCTTCGTCCCTCCGGCCAAAGAGCAGGCTGCCTTCACCCGCGAGCCCCAGCTCACCGCGTTGGATCCGACGCGGTTGGTTTCCTACACCGTCATCCTCCAGGCCAACCCGGACAAGACGACGTCCGTCATCCTGGGCACGGCCAACGTGGGCGCATGGAGGCCGGTGCGGGGCAGCGAGCTGCTGGGCTGGGCGCCGATGATGCCGGGCGGAGAGCACCTGCTGCGCACCGACGCCGAGGGCCAGTCGAGCGCCGCGTACGACGTGGAGGCCCCGCCGGACAAGGTGCAGGCCTTCTACAAGGACGCGCTGCTCAAGGTGGGCTACACGGCCCTGCCCACCGAAGAGGGCAACTACCGGCGCGGCGCGGAGCTGATTCGCGTGCGCGCCCGGCCGGACGAGTTCGACAAGACCGGCCGGACGCTGGTGTGGCTCATCCGCCAGGCGGCCGGCATGGACGTGGTGGACGCGGAGTCGCCCTGAGGGGCCGGTCCGGTCCGCCAGAGAGCGCTACTCCTCGCCGGAGGGCAGCAGGTTCCCGCACGTGCGCGAGGTGCAGTCGGTGAAGCGCTGGCTGCACTTGGTGGTGCAGGACTGGTTGCCCTTGCATCCATCCATGCACGTCATCATGGGCTCCTGGCACTTCTGCATGCACTTGGAGAGCTCCTGGGCCTGCTCGGGCGACATGGTCGGCGCGGCGCCCTTCTTGGCCGACTTGCCGGAGGAGTTGGACGACTTGCCCTTGGCCCAAGCGGACGAGGTGGGCAGGAAGGCGAGGGCGAGGACCAGCACGAGGGAAGCGCGCTTCATGGAGACTCTCCGGGGGGCTGGGGCAGGGTGCTCGGGCGTTTCCCTGCCCGGAAGGCAACGGCAGTATAGGAGGCGCTTGACTGTAATTGAAGCGGCCGGAGGCCCGTGTTACGGCCGGTGCCATGAGCGACAGCGGCACTCCCCCCAAGGACTACAAGGACTCGGTCAATCTCCCGAAGACGGACTTCCCCATGAAGGGGAACCTCGCCCAGCTCGAGCCTCGCATGCTCGGTTGGTGGGCGGAGAAGGGGATTTGGGGGAAGATTCTCCAGCGGCGTGAGGGCGCCGAGCCCTTCGTGCTCACCGACGGTCCTCCGTACGCCAACGGCCACATCCACGCCGGCCACGCGCTCAACAAGGTCCTCAAGGACATCGTCGTGAAGTACCGCAACCTCGCGGGCCGCCGGTGCGACTACATCCCCGGCTGGGACACCCACGGTCTGCCCATTGAGCAGGCCGTCGAGAAGCGGCTGAAGGAGAAGAAGATCGACAAGCGCACGCTGGACCGGGAGGCCTTCCTGGAGCAGTGCCGCGCGTACGCCCTGGAGTTCATCGACATCCAGCGCACCGAGTTCAAGCGCCTGGGCGTGCTCGGCGACTGGGACCATCCCTACCGCACGCTCGACTTCCCCTACGAGGCGCAGGAAATCCGAGAGCTGGCCACCTTCGCCGGACGCGGCATGCTCTACCGGCGCAAGAAGCCGGTGTACTTCTGCCTCTACGACCAGACGGCGCTCGCCGAGGCCGAGGTGGAGTACGAGGACCACGCGAGCCCCTCGGTGTATGTGGCCTTCCCCGCGGGCCCCGAGGTGTCCGCGAAGGTGCCCGCGCTGAAGGGGAAGCAGGTCTCCTTCGTCATCTGGACCACGACGCCCTGGACGCTGCCGGCCAACCTCGCCATCGCGATGAACGCCGAGTACGAGTACGTGTTCTACGCGCTCGGCGAGCGCGTCATCTGCGTGGCCAAGGACTTGCTGCCCAAGGTGCTGGCCGAGGTGAAGGCGGACGAGCTGGCGGTGAAGAACGTGAAGGTGGCGGGCTCGGAGGTGTCGGCGGCGGCGCTGGTGGAGCCCGAGCGGATTCTGGCGTACGCGCGCGGAGACGAGCTGGAGGGCTGCACCTACCGGCACGTCTTCTACGAGCGGCAGGGCAAAATCATCCTGGGCGAGCACGTGACGCTGGAGGCCGGTACGGGCCTGGTGCACACGGCGCCGGGGCACGGCCAGGAGGACTACGAGGTGGGCCTGAAGTACGGGCTCGACATCTACAACCCGGTGCGCCAGGACGGCCGCTACGACGAGAGCGTGGGCGAGTGGCTCACGGGCAAGAAGGTATTCGAGGCCAACCCCACCATCATCGACGCGCTGGCCGACAAGGGCGTGCTGCTCAACGACAAGACGGACAAGGTCGAGCACAGCTACCCGCACTGCTGGCGCTGCCGCAACCCGGTGATTCTGAGCGCGACGTACCAGTGGTTCATCCCGCTGGACAAGGCGTCCACCGAGGGCGGCAAGACGTTCCGCCAGCGCGTGCTGGACGAGGTGGACCGCGTGCAGTGGGTGCCCTCGTGGGGACACAGCCGCATCCGGGGCATGCTGGAGACGCGTCCGGACTGGTGCATCAGCCGCCAGCGCACCTGGGGCGTGCCCATCCCCATCGCCTACTGCGAGGGCTGCGAGGAGGCCGTCATCTCCCCGGCGCTGATGGAGAAGGTGGCCTCGGCCGTGGAGAAGGAGGGCGCGGGCGTGTGGTACCGCACGCCGGTGAAGGAGTTCCTCCCCTCGGGCTACACGTGCCAGAAGTGCGGCAAGGCGGAGTTCCGCCGCGAGACGGACATCCTGGATGTGTGGTTCGACTCGGCGTGCGCGTTCAGCGCGGTGTCCGAGCGGCGGCAGCGGATTCCCGCGGACCTGTTCCTCGAGGGAAGCGATCAGCACCGCGGCTGGTTCCACTCGTCCATCCTGGTGTCGGTGGGCACGCGCGACGTGTCGCCGTACAAGGCGTGCCTGACGCACGGCTTCGTGGTGGACGGCGCGGGCGAGAAGATGTCCAAGAGCCGCGGCAACGTGGTGGCGCCGGAGAAGATCATCCAGCAGTACGGCGCCGAGGTGCTGCGCCTCTGGGTGGCCTCGAGCGACTACCGCAACGACGTGCGCCTGTCGGACCAGATTCTGAAGGGCCTGTCCGAGGGCTACCGCAAAATCCGCAACACCATCCGCTACGCGCTGAGCAACCTGTATGACTTCGACCCGGCGAAGGACGCGGTGAAGGCGGAGCAGCTGCTGCCGCTGGACACGTGGGCGCGGGGCCGGCTGGCGGAGGTGGTGGCGCGCGTGCGCAAGGCGTACGACGCCTACGAGTTCCACCTGGTGTACGCGACGGTGGTGGACTTCTGCGCGGGTGACCTGTCGGCGGTTTACTTCGACATCCTGAAGGACCGGCTCTACACGACGAAGGCGGCGGGCCCGGCGCGGCGCAGCGCGCAGACGGTGCTGCACGAGGTGGCCACGGTGCTGCTGCAGCTGCTCGCGCCGGTGATGAGCTTCACGGCGGAGGAGGCGTGGCAGTACCTGCCGGGGCAGAAGGCCGAGAGCATCTACCTGACGGACTTCCCGGAGCCGGCGGTGAAGGTGGATGCGGCGCTGGCGGAGAAGTACGAGAAGCTCTTCGCCGTCCGGAGCGCGGTGCAGGGCCTGCTGGAGGCGGCGCGCCGGGACAAGATGATCGGCGCGTCGCTGGAGGCGCGGGTGGTGCTGAGCGCGAGCGGCAAGGCGCGCGAGTTCCTGAAGGCGAACGAGGCGGAGCTGCCGTCGCTGTTCATCGTGAGCCAGGTGGAGCTGTCGGACGCGGCCGGCGAGAAGGCGCAGGCGCTGAACGTGGCGCAGGCGCTGGGCGAGGACGTGAAGGCCGAGGTGCTGCCGGCCAGGGGCGAGAAGTGTCCACGGTGCTGGACGTACTCGGAGAAGGTCTCCGGCGGAGCCGCCGTCTGCGAGAAGTGCCAGCAGGCGCTGGGCTGAGCCGGACGCGGAAACGACTTGGCCCGACTCGGGGATTGCCCTATGCAGCGGGGCAACTCCGAGGGGTGCGATGCAAATCCGATGTCCACACTGCGGTAACTCTTTCGACAGCCCGGCCGGTGAAGTGGTCCAGTTCTGCCCCCACTGCGGGCAGCGGATCGACCCTTCCGCCCAGCCGGGTGGCGCGCCTCCGTTCGGTGGCATGCCTCCGCCGGGTGACATGGGGCCCGACGGCGAGCCCACCCCATGGGAGCGCCGGAGCGAGCTGGGCCTCGTCCAGGGCTACTGGGAGACGTGGAAGACGGTGATGTTCAACCCGGAGAAGTTCTGGAACAGAGCCTCGCCCCAGGGCTCCCTGTGGGACGCGCTGTCGTTCGCGTGGATCGTCGTCGCCATCAACTCGCTGTTGAGCCTGCCGTTCCAGTTCCTGCAGAGCCCCGCGCAGTTCCAGCGGATGCTCGACCAGATGAACTCGCGGACGAACATGACACCCGAGATGGAGCGGATGATGACCTGGTTCTTCGCGGGGAGCGGCCGGTTCGCCCTGCTGGTGGGCGGGTTGCTGCTCTATCCCTTGGGGTTCGTCATCGGGGCGGCCATCACCCACCTGATGTGCCTGCTGCTCGGCATGTCGCGCAACGGCTTCACCGCGACCGCTCGGGCGTACGGTTACGCGTCGGCGCCCGCGGTCCTGACCTGGGTGCCGTGCGTGGGACCCATCGCGTCTTTCATCTATACCCTCGTGCTCTATGTCTGGGGCCTGGCGCGGATGCAGCGGGCCTCCTATGGGCGGTCGGCGGTGGCGGTGCTCGGACCGATCGTGCTGCTCTTCTGCTGCTGCTGCGGGCTCCTGGCCCTCGCGGCGTCGTCGCTAGCGGCGGCAATGGGCCGGCACTGACGAGGCTCGGGGCGAGGAACGCTCTCAGCGCCTCGCCCCGCCCAACGCGTGCGGCGTTCCTCAGTCGTCCCCGCCGAGGGACACCTGGACGTTGCCCGGCACCTTGCCCACGACGGTGCCGAGCGAGGTGACGAAGTCCCCCACGGCCTTCACCCACGGCAGTCCGGCGAAGGCCTCCACGAGGCCGCTGTTCCGCAGATGCGACCAGGCCACGAGGACGACGACCCGCCCGAGCTTCACCTTGCCGGTGAGGCCCTTCAGCTTCACCTCGCCTTTGCCGCAGGAGCTCTCGAGCTGCTCGAGGCCCTCGCGGCTCCGCTCCGAGAGGTCGTCCCGCTTCGCCAGCGCGGTCATCCGGGCCTTGCCCTGCTCCGCCGTTCCCGAATCGCATTCCAGCGAGGCGCGCAGCAGCTGGAGCTCGGGCAGATCCACGCCGCCCTGCTCCGCCGCGTCGAGGAACAGGCCCAGTGACACCCGCGCCTTGTCCAACTGGTCCTTCTTGAGCTGGCAGCGCGTCAGCGAGCCGTACGCGAGCACCTGGGAGAGCCCGTGCAGGTGCTTGCGCTGCTCGGCGGAGAGGTTCACGTCCTTGCCCGTGAGCAGCTTCAAGCCCTCCTTGAGCCGCGGCTCCTGCTCGGCTCCGAGCGCCTCGAGCGTCAGGGCCTCCTTCTCGGCGAGGTCACACAGGTCGTTCATCGCCAGCGTGTACGTCTTCAGGGCGGAGAGCTGCGGAGCGAAGCCCGGAATCTTCACCTGCGCGGGCTCGGTGTGGGCGGCCTCGTAGAGGAGGAACTCGGGCGGCAGCGGCACGGGCGAGTCGGGGTGCAGCTTGAGCAGCGCCATGGCGGAGAAGAGCACCGCGTGGTCGGTGGGCGCGTCGATGCGCGAGACGAGCTCGGGAGCGACGGGGAAGGGCGCGAGCAGCACCGGCAGCACCGGCGGCAACGTCTCCTTGTCCCCGACGAGCACCTGCTTGCCCATCTCCCGCGTGTCCCAGAGCGCCTTGGCGAGCGCGCCCACCTCGTCGAGCCGCAGCGGCCGGGGCGCCACGGTCCGGGTGCCCGCGCTGGTGCCCTCAGGCGTCCCCGCCTCCTTGCCCGTGCGGGTGGCGGCGACCGAGCCCTGCACGCCGCCCACGACGACGAGCAGCTTCTCCTTCACGGCCTTCGACTCGTCGGAGGTGCCCACCTGCGCCACGGCCGACTTGCCCGCGAGGTAGAGGTGCACCTTGAGGGTGTCGAGCCGGGACTTCAGCTCCTCCTCGTCGGACTTCTTGCTCCAGAAGGCGGCGAGTGCCAGGGAGGGCAGCAGCACGAGGGCGGACGCGAGCGAGCGGCGCGGAGGAGTCATGGCGCGGATTCAACCATGGGCGCCGCGCGCCAGGCCAATGGGCCACCTACGGGTGCTGCTCCAGCTCGCTCAGCTTGTCGATGATGACCTGCATGCGCGCGTGGTGCGAGCCGGCCCAGAAGACGCGCTTGCACTCGGGGCACTGCTGGAAGCGGGTGAAGCTGGCGTGGACGCGCTCGGGCACGCGGTCCCTCACCTCCTCGGGCGTGGCCGGGGCCAGGGAGGCGTTGCACGCGATGCACCGCGAGAAGGGGCGCATGTGCCCGGTGAGCCGGAAGCGCCGCACCACCTCCACCAGCTGTTGCGAGGGGTCCGTCTCGCGGGGGAAGTACCCGTGCACCACCTCGGAGCGCTTGAGCACGCCCATGTCCCGCGTGAGCAGAATCCGCTGCTCGTCCCGGGACAGCCGCGCGAGCTCGGCATCGGCGTAGTCGTTGCGCCACAGCGTGTCGAAGCCGAGCATGCGCAGCAGCCCCGAGAGCCGGCCGAGCCCCACGTCCAGGAGGAAGCGCGGCTCGGGCAGGGGAGGGGGGCTCACGCGCACCAGCGGCGTCACGTCGATGGAGGAGAACAGCGGGTAGACGGCGAGCCGCTGGCCCCCGGTGACGCGGTGCGAGAAGTCCACCGCCTGGCCGTCCACGAGCACCACATCCACCTCGGGATGGGGCGGGCCGAGCGACTCGATGAGATCCTTCACCGAGCACGGGCTGTTGAGGGCGTGGACGAACGCCACACCGCGGCGCTCGGGGGCGAGGAAGTCGTTGAGCGGGCCATAGAAGCGGACCGTCACCTGAAGCATGCGGGGCTCCCGTGTCCCGCCGTCGCGCGGGCTAGCGCTCGCTCATCAGCGCCACGAAGCGCTTGTTGAGATTCGTCAGGCGGCCGTGGAGGCCGGGGGCGCGGCGCAGCACCCGCTCCAGGGGCGGGGTGAGGGCGAGCGTGGCCATGATGCGGATGGGCTGGGTGACCTTGGTGGCCGCCCAGGCGCCCGCGAGCACTCCGGCGTTGCCTCCCGCGCCCTTCACGTCGAAGCCCAGATGCAGCAGCACCGCGAAGCCGGCCATGCAGGCGAAGAAGATGGAGAAGTAGACGATGATGGCCAGCACGGCGCACTCGGCCATGAGCGTCTTGAAGCGCTCCTTCAGGGAGGGCTTCGCCGCCACGGCCTCGGGGGTGGCCTGCGGGGGAGGAGTCTCGTTCGGATTCGGCGTCACAGGCGGCTCAACAGTCTCCATCGTCCCCACCATGCCCCACTTTGGAGGCCTCCCGCGAGGCAACCCGTTGCCTGCCCGCCTGCATCCCCGCACGGGTTGTCAGGCTCCCCGCCGTCAAGGTAGAGGTGAGGGTTGCATGATGCACCGCTTCCGCGTCCTGATCCTCGTGGGCCTCGCCACCCTCGCCGCCGACCAGGTGACCAAGTACCTGGCCGTGGCCCACCTCACCGAGGCGCTCGATGGGCGCACCGGCATGGCACGCGTGGAGGGCTTCTTCTCCGAGCAGAACCTGGACAACGACCCGCCCGTGCAGGGCTCGCGCCGGCTGTCCACCCGGCCCTACCGGTTCATCGAGAACTACTGGCACTTCCGCTACGTGGAGAACCCGGGCGCCGCCTGGGGCCTCTTCGGCACCATGTCCGAGTCCGTGCGCCGGCCCTTCTTCCACCTGGTGAGCCTGGTGGCGCTCGGCTTCATCACCTTCATGTACATGCGGCTGAGCCCCTCGCAGCGGATGATGCGCTGGGCGTTGGCGCTCGTGGCGGGCGGGGCGCTGGGCAACTTCCTGGACCGGCTCGCCCGCGGCTACGTCATCGACTTCATCGACTGGCACTGGCGCAACCAGCCGGGCATGCGTTGGCCCACCTTCAACGTGGCCGATGCCGCCATCTGTGTGGGCGTGGGCCTGCTGATGCTGGACTCCATGCGCGAGCGCAAGTCCGTGGAATCCGTGACGCCGGGGGGCCAGGTGGTATAACCGGCCCCCGTGCCCCGCAAATACCTCCTCCTGCTGTCGGTGGCGCTCGGCGTCATCTTCCTCGACCAGTGGACGAAGTACCTCGTCGTCCGCGAGCTCACCACGCGCTTCGACGACCGGCCCACCGTGGGCGAGCGGCTGTCGGCCATGTACGGCGAGCCTCCGCCCACCGGCTTCGACGGTCTGCACTACCGCTCCAAGCGCTACATCGACATCTCCCCGTCCGTCTTCCGCCTGCGGTACGCGGAGAATCCGGGCGCGGCCTGGGGCCTGTTCCGCACCATGCCGGCCGACCTGCGCGGGCCGCTCTTCCACCTGGTGAGCATTGGCGCGGTGGTGCTCATCACCTGGTACTTCAGCCGGCTGAGCGGGAAGGACCCCAAGGAGCGCTGGGCCTACTACGGCCTGCCCCTGGTGCTCGGCGGGGCCATCGGCAACTACATCGACCGGCTCGCCCGGGCCTTCGTCATCGATTTCCTCGAGGCCCACTGGTACGACAAGGCGTACTTCCCGTCCTTCAACGTGGCCGACTCGGCCATCTGCGTGGGCGTGGGCATGCTCATCATCGACGCCTTCGTGCGCAAGGAGACGCCCAAGGCGGAGGAGAAGTCGGCCGAAGCGCGCCCCTGATGGCGGGCCGCCCTCCCTCCCGGCGGCCTGGCGCCAGCGCCGCCTCCTCCCACCCCCGAGGCGCCGTGAACGGGTAACCTGCACGGCCTCGCGCTCGTACCTGGTGACTGCCCATGCTTCCCGTCCTCGTCCACTTCACCTTCACGGCCCTCTGGTCCCAACTCGTCCTGTTCGCGGTGGCACTCGCCGCGGTGGGGTACATCGCCTACAACGGGTGGCGTAACGCCGAGGGCACGCCGAAGGCCCAGGGCGAGAAGCCCGCGCCCCCCACGTCCCAGGAGCGGCTGATGCGTGCGCTCTCCTACGGCGTCATCGGCGCGGGGCTGGCGTGGTTCGGCCTGCGCTATGCGCTGCCGGCGAGCGCCATTCCGGGCGGCAAGGGCGAGGGCATCCCCGTGCACACCTACGGGGTGATGCTGGCCACGGGCTTCATCACCGCGGCGTCGGTGGCCGCGCGGCTGGCGCAGGAGGAGTGGCGCAAGCTGGCGTGGGTGCCGGACGCCCAGGGCGGCGGCCAGTGGGTGGACGTCGAGGGCCCGCGCAAGCGCGAGGCGATGTTGGACCTGTCCTTCTACCTGCTCGTGGGGGGCCTGGTGGGCAGCCGAGTCCTCTTCGTGCTCGTCAACTGGAAGGACTACGCGCGCGACTGGACGCAGGTGTTCTCGCTGGGCGGCGGGCTCGTCTTCTACGGCGGCCTCATCGGCGCGGCGCTGGCGGCGTACTTCTTCGCGCGCAAGAACGACATGGACTTCCTGCGCCTGGCGGACCTGGCCATCCCCACCGTGTCGCTGGGCCAGTGCCTGGGGCGCCTGGGCTGCTTCTCCGCCGGGTGCTGCTGGGGCGACGTCGCCTCGGCCGGCACGCGCTTCATGGCCCACTTCCCCGGCTCCGGGCTGGCGCGGGACATTTTCGGCCAGCTCGGGGGCGTCTCCAGCCTCGCCTACCAGTCGCAGGCGCAGGACGCGCGCTACGTCGTCGAGGCCACCGGGGAAATCCTCCACCACTCCGCCCCCGGCGCGGTGCGCATCTCCGAGTGGGTGGCCCAGCACGGCACCACGCTGCCCGTCTACCCCACCCAGATTTTCGAGTCCGTGGGCCAGCTCGTCCTCTTCCTGGCGCTGCTCTTCGCCCGGCGCTACCGCCGCTTCCACGGGCAGATTTTCGCCCTGTGGCTGATGTGCTACGCGGCGCTGCGCACCACCGTGGAGCTCTTCCGCGGCGACACCGAGCGCGGCACCCTGCACGGCCTGCTCGAGTCGCTGGGCGCCCGGGGCCTCGCCGACGCCGTGCCCCTGGAGGCCTGGTTCAACATCTCCACCAGCCAGTTCATCTCCCTGTGCATGTTCACCTTTGGTGCGACTTTGCTGTACCAGCGGATCCGCCGGGCAGGCGAGGTAGCTGGCGTCGGCCCGACACCGAGCCCGGCATGAGGTTGATCCCCGGTCGCGTCTTGGGGACACTCTGAGGGTCCATGGCGTACGAGTCCTCGAAATCGTCCACGAAGAACCAGGCCTTGAAGGCCGGTGCCTCGGCGAAGTCCTCCGCCAAGCTGGCCGCCACCAATGGCGATACCAAGTCTGGCATGCCCACGAAGTCGGGCAGCGAGATGGCCTTCCAGGAGTGCGAGGCCATCGAGGCCAACCTGGCCAGCCTCAAGGTGGCCTTCGAGCACTACTTCCTGGGCGTGGACCGTCACCCGCCCACCCGCCAGTACGATGACCTGAAGAAGCGGCTGGAGCGGCTCAAGTCCGCCTTCATCCGCAACACTGCGGCGAAGTTCCGCGTCCAGTCCATCCACGGCAAGTTCCTCACGTACGACCGGCTGTGGCAGCGCACGCTGCAGGAAATCGAGAACGGCACCTACAAGCGCGACGTGGCCAAGGCGAAGCGCCGCGTGGAGAAGAAGACGGGCGCTGACCGGCCGCTGTCCCATGAGGTGACGGAGCTGCCCGACTCCGACTTCGACGTGGACGAGGTGGACGCGATGCTCTCGGGGGCCCTCAAGGCGCCCCCGCCGCCTCCGCCCATGGCGGCCGTGGAGCCGGTGCCCTTCCGGGGCGTGCCCTCGGTGGCGCCGCTGGTGCCGTCCGTGGCGCCGCTCGTCCCTTCCGTGGCGCCCGTGGTGGCCACGCCGGCCCGGGGCACGGCCCTTCCGTCCATTCCCGCGGTGAAGCCCCTGACGCCCTCGGTGGCGCCGCTGGTGCCGCCCGTGGCCCCCGCGGTGAAGCCCCTGACGCCCTCGGTGGCGCCGCTGGTGCCGCCCGTGGCTCCCGCGGTGAAGCCCCTGGCGGCCCGTCCTCCTCCCACGGTGCCCAGGCCCGCCGCGCCGCGTCCTCCCGCCGCCTCCAGCCCGAGCGACCTGTCCGACGACAAGCTCAAGACCGTCTACAACGCCTACGTCGCCGCCAAGCGTAACAACAAGGAAGACACGTCGAAGATGAGCTACGACTCCATCGCCGCCTCGCTGCGCAAGCAGGTGCCGGAGCTGATGAAGCAGCACGGCGCGAAGTCGGTGGAGTTCAAGGTCGTCATCAAGGATGGCAAGGCCGTGCTCAAGGCCGTGCCCAAGTAGGGCGTGCGCGGATGAACCAGAATCTCGAGTCGCTCAAGGCGCGGGTGAGCCGCCTGTCGGTGATGATTTTCGACATCGACGGCACGCTCACCGATGGTCGCATCTTCTGGGTGCCCAACTCGGGCTGGACGCAGATGTACAGCGTGCGCGACGGCATGGGGATCAAACGGCTGCAGGAGGCGGGCGTGGAGGTGGCGGCCATCTCCGGCGGCGACAGCCTGTCGGCGCAGATGCGGATGCAGTCGCTGGGCCTCAAGCACGTGCACTTCGGCAGCCAGGACAAGGTGGCGCACTTCGAGAAGTTGCTGGCGCTGCTCAAGGTCACCGCGGACCGGTGTGGGTACATGGGGGACGAGACGGTGGACCTGCCGCTGCTCAAGGCGGTGGGTTTCTCGGCGGCGCCCCCCGAGGCCCCGGACGAGGTGCGTTCGCAAGTGCACTACGTGGCGCAGCGGGCGGCGGGCTTCGGCGCGGCGCGCGAGGTGTGTGAGTTCATTCTCCGTCACCGGCAGGCGCCCTGAGGGCCCCCGGGGACGAGAGAAGCGTCGGCTGCTGAAAGCCGTGGCCCGCGCGAGGTGGCAACCCGCGCCCGGGGGAGGTTGTCCCGGTGGGCGGGGCTCCCTAGTTTGCGCCACGCGTCGAGCCCCACCCGGGGGCGCGGTGCGCGGACGGGGACATGCACCGGACACCGAGGTGGGCGATGGCTGGAGGGACGCGGCGCAGGGGGCTCGGGCTGGCGGCGCTGGTGCTGTGGCTGGGCAGCGCGTGCGCGGAGCCTCCGGACGAAGCCGAGGCGCGTCTGGCGGAGCTGCAGGCCGAGGACGAGCGCATGGACCAGGCGCTCGACGAGGTGGAGACGCGGCTGCTGGGCAACCAGGCGACGATGCACCTGTGGGCGGAGCTGGGGCGGCGGCACCAGGAGGTGTCGGCCATCCAGTGCCGCGTGGCGGACGAGCACCTGATGGGCATGGCCAAGCACTACGAGCACATGGAGGAGAAGGCGCGGCAGATGAAGAAGGCGCGCCGCATGGCCTCGGTGGACTCGCAGGTGCTGTCCTCGGGCAGCCGCGAGCAGTTGAGCAACAATTAGGCTCACTTCCGGGGCTTCAGAGGTTGCGCAGCACGGCGCCAGAGCCGTGCGCCGAGGTGGCCGCGTGGCACGTCCCCGGGAAGGGATTGTCCACTTCGAGCGCCGCGGCGAGGTCCGCGAAGAGCGAGCGGGCGAGCCGGGCGTGGGCCTCCTCGGACAGCGCGCCGGACCAGTCGAGCTCGCGCAGGGCTTTCACTCCGCCCTGGGTTTCTCGGTAGCGGGTGGGGCTCGGGTTCTGCTCGTCGCCTTCCGGGTCGCAGAGGAACTGGAGATAGCGCTTGGGGTGACGCTGGCGGTCGGGCGTGGCCCAGTACTTCGCCTTGTCCACGGGTTCGAGGAACGGTGGGTCGTGGGTGATGAAGTCCTCGACGTCGAGGGCGCGTCCGTCCACGGAGGAGGGGCGCTGTGCCCCTGCTCGCGTGAGCGCGGAGGGCTCGCCGTAGAAGTAGGCCTCCAACATGGGGCAGAGCAGATGGAAGGAGCAGTGCTCGCGCAGGCGCTGCGTGACCTGCTCCTGGCGCCGGGCACTGGGCCAGGGATGACTCGCGAGGTGCTGCTTCACGGCCTCGCGCACCTGCGAGGCGACCACATCCACCTGGTCCACGTTCGGGAGCTCCACGTCGTCCACTGCGATGACGAGATCGGGGCGCTCTCCGGTCCGGCCCGGATCCGTGGCGGCGACCATGGCCGCGGCGAGCCTGTCGACCTGCCGCGGGCGGGACCGCGGACCCTCCGTGAGCTTCAGGCGTGAGCTGGTGAAGGAGTCGAGGAAGAGGGGCCGCGTGAACTCGGCGGAGGGGAAGTAGCGCTGGAGCGAGGGCACCAACCCGGTGCGCTCGCACTCGCCCGTGACGATCAGGACGACCTTCTTCATCAGGAGGGCTCGGGCTCCCGAGGGGCGCCAAACTCCAGGTGCGCGTAGAGGTCTCCCAGCGAGAAGTGGGAGAGGTACTCCGGATCGCGGACCTTGCTCAGGGGGACCGGGTTGGTCTCCTGAGACGGCTCCATCACGTACACGTGCTCGGGGCAGTCGCGGAACTGGTCGAGCACGACGGGCGAGTGCGTGGCCAGCAGCACGGTGCTGCGCGTCCGGTCCGACCACGAGCGGAACGCCTCGACGAGCCGCTTGATGGCAAAGGGGTGGAGCGCGTTCTCCACCTCGTCGATGGCCACCATGCCACCGTCGGGGACGGAGGCCACCGCGCACAGGTGCAGCAGCGCGACGAGCAGGCCATTGGCCGCGAACGTGATGGGGTAGGTGGTGTCGGGTCTCGGGGCGACCACGCGTGCAGCGACGGTTGTTCCGGCGGTCTCGAAGTCCAGGTCCGAGAAGTTGTCCGGGAAGAGGGCTCGCAGGCTCTCCATGACGAAGTTGAAGCGGACGCGGTCCGCGCGAGTGTCCCGCCAGTTGCGCAGCACGGAGAAGACGTTGCGGCCGTGGACGTCCAGCGCCTTCTCGGAGGACAGGGGCGAGCCGTTTTCCCGGATGTGGGCGAGGTGGTAGTCCGCGTAGCAGCGGTAGCCTTGGAGCAGGGAGAGCAGGGACTGGACCGCAGGGGCCGTCGCCGGATTATCAGCGGCGAGACGCAACAGGCTGCGCTCGTCGGCGGGCTGCGAGGTGCCATTGATGCTAACCGTGCCTGCACTGCGTATTCCTAGACGACCTCCTCCCAGGTTGCTGCCAATGATCTCGTGATAGCTGCCACTGGAGCGGAATTCTTGGGCCATGAAGCGCACATCCCAGGTGCCCTCGTTGAATTTGATGTTGAGGACAATGAAGGCATCTGGCCCGGCCTCGAAGTTCACCAGATTGGCGATTCCTCCGCGGTAGTCGAGCGCGCGTACCAACCCGTGCTCGAGGATGTGGCGGAGCAATTGGGGCACATCCAGCAGCGTGCTCTTCCCGGCGCCGTTGGGACCTACGAGCGCGCAGACCCCTTGCGGGCTCCACGTTATCGCTCGGAGTGCTCGGTAGTTAGTGACCTTGAAACTCAACGGCATCCGGACACCCTCTCTTCGCCAGTCACGCAGACGTGCCCACCCCGGGTATAGCGAGGTTCCGTACCCCCTGGTGCAATCCTGTGCACGGAGGGACTCCCGGAGGTCCAAATACCCTCACCCCGACCCTCTCCCGGAGGGCGAGGGAGAGGGCGCGCGCTCCGGGAATCCCCGTGACGCGGGGGGGCGAGCGGGCGTGCGGACGCCGGCTTCCGTGACGAGGGCGTCAAATCCGGCTACAACTCCCGTCCCGTGAGAACCCGGATTGGTGCACTCGTCCTTGCTGTCGCGGCCGGGCTCGCCGGCTGTAACACCGCTCCCGCCGAGGAGTGCGCCTCGCAGCAGTTGCCGGTGATAAACGCCCAGGGTGCCGAGTACCGCTGCACCGCCTCCGAGGATTGCCCCCGCTCCTCGGGCGTGCCGCTGTGCGTCAGCGACACCGGCAACCTCGAGGCCTGCGTCCGCTGCATTGAAACCCGGTGTTACACCGTCACCCCGGAGGCCTGCTAGTGCGGCGCTTGATGCTCGTCCTGGCCCTCGCGCTCGCCCCGGGCTGCTCCCGGGACAGCGCCACCGACCACCTGCAGCGCGCCCGCGACTCCATCTTCGAGAAGCGCCCCGACGAGGCCCTCGTGGAGTACCGCAAGGCGCTGGACACGCTGCGCACGGATGACTCCGCCCAGGCCGCGGTACTCAAGGCCCGCGCCCTCAAGGGCGCCGCGGACGTGTACTGGCTCGAGCTGCGCAAGGTGAAGGAGGCCGCGAGCGTCTACAAGGAGCTCATCGCCCAGTGCCCCGAGTCCCCCGAGGCCCTGGAGGCCCGCGTGGTGCTCGCGGAGCTGCTGCGCGTGCACTTCCGGGATTTGCGCGGCGCCATTGATCAGCTCACGGCGGCGCTGGCGCGCAATCCGCCGCAGGGCGCCGAGCTGCACTACCAGGTGGCCAAGCTCTACTTCGAGCTTCAGGACTACCAGCAGTGCGCGCTCGAGTCGCGCAAGCTCACCGAGCGCTTCGCTACCAGTGCCTTCGTGGACGACGCCGTCTTCCTGCAGGCGCAGGCGCTGCACATGCAGGCGCTGCAGTTCTCCTTCGGCACGCCCGAGCAGGTGCGCTACCGCCAGGAGGCCTCGCGCACGTACGCGGACCTCATCGCGCGCTTCCCGGACTCGGAGCTGGCCCCGCACGCCGTCTTCGAGATGGGCAAGCTCAAGGCCGAGGCCGGCGACAACGAGAAGGCGATTGAAACCTTCGTGCAGGCCCTGAAGACCCACCCGGATCCGGGCATGGTGCAGGACGCCATCTCCCGGGCGCGCCGCCGCATCGCCGCGACGACGCCGGATGGGGTGGACCGCAAGTCGGCCTTCGACCACAACATCCGGCAGAACCACCGCAATTCGCTGGAAGCCGTGGGCGGCTCGGCCGAGGAAGCCTCCCGCGAGGGCGGCGACTGACGTCCTAACCCTCTTCAGGTAGGTCCGCGAAGGGACAGCCCTGCGCGGTGGAAGAAGCCACGCAGGGCGGTGGGGCGACAGGCAAGGCGCATGAAGGCCGAGTGCAGCCCGGTCTCAGAAGCGCAGGGACACCTCGGCCTGGAGGAGGTCGACGTCGCGCGAGGAGCCCGTCTGCCGGAGGAAGGTGCGGGCGAAGAAGCGTGACGCGGTGGCGTACACGTGCGTGTACCGGCCGAGTTCCCACTCGGCCGTGAGGTTCACCTGATGCCCTACCCAGCGGCTGCTACTCCCGCCGGGCGGTCTCACCAGCACGCCGCTCGGACCATAGATGCCATCCTCCACACTCTGCCGCCAGAAGCCGGTCCACTCGGCCGACAGCACGAGTGAGCGGCTGGGGTGCAGGCGCAGCACGGGGTGGAGGTCGATGAAGTTGTAGGGTCCCAGCAGGGCGATCTCCCCGAAGTAGCTGCCGCGTGGGAAGAGCGGATTGAAGGTCCCCAGCGACGGGGTCTCCGCGTCCGGGTCCCCGGAGGCGATGTCCGCCATCACCCCAAGCCTCGGGGACAGCGGCAGGCGCTCGAGAGTGAAGCCGGTGTTACTCGCCACCGTCCAGGCGAGGAGGGGCGCGCCCGAGAATCGGCCCACCTGCAGCACGGCTTCGAGGTTGTAGTCCCACGGACCGGTCTTCCCCCACCACCGGGTACCGAAGGAGTGGCGCTGCTCGCGGCCCTCGCCCTGCGCGTAGCGGGCCTGTCTATTGGAGAAGCCGAGGTAGTAGACGTCCACGTTCCCACCCGGGAGGACGGGATGCACCGCGTACAGGCCCCAGAAGCCCTGGGTGCGCACCGGGCCGTCATCGAAGACGCCGGGCTCCGTGGCGACAGGCCTCACGGCGAAGGCGGAGAGGTCCCATCGGTGGAACCGAAGCCGCGTGCGTACCCCATCGAAGGTCCGGCGCACGTTGGGGCCCTCGCGCACCGAGACGAGGCGGGCCGAGCCGAATTGCAGTTCCTGGCGCCCCAGCCGCACCTGGAGCCCCTCGTCCGCGCGCTCCCATGGGCGCGCCTCCACGAAGGCCTGGTGTACATCCAGCCGGTCCTCGTCCGTGGGGCCGGGGCCTCCCTCGCGTCCGAGTGTCCACCCGCTCTTGAGCTGGAAGAAGGTCCGGGCCCGGTCCCACAGCCACACCTCCCCGTGCAGCATGTAGCGTTGCAGCCAGGCGCCGTCCGCAGCGGGTGCCACGGCCCAGTCGGGGTAGCGGTAATACTCCACCCGCTGGCGCAGATCGCCCCCCAGCGAGAGGAACACAGAGCCCTTCTCGTTGAGCGGTAGGTACTTCAGCCCATCGAGGGGCGCGCGCGGCGCGTCCGGGGCGCGGAGGTAGCGGTAGTCCTCCTCCGCGCGTAGCACCTCGAAGGGGGGCGGCGAGGACGGCTTCTGCGGGGCCTGTGCCTGGGCGCGCCCGCCAACGAGCAGCCCCACGACGAGCAGCGCGAGCACGGTCCATCCGCGATGGGGCGGGCGTTGCAGGGTCCGCACAGGCGGAATCGCGACGGACATGGTGCTCCTCGAGGCACGTCGGTCGGGTGCGCGCCAATGGGTGGAGAGGGAGAGGCGCTGTCATATCGTCCCCGAGGGGCGGGGTGTTCAGCGTTTCACTTCCTCTTGTCCGCAAGGCATCCCCTTGTCCGCAAGCGCACGAGCGATTGGCATCGGCGGCGCATTTCCCCGGAGTGGGGCTCTGCGAGACACGACAATGGGCCGGAGGGAAGCCCGGTATGCATCCCATTTCCGAAGCCGCTTCCCAAAAGGAGAGCTGAGATGAGGTCGCTCAAGGTGAAGCGCATGGTTGCCCTGACTGGCGTTGCATTGACTGCGCTGGTCGGGCTCGGCGTTCTGATGCAAAGCCCTCCAGCACTTGCTCAGGCGCGGGACGCGGCACCCGCCGCGCCCATCCCGGGGATTTCACGGCAACCCAGCGCGGCCGCCGCCAAGGTCCTTCTCGACCCCAACGACACGGTTCTCCTCCTGCTCGACCACCAGACCGGCCTGTTCCAGACCGTCAAGGATGTCCCCCTCCCGGAGCTGCGCGCCAACACCGTGGTGCTCGCCAAGATCGCCGAGCTCGCCAAGGTGCCCATCATCACGACCGCGTCGGAGCCCAACGGCTCCAACGGCCCGCTGATGTCGGAGCTCGCGCAGGCCGCCCCCAGCGCCAAATACGTCGCGCGTAAGGGCGAGGTCAGCGCGTGGGACAACGCTGACTTCGTCAATGCCGTCAAGGCGACCGGCCGGAAGACGCTCATCATGGCTGGCGTCTGGACCAGTGTGTGCGTCGCCTTTCCCGCGCTACAGGCCAAGGCCGACGGATACAAGGTCTACGCGGTGATGGATGCTTCCGGCGACATGAGCGAGATGGCTTCCCAGACCACGCTTGCGCGCATGACGCAGGCCGGCATCATCCCCGTGACCACGAACGTGGTGATGTGCGAGATGCAGCGGACGTGGGCCCGCCCCGACGCCGCCAGGTGGGGCGCGCTCTATAACGAGCTCGTGCCGAACTACCGCGCCGTGGCCGAGAGCTACCAGCGGGCCCAGGAAGCCGCCAAGGCGCCCCAGAAGTAGTCGGTGCGCAACCACCCCTCTTTCCAGGAGAACGCCATGCGGTCATCTGCCATCTTGGGCGCGGCCACCGTCGCGCTGGCCGTCATGCTCACGGGGTGTAAGACCACGCCCGCGAGTGCGGCCGCGGCAGCCCAGCAACAGCAACCCGCGGACCTCGTCGTCACCAATGCCAAGGTCTTCACGGTGGACGAGCAGCGGCCGCGGGCGAGCGCATTCGCGGTGAAGGACGGCAGATTCATTGCCGTCGGCGGCGATGCGGAGATGGCGGCGTACCGCGGCGAGAAGACCCGCGTCATCGACGCCAGGGGTCACATCGTCATCCCCGGCCTCAACGACTCGCACGCACACGTCGTCCGCGGCGGGCGCTTCTACAACCTGGAGCTGCGCTGGGACGGCGTCGAATCGCTGGAGCGTGCACTCGCCATGGTCCGTGAGCAGGCCGGGCGAACGCCCAAGGGACAGTGGGTGCGCGTCATCGGCGGCTGGTCACCCTACCAGTTCAAAGAGAAACGCATGCCGACGGTCAAGGAGTTGAATGAGGCCGCACCCGATACGCCCACCTTCGTGTTGTTCCTGTACAGCCAGGGAATGCTCAACCGCGCTGCGGTTCAGGCGCTGGGGCTCACGGAGGCAACCCCGGCGCCCGAGGGAGGGCGGTTCGAGTTCGTGGACGGTGGCGCGATTCTCCATGCCGAGCCGAACCCATTGATTCTCTATCAGATGATCGCCAGGCCGCCGCAGCTCTCGGCCGAAGAGCAGCTCAACTCGACGCTCCACTTCTACCGCGAGCTGAACCGGCTCGGTATGACGAGCGCGGTCGATCCGGGGGGGGGCGGGCACGCGTTCCCCAAGGACTACGGCGCCAGCCAGGCTGTTGCACACGAGGGCCAGATGTCCGTCCGCATCGGCTACTACCTGTTCCCGCAGACGGCGGGCAAGGAGGCCGAGGACTTCCGCCGCTGGACCAGCGAATATCAGGCCGGCAGGAACGAGGCGGCGCAGCTCGAACATGGCTTCGAGCTCGAAGGCGGCGGGGAGTTCCTGGCGCACAGCGTCGGTGACTGGGAGAACTTCCTGGCCCCGCGGCCTGACCTGGAGGCGCGCAAGGCCGCCGGCCAGGATCCGGCCGGCGACCTGCGCACCGTCGCGACCCTCCTGGTGGGACACAACTGGCCGCTCCGCCAGCACGCGACGTACGGCGAGAGCATCAAGGTCATCATGGACGTCTTCGAGCAGGTGAATCGCGAGCAGGGCAGGTTCGCCCCGCGCTGGGCGATCGACCATGCTGAAACGGTGCGCGACGAAGAATTGCGCCGCATCAAGGCGATGGGGGGCGGCATCGCGATCCAGAACCGCATGGCCTACGCCGGCGAGTACTTCGTGGACCGCTACGGCAAGGACGCGGCGAGGGATGCGCCGCCGATCCGCAAGATGCTCGCGATGGGTATTCCGGTCGGAGCGGGCACCGACGGTACGCGCGTCAGCAGCTACAACCCCTGGCCGGCGCTCTACTGGCTGGTGTCAGGCAAGACCATCGGCGGCACGCAGCTCTTCGCGGACGACAACAGGCTGACGCGCGAAGAGGCGCTGAGGTTGTTCACTGTCGGCAGCGCGTGGCTCACTCGAGAGGAGACGGTCAAGGGCCGCATCGCGCCGGGGCAGTACGCCGACTTCGCCGTGCTCAGCGACGACTACTTCACTGTTCCCGAAGAGCAGATCAAGAACCTCGAGTCGCTGCTGACGGTGGTGGGAGGAAGGGTGGTTTACGCGGCGGAGCCGTTCGAGGACGTTGCTCCGCCGGCGCTGCCTCCGGTGCGCCCGGCCTGGTCGCCGGTTGCGCACTTCGGCGGCTACCAGAACCCGAAGAAGACGGCATCACCTCGCTGAGGAGCCCCCATCCCTGGCCACGGGCGACCAGGCGGGCTCCACGGGAGTAGGCGGGGGGCCGAGCGAGGCGAGGTTTCCAGCCGCGAACACCACCTGCCCTCCCACCACCGTGAGGACGGACTCGAGCGACTTGATGTCCTCCTCCGGGATGGACAGGTAATCGGCGGAGAGGACGGCCAGGTCCGCGTACCTGCCCGGCTCGAGCGTGCCCTTCAGCTTCTCCTCCCCGGAGAACCACGCGCTTCCCACGGTCGCGAGCCGGAGCGCCGTCACCCTGTCCAGCCGCGCCTCGGGCTGGTTCAGCGTGGCACCGCCGAGCGTCTTCCCGGACACGAGCCAGTAGAGAGAGAGCCAGAGATTGTAGCTGGAGACACGGGTGGCATCCGTCCCGAGCCCCACGGGAATCCCCAGCTCCAGCATCCGCTTCACGGGCGGAGCACGCGAGGCCGCCTCCGCCCCATACCGGGTGATGAAGTGCTCGCCCTGAAAGGCCATCCGGTCCTGCACGGCAATGCCCCCACCCAGCCTGGCCACGCGCTCGAGGTTGCGCTCGGAGATGGTCTCCGCGTGGTCGATGATGAAGCGCAGCCCCTGCTGCCCCTGGCCTGTCTTCACCCGCTCGACGACATCGAGGATGCGGGAGATGGACTCGTCATAGGTGGCGTGGATGCGGAAGGGCCAGCCCTTCTCGGCGAAGAGGGACAGTATCTCCTCCAGCTTCGGCTCCATGCCCTCTTGAAGCTCTGGCCTCGGCTCGAGGAAGTTCTCGAAGTCGGCCGCCTCCCAGAGCACGTTCTCGCCAGCTCCTTCCATCTGGTAGCCGTTGGGACGCAGCAGGTCCCCGTTATTCCCCGGCGCGGTCATCGTCGTCCACTGCCGGTAGTCCTCCAGCTCCTGGCCCCGCTTCTGGGCGAAGAGGTAGTAGGCGATCCGGAGCGTCAGCTCGCCGCGCCGGGCCAGCTCCATGCCGACCGCGTAATCGCCCGGAAAGTTCTGTCCGCCGCCGCCCGCGTCGATGGTGCTCGTCAGGCCCAGGCGGTTCAGCTCGCGCATGAACTGACGTGTGGAGTTCACCTGTTCCTCGGGCGAGAGCTTCGGCAGGCGCCCCAGGGTCGAGTAGAGAATCAGCGCATCCGGCTTCGCGAGCAGCAGGCCCGTCGGCTCTCCCCTCGCGTCACGCTCGATGACCCCGCCAGAGGGGTTCGGCGTGTCCTTCGTGATTCCCAGCACCCGGAGGGCCTCCTTGTTCAAGAGCGCCTTCCCATACAGGTAGAGCACGAACACCGGCGTCGTCGGCGCGGCCTCGTTCAGCTCGGCGATCGTGGGCATGCGGCGCTCGGCGAACTGGAACTCCGACCAACCGCCCACCACCCGGACCCATTGCCCCGCGGGCGTACGTTCCGCCTGGCGACGGACCCGCTCCAGGGCCTCGGCGAGGCTCGGGACGCCATCCCACCGGAGCTCCAGGTTGTAGTTGAGGCCACCGCGAATGACGTGCATATGCGAGTCGTTCAGCCCGGGGATGACCGTGCGTCCGCCCAGGTCGACCACTCGCGTCGCAGCCGCGCGATACCGCTGGACGTCCGCGTCGTCACCGGTCGCCAGGATCTTCCCGTCCCGGATGGCCACCGCGGACGTGATGCGGTTCTCCGCATCCAGGGTGACGACCTTGCCGTTGTGCAGGATGAGGTCCGCGGCGGCCTCGTTCCGCGGAGTGAAGGGGTTGTGATGGCAGGCACCGACGAGGCTGGCCACCAGGGCCAGGGCGCCGAGTCGATGCGGGATTCGCGTCAGGAAGTTCTCGAGCGAGCGCATATCGATTCTCCAGAAGAGAGGGGCGCGGAGCAGCCAGCACTCCGCGCCCGGGCTCCCGACTACTTCGCGGTGCCACCCTCGCTGGCATGCTCACCCAGCATCGACTTGGCGTAGTTGATGCCCGTGCCGTACGCGCCGCCGTGCTGCTTCACGAGCGACGTGACCGCGTTGTAGGAGCCCTGCCGCGCCCAGTCGCGCTGGTACTCGAGCAGGACCTGCAGCCAGGTCACCGGGGTGGCGCCGGCCTGCACCATGCGCTGCACCGCCATGTCGTGGGCCTCCTTCGTCACGCCTCCCGAGGCGTCCGTGACGATGTAGACCTCATAGCCCTCGTCGATGGCCGACAGCACCGGCATCACCAGGCACACCTCGGTCCAGAGCGCCGCGATGACCAGCTTCTTGCGGCCGGTCTGCTTCACCGCCTGGACGAAGTTCGCGTCCTCCCACGAGTTCATGGTGGTGCGGTCGATGGGCTTCACATTCGGGAAGACCTCCTGGATCTCCGGGAAGAGGGGCCCGCTGAAGCTCTTCTCCGCGACCGTGGTGAGGACGGTCGGGACGTTGAAGATTTTCGCGGTCTTCGCCAGCCCCGTCACGTTGTTGGTGAGCAGCGTGCGGTCCATGGACTGCACCGCGAACGCCATCTGGGGCTGGTGGTCGATGAGGATGATGGCCGAGTTCTGCGGCGTGAGCAGGCGAGGGCTCGGCTTGCTGGTGGCCTTCTGCGCGAAGGCGCTCGTTCCAGCGAGGAGCACCGTCATGGCGAGGGCGGCGAGGACGGACCGGCCCCGGATGGCCGCGAGGCTGTTGCTGACGTTCATGGTTTCTTCTCCTGTGTCTGCGTTCTGCGCGCTGATGCGCACGCCTCGACCTCTTCCAAGATGGATGCCAATCCACCAAGCTCCTAAGCCACTGAAATTACGAAACTTTTTGCTTTTGCTTGCCGTGGCAGTCCCAGAATGGCATTCCATCAATGCCATTTTGGTATTCCCGGGAGGGGCCCCCATGCGGCTGGAAGACCTGGACCTGAGGGAGCTTCTTCAATTCGAGCCGTCTGGCGGCATCCTCCGCTTCGCCGGCCAGCGGGCGGTGCTGCTGGACGCGGTGGCCCTGGGGCTGCTGCGCAAGCAGCTCATCGAGACCCTCGGACAGGCGGGGGCCCGCGCCGTGCTCACCCGGTTCGGCTATGCGCTCGGCCGGCGCACCGCCGAGACGTTGAAGGACGCCTTCCCGTGGGACTCCGAGGAGGACTGGCGGCGCGCGGGGGGGCGCTTCCACCGTCTTCAGGGACTGGTCCTCTTCGAGCCCATCAGGCACGAGCAACCCGTGGAGAACGCGCCTTTCGCCGAGGCCCTCTGGCACGAGTCATTCGAGGCCGAACAGCATCTGCTGCACCTCGGGCTCTCCGAGGAGCCGGTGTGCTGGTCCCTGTGCGGCTTCGCGAGCGGGTACTTGAGCTACGGCCATGGCCGCCCCATCTACTGTCTCGAGGAGCGGTGTCGCGGGAAGGGAGATGCCACCTGCATCATGGTGGGCCGGCCCCAAGAGGAGTGGGGGGAAGAGGCCGCCAGTCAGCTCGGCTACTACGAGAAGGACTGCCTCGACGAGGCGCTCAGCCGTATCACCCAGGCCCTGAAGTCCACCGAGCGGACGCTCAAGGCCAAGAGGCGTGAGCTTGCCCGGACGGAGGGGGAGGACGACTCGAAGCCCATCCTCGGAAGGAGCCCGGCCATGAAGCGGGTGGGCGAGCTCGCCGAGCGCGTGGCCAAGGTGGATTCGACGATCCTCATCACCGGCGAGAGTGGCGTGGGCAAGGAGGTGCTGGCCCGCTTCATCCACGAGCAGTCGGCGCGAGTGGCGGGTCCGTTCGTGGCACTCAACTGCGGCGCCGTGCCCGAGAGCCTGCTCGAGAGCGAGCTCTTCGGACACGCGCGAGGGGCGTTCACGGGCGCGACCCAGGAGCGGATCGGTCTCTTCGAGGCCGCCCACGGAGGCACGCTCTTCCTGGATGAGCTCGGGGAGGTGCCCCTCTCGATGCAGGTGAAGCTCCTGCGCGCGCTCCAGGAGCGGGAGATCCGGCGCGTCGGTGAGAACAAGAATCGGCCCGTGGATGTGAGGGTGGTGGCGGCGACGAACCGGGATCTCGCCGCCGACATCCAGACGGGCCGCTTCCGTCAGGACCTCTACTACCGGCTGCGCGTGGTCGAGATTCGCATCCCTCCGCTCCGGGAGCGCCGGGACGACATCCTCGCGCTCGCGCGCCTGTTCCTCGTGCGCTCCGCTTCGCGGCTCCAGAGGAAGGTGTCCGGGCTCACCCCCGAGGCCGCGAACCAACTCCTCCGCTACCACTGGCCGGGCAACGTGCGGGAACTCGAGAACACCATCGAGCGCGCCGTCGTGTTGACGCAGGGAAGCTTCATCGAGCCGCAGGATCTGCCCGATGAGATCCGGGGGGCGGTCACTCCGGTCTACACGCCGGGCAACCTGCGCTCGCTCGAGGAGGTCGAGCGTGACTACATCCTCGCCGTGCTCGACGCCGTGGGAGGCAACAAGCTGAAGGCCGCCCAGACGTTGAAGATCGGCACCTCCACGCTCTTCCGGAAGCTGAAGCAGTATCAGGGCGCTTCACAGGGGTGATTCACTCCCAGAATGGCATTTCAACAGTGCCATTCTGGCATTCTCCCGGGTCATCCAAACGAGGACACGAAGGAGCTCGGGTACCTCTACGAGTGAGGGCCATGGTCCCGTAGCGGCATGGCCGCTCCAGTTCGACTACTTCGCGGGGGCCGGGGCCGCGTTCACGTACGGCTTCTTCTCGCGCTGCTCGAGCGTCTTGCTGACGGTCTGGACCGTCTCGCCCACGTGGGTGACGACGCCATCGAAGTACTTCGGACCCGCCTCGATGACCCAGGACGAGAGCTGGATTTTGGGCGCCAGGCCCTGTTGCTGCAGCCGCTTCTCCGTGTCGAAGGCCAGCAGCACCTGCTCCACCACGGCCGCGTCTCCTTCGGCCACATCGATGACCGAGCTTCCCTGATCGCGCAGCGTGGGCGCGAACGACGCGTGATTCACTCCCAGGCGCATGGCCTCGCGCACCGCGATTCGTCCCGCCAACCGCAGCCTGTCCAGCGACAGCTCCCGGGCATCCCCCATGCCAATCAGCAGCACCCGCTTCGGCGTGATGGAGCGCGGCGGGGGCGTGTAGAGCAGCGTCTCCCCCAGTTCGCCCACGAACTCGCCCCGCTCACGCAGCGCCGAGAGCAGTCCCCCCTGCTTCTCATTGAAGTCCCGCATCGCCTCGATGTACTGGTCCCCTGCGGGATTGTGCTTCAACACACAGATGATCTGCAGGTCGGTGGTCTGGGTGACCGGGCCGATCTGCTTGACGCTCAACGCAAGCCCCACCGGCGTCTCGAATTTCTTCTCGGGCGGCGGCTTCGCGCTTTCTGCGAGTGCTGGCCACGACGCGCCGAGTGTGAGAACAAGACCCAGGGCGAGCAGCTCGTGTTTCAGTGCGAGGCGCATGTCTTCCTCCTGAAGGTCGGCGGGTCGCGATGTGGCTCCCCGGTGAACCCCCACTCAAGGTGTTGGAGAAAGGTGGCACTGTCCACCGCCCACGCCAGGGAGGAGCCCTCGCGTGGACACTCCACCAGCATGGGCCCATGAAAGACCGCGAGGAGCCAGCTACGGGTAGCGTACGGGAGCGGGCTCCTCAGGCAGCGGGATTCGCCGAGATCCCGCGTGCGGGAGACGATGAGGGTCTCCAGCTCGGGGAGCTGCCTCGTTCCGCTCGGGTCATCCCAGCTCATGTATCGCTCCTTCCACGTCGGTCAGGCGAGGTCGAAGAGCAGCGCCTCGAGCGGCTCGGAGGCCGTGAGCACCAGCCGCGACTCCTCGGACACGGCCACGCCGTCTCCGGCCTTCAGCTCCACGCCGTTGAGCGTGCCCCTGCCTCGTGCCAGCTGAACCCAGGCGTGGCGGTCCGTAGCCAGCGTGTACTCGGCCTGCTCGCCCTTGCCCAGCAGCGTGCTGTGCAGCAACACGTCCTGGTTCACGGTGAGGCTGCCGTCGCGGGCGTCGGGGCTGACCACCACGCGCCAGTGGCCCGTGCGCTCGGACTCAGGAAAGGACTTCTGCTCATAGCCGGGCTTCAGGCCGCGCCGGTTGGGGAGGATCCAGATCTGCAGGAAGTGCAGCTCCTCGTTGGTGCCGTTCATCTCGCTATGCAGGACGCCGGTGCCCGCCGTCATGCGCTGCACCTCGCCGGCGCGCAGCAGTCCCTCGCCGCCGGTGCTGTCCCGGTGCGCGATGGCGCCGCTGAGCGGGTAAGTGATGATCTCCATGTCCCGGTGCGGGTGCGTGTCGAAGCCCTCGCCCGCCGTGACGCGGTCCTCGTTGATGACGCGCAGGGCGCGGAAGCCCATGAAGTCCGGGTCGTAGTAGCTCGCGAACGAGAACGTATGGTGCGAGTCCAGCCAGCCGTGGTTCGCATGTCCACGCGCTTCAGAGGGTCGAACGATCATCATGGGGTGCTCCTTTTCTCGGTGAGTCCCGTCCAAGATGACGGCGAGACTGGTGCTCCGCCAGATGTGAATCCAGGAAGGACCGTTCCATCCATGGGACAAAGGAGTCGCCATCCCGACGTACCGGTCCGCTGCCTCAGCGGCTTCCTTCCACCGCGCAGGGCGGTCCCTTCGCGGACTTACCCGAAGAGGGTTAGCCCGGCACGCCCTCCAGTACGGTCTCGAAGAGGGGCGCGGACTGGGAGGGGTCGTCCGCGTCGGCCACGAGCAGCAGGTGGATGCGGCCCCCCTCCACCCGGGCGTCCACGCCCTCCAGCTTCACCTTCGCGTCCACGCCATCGAGGAACATCGGCGAGCCATCCGGTGCGAGCACGCCCACCGCCGAGCCCATCACCGCGCCATCCGCATAGGCATCGCGGGTGTCCTCGGCGGCGGCGGTGAAGACGACGCGGCCGTCCGGCAGGGGCGCGGCATCCGTGAAGGACAGGCGCACGGTGCCCGCTCGGCCGAGCTCCCAGCGGCGCACGATGCGCACCACGTCGGGCTGAAGGGTTTCGTTCGCCTCCAGGGTGCGCAGCACCCGGCCCGCGTCGAGGTCCACCACCGCGTCCGTGCCCTGGTCTCCGTTGCCCCGGTTGAGCAGGCGCAGCCGGGCGCCCGCCAGTGCCGCGCCCTCCACGTTGAGCGGGCCGAGCTCGCGGGTGAGCTGGGCGTAGAGGCGGGTGAAGTCCACCTCGCGCACCGGGCCGCCAATGCTCCCGTCGGCCGCCAGCGGCACCAGCGCCCCCTTCATCCGCACCGGCGTGCTCCCCGAGGGCACCGCCAGCAGCGCTCCGTGCGGCGCGTCCTTCAGGCCCGAGAGCAGGCAGAGCGCCTCGTGGTCCGGCTTGAGCGCCTTGCGTGCCTTGGCTTCCAACGGCAGCTCGCCCGGGAAGAGGCGCAGGAGCTGTCCGGGCGCATCCCCCTCGAGCGGGAAGGTGGCCAGGAACAGCGAGTCGTCCGCGACGACGTGGAGCCAGTTGCCCGCGCGCACCAGTCCGCTCGCGGCGGAGACGTGGGGCTCGCCTCCCGGAGTCTCGGGAGCCTGCAAGGTGAGTTTCCGGCGCTGGGTGAGTCGGAGCATGGGGCGGGAGACTACAATGGCCCGGCCTCACGGGCTCCTTGCATGCTCCATCGCCTGTTTGTCGCGCAGCAGCAGGTTCCACGTCTGCGGCTGTGAGGCGAGCAGCGCGAGCCAGGTGTCGATCTCCCCGTCCATCCCCGGGTCCACGCCCTCGAGCTTCCGCAGCACCGGCACGGCGTTCGTCAGGCCCAGGCGCGCGAGGCTCTCCAGGATGGCACTGCGCACCTCGCGCGAGCCCTCCGTTGCATAGCGCTCGGTGAGCGCCCGCATCGTCCGCGCGGACTCGCTCACCGATACCGTGCCCAGGGCCCTCGCCGCCGCCGCTCGGACCTCGGGGTGCTCGGAGCCCTGGAGCAGCTGCCGCACCGAATCCACCGCCGGGGCCCGCGCCGCCTCGATGGACGACGCCCCCAGCAGCCCCGCCGCCGTCTTCGCGTCTGTCGCCTCCGACGCGAGCGCCACCGCCTGCTCCGCCACGCCCTGGAAGCGCCCGAAGTTGCGCGCGGCCTCGGCCGTCAGGTTGCCCACCACCGCCTCGCGCACCTCGGGGGAGGGGTCCTTCACCCACTCGCGATAGGCATTGCGCGTGGCCGCGCCCTTCGCCAGCACCTCGCTGGCCGGCTCGCCCGAGGCCCTCAGCGAGCGCACCAGTGCCGCCCGCCGTGCCGGGTCCGTCTCGTGCGCCGCCTTGTCCAGCACCCGCTCCAGCACGCCCCGGTCCCCCGTCTGGTTGAAGCGCGTCACCCACAGTGAGGACAGCGCCTCCAACACCTCGGGGTCCTGCTCCGCGTCCACCTTCGCCCAGAGCTGCTCGGGCGGCACGTTCTCCAGCAGCGCGCGCAACTGCTCCATCACATAGAGGCGGTACGCCCGCGAGCCCTTGCCCTGTCGGTACTCCTCCACCAACGCATCCAATTCACACGGCACTGGCCGCAACAGCTCCCCGGGTGGAGTGCTCCTTTCTCCCGTGGCTGGCGTTGTCACCGGAGGGGCCGCCTGTCCGTTGCCCGCGTTCGTGCCGTCCCGCGAGGCCCCTTCGTCCCGGGGCTCGTCCTTCGCCCCGTCCGCCGCGTCCGAGCGCCACAGCAGCACGCCCACCAGCACCGTGAGCAGCACCGCGCCCACGCCCAGCCACGCCTTCTTCGCTCCCGTGCTCATCGCGTGCTCCTCAGGGGGCTTCGCAGCGGTGGTGGTGGGGCTTGCCGAGGAACACCTGGTTGAAGTCGACCAGGCCCGAGCCGTACAGCGACTTGAACTCGGCGTAATCCCGCTGGAAGCGCGCGTCCTGGCGCGCGAAGTCCTCGAGCAGGGGCAGGGCCCGGGCTCCCGCAGCTCGCACCGCGTAGCGCACGAGCGCCCAGCGCACGCACTCACTCTTCTCCCGGGGGAAGGACTGCCGGAAGGCCTCGAGCACGGCCTGCGTGTCTCGCCCCGAGGACATCACCCGCGCGGCCATCTCTCGCACCTCGGGGTCGGGGTCCCCGGCCTGGAGCTTCGCCACCTGCCGCAGTGGCGCGTCCTCGATGCGCGCGTCCGGGTAGATGGCCATCTCCAGGGCGAGCCCGCGCACCCGGGCCTCTTTAGCGCCGAGCGCCACCTCCAGCAGCCTGCCCAGGTACGGCTCGAGCCGGCCCGTGCGCTGGAAGTCGTTGTCCATCACCCGGCCGAGGGCGCGCACGGCGTGCAGGACCACGCCCGTGTCGAGCGTGTCCTTCCGGGCCAACGCGGTGAGGCGCTCGAGCACGGCCGGCTCGAGGCGCTGCTGCGTCTCCAGGGCGACGAGGGCGTTGACCTGATGGCCGGCATCCGGGTGCGTCTCCGCCAGGGCGGTGAGCCGCTCCACCACGGCCGGGGCGCGCACCGCGTCCGTCTCGCGCACCGCGCGCAGGTAGAGCGACACCTCGGGCTCCTGCGCCGTGCTCGCCCACTCCACCACCCGCAGCGCCGCCGGAGCGTCCGAGCCGATGACCTCCGCGAGCCGCTCCTCCAGGAAGCCGAGCGCGGCCGTGTCCTTGCGGGCCAGGGCCTGGCCGATGGCGGCACGCACGCCCTCGAGCCCGTACGGGGCCTCGCGCTTCAAGTAGCCCGCGTAACAGGTGAGCGGGGGCTGGCGGGGTGCGACGATGGGCCGCTCGTCGACGGCGGAGGCCTCGCTGGCGCCGAGCAGGGCGAGCAGCGCGGCGAGCATTCGCTGGATTCTCAACAGGCCACCGGTATGCATTCGGGCCCGAGAACGTATAGAACGGCTGCCGCCGAAAGTTCTCCTTCTCTTAGATAACCCGCAATTCGAGAAAGAAGTGGCGCGGCAATGGGCGTCTTCGCCGCGTGCTATGGAGCCCCCCATGAACCACACGCAGAGCAAGGCCCTCTTCTCCCGAGCGCAGGAGCGCATTCCCGGCGGTGTGAACTCGCCGGTGCGCGCCTTCCGGGGCGTCGGCGGTGAGCCCGTCTTCTTCAAGGAGGGCGCGGGCGCGTGGCTGACGGACGCGGACGACAACCGGTACGTGGATCTGGTGGGCAGCTGGGGTCCGCTCATCCTCGGGCATGCCTATCCGCCGGTGGTGGCGGCCATCACCGAGGCGGCGCGCCGGGGCACCACCTTCGGGGCGCCCACGGACCTCGAGGTGCAGTTCGCCGAGCTCATCAGCGCCACGGTGCCGAGCGTGGAGAAGGTGCGGCTCGTCTCCAGCGGCACGGAGGCCACGGTGGCGGCCATCCGGCTGGCGCGCGGCTACACGGGGCGCGACTACATCCTCAAGTTCGAGGGCTGCTTCCACGGCGCGGGTGATCCCTTCCTGGTGAAGGCGGGCAGCGGCGTGGAGACGCTGGGACTGCCGGACTCTCCGGGCGTGCCCAAGGAGGTGGCGGCCCTCACGTTGACGGCGCCGTACAACGACCTGGGCGCGGTGGAGAAGCTCTTCGCCGAGCGGGCCAAGGACATCGCCTGCGCCATCATCGAGCCGGTGGTGGGCAACATGGGCGTGCTCATCCCCGAGGAGGGCTACCTGCAGGGGCTCCAGGCGCTGTGCCGCGCGCACGGCGTGCTCTTCGTGTTGGACGAGGTGATGACGGGCTTCCGGCTGGCCCGCGGCGGCGCGCAGGAGGTGTACGGCCTGCGCCCGGACCTGAGCACCTTCGGCAAGGTGGTGGGCGGCGGCATGCCGCTGGCGGCCTACGGCGGGCGGCGCGACATCATGTCGAAGATCGCGCCCGAGGGCCCGGTGTACCAGTCGGGCACGCTGTCGGGGAATCCGGTGGCGGTGGCCGCGGGCATCGCCACGCTGCAGGCGCTGCGCGCGCCGGGCGTGTACGAGCGGCTGGACTTCATCGGCCGGGAGCTCGAGGCGGGCCTGCGCTCCGAGGCGAAGGAGGCCAACATCCCCGTCACCATCAACCGCGTGGGCAGCATGATCACCGTCTTCTTCACCGAGGGCCCGGTGTTCGACTACGCGAGCGCGAAGAAGAGCGACACGGCGCGCTACGGCCGCTTCTTCCACCAGATGCTGGAGGAGGGCGTGTACCTGCCGCCGAGCCAGTTCGAGTCGGCGTTCCTCTCGCTGTCCCTCAACGAGCCCGAGGTGGCGCACATCCTCCGGGCGGCCCGCCTGGCGTTCCGCGCGGTGGGGCAGGGTGCCTGAGGCGCAGGACGCGGGCACGGGGCCCATTCCCTTCGGTCCCTACACCCTGGTGCGGCGCATCGGGTATGGGGGAATGGGAGAGGTGTTCCTGGCGCGCGAGGAGGAGGCGGGCCGCGCCTGCGTGGTGAAGAAGGTGCTGCCCCACCTGGGGGGCAACCCGCAGTTCCTCGCCCGCTTCCGGGACGAGGCGCGGGTGGTGCGGCGCCTGTCCCACTCCAACGTCGCCCGCGTGTGGGCCATGGGCGAGGTGGACGGAGAGCTCTACCTCGCCATGGAGTACGTGCAGGGCAAGACGCTCAACCGGCTCGCGTGGCGGCTGCGCAACCGGGGGCAGGTGCTGCCCGTGGGGCTGGCGCTGCTCATCGGCGAGCGCATGTGCCAGGGGCTCGCCTACGCGCACGACGTGACGGACGAGCAGGGCCAGCCGCTGCACCTGGTGCACCGCGACCTCTCGCCCGCCAACGTGTGCATCTCCTACGCGGGCGAGGTGAAAATCATCGACTTCGGCGCGGCGCAGTCCACGCTGAAGGAGGCGCAGACGGCGCCCAGCGTGGTGATGGGCAGCATCGCGTACATGGCGCCGGAGCAGGCGCGCAAGAAGCACGTGGACCGGCGCGCGGATGTGTACGCCACGGGCGTGGTGCTCTGGGAGTTGCTCGCCTGGCGCCCGCTGCCGCAGAAGGGCGACGTCGCCGAGCGGTGGAAGCGCGCGGCCTATCCCAAGTGGGAGGCGCCGAGCCAGCACCGCCCGGAGCTGCTCCCGGAGGTGGACGCGGTGGTGCTCGAGGCGCTCGCCTCCGAGCCCAACGAGCGCTACCCGGATGCGGCGGCGTTCGGCGCGGCGCTGCGCGCGCTGCGGGAGAAGGTGGCGCCCGGCGTGGGGGACGAGGCGCTCGCGCGGCTGATGAGCACCGCGTTCGCCAAGGAGAAGGGGGTGGAGGACGGCGTGCTCGCCGAGCTGCTGCGGGGAGAGTCCTCCTCGCGCCGCCCGTCCGAGAAGGAGCTGTCCACCTTCGCGCCGCCCACCGCGCTGGCCTTCGAGCACCGCGCGCTCGACGCCCCCGCCGGCTTCGTCCCCTCCGAGGAGGTGCAGCTGGTGGAGGAGGTGAAGCCGGAGAGCCGGGGCACCGCCGACGCGTCGCGCAGCCTCACGCCCGTGACGTCGCGCGAGGTGCGGGTGGCCTTCGACGTGGACGTCACCAGTGAAGTCGTCGTCGCGGCCGGGGAGTCCGGGCTGGTGCGGGCCATCGAGGAGGGTGGCGAGGGAGAGGTGTCTGGTCCGCTTCCCGGAATGTCCCGCAAGGGGTGGCTCGCCGCCGGGCTGTTCCTCCTCGCGCTCGCGTTGGGCTTCCTGCTGGTGTGGCTGCTGGGGTGAGTCCCGCGCTTCACGCCCTCTTCCGCCGCGGGTAGGAGGAAGCCCTCACCGCCGGTGCGGAAAGGCGGCGCGGGAATTTCACACTCGCGCCGATGGGTATCGCCCTGCGGGGTGCTGCGCCGACAAGTGAACACTGCCTCGGGGCCTTGCGATCAGGGTGGATTTTGACGCACGAGCCGCCTCGGGGGCGTGTGTTACAGGCGTGTCTCCAGGAGGCTTCGTTGACCACTCGTATCCACGAGATTCTCAAGAAGTACCCGTCCGAGTTGCTGACGGAGTGGCTCGCCGCCATGGCGACGAGCGGGGTGCGGCGTGACGCGCTGATGAAGGAGGCGGAGCTGCGCGAGCAGTGCGCCGAGTTCCTCCGGCTGCTCACGCAGGCCACCGAGCACGGCAACGTCACCGACACCTCCAGCACCGGGTACCACGGCGTGCGGGAGATGCTGGATCGCCTGTCGCGTGCGCGCAGCCTGCAGGGCTTCTCCCCGTCGGAGACGGCCACCTTCATCTTCAGCTTCAAGCAGCCCGTGTTCGAGCGGCTGCGCCGTGAGCTCGCCAGCCAGCCCGAGCTGGTGACCGACGAGCTGTGGAACATCACCGTCCTGCTCGACAAGCTGGGCCTGTACACCACCGAGGTGCACCAGCGCACGCGCGAGGAGGTCATCGTCCGCCAGCAGCAGGAGATGCTGGAGCTGTCCACGCCCGTGGTGCAGCTGTGGGACCGCATCGTCTGCCTGCCGTTGATCGGCACGCTGGACAGCGGGCGCACCCAGACGGTGATGGAGTCGCTGCTGCAGCGCATTGTCGAGACGGGCGCGGAGATCGCCATCATCGACATCACCGGCGTGCCCACCGTGGACACGCTCACCGCCCAGCACCTCATCAAGACGGTGACGGCCACCCGGCTCATGGGCGCCGAGTGCGTCATCAGCGGCATCCGCCCGCAGATTGCCCAGACCATCGTCCACCTGGGCGTGGACCTGGCCGGCGTGGTGACCAAGTCCAGTGTGGCCGGGGCGTTCAACTGGGCCCTCAGGCGCCTCAGTCAGACGGTCGCCCAGCCCTCCTCGCGCGGCGCGGCGGGAAAGGCCTAGGCGGGTTCCCCCATGGAGCGCATTCCCATCCTCCGCATGGGCAAGGTGCTGCTGGTCACCATCCAGGTGGACATGCACGACCAGCTCGCGGTGACCCTGCAGGATGACCTGACCTCCCGCATCGTGGAGACGGGCGCGAGCGGCGTCCTCATCGACATCTCCTCGCTGGAGGTGGTGGACTCCTTCATCGGACGCATTCTCGGCAACATCGCCACCATGTCGCGCGTGCTGGACGCGCAGACGGTGGTGGTGGGCATGCAGCCGGCGGTGGCCATCACCCTGGTGGAGCTGGGCATGTCCCTGCCGGGCATCCGCACCGCCCTCAACGTCGAGAAGGGCATGGCACTGTTGCAGTCCTCGATAGAGGCTGACGACGTCGTGCTCGAGGTCCCGGATGCAAGTTTTGAGGACTGAGGTCATGCCCATCCGCTCGTCGCAGGACCTGGTGCTGGTGCGCCAGGCCGTGCGTACGTGGTCGGCCGAGCTCAAGTTCAGCCTCGTGGAGCAGACGAAGATGGTGACGGCCGCCAGCGAGCTGGCGCGCAACACCCTGGACTACGGCAAGGGTGGAGAGGTGAAGCTCGAGCTGATCCAGGAGGGCATCCGCCGCGGCCTGCGCCTGTGCTTCGAGGACAAGGGCCCGGGTATTCCCGACATCGAGCTGGCGCTGCGCGACGGGTACACCTCGGGGGGCGGCATGGGGCTCGGGCTGGGAGGCGCCAAGCGGCTGGTGAACGAGTTCGACATCGTCTCCACCGTAGGCGAGGGAACCCGGGTCACGGTGACGCGATGGAAGTGAGCTCCACGGTGTTGGCGGTCACGGAGAGCAGCCAGGCGGGCCATGCTCGCCGGACGGCCGCGGCCCTGGCTGCCCGCCTGGGGTTCAACGAGGAGGCCCAGGGCAAGGTCGCCATCGTGGTGAGCGAGGCCGCCAAGAACCTGGTCGCCCATGCGCGCGGGGGCGGGCACATCCTCCTGCGCGCGCTGCACGAGGGCCCCCACGTCGGGCTGGAGGTGCTCGCGCTGGACAAGGGGCCCGGCATGGCGGACGTGGACCGCTGCCTGCGCGACGGCTACTCCACCGCCGGCACCAGCGGCGTGGGGCTGGGCGCCATACGGCGCATGGCCTCCCTCTTCGACATCCACTCCGTGCCCGGGGTGGGCACCGCGGTGCTGGCCCAGCTGTGGGCCGACAAGCCGCCCCCGGCGGCCCGCGTGGAGGTGGGCGCGGTGTGCGTGCCCATGCCGGGCGAGGAGGTGTGCGGGGACTCCTGGGCGGTGGACTTCAAGCAGGGCCGCTTCTTCGCCCTCGTGGCCGATGGCCTGGGCCATGGGCCCGAGGCGGCCCGGGCCTCGCGCGCGGCGGTGGTGTCCTTCCTCGAGCAGGGCTCCAGCGAGCTGGTGGAGTTGATGCGCGGGGCGCACCAGGAGCTGCGCAGCACCCGGGGCGCGGCGGTGGCGTTCGCCTCGGTGGAGGGGGCGCGGCTGCACTTCGCGGGCGTGGGCAACATCGCCGCGGCCATTGTCTCTCCGGGCGCCATCCAGCGGCTGGTCTCCATGAACGGAACACTGGGGCATCAGGCGCACCGCATGCAGCAGTTCAGCTACACGTGGAGCCCGGGCGACACCCTGGTGATGTGCTCGGACGGACTCGCCACCCAGTGGCGCCTGGACCCCTACCCCGGGCTGCTCGCCCGTCACCCCAGCCTGGTGGCCGGCGTGCTGTACCGCGACTTCGCCCGGGGCCGGGACGACGCGACGGTGCTGGTGGCTCGGGAGGTTTCCGGCGGGAGCGCGCCTTGAGCGCCTCGCTCTTCCAGTCGGAGCTGCGCACCGGCCAGGACGTGGTGAATACCCGGCAGCGCGGGCGGCACATCGCCCAGGCGCTGGGCTTCGACGGCCAGGATCAGGTGCGCATCGCCACCGCCATCTCCGAGGTGGCGCGGCTGGCGGCCGCCGAGGCCAACGGCCACATCGAGTTCCTCCTGGAGGACCTGCCGGTGCCCGCGCTGCTCGTGCGCGTGCGGGCCTCGGCCACCCACGAGGGGCTCGTCGCGGGCAGCGCTCCGGACTCGTTGCGGCCCGGGCCCGCGCTCGCTCCCGCGCAGCGGCTGATGGACCGGGTGGTGGTGCGGCCCGACGGCGAGGGCTGGCTCCTGCTGGAGCTGAGTCACCGGCTCCCACACGCCTTGCCGGGAGGACTGGTGGTGCAGTCGCTGCGCGGCGAGCTGGAGCGGCAGCGGCGGGGCAGTGCCGCCGACGAGCTGCAGAAGCAGAACGCGGACCTGCTGCGCATCCTCGAGGAGCTCCAGGCGCGCAAGGCCGAGGTGGATCGGCTCAACCGCGAGCTGGAGGAGACCAACCGCGGCGTGGTGGCCCTCTACGCCGAGCTGGAGGAGAAGGCCGAGGCCCTGCGCCGCGCCTCGGACATGAAGACGCGCTTCATCTCCAACGTCAGCCACGAGCTGCGCACGCCCATCAGCTCCGTGCTCAACCTCTCGCGGCTGCTGCTCGACCGCATCGACGGGCCGCTCACCAGCGAGCAGGAGAAGCAGGTCCTCTTCATCCGCAAGTCCGGCGAGGCCCTGCAGGAGCTCATCGACGACCTGCTGGACCTGGCGAAAATCGAGTCCGGCCGATCCGAGGTGGCGCCCACGCACTTCTCCGTGGCGGAGCTCTTCGGCGCGCTGCGCGGGATGTTGCGGCCGCTGCGCGTGCACGAGGGGGTGTCGCTCGTCTTCGAGGAGCCTCACGGCCTGCCGGCGCTTCACACCGACGAGCGCAAGCTGTCGCAGATTCTTCGCAACCTCATCTCCAACGCGCTCAAGTTCACCTCCCACGGCGAGGTGCGGGTGTCGGTGGCGCCCGGCCCCCGGGACACGGTGGTGTTCTCGGTGCGCGACAGCGGCGTGGGCATCGCCCCCGAGGACCAGGAGCGCATCTTCGAGGAGTTCGTCCAGGTGGAGGGCCCCCACCAGCAGGGGGTGAAGGGCACGGGCCTGGGGCTGCCGCTGTCCCGGCGGCTGGCCGAGCAGCTCGGCGGCTCACTCACCGTGGAGAGCGAGCCGGGCCGCGGCAGCACCTTCCATGCGGCGGTGTCCCGCGATTACACCCAGCGTCAGGGGGCGGGGGAACAGGATGCGTCCTCCCAGGCGTTGGAGCAGCAACTTGCGCAAGCTCCCACGGTGCTCATCATCGACGACGACGAGGTCGCCCGTTACCTGCTTCGGCGGTTGCTGGGCGACGGCTCGCTGCAGTTCCGCGAGGCGGCGTCGGGGCCGGAGGGGTTGCGCCAGGCGGGGGAGCTCCGGCCCGCCGCCATCGTCCTGGACATGTCGCTCCCCGGCATGGACGGCTTCGAGGTCCTCGAGGCCCTCCGCCGGCAGTCCGCTACCCGGAGCATTCCGGTCATCATCCATACCAGCCGCTCGCTGACCGAGCAGGAGCGCGGGCGTCTCCTTCCCCATGTGGTGGGCATCCTCTCCAAGAGTGGACTCACCCGGGAGGTGGCGTCGGAGCTCCTGCAGCGGGCGTTGTCGGATCCGGGACACCGGTCCGGGGGGGGCTCTCCCCAGCGCTGAGCACGTAGCTGAGAGTGTTTGTACGCCTTTGAGGAGACCGTCACTTGCCGCACAGGGAATCCATCCTCCTCAATATCAACGACAACGAGGCCAACCGGTATGCCGTCACGCGCATGCTGCGGGCGGCGGGCTTCCTGGTGCTGGAGGGGGGCACGGGTGCGGAGGCGCTCCGGCTGGCCGCCGAAGCGCGGCCGGACCTGGCCATCCTCGACGTGAAGCTGCCGGACCTCAATGGGATTGAGGTGTGCCGGCGGCTGAAGGCGGACCCGCGCACGGCGGGCATCGCGGTGCTGCACCTGTCGGCCAACTACGTGCGCACCGAGAACAAGGTGGAGGGGCTGGAGAGCGGCGCGGACGGCTACCTGACGCAGCCGGTGGACTCGGCGGAGCTGCTGGCCACGGTGCGCTCGCTCTTGCGCATGCGCCAGGCGGAGGAGGAGGCGCGCGCGGCGGCGCTGCAGTGGAAGACGACCTTCGACGCGCTCGGCGACGGGGTGTGTCTGCTGGACCGGGGCGGGCGGGTGATGCGCGCCAACCGGGCCCTGCTCTCCCTGCTGGGGCTGCCCCGGGAGCAGGTGGTGGGGCGTCCCTTCGAGGAGCTGATGCGGGCCGCCTCGGGCTCCGAGGCCGAGCTGCCACCGAGCTGTGGGGCGGTGCTGGCCTGCCAGGGCGAGGCCGAGGTGTGCCTGGGCACGCGCTGGTACCGCGTGGCGGCCAACCCGGTGGAGAGCGCCGAGGGCCCGGTGACGGGGGCGGTGCGCATCCTCTCGGATATTACCCACCGCCGCGAGCTGGAGGACGCGCTGCGGCAGCGGGCGGCGGACCTGGCGGAGGCGGACCGGCGCAAGGACGAGTTCCTCGCCATGCTGGCGCACGAGCTGCGCAATCCCCTGGCGGCCATCGTCAACGCGCTGCACCTGGCGGAGGCCACGCGGCCCGAGGACGCCGAGTCCAAGGCCATGCGGGTGATGGTGCGGCAGAGCCAGCACATGGCGCGCATGGTGGATGACCTGCTGGACGTGTCGCGCTTCAACCGGGGCCACATCGAGCTGCGGCGGGCGCCGGTGGACCTGCGGCAGGTGGTGCAGCACAGCCTGGAGGCGCGCCGGCAGGCCCTGGACGACAAGAGGCTGCACCTGGAGGTGTCGCTGCCCGCCACGGAGAGCCTGTGGCTGCGCGGGGACTCGACGCGGCTGGAGCAGGTGGTGTCCAACCTGCTGGACAACGCGCGCAAGTACACCGAGCCCGGCGGCCACGTCTTCGTCGAGGTGTCGGTGGAGTGGGTGGGGCAGGAGCGCCAGGCGGTGCTGCGCGTGCGGGACACGGGGATCGGCATGAGCGCGGAGCTGATGGCGCGCGTGTTCGAGCTCTTCGTCCAGGCGCAGCAGCAGTTGGACCGCGCGCGGGGCGGACTGGGGATTGGGCTGACGCTGGTGCGGCGGCTGGTGGAGCTGCACGGCGGCTCGGTGTCGGCGCACAGCGAGGGCGAGGGCAAGGGCAGCGAGCTGGTGGTGCGCCTGCCGCTGGAGGCCGCGCAGGAGGTGGCCGCGCACACGCCCGTGCAGCCCGCGCCGGTGGGCGCCGAGGAGCCAGGGGGACGGCGGGTGCTGCTGGTGGAGGACAACGAGGACACGCGCGAGGTGCTGCGCGAGTTGCTCGAGATGTGGGGCCACCGGGTGGAGGTGGCCGAGGACGGCTTCAAGGGCGTGAAGCTCTTCCCCGTGCTGCGGCCGCACGTGGCGCTGGTGGACCTGGGGCTGCCGGGGATGGATGGCTTCCAGGTGGCGCGCCGCATCCGCGAGAGCGAGGGCGGCCGGGACGTCTTCCTGGTGGCGCTCACGGGCTACAGCGGCGAGCACCGCACGCAGGCGGTGGAGGCGGGCTTCGACCTGCACATGGTGAAGCCCGTGAAGCCCGATGAGCTGGAGCGGCTGCTGGAGCGGCTCCCGGCGCAACACCCCACCGCCGCGTAGGCGCCCGGTGGGGTGCAGGGCCCGTCTTCCTCTATTCTCAGATTCTTGAAAACAGACGTCACCGGGCGTAATGTCTGGGTTACGCGGTGCTCTCCCCGGGTGTGGTTTTACAAGCGGCGGAAAGCCCGACATATTGGAAATGCTTTGAGCCCTAAGCATCTGGCCCCGGGTCAATCCAGACATGACCCCGGCGGAAGATGTCTGAGGACAGGACACCCCCAGGTGTCGGGCTCTTTCGCCTGGAATCAATGACTTGCACGGAGTGGATGTAAAGCCTCCGTACATCCGGACGCGCGCCGGCTGTGACATGCGTGCTCCATCCGGAGTCGGCGGGATGTTTGGGCTGTCAAGGATTTCAATGGGTTCGCGGGTTGGCCCGTTCCCTGCTCTAGGGTTCTGCGTCCGACGGCATCTCGTCGTTGGTTCTAAGGAGTCCCCCCTTGCGTACGCGTTTCCTTGCTGCCGCACTGCTCGCCCTTCCCCTCGCCGCGTGCGAGGTCGACAACTCCCAGCTGCCCGAGGGTGCCCAGAAGTACGATGAGGCCACCGACTCGCTCGGCGACGTCCAGGCCGCGCTCTCGGCGCTGCCCTCCGCCAGGGTGGTGGGCGCGGACGACGCCAACTTCCCCTACATGATCACCGGCAACCTGGGCACGGCCAGCCTGTCCGCCGGTGACGCGCACAGCCGCGTGAGCCAGGCGCTGCCCTCCATCGCCGCGGCGTTCCGCCTGCAGGCCGGTGACCTGGTCGCCAAGCGCTCGCGCGTGGACGAGCAGGGCGTCACCCACATCCGCTATGGCCAGACGAAGAACGGCCTGCCGGTGGTGAACGAGGAGCTCATCGTTCACGTGGACTCCAACGGCACCATCACTGGCGCCAACGGCACCGCGCGCGACGGTGAGATCGTCTCCGCCAAGGCGACCATCTCCGCCGACGCCGCCCAGGTCGCCGCCCTCAACACCACCACCGGCCGCCACCTGGCCACCGAGGGCTCGCGTCTGGTGTACGTGCGCTCCCAGCAGGACGGCAAGCTGAAGCTGGCCTACGAGGTGACGGTGACGGGCGAGGGCGCGGAGCTGCCCGTGCGTGACCTCGTCTACGTGAGCGCCAAGGACGGCTCCGAGATTCAGCGCGTCTCGCAGATCGAGACCCTGCTCAACCGCAAGGTGTACTCGGCCAACAACGGCACCACCCTGCCCGGCACGCTCAAGCGCTCCGAGGGCGGCGCCGCCACGGGTGACGCGCACGTCGACGGCAACTACACCAAGCTGGGTGGCACGTACGACTGCTACAAGAACAACTTCGGCCGCGACTCGTACAACGGCCTGGGCGCCACGCTCATCAGCTCGGTGCACTACAGCACCAACTACGTGAACGCCTACTGGGACGGCACCCAGATGGTGTACGGCGATGCCGACGGCGTGCAGTCGGGCATGCTGGGCCTGTCCGCGGACGTGACCACGCACGAGCTCACCCACGCGGTGACCTCGAGCGAGTCCAACCTCACCTACTCGGGTGAGTCCGGCGGCCTCAACGAGGCGATGAGCGACATCTTCGGCGCCTACTGCGAGAGCTACGCCTCGGGCACCTGGTCCACCTCCAACGCGGTGTTCATGGTCGGCGACGACATCTGGACCCCGGCCACCGCGGGTGACGCGCTCCGCTACCTGTACGACCCGGCCAAGGACGGCGTCTCGAAGGACTTCTGGGTGAGCGGCGTCGGCAGCGCGGACGTGCACTACAGCTCGGGCATCGCCAACCTGGCGTTCAAGCTGCTGTCCACGGGCGGCACGCACCCGCGCGGCAAGAGCACCATCAACGTGACGGGCATCGGCGTGCAGGCGGCCGGCGCCATCTTCTACAAGGCCAACGTGGACCTGATGACGGCCTCCACCACCTTCGCCCAGGCCAAGACGTACACCGAGCAGGCGGCGACGGCCCTGGGCTACCCCGTGGCCTCCGTGACGCAGGCCTGGCAGGCGGTGGGCGTGGGCGTGCCCGTCGTCTCCACCCCGCTGACCAACGGCGTGGCCATCACCGGCATCTCGGGCGCCGCAGGCTCGCAGAAGTTCTACTACCTGGACGTCCCGGCCGGTAAGGCCTCGACCTTCGCCACGAGCGGTGGCACGGGCGACGCGGACCTGTACGTGAAGGTTGGCTCGCAGCCGACCACCGCCTCGTACACCTGCCGTCCGTACCTCTCCGGCAACGCCGAGACGTGCAACATCGCGGCGCAGACCACCACCCAGCGCATGCACGTGATGCTCAACGCCTTCAGCGCGTACTCCAGCGTCTCGCTGAAGGGCTCCTACACCCCGTGATGTGAATCCGGGTTGAGCTGAAACCTGAAACGGGCCCCTGGGAGGCATGCCTCCCGGGGGCTTCGTTTTTGCGGGTGTTCCCCCACGGCGCCCCGACCTGAGCTATGTGGGGAGCCATGGCGATTGAGACAGAGACGGGGACGACGCTCCCCTTCGACCGCTTCTGGGACTGGCTCCTGGACCACACCAACTGCATCCTCAGCGTGGGCACCGAGGAGTGCTGGCTCTACGACGCCGAGGCGCTCCACTGGGTGCTCTTCGCGGAGGACAACGGCACGCCCGTGGTGCAGCTGATTCTCGGCAAGCGCCTGGTGGGCGAGATGGTGCTGGAGACCACGGATCTGCTCCAGGTGCAGGTGACGCCGGACCCGGACAACGTGGAGCGCGGCTACTTCCTCTTCAAGGTGATGGGGGGCCTCAAGGCCGCGCCCCGCGTGCGCTACACCTTCCAGCTCGCCCACGGGATGGAGAACCTGCCCACCCCGCACGTGGCGGGCCTCAAGCACTGAAGCGGGCCGGGGAGGCCCGGAGTCACCGGGCCTCCCGCGCGGCGCTCAGGCCTTCTTCGAGGGCTTGTTGATGTCCGCGAAGAAGTCGTTGCCCTTGTCGTCCACGACGATGAAGGCCGGGAAGTCCACCACGTCGATCTTCCAGACGGCCTCCATGCCCAGCTCGGGGTACTCGAGCACCTCCACCTTCTTGATGCAGTCCTTGGCGAGCCGCGCCGCCGGGCCGCCGATGGAGCCCAGGTAGAAGCCGCCGTGCTTCTTGCAGGCCTCGGTGACGGCCGGCGAGCGGTTGCCCTTGGCCAGCATCACGTAGCTGCCGCCCTGCGCCTGGAACTGGTCCACGTACGCGTCCATGCGGCCCGCCGTCGTGGGACCGAACGAGCCGGACGCAGAGCCCTCGGGCGTCTTCGCCGGGCCCGCGTAGTAGACCATGTAGTCCTTGAGGTACTGCGGCATACCCTCGCCGCGGTCCAGGCGCTCCTTGAGGGTGGCGTGGGCGATGTCGCGCGCCACCACCATGGGGCCCGACAGCGACAGACGCGTCTTGATGGGGTAGCGCGACAGCTCGGCGCGGATGTCCGCCATGGGGCGGTTCAGGTCGATGCGCACCACCTCGCCCGACAGGTGCTCGTCCTTCGTCTCCGGCAGGTACTTCGCCGGATCCGCCTCGAGCTGCTCGAGGAAGACGCCGTCCTTCGTAATCTTGCCGAGCGCCTGGCGGTCCGCCGAGCAGGACACGGCGATGGCCACCGGGCACGAGGCGCCGTGGCGGGGCAGGCGGATGACGCGCACGTCATGGCAGAAGTACTTGCCGCCGAACTGGGCGCCGATGCCGGTGCGCTGGGTGAGCTTGAGCACCTCCTGCTCCAGCGCCACGTCGCGGAAGCCGCGGCCCAGCGCGTTGCCCTCGGTGGGCAGCGAGTCCAGGTAGCGCGCCGAGGCGTACTTGGCCGTCTTCAGCGCGAACTCGGCCGAGGTGCCACCCACCACGATGGCCAGGTGGTAGGGCGGGCACGCCGCGGTGCCCAGCGAGCGAATCTTCGTCTCCAGGAAGCTCAGCAGGCTCCGCGGGTTGAGGACGGCCTTCGTCTCCTGGAAGAGGTAGCTCTTGTTGGCCGAGCCGCCACCCTTGGCCATGAAGAGGAACTTGTAGGCGTCGCCGTCGGTGGCGTAGAGCTCGATCTGCGCCGGGAGGTTGTTCTGGGTGTTGACCTCCTTGTACATGTCGAGCGGCGCCATCTGCGAATAGCGCAGGTTGGCGGTGCGGTACGTGTCGAAGACGCCGCGCGAGATGGCCGCCTCGTCGCCGCCGCCGGTCATCACATACTGGCCCTTCTTGCCCATGACGATGGCCGTGCCGGTGTCCTGGCAGGAGGGCAGCACGCCGCCGGCGGCGATGTTGGCGTTCTTGAGCAGCTCGAGCGCCACGAAGCGGTCATTGGACGAGGCCTCGGGGTCCTCGAGGATGTGGGCGAGCTGCTTGAGGTGGCCGGGCCGCAGCAGGTGGGAGATGTCCCGCATGGCCTCGCGGGTGAGGAGCGTGAGGGCCTCGGGAGCCACCTGGAGGAACGTCTTTCCACCGGCCTCGAAGGTGGAGACGTACTCCTGGGTGAGCAGCCGGTAGGGCGTCTCGTCCTTGCCGAGCGGCAGCATGTCCTGGAACTGGAAGTCGTTCATCGTGGCCTTCTCCAACGGTGGGCTGGACCCCGACGCGCGGTCCGGGTCCCCGAGAGTCTCCGATTGTCCGCCGGGAGCGGCCCGGGCGGGGAGCCCGCCGGAAACACGCCGACAACCTTCCCTCATGCGAGCGACGAGCGATTGTAGGGGGAGCCGCTCGCATGCCCTGGGGGCGGCCCCCGGGGGGCGCTGGACAGGCCCGTCCGGGGTGACATCCTGCCCCGGCCATGAGCACCCCCGTCGTTCCCTGTAGGGCCATCTACCTCGACGCCGAGGACACGCTGGTGTCCGGCCCCACCGCCCTGGGCCTCCCCCGCGAGCGGGTGGTGGGCCGGGTGCGCGAGCTCGCCCGGAAGGGGGCGGGCCTGTACCTGTGGAGCCGGCACGGCGTCGAGCACGCGCGGAAGGTGGCGGTGGAGCTGGGGCTCGAGGACTGCTTCCTGGCCTTCCTGCCCAAGCCCGAGGTCCTCGTCGACGCCCAGGCGCTGGAGGATTGGCGCGTGTCGGAGATCCACTCCGCCGCCTTCAACTCGGTGCGGTTGGAGGACCTGCTGCGCATCCCCCGGGAGTGGAAGTGAGTCCAGGTACCCCTTGATTGTCCCGTTTTTCCGATTCAGGCTGCACAAGGTATGGAGCCCTCCAGCAACATCACGTTTGACGACTCGCTGTGGCCGCTGCTCGTCATCCGGTTCACGGGCATGCCGACGAACCAGCAGTTCGACGACTTCCTCGCGAAGCGGGGGGCTTCCCTGGCGAGGCGGCAGAAGCACGTCGTCATCTACGACACGGGGAGCTTCCGCGTGCTCTCCCCCGAGCAGCGCCAGCGGCTGATCAATTGGTTCAGGGAGCGGAAGGCGATTCAGAAGCAGCTCTCGATCGGCAGCGCCCTCGTCATCACCTCGCCCGTGACGCGGCTGCTGCTGAGCAGCATCCTCCAGTTCACGCAGACGGAGACGCCGTACCATGTGGCCCGGTCTGTGTCCGAGGCGGCGCAGTGGGCGGCGGCGCGCCTCGATGAAGCGGGGTTGTTCGCGGACGCCCAGCGCGTCCGGGTGCACCACGGAGCGGTGCTGCGCCGGAGCACCGGGTGAGCCCTCCGGTGTGAGTTGGGCGCGACTGGTACGACCATCGGACCAGTGCGCGAGAAACGCGGCCGGGAGGCTCCCCCTCAGTGCAGCGTGCCGCGTCCGCCCAGGCGGCGGAGGAACTCCTGCTCGTCCACGGTCTCGATGCCGAGTGCCCGGGCCTTGTCGGACTTGGTCGCGCCCGGGTTGGCGCCGGCGACGACGAAGGAGGTGCTCCTCGAGACGCTGCCCGTGACGCGGGCCCCGGCGGCTTTGGCCGCATGCGTCGCTTCCTCGCGGCTCATCGTCTCCAGCTCGCCGGTGATGACGACGGTCTTCCCAGACAGGGCTTCCGTGGTGGCGGGCTCGCGCGCCGGAGCCTCCTCCCGCGGCTGCACGCCCGAGCGCCGCAGCTTCTCGAGGAGCCGCACGTTCTCCGGCTGCTCGAGCCAGGAGTGGAGGCTCTGGGCGATCCTCGGTCCGACGCCCTGCACGGCTTGGAGCTGCTCGAGCGAGGCCAGGCGCAGTGCGTCCATGGACGGGAAGGCCTGCGTCAGCAGCCGGGCGGCGAACGGCCCCACGTGGCGGATGTTGAGGCCCACGAGCAGCCGCCAGAGGGGACGGTGGCGCGCGGCCTCGATGGCGGACAGCAGGTTGTGGACGGACTTCTCGCCGAAGCCCGGCAACTGCCCGAGCTGCTCCGCGGTGAGGAAGAAGATGTCCGCCGGGTCCTTCACCAGGCCCAGCTCCAACAACTGGCCGCCGGTGACGTACCCGAGGTGCTCGATGTCCATGGCCCCCCGTGAGGCGAAGTGGAAGAGCCACTCGACGGCCTGCGACGGGCAGCCCACGCGGTTGGGACAGCGCCAGTCGGCCTCTCCCTCCTCGCGCACCAGCTTCGTGCCGCACGAGGGACACTTCCTGGGGAAGCGCCAGGGGCGCGCATCCGGCGAGCGCTTGGAGAGCACGGGGCCCACCACCTCGGGGATGACCTCACCGGCGCGCCGGACGATGACGGTGTCTCCCTCGCGTACGTCGCGGCGTTGGACCTCCTCCTCGTTGTGGAGCGTGGCATACGTCACCGTGGCCCCGCTCACGCGCACCGGCTCGAGCACGGCGAAGGGCGTCACCTTGCCCGTGCGGCCCGTGTTCACCGAGATGCTCTTCACGAGCGTGGTGCGCTCCTCCGGCGGGAACTTGAAGGCGATGGCCCAGCGCGGCGCCCGGCTCGTCTCCCCGAGCTCCCGCTGCAAGTCGAGCGCGTCCACCTTCACCACCGCGCCGTCGATTTCATAGTCCACGTCGTGGCGGTGCTCCTGCCAGTGCGCGCAGAAGTCCCCCACCTGCGCGAGCGTGCGCACCTGTTTCGCGGCCGGGTTCACCGGCAGGCCCATGCGCTTGAGGTACTCGAGTGACTCGGAGTGCCGCGAGAACGAGACGCCCTCGGCGACCCCCAGCGCGTAGCACCACAGCCGCAGGGGCCTCGAGGCCGTCACCGCGGGATCCTTCTGCCGGATGCTCCCCGCCGCGGCGTTGCGCGGGTTGGCGAAGGGCCGCTCGCCGCGCCCGGTCAGCTCCTGGTTGAGGCGCTCGAAGGCCTTCACGGGCAGGTAGAGTTCTCCCCGCACCTCCAGCACCCGGGGGACCTCGCGGCCGCGCAGGCGCATCGGCACCGAGCGCATCGTGCGCACGTTGGCGGTGATGTCCTCGCCCACCTGCCCATCTCCCCGCGTCGCCGCCTGAACCAGGGCGCCGTTCTCGTAGACGATGGAGACGGCCAGCCCGTCGATCTTCAGCTCGCAGACGTAGTCGGCCCGGGCGCCGATGCGCTTCTCGACGCGCGCGGCCCAGGCGGCCAGCTCCTCGGCGGAGAAGGCGTTGTCGAGCGAGCGCATCGGCAGCCGATGACGCACCGGGGCGAACAGCGCACCCGGCCTGCCGCCCACGCGCTGCGTGGGACTGTCCGGGGTGACGAGCTCGGGGAAGTCCGTCTCGAGTCCACGCAGCTCGCGCAGCAGCGCGTCGTACTCGGCGTCCGTCACCTCCGGGCTGTCGAGCACGTAGTAGCGGTAATCATGGTGGTTGATGAGGCCGCGCAGCTCCTCGACCCGGAGCTGGGCCACCTCGCGGCGCCGCTCGTCCCCGCGCAGGGGGGATGTGGGAAGTTGAGTTTCCATGTCCCTACCCGACGTTCCCTCAAGCTAGGCCGCGCTCCCGTTCTGGGCACCTGCCGCACGCTCCCCTGCCCGGTGGGCGGAGGCGCTCAAAAGGGAGTGCATCCGGGAGGCCCCTGGTAGTCTCCACCGCCATGATCCGACCCCTTTCGAAGTTCCTCCCGGCCCTGGCCGTCTCGGCGGGACTGGTCGCTCCCGCCGCGCTCGCCTGCACCAGCCTGCTGGTCACCAAGGGCGCCACGTCCGACGGCTCCACCCTCATCACCTACGCCGCGGACTCGCACGAGCTGTACGGCGAGCTGTACTACACCCCCGCGCGCCGCAATCCGCCCAACGCGATGCGCGACATCATCGAGTGGGACACGGGCAGGTTCCTCGGCCGCATCAAGGAAGCCCCCATCACCTACAACGTGGTGGGCAACATGAACGAGCACCAGCTCACCATCAGCGAGTCCACCTTCACGGGCCGCAAGGAGCTGGAGGGGCCCGCGGGCATCGTCGACTACGGCTCGCTCATCTACATCGCCCTGGAGCGCGCGAAGACGGCCCGCGAGGCCATCCAGGTGATGACCGACCTGGTCGCCGAGTACGGCTACGCCTCCACCGGTGAGTCCTTCTCCATCGCGGATCCGAAGGAAGCGTGGATTCTGGAGATGATCGGCAAGGGCGCGGGACAGAAGGGCGCGGTGTGGGTGGCCCGCCGGCTGCCGGATGGGTACATCTCGGCGCACGCCAACCAGTCGCGCATCCAGCAGTTTCCGCTCAACGACGCGGAGAACGCCCTCTACTCCAAGGACGTCATCTCCTTCGCGCGCGAGAAGGGCTGGTTCAAGGGCGCGGACAAGGACTTCAGCTTCGCCGACACCTACCACCCGTTCGACTTCGAGAGCATGCGCTTCGCCGAGGCGCGTGTGTGGAGCATCTTCCGCCGCGCGGCGCCGTCGGCCGGACTGGGCGCGGACTTCGTGGATGGCTCGGTCCCGGGCAAGCGTCTGCCTTTGTGGGTGAAGCCAGACAAGAAGCTGGCCGTGCAGGACGTCATGGGGCTGATGCGAGACCACTTCGAGGGCACCCCGCTCGACATGGCGAAGGACGTGGGCGCCGGGCCCTACGCCGTGCCCTACCGCTGGCGCCCGATGACGTGGGAGGTGGACGGCAAGAAGTACCTCCACGAGCGCGCCATCTCCACGCAGCAGACGGGCTTCTCCTTCGTGGCGCAGATGCGCTCGTGGATGCCGAGCCCCGTGGGCGGCCTGCTCTGGTTCGGCGTGGATGACACCTTCACCACCGTGTACACGCCCGTCTACGCGGGCGTGCGCCACGCGCCGAAGAACGTGGCCACGGGCGTGGCCAACCGCGGCCAGTTCTCCTGGGACTCGTCCTTCTGGGTGTTCAACTGGGTGTCCAACCAGGCCTACGCGCGCTGGAGCGACATGATCGTCGACGTCCAGAAGGCGCAGGGCGAGCTGGAGGGCCAGTTCCTCGCCGACCAGGCGGACATCGAGAAGGCCGCGCTCGAGCTGTACAAGAGCTCGCCCGAGCAGGCGCGCACCTACCTCACCGAGTACTCGGCCCAGCAGGGTGACAAGGTGCACGGCCGCTGGCGCAAGCTGGGCGAGCAGCTGCTCGTGAAGTACATGGACGGCAACGTGCGCGACGAGATGGGGAAGGTGAACCACCCCAAGTACCCCGAGTCCTGGTACCGCCGCATCGTGCAGGACACCGGCTCGCGCCTGGCCATCCCCGCCGAGCCCACGCTCGCCGCCGCGAAGCCGGAGCCGAAGCCCGCCGAGGTGAAGCCGGCCGCGAAGCCGGAGTCCAAGCCCACGGTCGCGCCCGCGCCGTGACGCGCTGAGGTGCCCCGGGCGTGGAGCGCAGGTCCGCGCCTGGGGGGCAGGGGGCCAGGGAGGCGTTATCTCCTTGGCCCGGTGCCATGTCCGGTCGAGACTCGGGAGAGGAATGCGCATCTTTCCCTCGACTCCATCCGGGCCCGACATGGCACCAACCGACAGCGGAGCGGCCACCCACGTGGGCCGCCGGCCGAACAACGAGGACTCCTACTGCCAGAAGCCGGAGTTGGGCCTCTTCGCGGTCGCCGACGGCCTGGGCGGTCACGAGGGCGGTGAGGTGGCCAGTCAGCTCGTGCTGAGCACGGTGGTCGACTTCCTGTCCTCGCAGGGAGGCAAGGCGCGGCCCGTCTCTCCCGTCCCGGACGCGTCGGGCAATGCACCCGAGGGCCTCCTCCTCCACGCCGTGCGCCAGGCCCACCACGCGGTGCGCGCGGCGCAGAGCGGCAAGCTGTCCATGATGGCCTCGACGATTACCGCGGTGCTCTTGAGCGACAGCGAGGCCGTGGTGTGCAACCTCGGAGACAGCCGCACGTTCCTGGTGCGGGGCGGGGTGCTGCGGCGGCTCACGCGAGACCACACGGTGCTCGCGGAGATGGAGGAGGCGGGGCTGGATACGAACAACCCGTTCGCCGTGATGCACCGCAACTCGCTGACGGGGGCCGTGGGCATGGAGGCGAGCGTCGACCCCGACTGCATCCGCGTGTCCGTGCAGCCGGGCGATGTCCTGGTCCTCTCCAGCGATGGCTTGTACGAGCCGGTGCCGCCGGACCTGATGGTGCAGTTGCTGGCGCAGGGCGGCTCGGCCCAGGAGATGGCCGAGCGGCTCGTCGCCAAGGCCTACGAGCGCGGAGGCACCGACAACATCACGGGCATCGTGGTCCGCGTGCAGGGGGAAGGCTGAGCCTCAGGACGTGGAGGCCGCCAGGGCGGGCGATTCCTTCGACAGCGTGAGGCTGATGATGACCGACTTGGAGGTCGGCGTGCGGCTCTTCTCCGCGTAGCTGTCGAGTGGCACCAGCACGTTGGTCTCGGGGAAGTAGGTGGCCGCGCACCGCCGGGGAATGTCGTACGGCACCACCACGAACCGGTGCGCCACACGCTGCTGGCCCTCGAAGTGGCTGGTGAGGTCCACCACCTGCCCGGCCTCCACGCCCAGTTCCTTCAGGTCCTCGGCGTTGAGCAGCACCACGCGCCGCCCGTTCCGGATGCCCCGGTAGCGGTCGTCCAATCCGTACACCGTCGTGTTGTATTGGTCGTGCGTGCGGATGGTCATCATCAGCAGTTGCCCTGGCGCCAGCTTCAACCGGGACATCTCGTGCACCGTGAAGTGCCCCTTCCCACTCTGCGTGGTGAAGCGGCCCTCGCGCGGCCCGTTGGGCAGGGAGAAACCTCCCGGCTCGCGCACCCGGCGGTTGAAGTCCTCGAAGCCGGGAATCACCCTCGCGATGAGGTCGCGCACCCGGTCGTAGTCCTCCACCAGCCACTCCCATTTCACCTGGCTGCGCGCGCCGAGCACCGCCTGCGCCAGTCTCGCCACCAGCGCCGGCTCGCTGAGCAGGTGCTCCGAGGCCGGGGGCAGCGCGCCTCGCGAGGTGTGCACCACGCCCATCGAGTTCTCCACCGTGACGAATTGCGGCCCGCCCGCCTGCACGTCGCGCTCGGTGCGGCCGAGGCACGGCAGGATGAGCGCCCGCTTCCCCGTCACGAGGTGCGCCCGGTTCAGCTTGGTGGACACGTGCACGGTGAGCCGCGTGCGGCGCAGGGCCTCGGCGGTGCGCTCGGTGTCCGGCGTCGCCGACAGGAAGTTGCCTCCCAGGGCGAAGAAGACCTTCACCCGGCCCTCGTGCATCGCCTGGATGGCCGCCACCGTGTCGAGCCCGTGGTGGCGCGGCGGCTCGAAGCCGAGCTCGCGTGACAGCGCATCGAGGAACGCCGGACGGGGACGCTCCCAGATGCCCATCGTCCGGTCACCCTGCACGTTGCTGTGGCCTCGCACCGGGCACACGCCCGCGCCCGGCTTGCCGATGCTCCCGCGCAGCAGCGTCAGGTTGACGATCTCCTGGATGTTGCCCACCGCGTTGCGGTGCTGCGTCAGCCCCATCGCCCAGCACCAGATGATGCGGTCGGTGCCCGCCAGCCACTCCGCGGCGGTTTCAAGCTGCTCGCGCGGCACGCCGCTCTGCTCCACCACGTCCTGCCAGGACACGGTGCCGAGGTGCGCCGCGTAGGCCTCGAAGCCGAGCGTCCGGCCCTCCACGAAGTCCCGCGCCACCACCGTGCCCGGCTGCTTCGCCTCGCGCTCGAGCAGCGCCTTGCCGAGTCCCTGCAACAGCGCCACGTCCCCGTTGATGCGCACCTGGAGGAACAGGTCCGCCAGGGGCGTGCCCGAGCCGAGCACGCCTCGCACCGCCTGCGGGTGCTTGAAGCGCTGAAGGCCCGGCTCCGGCAGCGGGTTGATGCTGACGATGCGGCAGCCCTGGCGCTTCGCGGCCTCGAGCGCCGTGAGCATGCGCGGGTGGTTGGTGCCCGGGTTCTGCCCGATGACGACGATGACCTGGGCCTTCTCGAAGTCCTCCAGCGTCACCGTGCCCTTGCCGATGCCGATGGTCTCCAGGAGCGCCGTGCCGCTCGACTCGTGGCACATGTTCGAGCAGTCGGGCAGGTTGTTGGTGCCGAACTGCCGCACGAGGAGCTGGTAGAGGAAGGCCGCCTCGTTGCTCGTGCGGCCCGAGGTGTAGAAGCACGCCTCGTCCGGTGAGCCGAGCGCGTTGAGCTCCTCGGCGATGAGCGAGAAGGCCTCGTCCCAGGAGAGGGGCGCGTAGTGCGTGGCGCCCTCGCGCAGCACCATGGGGTGCGTGAGCCGGCCCTGCTTGCCCAGCCAGTGGTCCGTCTGCGCGGCGAGGTCCACCAGGCTCCACTGCTGGAAGAAGTCCGGCGTTACCCTCGCCGTGGTGGCCTCCTCCGCGACGGCCTTCGCGCCGTTCTCGCAGAACTCGAAGGCCGTGCGGTGCTTCGCGTCCGGCCACGCGCAGCCAGGGCAGTCGAAGCCGTGCGTCTGGTTCACCTTCAGCAGGGTTTGGGTGCCTCGCACCGGTCCCATCTCGCTCCAGGCGTGCTTCATCGCGGACACCACCGCCGGTACGCCTCCCGCGGACGTCGCCGGAGCGCCGATGCGCAGGGGCTCGGGCGTGGTGGGGGGCTGGGCGCTCGGGAGCGTCTCGGGCCGGTTGGGGGCGCCCGTGTTGGACTCCGCCGCCGCCTGCTCCTGCCGCTTCGCTTCCGCCATGGCTTCCTCCTGCTGGCCCGGGCGCGGAGGGGACCGCGGCCGCCGGGGCGGGCAGTGTATCTCTCGCGGCGGTGCGGATGTACGCGAGTCATGTGCTGGAGTGGAGTAGGAGGGCACGATCTGGATGCTCGCTGCCCTGCCCCTCGACCAGACATGAAGAAGACGCTCTTGCTGTCACGCGTGGCCCTGGCGCTGTGCCTGGTCCTGCCCGCCTCATGCATCACGTCTCGGGAAGTCTCCGTGGATGAGGTGCACCCGCAGCTGGCGCCGAAAACGGTGCGGGTGCGCGAATTGCCCCGAGACGCGCTGCAACTCGTCTTCGCGCCCGTGGCCCACGACCCGCTTTTGGAGCAACTGGGAGTCGAGGAGGCGCGGGCGGTGCTCGCGGCCTTTGATGCGGCCTTCCCGCGAGAGGAGGGGCGTGGATTCCGGCTCGTGCGGGCGCTGGCGGAAAGGGGAGGCTCGGGGGTGGGCGGACCAGCGGCGTGGGAGCAACGGCTACGGGAGGAGTTCGTGGCCCGCTATGGCGCGCCGGGGTTTCCCCTGCCGCAATCCCTGGAGACGAGCCCCGTCTTCCTGGCGCTGAAGCTCTCCCCTCGCTACATGGGCGCGGGAGTGCGGGATGCGGCCCGGGAGCTGTTCAGCTCCCCCCTGTTCCTGTCGAGCGTGGCGCTGTCGGTGCTGGTGTACTTCGCGGCGTGGGTGGCGCCGGAGCCCCTGTTCACCAAGGCCTTCGTGGCGGCGTTGACGCTGAGGCTGTCGCTGCTGGTGGGGGCGATGGAGCTCGGCCAGTTCGCGCGGGTCTGCGTGAGGCTGTACCAGGAAGCACAGGCGGCGAGGACGGTGGCGGAGTTGGAGGCCGCGGCGGAGCACTTCGGCAGGGCGATGGGCGGCACGGGGCTGCGGGTGTTGATGTTCGTGGCCAGCATGGGAGTGGCCAAGGCACTGCCCGAGGTCCCGAAGGGAGGGCTCGGGGCGTTGCTGCGCGCGCCCCGATACTCGTTGCCCGGAGGCCTGACGATGGAGGGGACGGCGACGGTGCAGATGGTGGCCGATGGCAGCATCGTCGTGACGGGCGTGGCGGCGGGGACGGCGGCGGCCACGGTGGGCGGCGCCTGCGCCGATGGCTCCGAGAGCAAGGACGGCTACCACTGGCACCACCTCGCCACGAACAAGAACGAGGTCTCAACTGCTCAGGGTGGTCCCTGGACGCCCTTGTTCAAGGAACTCTTCGACAAAGCGGGGATGGGTCTGGATGCAGCCGAGAATCTTGTCTACCTCAAGGCACACCAAGGCCCTCACCCAGAAGAGTACCACCGGGAAGTCCACCAACGGCTCCAGCGAGCGCTCGGCCGATGCCGGACCCCTGCGGATTGCAGGAGCAGACTGTTGGAGGCGCTCAAGGAACTTGCTGACGAGGCCTGCACAAATGGCTCTCTGCTCCATCGGCTGTTGACCAGGTCTCGAGATTGAATCAAGAGCGCAAGCGATGACCGGTTATTTCGAGCTTTGCAGCAACATGCGCATCCCAGGACGGTGGGTGCTGAAGAGTCCCGTCGACGAGCATGGCGAGGAGGTGGACCCCTGGCAATTCACCGAGAGCCGTGTTCTTGATGTGCAGTCGGGACTCCGGCTCCCCATGGCTCTTCCCGGTCGTGAGCTCGACTTCAGCCTCACGGGATTGGGTGTCGTGGTCGTGCATGGACGTGTCGTCCAGCTCTTCGAGCGTATGGGTATCCAGGAGGTCCAATTCCTTCCAGCCCAGGTGGAGGGACACTCCGGGCCTTATTTCATCCTCAATACCCTGCGCGTCATTCGCTGTATCGATGACGCTCGCTGTGAAGAGGCGAGGTATTGGAAGCCCGAAAACGGGCAACCGGAGAAGGTGGGCGAGTACCGGGTCGTTTCGGGCATGCGCATCGACCCGGCCCAGGTGGGTGATGCCCGCATCTTCCGTCCCTGGGGTTGGCCTGTGGCCCTCATCGTCTCCGAGGATCTCAAGCAGGCCATGGAGGCGGAGGGCATCACCGGCACGCGGTTCATCGAGGTGTAGGCTGAGGTATTTGGATTTATGTCCGTGGGAGAGGACATGAAGAGGACGCTCTTGCTGTTACGCGTGGCCCTGGCGTTGTGCATGGTCCTGCCCGCCTCGTGCATCACGCCCCGGGAGGCTTCCGTGGAGGAGGTCCGCCCGCGGATGCAGCCGAAGACGGTGAAGGTACGCGAGTTGTCCGGAGACGCGCTGCGGCTCGTCTTCGAGCCAGTGGCGCCTGACCCGGCCTTGGAGCAGCTGAGGGTCGAGGAGGCGCGGGCCGTACTCGCGGCCTTTGATGCGGCCTTCCCGCGAGAGGAGGGGCGTGGAGTCCGGCTCGTGCGGGCGCTGGCGGAAACGGGGGGCTCAGGGGAGGGCGGACCAGCGGAGTGGGAGCAGCGGCTAAGGGAGGAGTTCGTGGCCCGCTATGGCGCGCCGGGGTTTCCCCTGCCGCAATCCCTGGAGACGAGCCCCGTCTTCCTGGCACTGAAGCTCTCGCCTCGCTACATGGGCGCGGGAGTGCGGGACGCGGCCCGGGAGCTGTTCAGCTCTCCCCTGTTCCTGTCGAGCGTGGCGCTGTCGGTGCTGGTGTACTTCGCGGCGTGGGTGGCGCCGGAGCCCCTGTTCACCAAGGCTTTCGTGGCGGCGTTGACGCTGAGGCTGTCGCTGCTGGTGGGAGCGATGGAGCTCGGCCAGTTCGCGCGGGTCTGCGTGAGGCTGTACCAGGAAGCACAGGCGGCGAGTACGGTGGCGGAGTTGGAGGCCTCGGCGGAGCACTTCGGCAGGGCGATGGGCGGCACGGGGCTGCGGGTGTTGATGTTCGTGGCCAGCATGGGAGTGGCCAGGGGACTACCCCAGGTGCCCAAGGGCGGGCTCGGGGTGCTGCTGCGTGCACCGCGGTACGCGTTGCCCGGAGGCATGACGATGGAGGGGACGGCGACGGTGCACATGGTGGCCGATGGCAGCATCGTCGTGACGGGCGTGGCGGCGGGGACGGCGGCGGCCACGGTGGGCGGCGCCTGCGCCGATGGGTCCGAGAGCAAGGACGGCTACCACTGGCATCACCTCGCCACGAACAAGAACGAGATCTCAACTGCCCAGGGTGGGCCCTGGACGCCCTTGTTCGAGAGAATCTTCGCGAAGGCGGGGATGAGCCTGGACGCAGCGGAGAACCTCGTCTACCTCGCGGGACACAAAGGTCCTCATCCCGAGGAGTACCACTCGGAGGTGTACCAGCTGCTCGACACCGCCCTCGGGGACTGCCGGTCCGTTGCACAATGCAAAAGCAAGCTGGTGCGAGTACTCAAGAAGATGGCGGATGAGGTGTGCACTCCCGGGTCCTCGCTCCACCAATTGGTGACGAAGACGCGGGAGTGAGGATGAATCGCATGGCTCACTATTTCGAATTGATGGACGACAGGCGGCCCCAGCCCCGGTGGCATTTGGGATGCCCCCTGGATGAGCAAGGACAGGAAATCGACCCCTGGCAGTTCAAGCATGGGAAATGGCTCGAGCTGGGCTGCGTACCGCGATTCCCGCTCGATGTGCCCGGACACTCGCTGGACTATTGCTGGGCCGCCTTCGCCATCCCTGTCGTCCACGAGCGAGTCGTCCGACTCTTTGAGCGGTTGGGTGTTCGGGATGTGCAGTTCATTCCCGTCCAGGTCGATGGGCATCCAGGGCCTTACTTCATCCTCAACGCGCTGCGCATCATTCGGTGTATCGACGATGCCAGGAGCAGGCGGGTGGAGTATTGGGCGCCCGAGGACGAGCAGCCAGAGAAGCTGGGGCAGTACCGGGTCGTTTCCGGCATGCGCATCGACCCGACCCAGGTGGGTGATGCCCGTGTCTTCCGCCCGTGGGGGTGGAGAGTGGCCCTCATCATCTCCGAGGACCTCAAGCAGGCCATGGAGTCCGAAGGCATCACCGGCACGCGCTTCATCGAGGTGTGACGTTCGCGGTGGTGTCCAGCTCGCGAGGCGAGCTAATCTCCGAGGTCACATGGCGCGGCCAACCTTTGGAATCAGGTCGCGCGTGGCCCTGGAGGGTGGATGGAACTGCAGCCCCTGCACCGTTGGGACCTGACACCGAAGCAGGCGGTGGCGCTGCAGCGTGAGCTGCGCGAGCGTCTGGTGCCGCACCCTCCGCCAGGGCTGAAGGTGGAGCGGGTGGCGGGCGCGGACATCTCCATGAGCCGCGGGGACGTCAGGGCCTATGGTGGCATCGTCGTGCTGGACGTGGCCACGCTGGCCCCCGTGGACCGGGCGAGCTCCGCCGTGCGGCTGACCTTCCCCTATGTGCCGGGGCTGCTGTCCTTCCGCGAGCTGCCCGTGCTGTCCGAGGCGTGGACCCGGCTCGACGTGCGGCCGGACGTGCTCGTCTTCGACGGCCAGGGGACGGCGCACCCGCGGCGCTTCGGGCTCGCGTGTCACGGAGGGCTGCTGTTCGGCGTGCCCTCCATCGGGTGCGCCAAGTCGCTGCTCGTGGGCCGCCACGGGCCGCTGGGTGAGGAGCGCGGCTCGGTGGCGGACATCCTCCACGATGGCGAGGTGGTGGGCCGCGCCGTGCGCACCCGCAGCAACGTGCTCCCCGTCTACGTCTCGCCCGGCCACCTGATGGACCTGCCCACCGCCGTGGACCTCGTCCTGCGCATGACCTCCCGCTACCGCGAGCCCGAGACGACCCGGCACGCGCACCGCCTCGTGAACGAGGTGCGCCGCGCGGCCCAGGGCGCGTAGCGGGCTCGCCGCTCAGTGCAGCAGGGCCTCGACGTGCGGCTCGCTCAACATCGCGCGCACCTGCTGGTCGAGGATGGCGTTGAACCGGTCCGGCTCCTCGAAGGGCGGCGAGTGGCCCGAATGCTCGAACCACAGGAGCGTCTTGCGCGGCGCCTCCAGCTTCTCGAAGTAGCGCGCCGCTATCTCCGACGGCGTCACGTAGTCCTCGCGCCCGAGCAGGAACCACACGGGCACCTCCAGCCGAGGCACCTGCGCCTCCAGGTTCAACCCGGCCAGCTGCGGGTACACCCGGGAGAACGTGTCCCGCTGCCCGAGGAACATGTGCGCCTTGTCACGCAGCGAGTACTCGGGGGCCTTGAGGACGGAAGCGAGCATCTCGGGGACGATGCTCCGGCGGCCCGCGTGGCGGCTGGCGAGCGTTACCAATGCCATGTACCGCCGCGCCAGGTCCGGGCCCGTGTAGGGCGGCGGGCCGATGCGCGCCAGCTTCGCGAGCGCCTGGTTGTCATTGAAGCGCAGCGCCAGCTCGTAGGCACGCAGGTGGCTGAGGGTGTCGTTCTCCAGGAAGTTCACCTGCTGGCCCGTGCCGACATAGGCGTGGATGCGCTCGGGGCGGCGCTGTGCCAGCAGCACGCCGAGGATGCTGCCCCACGAGTGGCCCACGACGAACACCTTCTCCTGGGCGAAGCGGCTGGTGAGCAGCTCGAGCAGGTCGCTCGCGTCGGAGACGAATTGCTCCACCGAGAGGCTGTCCCTGTCTTTCACGGCGGCGTAGGACCTGGCGGCGCCGCGCTGGTCCCACTGCACCACGAGGAAGTGGTCCTCCAGCGGCGCGTTGAAGTGCCGCACCCACGCCAGCTCCGAGGCGCCCGGCCCTCCCGAGAGGTAGAGCAGCAACGGGTTGTGGATGCTCCGCCCGCGCATCAGCACCCACTGGTCCACGCCCCCGAGCCGCACCTGCTCCAGCGAGGCGATGCCGTCGGCGACGGGCCGGCCCCACTCATCCCGGATGGGCGGTGTGGACCCCTGTCTGCTCCACAGGCGTGCACCCAGGGCCACGAGCGGAATCCCCACTCCCGCGCCAGCGAGGATGCGTCGGGTCGAACGTTCCATGGCACTCCTCCTCGCCACGAAACCTAGTCACGGGGCGGCCCGGCCTGATTCTCCCGCTCGCTCGCACCTCGGGAAGGCGTGCGCTCAGGACAGCGCGCCGAGCACGAGCAGCGCGAGCAGGCTCACCAGGCTCTCTCCCGCGATGAGCCCCGAGGCCAGGGGCACCGTGGCGGCCTCGGCGAGCGCCGGCTTCGCGCGGGCCAGGAGCGCCGCGGCCACCGCGCCGAGGAAGATGGACAGGGAGATGGAGGCGGGCAGCGCGAAGGCGAGCCCCAGGGCGATGGGCGAGGGGACGAAGCGCCGCACCGGCTCGGGGGCGAAGCGCTCCAGGAGCACGAGCCCCACGCCCAGCAGCGCGCCCCCCAGCACGCCCCAGCGCGCCGCCGCCGGCAGATGGCCCACGCCCCCGGAGAGCACGCGCGCCACCCCGGCCACGAAGAAGCCCGCGGGCGCGGGGAAACGGTCCTCGGTGATGGCCGAGGCATCCGGCACGAGCAGGTAGAAGACGGGCACGATGAGGAGCGAGCCCACGACGCAGCCCCACAGCTGCGCGAGGAACGTCTGCCGGGGCCGCACGCCGAGCAGGTGTCCCGCCTTCACGTCGGTGAGCAGGTCCGCGCTGGAGGAGGCGATGTTGCCGGAGAGGCTCGAGGCCATGGCGTTAGCCAGCGTGTTGCCCGGCATGAGCACGCCGAAGAAGAGCTGCGCCACCTGCCCCAGGGGACCCGTGGGCGTCATGTCCGTCTCGCCCGTGGCCCGGCACGCCACCGCCGCGAGCGCGAAGGACAGCAGCACGCCCAGCAGCCCGAGCGGGAACGGAATGCCGAAGGCCACCGCGCCCACCGTCACCAATCCCAGCGACAGCAGCACCACCCCGGTGAGGAACCACGAGCGCGGCACGTCCGCCGCATCGGGCACCTCGTCCGGCGTCCGCCCCGGGCCGAGCAGCAGGCCGAAGGTGCGCCGCAGCAGCCCGCGCTGGAGCAGGAGGTGGGTGAAGGAGGCGCTCGTCACCAGCGCGGCCCCGGGCCACATGCTCCACTCGAGGATGCCGAAGAAGCCCGTCTGGGGGAGCATCCCGTGCGCGTGCAGCCAGGGGGCGAGCCCCCCGAAGCACACGAGCGCGCCGAGCAGCATCGACACTCCGACGCGCAGCCCCACGAGGGCCCCGGTGCCCAGCGGCATCAGCGTCAAATCCAGGGAGAAGGACAGCTCCGCGAGCGGCACGCCGAGCAGCGTCCCCGGTAGCGCGAGCGTGGCGGGGAGGAACTGGAGCCCATCGCGCGCGAACGACAGCACGCCCGCGACGAGCGCGCCCACCCCCAGCGCCCGAGCGCCTCTGCGGCCCGCGTCGTCGCCGGCATGGAAGGAGCGCGCCACCGAGGCCGCGGCCATGCCCGAGGGAAAGGGCAGGGGCTCGCGGCGGATGAAGGCCCGCTGCATGGGCAGGGCGAGCACCACGCCGAGCGCCGAGCCCAGCAGCGTCCACAGCAGCAGGGCCCAGGCGGGAGGGTGGTGGCCGGCGAGCAGCAGGTAGCCCACGCTCGCGGTGACGATGGTGCCGCCGGTGGAGTAGCCTGCGGAGGAGGCGGCGGACTGCATGGCGCTCGTCTCCTGGAGGCTGAGCGCGGGCCCGAAGCGCGAGGGGCTCACCCTCATCAGCGCCCGCTGCGCGCCGAGCCCGACGACACACGCGATGAGGGCCGCGGGGAAGGCCAGGCCCGTCTTCAACCCCACGTAGAGGTTGGACAGGCACATGAGCGCGCCGATGAGTCCGCCGAGCCCGAGCGCGCGCACGGTGAGCGCCGGGGGCGGTGCTTCAGCCCGGGGGGCCTCCGTCCCCGTGGAGAGGGGTGTCGCCTCGGCCTCGTCTCTCGCTGCGCCCGCCCGCATGCGGCGAGGATACTCCGGCCGGGGCCTCGCTCCGATGGGGCTCCGCGAGCATCACTGAATCCACTCCGCTGCCGCTCCCCCAATGGCCAGCTCCCGCTCGCTCGCCCTGCTTCCGTGAAGGGCATCAGACGCCAGGCCGGGTGGGCCGCAGCGCCTCGAGCTCGGCGAGCACCGCCTTCAGCTCGGGCGTCTCCAGCGCCTTGTGCACCGAGGCGAAGAACTGTGAGAGGTCTCCCGCGCCCTGGTACTCGTAGATGGTGGCCTGCAGGCCCATCTCCAGCCGGTCCACCTGGCGCACGAGCCGCGCTTCGAAAGAGGTACCGTGCTCGTACTCCTCCCACAGCGCGAGGTATTCGGCACCGCGCGGCAGCTTGGCGAGGATGCGCTCCACGGCGTCGCGCTCGCGCTTCAGCTTCTCCTCGCGGCTCACCGGGTCATGAGGGGTGATGTCTCCGGCGTAGGCTTCGCCCAGGTCGTGCAGCAGCGCGATGCGCACCACCCTGGTGGCATCCGCCTCGGGGAAGTAGCTGTCGGCGAGGAAGAGGCACAGCAGCGCCACGCCGAACGAGTGTTCAGCGACGCTCTCACAGCGCTCGCGCGCGAGCCCCACGCGCAACCACCCCTGCCGGAAGAGCTGCTTGAGGTGGTTGAGCTCGAAGTACGCCTCGATGAGCGGCAGGGTGCGCCGGCCCTGGAGGAACGCGATGGGAGCCGCGGCCTTGGTGTGCATGCCCCCCAGGGTACTAGACCTTTTCCGGGCGCCGGACGTTGATGGGGGCATGCCGCTCGCCGCCGCGCTCCCCCGCGACCCGCGCTACTTCCAGATTGCCTTCCTCTCCTCCTTCCTCGTGGCCGGAGTGGGCTGGCTGGGCTTCGACGTCCCTGTCTGGCAGCCGCCACTCATCGTGCTCACCGCGTGCGCGACGCAGTGGGTCATGACGCGGCTGACGGGGGCACCCGCGGTGGGGTACCTCTCGCCGCTCATCACCTCGCTGGGACTGTCGCTGCTGCTGCGCACGGATGCCTTCTGGGTGGGGCCCTTCGCCGCCGCGGTGGCCATCTCCAGCAAGTTCGTCCTGCGCGTGCACGGCAAGCACCTCTTCAACCCCACCAACCTGGGCCTCGTGGCGGCCATGCTGCTCACCCCGCATGCGTGGTGCTCGCCCAGCCAGTGGGGACACAGCGCCGCGCTGCTCGGGTGGTTCGCGGCGTTCGGGCTCGCGGTGGCCCATCGCTCGTTCCGCTCGGACGTGAGCCTGGCGTTCATCGGCGCGTGGGTGCTGCTCAAGGCCGGCCGCATCTTCTACCTGGGCGCGCCCTGGGCGAGCCTCCAGCATCAGCTCTCCGCCGGCGGCCTCATCCTCTTCACCTTCTTCATGATTTCCGACCCGAAGACGACGCCGGACCACCGCTGGGGACGCGTGCTCTACGCCGCCTCCGTGGCTGGACTGGCCTTCTTCCTGCTGCACGGCCTGTGGTGGCAGAACGCCCTCATCTGGTCGCTCTGTCTGGTTTCACCCCTCACTCCCCTCATCGACCGCCTCCTGCCCTCCGGCCGCTTCGACTGGCCGGGCGGTGGGGCATTGGAAAGGAAAGACGCATGCGCTTCCGTCTCCTCGCAGCCGGCCTGACGGCTGGACTGGTGACCCTCGCCGCGCCCGCCGCCGAGGCCTTCTGTGGCTTCTACGTGGGCAAGGCCGACACGAGCCTCTTCAACGAGGCCTCGCAGGTGGTGATGGTGCGAGATGGCGAGCGCACCGTGCTCACCATGTCCAACGACTACAAGGGCGAGCTCACGGACTTCGCGCTGGTGGTGCCGGTGCCGACGGTGCTCAAGCGTGAGCAGCTCCACGTGGGCGAGCGCAAGTACGTCGAGCGGCTGGACGCCTACTCCGCGCCGCGGTTGGTGGAGTACTTCGACGAGGATCCGTGCACCCCGCCGAGGAGGGTGTACGAGAAGAGGGCGCCGGCGGCCCCCTCGGCCGCGGGAGCACCCATGGACATGGCCCGCAGCAAGAGCCTGGGCGTGACGGTGGAGGCGCAGTACACGGTGGGCGAGTACGACATCCTCATCCTGTCGGCGAAGGAGTCGGAGGGCCTGGAGACGTGGCTGCGCGAGAGCGGCTACAAGATTCCGCCGAAGGCCTCGAAGGCGCTGGCGCCCTACGTCAAGCAGGACATGAAGTTCTTCGTGGCCAAGGTGAACCTCAAGGAGCAGAAGGCCACGGGCTTCAAGTACCTGCGGCCGTTGCAGATGGCGTACGAGTCGAAGAAGTTCATGCTGCCCATCCGCCTGGGAATGGCGAACGCGACGGGGCCGCAGGATCTGGTCGTCTACGCGCTGACGCGGCAGGGGCGGGTGGAGTCGACGAACTACCGCACGGTGAAGGTGCCCAGCGACATGGACATCCCGGTGTTCGTGAAGGGCGAGTTCAACAAGTTCTACCCTGCGCTCTTCGAGAAGGCGCACGAGCGGGAGGAGAAGCGGGCGATCTTCACTGAGTATGTCTGGGACATGGGCTGGTGCGACCCGTGCGCGGCGGATCCCCTCAACCCCGAGGAGCTGCGCAACCTGGGCGTGTTCTGGCTGGACGAGCAGAACCCGAACGGCAGGGGAGGGGGCTCGCAGGTGGTGCTCACGCGCATGCACGCGCGCTACGACGGTGAGCACTTCCCGGAGGACCTGGTGTTCCAGGCGACGAACGATCGGCAGAACTTCCAGGCGCGCTACGTGTTGCGGCACGCCTTCAAGGGCGAGCTCAAGTGCGAGGCGGGCAAGCAGTACCTGACCAACCTGGACACGCGTCACCAGAAGGAGGCGGAGGCGCTGGCGAACCTGACGGGCTGGGACCTGGGCACCATCACCCAGAAGATGGGCGACGACGCCCCCGGCAAGAAGGCCGGGAAGGAGTCGGACTCCTGGTACAAGAAGCTGTGGAAGTAGCTCAGCGCAGCCCGTCCTCGCGCAACCGGGCTTGGAATGCGTCGCCTGCGTCCGAGCCCGGGACCGATTAGGCTGTGGCCCGCCATGTCTCCGAATCCGCCTTCGAAGCCCCGGGTGCAGCCTCCTCTCGACGTGTTGAGAGAGCGGGCGCGCGGCATGGAAGCGGGCCGGGCCGAGGTGGACGCGCTCCTGCTCGGGCTCTCCCAGCCCCTGCGGCCCCAGGAGACCGTCCGCGCGCGAGCGGATGTGCTGCACCTCATCATCAATGACCCGTGGCTGGGTGGTTTCACCGGGAGCGATGGGCGCCGGGTGGACGGGGCCGCGGCCCAGGCGTTGGTCGCGCTGGAGCCTTCCTTCGCGAGTGAGCTGTCCCCGGAGGGGAATGCGGCCCTCGAGCGGGCCGAGCTCGCCTCCCAGGGCTTCGTCAGCTACGACGATCCTCCGCCCGTGGTCCTCTCCAAGCGTCAGCACGTGGGGCAGGGGCTCGCCCTGATGTTGGGAGTGCTCGAACTGGGCCTCGTGCTGCTCGTGGGCAACGGGCTGCCGAAGTTGTTGTTGGGCCTCACCTTCGTCGCCCTCACGTCGTTCATGCCGGTGTTCGTGGCGACGTCCGAGCAGGGCATTCGCAACCGCGGGCTGCACTATGTCTGCCTGGTGTTGGCGGCACTCGGCAGCGTGCCCTGCCTGCTCGTGGCCGGTGCCCTCTTCTTGTTCAACGGGTACATCAACACGGAGCGGACCCTGCACTTCCTGCTTCCGCTGATGCCGACGTTGGTGCAGCTGGCGGTACCGTTCCTCCTGTACTCCCGGAACCCGGCGTCCGCGCCGCAGCGGGCACGGCGCTCCGAAGCCGGGTGAGGGGGCTACCGCGGCGCCTGCAGGTGCTCCACCGGCAGTCCCGCGCTCCGCCCCAGGTCCACATACGTGCGCATCATCAACCGGGTCTGCTCGCTCACCTTGGTGAAGTGGACCTTCAGGTACGTCTCCAGATCGACAGGAGCGAGTCCCGAGGCCAGCGGCAGCAGTAGCTTGAAGAACGCGGGGCGCAGCAGCCGCAGCACGGCGGAGGCGCTCCCCTGCGTGCGCCAGGCGGCAATCCGCACCGCCTCGCGCGAGGCCTGGGTCATTCGCTCCAGGGACTCGCGCTGGAGGAAGCGCTCGAAGCTCCAGCCCGCCGCTTCCAGGGCGTCCACGAAGACGGTCAGCACCGCGGTGGGAATCGCCGCGGCGCGTGCCACGTCCCCGGTCCGGGCCGCCGGATAGCGGCCGGCGCGCAGGGTCCCGACCACTTGCTCGAGGCGCTCGGGAGGACCGCTGAACAGGCCTCGGGACAGCGGCGGTATCCAGAACGCCGTGCCCGGCCGGGGGACGCGGTCTCCGGGCTTCAGCGGCGCGTGGAAGCTGAGGAAGGGAATCATGCCGGAGACGAGCCGCTCCTCCGGGAGCCATTGCAGCAGCCAGTCGCGGTCATCCAGCGCGGGCTGGAGCATGACCCAGGTGGCCTCTCCCGTGGCCCGGGCGAGCTCGCCCACCCAGCCTCCCGAGCGCAGCGCCGTCGACGAGACGCAAAGCCAGACCTGGTCCCAGCGCTGTCCGGCCACCTCCTCCATCGAGGTGTGTACGCCAAAGCCGGAGAACGCCGCCGGCTCGTACTCCTTCTCGAGGACGCCGAGCTCGTACAGGGTGTAGCCCCGCCGCGCCTCGTCCGCGTACTTCTCCTTCACGAAGAAGGCGAGCTCGCAGCCGGCCGCCTGGAGGTACTTCCCGAACACCTGGCCGACGGCTCCCGCACCCACCAGCAGCACTCTGGGCTTCAAGCTCATGGGCGGCGACCCTAGCCCAACCACAGCTCCTCGAAGCGCACCTGTGGCGGGGTCTGGTGCAGCCGCAGTCCCTGCACCCGGCCGGTCGCCGCCGCGTGCACGTGGGGATGGAAGAGCGGGATGAGGGGGCAGTCCTCGTGGGTGAGCTGCTCTGCCTGCCGGTAGAGGTGCTTGCGCCGCTCGGGGTCGATGGTGACGCGCGCCTCGGCGGTGAGCTTGTCGAACTCCTCGTTGCGGTAGCCCAGCACGTACAGCGTCTGGGCCTGGGAGCTCAGCAGGAAGTAGAGGAAGTTGTCCGGGTCCGGGTAGTCGGCCACCCAATGCAACCGGAAGATGGGGAGCCGTCCGGCACGCCGCCGCTCGGCGAAGTCCTCCGCGCTCAGCTGCTCGTGCTCGAGCCGCACCAGCCCCGCCTCCACCAGCGGCCGGAAGAGGATGGCGTCCTCGGCCGTCGTGTCACGGCCCACGGTCTGGTACAGCGTCACCGGTACCTGGTGCATCCCGGCCTCGCGCAGCAGGCGCTCGGCCAGCCCGAGGTCGAGCCGCGGCGGAGTCCGCGGGTTCTCCCCCGCCAGCAGCTCCGGCGGCGTCAGCGTGTGCGCGATGCGCGCTCCCTTGTGGAAGTGGTCCACCAGCGCCTGGACGTCCAGCCCCGCCCGGATGGCCTTGCGCACGCGCACGTCGTTGTAGGGCGCCTCGCGCACGTTGAAGCCCAGCACCGCCGTGGTCGGCGTGATGCCCGGCACCACCTGGAAGCCCTCCTGCTCGGGCTGCTCCACGTGCGTGGCGTGCAGGTACGAGACGAAGTCCACCGTCCCCTCGCGCAGCGCCTCGAGCGCCTTGTCACGCGAGCCCAGCAGGTGGAACTCGAGCCGGTCCAGCAGGGGTTGTCCCCTGCGCCAATAGGTGGGGTTGCGCTCGAGCACGATGCGCTCCGGGCCGAAGTCCACCAGCCGGAAGGGGCCCGTGCCCACCACCTGTCCGCGGGCGTCCACCCGCGCCACCGCCGCCGCGGATTGCGCCAGCAATTGCAGGAAGAAGGCCTTGGGCTCCTCCAGGTGCATCTCCACCGTCAGGTCGTTCAGCACCGTGATGCCCGTCACCTCGGCCGCCTGGCCCGCCATGAAGGCCTTGGCCCCGGCCACGTCCTCGAGCAGCCCACGCTCCGGCGACTTCTCCGCCGGGCTCAACAGCCGCTCGAAGTGGCGCTTCACGTCGCGCGCGGTGAGGGGCGTGCCGTCGTGGAAGGTGACGCCTGGGCGCAGGTAGAAGCGGTAGCGGCTGGCCGAGGGGTCCGCCTCCCAGCGCTCGGCGAGGTCCGGTGCCAGCACGCCGTCCTCCAACCGCAGCAGGTTGGAGAAGATGCAGCAGCTCATCTCCACGAGCTGGATCTCCACGCCGAAGAGGGGATCCATCTTGCCCACCGTGCTGAGCACCGCCGTCTGGTGGATGCCCGCGCGCAGCGTGCCGCCCGGGTGCGGGACCGGGAGCTGGAAGCGGAACACCTCGCCCTCCAGGCTCGCCGCCTCGTGCTCCAGCTGGTCCACCGTGCGGCTCAGCCCGTCACCGATGCGGATGACGCGCAGCGCGTCCTCGCGCACCCGCGTCACCTCCTCGCCGATGGCCGAGTCCCCGCGCATCAACACGCCATGCGCCGAGCGGATCTCCTCGATGGCGGTGCTCAGCCGTCCCACCGCGCCGGACAGGTCCCGGCCCGTGCGCGCCTGGCCCTCGGCCTTGAGCGAGGCCTCCTGCGCCAGCTTCGCCATCTGCTGCGTCTGGTGCACCAGCTCGCGGCCCTGTCCCGACTGCTCGATGGCGGCTCGCGTGACGTCGTCCACGCGCCGGGCCACCCGGCGGCTGGCATCCACCACCGTGCTGCCCTGGGCCTCCAGCCGCTGGGTCTCCGTCAGCGTGGCCTCCACCGCGGAGAAGGTGCGCTGGGTGATGGTGCGGATCTCCACCAGCGCCTCGGCGGCCCGGTCTCCGAGCAGCACGCCCGTACCGGCCTGCTCGCGGCCCTCCCTCACCAGCGATACCGTGGTGTCCACCTCGCGCCGGATGCCGCCCACCATGGTGGCGATTTCCCGCGTGGAGCGGGCGGTGCGCTCGGCGAGGTTGCGGATTTCGTCGGCCACCACGCCGAAGGGACGGCCCTGCTCACCGGCCTGCGCGGCG
>NZ_JBJMQO010000137.1:0-171264 GCF_045802675.1 Archangium sp. | reverse complement strand
GCAGTGCCTCCGAGGCCTGCGCCAGGCTGCGCTGCGGATCCCTCCCGTGCTCCAGCTCGAAGGCCGCCTGGGTGTGATGAACCATGCCCAGGTTGGCCCGGGGAGTGGGGTGGGTCGGGGCTTGCTCGATGGCTCGCCGGAAGAGCTCCGCGGCTTTTCGCACGCTCGGGCCTGGCTCCTCCCCAAGGGCACGCAGGTAGCTGGCGCGCCGCGCGTGCACCTCGCCCAGGTTGTTGATGGCGAAGACCAGCTGCGGGCCCATGGTGAGCGTCTGGTTGAAAGCGGCCAGGGCCTGGTCGAGGAGCGGGAAGGGCTTGCCGCCGCGGTCCCACTCTTCCTGGGCCTGCTGGAGCAGGACCTGACCCACCCCGTTGTGGAGGTGGGGAGTCGCGGGGCTGATGGCGATTCCCTCGCGGTACTGTTCGAGAGCCCTGATCAGCATGGGTCGGGCATCCCCCCCGCGCGCCCGGCTGCGCGAGGCCATCTGCTCATCCACCTGACCCGCGTAGAAGTAGGGCACGAAGTGCTGGGGATTCAGTGCCTGTGCCTTGTCGAGCGCGGCCCGGGCCCGCTCCAGGTCCTCGTCCGGAGCCGGGTTGCTCGGATGCGAGGCGCGCAGGAAGTACGTGCTGCCGAGGTTGAGCCATGCGGGTAACTGGCGCTCGTCCAGCTGGAGGGCCTGGCGGAAGGACGCGATCGCCTGGCCCTGATGGGGCTGGGGGTCCACGCCGCTCTGGCCCTCGTACTCCGCCCAGACCTTGAAGACCAGGCCGAGGTTGAGGTGGAAGTCGTAGTCTCGCGCCTCCGGGGCCAGGCTCTCGAAGGCCGCCGCGGCCTCGCGGAGCTGCTCTCGTGGATCCTGGTTGCGATCCTGCCGGTTCTGCCCCCATTGCCAGAAGATGCGTCCCAGCTCCAGCCGGGCCTCCTGTCGTGAGGGCTCCAGGGCCAGGGCGGCCCGCGCGGAGGCGAGCGCCTTCTGGAGGAGCTCCTGCACGTCCTTGCCCTGGCGCGAGTGGTGCTCCGCGAGACGACGGTGGAAGCGCGCCTCCAGCAGCTTGGAGTCGTAGTGGTCCGGTGCGACCGCGAGAGCGCGCGCGACCGCCGCGAGGCCCCGCTCCACGGGCGGCAGGACGTCGCCCTGGGCGTAGAGCTCCATGAGCACCACGGCGAACTCCAGCTCCGCCAGGGCGTAGTGGACGTCGGGGACACTCTCGGCGATGGCGGCGGCGCGAGCATAGGCCTGGCGGCCCGCCTCGAAGTCGGCCAGCGCCTGCTCACGCTGGCCCTGGTTGGCGTACTGAGTGGCCCGGGCCAGGAGGATGTCGCCCCGGAGCTTGGGGGCCTCGTGGAACCAGGGCAGCCTGTTGCCGAGGGAGTCGAGCCGGGCCAGGGCCTCGTCGAAGCGGCCCTCGTAGAAGGCCAGGAGTGCCGCCATGTACTCGGTGGACGGCACGGCGCTCCCCTCGCTGCGCCGCAGATACCCCAGGGCCGGGTCGCGATAGTCACGCTCGAGGTCCCGCTTCCGGGCCTCGCGCTGCTCGGGAGAGCGCAGCCGCTCCGCTTCGAGGAGCCGCTGCTGGTAGAGGTGCCCCATCACCAGGGCGAGCGCATAGGCGACCCGGGGCTCCTGGAAGCCGTATCGCCACGCGCGCTCCAGGTACTCCCGGGCCTTCCCCTCGTCTCCCAGGGCGAGGAAGCCTCTTCCCAGGGCATAGTTGCCCGGCCCCACCGCCGACTCCCCGGCCTGCCGTATCCGGGCGTCGAGCTCGTCCATGCTGGCCCGGAGGCGCTTCCTGTCATCGCGTGTGTCGTGAGCGGGGGAGAGGGCGGAGTAGCGGGCCTGGGCCTCGAGATGCTCCACCTGCTCGGTGAACTCACGCGCCAGGCGCTCGCGCCACGTCACCTCGCGGCGGGCCAGCCCCGCCTGTCCCAGGGCGAGCAGCACCAGGGTGAGCGCGGCGGCCCCCAGCGTCACCAGGAGCCGGTGCTTGCGCAGCTGCTTGCGCAGCCGGTACCAGGGCCCGGCGGGGCGTGCCAGGACGGGCTCTCCGCCCAGGAACCGGTCCAGGTCCTCGGCCAGGGCCCGGGCCGAGTCGTAGCGGGCGGAGCGGTCCTTCTCCAGGCACTTGAGGGTGATGGCCTCGAGGTCCGCCGGGAGCTCCGCCTCCAGTGCGCGCGGCGGGCGGGGCTCCACGGTGGCGATGTTGTTGAGCACCTCCAGGCCGTTGCCGCCTGGAATGGGGGGCTGGCCCACCAGCAGGTGGTAGAGCGTGGCGCCCAGGCCGTAGACGTCCGCTCGACGATCCAGCATCCCCACCTCGCCACGGGCCTGCTCGGGCGCCATGTAGTGGGGCGTCCCCACCACCGTCCCGGTGACCGTGACTCCCTCCTTCCAGTCGCGTGCCAGCCCGAAGTCCATGACATAGGGCTCGAGGCGGCCGTCCTCCGTGCGTGCCACCAGGATGTTGGAGGGCTTGACGTCCCGGTGGATGAGACCGGCGCGGTGGGCCTCGTGCAGCCCCTCGGCGGCCTCCCGGAGCACCATCACCTTCTGCTCGAGGGTGAGCTGCTTTCCGAGCAGGTTCAGCGGCTGCCCGTCGACGTACTGCATGGCGATGTAGGCCCTGCCCTGGACCTCGCCCACCTCGTACACCTTGCACACGCGCTCGTGGTCCACGCGGGCCTGGGCCCGGGCCTCGGAGATGAAGCGGCGGGTGAGCTCCGGGTCGTCTTCCCGGACGAACTTGAGGGCCACGTTGCGGCGCAGCCGCGGGTCATAGGCGAGGAACACCCGCCCCATGCCGCCCTGGCCGAGGAACCGCACGCACCGGTAGCGGTCCCAGCCGGCCACCGGGAAGGCGGGGGTCTCCGAGCCGCGCCCCCGCTGGGGCGGCGAGGCCGTGGGCGTGGGGAGGTCCTCGGGCTCCCCAGGGGCTGGGAGCGCCTCACCCGGCGGCGCCCTCCGCAGCGAGGCGAGGCTCTCCGGGGAGAGCCGCCCCCGCTCCACGAGCAATTCCAGGGGGCTCCGCTCCAGGCGCAGCGCCTCCTCGCGAAGGGCCTCCACCTCCTGCGTGTGGAGGATTCCCTCGGCGAGCGCCATGCGCAGTTCCTCGGCGTGTTGCTGGCTCATCCCGTTTCCCCCCTGGTTTCGACGGACCCCGGTAGGCCGACGCGTCGAGCCCTGGTTTTCGACGCGTCGAAGCGCCGTCGCGTGGGGATGTAACCACGTCCGGAGTGGACTTTGACAAGGGAGAGCGGGCAGGCAGCCGCCTGGCACCGCCCGGACACTCGCTGGCCCGGCTCTTGAAGAGGCAGGAGGGCGCTGGCCCACGGGTCAGCGGGCATCGACAGCGGTGCCTCGGTCCTCACGAGGGAGTCCGGTTCGTGGGACCGCTCACCCTGGCCATGGGGGGCGCCGCGCGCCGCTTCAAGGCCGTCGACGTGCGGGTTCTTCGAGCCGCGCAACCGGCAGGAGCTGGAGCGTCTGACGAAGCACCGCTGGCCTGACTGTCATTGCATCCAGAGAGGGCCTGCCCACGCACGTTCGTGGCAGGAACGGGGAGGTTGCGCATGAAATACCGCCATGGGACGTGGACACCATTGCCCTGCTTGCTGCTCGTGCTGCTGCAGTCGGGCTGCGCCGAGTCCTCTCACGAGGGGGGATTGGAAGCCAATGACAGCCAGGTGCACTGGGGGCTCCCGCTGGCCGACGCCGACGCGGGTACCGACGCCGGTACCGACACCACGCCGCCGGACACCCGCATCGACTCGTCCCCAGCCCTCCGAACCCAGGAGACCACCGCCACCTTCACCTTCTCCTCGACGGAAGGCGGCGGGTCCTTCGAGTGCAGGCTCACGGGCCAGGAGTTCACCTCCTGCCGCACTCCCCAGACCTACTCCGACCTCTCCGACCGCGGCTACACCTTCGAGGTCCGTGCCGTGGACCTGGCCGCCAATGAGGATCCCAGTCCGGCCACGTACTCCTGGACCGTGGATACCACCGCGCCCGTGGTCACCATCAACACGCGCCTCAAGAACGCCAACAACGCCACCTTCGAGTTCTCCTCCGACGAGCTGGGTTCCTTCGAGTGCAAGCTCGACAGCGCGGACTTCTCCGCCTGCGCCAGTGCCAACTCCCGGAAGGGCTCCACGAGCTATTTCGGCCTGTCCGAGGGGGCACACGACTTCTTCGTCCGCGCCACCGATGGCGCTGGCAATGTCTCCGCGCTGGCGACCGACCACTGGGTGGTGGATACGTCGCCAGACACCACCCTCGGCTCGACTCCAGCGCCGGTGACGCGGGTCTCCTCCGCCACCTTCTCCTTCTCCTCGAACACGCTGAACGCCCGCTTCGAGTGCCAGCTCGACACCGAGAGCTTCAGCCCCTGCGAGACCCCCAAGTTCTACAACGAGCTCCTCGATGGGCAGCACCTCTTCGCCGTGCGAGCCATCGACGAGCTCGGGCGCGTGGACTCCTCTCCGGCCATCTCCTCCTGGAGGGTGGACACCACGGCGCCAGACACCCTCCTGGACCTGAAGCCGCCCGCGCTGACCAACAAGACCTCGGCCAGCTTCCAGTTCTCCTCTCGCGAAGCGGATGTCTTCTTCGAGTGCAAGTGTGACAACGCGCCTTTCGAGCGCTGCTCCAATTCCCCTCCCAAGACCTGCGCCAACCTGCTCGAGGGCCTTCATTCCTTCTCCGTCCGCGCGGGAGATGGGGCCGGCAACCTGGACCTCACCCCCGCCTTCCACGAATGGTGGGTGGACACCACGGCGCCCCAGGCCTTCCTCAACGGCGCGTCCACGATCGACACCCGCGCCAGCTTCTCCTTCTCGTCGAACGAGCAGGTCACCTTCGAGTGCGGTCTGGATGAGAAGCCCTTCAGCCCGTGTGGCACCACGGGCGTCTCCTACGACAATCTCGCCGCGGGGAGCCATTCCTTCGCCGTCCGCGCCATCGACCGGGCCGGCAATGTCGGCCCCGCCACGACTCCGTATTCGTGGGAGGTGGACCTCACCGCACCCGACACCCTCATCGTGTCCCACCCCGAGCTGGTGACGCGTTCCAACGCCGCCCTCTTCTCCTTTGGCTGCACCAAGGGAGATTGCTCCTTCGAGTGCAGCCTGGACAACGCCCCCTTCGCTGGCTGTGAGACCCCGCGCTCCTCTCCCGCGCTCACCGACGGGGAGCACATCTTCCGCGTGTTCTCCGTGGATGCGGGCAAGCGCAAGGACCTCTCTCCCGCCTTCTTCTCGTGGACGGTGGACACCCAGGAGCCAGAGACCCACCTGAACGAGTTTCCCCCCGAGCTGACCAACTCGCTCAGTGCCAGATTCGTCTTCTCCTCCGAGCCAGGCTCCGCCTTCGAGTGCAGTCTGGATAGCAATGCCTATGGGGCCTGTGTCAGCCCGCACCTCGAGACGCTGACGGATGGCTCCCACGTCTTCGAGGTCCGCGCCGTGGACAGGGCCCGCAACGCCGACTCCTCCCCGGCCCGATACCAGTGGAAGGTGGACATCACCCCGCCGGACGTCCAACTCAACTCGCATCCCCTGCCATCCACCAATCAGACCAGTGCCACCTTCAGCTTCAGCTCACGCGCCGCGGATGTGCGCTACTTCGAGTGCAGCCTCGATGGCAGCGAGAGTGATTGGAAATACGTCCAGTGCACGGCCCCCTTCGCCGTGGGCAATACGCCCGGGGACGAGCTGGCCGAGGGCGAGCACCTCTTCCACGTGAGGGTCACCGACCTCGCGGGCAACACCACCAGGACCGCTCAGTACCAGTGGAAGGTGGACACCACCGCGCCCAGCACCCGGATTGAAACGGACCCCCCTCCCACGTCCCCCGACTCCACCTCGGCCACGTTCCACTTCGAGGCGAACGAGCTGGGCGCCCGCTTCGAGTGCCGCCTCGACAACACGTCCTACGAGCCTTGCAACAACCCCAAATCCTATCCGGCGCTGTCGGATACCTCCCACACCTTCGCCGTCCGGGCCATCGACAAGGCGAGCAACGTCGGTCCTCCGGCCACCCACTCCTGGACGGTCAACTCCTCGGAGCTGGAGACGCGGATTGACTACCAGAGCCCGGGGCCGTTGACGCGCCTCACCGAGGCCACCTTCGTCTTCTCCGCCAACAAGCCGGTCTCCGCCTTCAAGTGCACCCTGGACGGTACCCCGCTCGCTGACTGCACCAGCCCGCGTGCGCTCACCGGCCTCACCGACGGCACGCACACCTTCCTCGTGTACGCCACCGACCTGGGGGGGCGCGTGGACAACACCCCCGCCTCCCACACCTGGGTGGTGGACACCGTGGCGCCGGAGACCACCTTCAGCCGGTGCCCGGACCCGCTGACCCGCCAGGCGACCCTCGAGTTCGCCTTCGCCCCTTCCGAGCCGGGGGCCCGCTACGAGTGCGGCCTGGATGGCGCGGACTTCATCCCGTGTCCTCCCACCCGGGAGCCCCTGGAGGATGGCTTCCACACCCTGGCCGCCCGCGCCGTGGACAAGGCGGGCAACATCGACCGGACCCCGGCCACCTGCTCCTTCACGGTGGATACGCAGGCGCCGGAGACCACCCTGGTCTCCCAGCCCCCTCCGGTGATTGGCAGCCCCTTCGCGACCTTTGGCTTCACCTCCGCGCTGGGGGCGCGCTTCCAGTGCAAGCTGGATGAGGAGGATTACGCCCCCTGCGAGACGAATCCGGTCACGTACTCCAACCTGCCGGACGGCGCCCACTCCTTCTCCGTGCGTGCGGTGGACGAAGCTGGCAACGCGGATGCCACTCCCGCCGTGTCTACCTTCAGCATCACCCCCGCGCCGCTCGCCCCCGTGGTGGAACAACCGGCCCACGACGACGTGCTGGCCACGGGGATTCCCACCTTCAAGGGCTCGGCCCAGCCTGGCACCACCGTGTCTGTCTTCGCCGATGACAAGCTCCTGGGCACCACGCGAGTGGAGGAGACGGGCCGCTGGAGCCTCGAGCCCGCGGCCCCGCTCCAGGAGGGCGCCCACAGGCTGAGCGCGACCGCCACCAATTCCAGCGCTCGCAGCAGTCCGGCCTCGCCCGAGCGGGCCTTCACCGTCGACACCACCGCACCGGAGACCGCTATCGACAGTGGGCCCTCCTCGCGGAGGACGGACAAGGGGGAGGCCACCTTCACCTTCTCGTCGACGGAGCCCCGGAGCTCCTTCGCGTGCGGCCTGGATGGCGCGGACTTCACCGCCTGCGCCAGCCCGCTCACCCTCGAGGGACTGGGCGCTGGTGCCCACCGGCTGCGCGTGGTTGCCCGGGATGTGGCGGGCAACGTGGACAAGAGCCCCGCGGAGTACTCGTGGACCTTGCGAGTCCCGCTCACCGGCACCGGAAGCGGGCTGAGCTGCGACAGCAGTGGAATGGGTGGGGGACATGGCACGGCGCTGCTCGGGGTGTTGAGTGCGCTCGCGCTGCTCACGAGGCGAGGCAAGCGTTTACCTGGAACAGGTGTCGTGCGCCGGTGGTGAGGCCGAGCAGCCTGGGGTTTCTGGGTGGATGGCGAGGTTCCCTGGTTGTTGATGCATTCAGAGAGAAGGAAACATCATGTCGTGCGACTTCTGCAACAGAGAGAGCCAACCCGGCACGTACGCTCGTCATTCTTGTCATCAATGCCGGGAGTCGTACTCGAAGTACTCGATTTGTCGTCATCACTACGACAATGGCAGATACAAGTGCTATAAATGCAATGAATATACCTGCTACGACCACTCCCGTAGATGTGAGGAATGTGAAAAATCCTTCTGCGGCCATGACATAAAAGGTCATGAGAAGGAGTGTGCCTCACGCAGATACCGTAGCCCCAGCTCCAGCCCCAGATCCAGCTACTATAACTTTAAACAAAAGACCACGAGCCAAGTATCAAACGCGTCGAACAACAACGTGGCCCCGCCGTTGGGTAGAGGTACCCCGTATGTCAATCCGGTCGCCAAAGACATGGATGGGTACAGTGCTGCGCCGGAGGTAGTGAACGTCGGATGGAATGCCGGCCGCAAGCTGGACGGACTCGCGATGGCATTGTCGGCCGCGCACTGGTCCCTCAAGGGAAGTTATCCCATTTGCGTTGCGACCGCCCTCTTTGGGGATCGCCTGGTGATCATTAGCAGCTTCGATGTCATCAATGATGAGACGTTCAACGAGCTGAACCAGATGGGGAAAGCCATCAAATGGAAAGGAGCAACAGCAGACACAGCCAAATCTACCAAGGAGCACTTCGCGGAAATCCGGAAGGTGATCGAGGAACATAAAAAAAATAGAAATGGTTTCTGGCCGGATGCCTCCAAGCTGCTGGTGAAATACAGCGAGCGAACCATCTTTAAATTGTTCAATAGGCATGATGACAATGACCCCCTTCTTCAGCACATCAAGAACTGTACATTGAGTGGAGACGAGCTACCGACGCTACAGAGTAGTCGGATCGTCTATCTAAGTTCAAATGGCCAGGGCGCCAATCGGTGTGTTCATGTGGAGTTGTTGATCCTGACCTTCTTGCATGAAAGCCTCTCGAACTCGAACTCGAACTCGAACTCGAACTCGAACTCGAACTCGAACTCGAACTCGAACTCGAACTCGAACTCGGACTCGGACTCGGACTCGGACTCGGACTCGAGTCAAGTCCCTGACTACTATCTCGGAAACAACAAGTTGGCCTGCGTGAAATGTTGGTGGTACATCCAGAAATACAACGCCTGGAAGGGCAGGCGGTGCAATGTGCTCGTGCGCGGGCACCACACCTTTGCACCGGATAAGCGTGGCTGGTGTCGGCCGCCTGGCATGGCTGAGTTCAATCAATATCTTGAGGAGGGCGGCCTCCTGACGGGTGTTGACAAGTACAGTAACGACAACAGGCGAGATTTTCAGGGGGTCGACAGCTTTCCTTCCGACAGCGAGGATGAGACGAAGGAGGAGAAAGGATGCCACTGGAGAGCGTTTGAACCGCCTCCAACAACCATCCCTCAAGCCAAACCAGGTTCTACCAATTCTACCAATTGGAATAAGGGGAGCCTCAGCCAGGGCAGACGGAATGCCCCCTCTGTCCCGCGAAGCGTCAAGGCTTCGAATACGGCGACTCAAGAATCTGCGGAGGCCCAAAAACGGAAGATCCAGGAAGGCATTCGGAAGACCCAGCACACGCAAAGCACCGACGCGAGGAACGAGGTCGTCGCCAATAGGCGCAATAAGTGAGTGGGATTGGCTTCCAGAGGAGGCAGTGCATGTGCGGCTCCGCGGGGAGCGGTGCCCTCTCCCCTGGTGGCTGAGCTCCAATGGAGGGGAGTCAGCCCGCGAGCGGCGCTGTCTCGGTCCTGGAGGCCTCTCGCCCACCCCCCTTCTTGCGCTCCAGGTACCAGCGGCGGAAGGCCAGCGTCGCCCGGTCCGTCGCCACGCCGCGCTCCTCGCCCGCCGGAGGCACCTCCACCGGGTAGCTCGACTCCACCCCCGCCTTGTCCTCCCTCACGATGACCTTGTTGAAGCGGTTGAGCAGCGGCGCGAACGGGTTGTAGCGCAGGAAGTCGCGCGAGCTCGCCAGCATCATCCGCGTGTGCGTCGCATCCACTGGCACGCACCAGATGCGCATGCGCAGCGCGCGCTTCGGCGTGTCCAGGATGGTGAGCGTCATGTCGTTGGGCCGGTGCCACTCCCCCAAGCAGGTGAGGAGGAGAGGCGCGTGACGCGCCCCCAGGGAGGAGCAGAGGAGGCGAGCGTGGCGCCAGAGGCAGGGGCGAGGCAGGAGCGGAGGAAGGAGAGGACGCCGCCAGGAGACTTTCGCGGGGCTGCTGCGCAGGACAGTCGCGGGGGACGTGTTCGCCTGCGTCAGGTGTGGAGGCAGGCGGCGGGTGCTGGCGTACATGAAGCAAGCGGGAGGGGTGCGCGCGATTTTGGAGCACCTGGGACTGCCCACGGCAGGTTCATGGGAGGGCGGCCTGGACTGGCATGCCCCTCAACACGGCCTCTCTCCTTCCTCTACGCCAGGACGTCCACCGTCGCGGGCTTCATGTCCGAAGCTCGGCGAGCCAGCGCAGAGCGCGCAGTCCGGGCATGAAGCAGTACTCGCCACCCCGTGTGACGACGAACCGCGGCAGTCCTCGCAAGCGCTTTGGAATCGGCCTCCTCGGGATGGAATACGCGCCGGTCCCCTCATGGGAACCCGCGATCGGGTCCTTCACATCGCCCAGGCCGAGGAAGTCACCGCCGTTGACCCACTCGGATTGCACGAACTCGAACTGCCGCCCCAGGTGCGCTCCGACGAAGGCGAACATCAAGCCACGCTCGACTCCGTCGTCCTCGAGGACGCCCTCGGGCAGCTCGGGCCCGTACGCCGTCCCGCGGCGGATCATCCGGTGGAGCCTGACGACACCGGCCACGGAAGCATCGCGCGGATTCGCTCGCCGGATGTGCGACGCGGGCGGCGTCTTGTAGCCCGTCGCGTCGTCCGCGAACACGAAGTCGTTGTTGCGATGCCGATCGGCGCCCAGCTCCGGGTCATCATGGAAAGGACAGAGCGCCAGGGGGGCGCCGCTGCGCCATCGCCCCATCATCTTGGCCGCCAGAAGCTCCTCTTCGTCGTGGCTGCTCGCATTCTCCTTCAAGTACTGGCGGAACGCCGCCACGCGCTGGTGGAGCTTGCGGAATACGACGTAGGTGCCATTGCGGCCCAGGACGTCGGGGCGAGGCATGGGGGGGTAGCCGCCTGTCTCGTCGAGGTAACCGAGGACGAACTCGCCCGCCTTGAAAGGCTGCTCATGGGAATTGCCGCCGGGAATACCGCTCCCTTCGACGGCGGGATACCCGATCCCATCCCTGAATCCGAAGGGCTCCCTGCCGGTGGACAGCGCATGGCAGTCCTGGCGCCAGAGCGCCTGGATGCCTGGAAGGTCCCGGAAGGTCTCGCGGGCGCGTTCGAGCGCGGCTTCGAGCTGCTCCGGGTCCGGCGAAAGGGCCGTGAGAACGACGTGGACGTCGCCCGTCCCCAGTGGGCGTTCCCAGTGCTCGGGGCTGCTCTCCCCGGTGTCTCCGAGCGCCTTCGCGCGGGCGGCCATCCCCTGCTGGAACTCCCAGGCGAAGCTGTCGAGCGAGTCCCGCGGAGCGCCCAGCGCCCTGAGGCCCTGGTAGGTGAGCGAGACGCTGACCCACGTGTTGGCCGCCGGGCTCGTGGGGTGGGCGGCCGAGGCCACGACGCTTCCGAGGCGCCCCATCAATTCCCGTCCTGCGCGTGGGTCGTCGATGCGGAGCAGGATGTAGGTCGCCGCGTACGGCGCGGGCCGGGGGCGCAGGACTCCACTCTGGATGTCGTCCAGTGCGAGCATGTCATTGGGCCGTGGCGATGTTCTTCCAGAAACGCTCCAGGCTCTCGTCGCTGCCGAACAACGTGCTGAAGACCGTGGAGTCGACCACCAGCACGTCGCCGGCCCTACCAGGCCCCGGCGGCATCCAGACCAGCGCGTTGAACTCCTTGTTTCCCGCGTTCGTGAAGGGATGCGGCCTCGACAGGTCGATCGGCTGCCGGGCCAGGACGTGGATGGAGCGCGTGTCTTCTGTCGTCAGCGCGTAGTGCGGCAGGTGCATGTGGAAGTTGAAGTTGCGGACTCCGGTGAGCCAGCCGCGCTCGTCCAGGTCCTTCACGATGGTCAACGGAGCGATTCGACTGGCCGTCGCGGTGGTCCCCGATATCCAGCCGGACTTCTCCAGGTCACTCGCGGCGGTCGACGGCGCGGTCCTGGCGGTGATGACCGCGGGGCGAAGTCCCCACTGATTCTCGACGGGAATCCCAAGTCCCTTCATCAGCGCACGCGTGTACCCACCGAAGCGTTGCTGTCTCGGCACCAGCCCATCGCCGTGGTGAAGGTATTCCATGTCGCGTTCCTTCATGACCGGCGAGTGCCCGACATCGTGGTGCGGACCGATGACGAGGCAGGTTCCCTCGCGCTCGAGGAACTCGCGAACGGCCTCGAGCTCCTCAGGAGCGGGCACCTGCTCGGTGACCATGTGATCCAGACCGAAGACGAACAGCGTGTCCGTGTCGGCGAGGACTCGCTCGTCGAGGGGAAGGGTGAAGCCCGCCTGGTCGACGCGCTGGAACATGGGGACTGCGTGCCCCGTGACCTCTTCGACGACGCGCTGGAACTTCACCCACGCCCAGAAGAACAGCTCGAGTGAACCGGCGATCCCCTGTTGGAACCTCAACGGGTCTGCCCACTGAGGCGCCTCGTAATCGGGCCAGAACACCCGCCGCACCTCGGTCATCGTCGAGAAGCGGTTGTCGAGCACCGTCAGGTCTCGATTGGCCTCTCCGGGATAGCTCCAGGCGATGTAGACGCTGACGCGCCGGCGGCCCTTGGCATACTTCCGAGCCTTGTGGTCCTGGTTGTACGTCCGTGCAGTCGTCACTTCGCCCATGGCGGCCTCTACTGCATCTGCTCGAGCATCTCGGAGAGGGCGGCCTTGATCTTCAGGGCCTTCTTGATCTCGTCGCTCGTGAAATAGGGATACTCCCCGTATTCCAGGAAGCTGGGGCACTGGTGGTCCCGAAGGAACTTGATGAACGCGGGCGTGTTCGTCTTCCAGTCCATCGGAAACCCTTCGAGGTTCTCGAAGGCGGTGTCGAGGCCTGCCTTCCGGAACAGGACGACGGCGTCCTCGGTGTACTTGTCGAATTCCGTGTCGAAGGTTTGATCTCCATATCGGAGGGTTAGGTTTGGTGGAGCCCGCTGGCAAGGGTTGGCTCTCGGAGGTCGATGGCATCTTGGACGGGACGAGTGGAAAGCAGCGGCCCAGCACCCGCCTGGCTATTTGACAGCCTGATGGGACCGCGGCCCGAGGCATTCCCTCATTTGGGCGTGCTGGCGGGAGAGCGGTTACCCGTTGGTTTGGTTCAAGAAGAAGGAGTGCAGATGTTACTGCGTTCTCTTCGAAGAGGAGCTTCGGGGCAACTCCTGTTCCTGTTCCTGCTCGTGTGTGTCGGGCCCGAGGCTCTCGCGCAGATGCAGACGCCGGTCACCGGACACTACCCTCCGGGGCAGTCGGGCCTTCGGGGCGCAAGTACGCCCGACCCGGGGTTCGCGTACACGAACTTCAGCCGGTTTTTCACCAACCTCCAGCTCGTCGGGGCATCCGGCACACCGGTGCAGGACATTGATGAACTGCGCTACGCCAACATCAGCATGTTCACGTGGACGACGGACTGGGAGTTCCTCGGATTCCGATACGGAGCGCTCGCCGGAATCCCGTTCGCGACCGGCGACCTTTCCTCACCGGCGGGCGAGTCCGGATTCGGCCTTGGAGACATCCTGCTCACGCCGATTTCCCTCTATGGCAAAAGCACCTCGTTCGACTACCAGCTCCAGTTCACGGTATGGACGCCATCGGGAAGGTTCTCGCCGGGGTCGGCCAGTAACCGCGGCACTGGCTTCTGGGCGCTCGTCTATTCCCTGGGTGGGGTCTATTACCCGGGCGGAGACCGAGCTGCGTGGAGCATCTCTGCCGTCGCGCGCATCGAGCAGAACTTCGAGCAGCGCGGCTCCGGGATCAAACCGGGCGCCGACCTCGTCGTCGACTGGGGCGCTGGTCGAATGTTTCGCGTGGCCGATCATCAACTCGACGTCGGTCTTTCTGGTTTCGGGGTGTGGCAAATCACAGCACAGGAAGGCGGGCCTCCTGGGACTGATGACGACCGCTACCGGCTCTTCGGAGTCGGACCCGAAGCCAGTCTGTCGCTCTTCGATCCGCTCACGCTTCGGGTTCGAGCACACTGGGAGTTCGCGGCCCACGACATCGTTCGCGGAAACAATCTCTGGATCATCTTCAACTATCGTTTCTAAACGACCGATCGCAATCCTCGAACACCCCTGGGCGGCGGACCTAGCCGCGGGTGACGCGCTCGATGGCCCCGAGCGCATCGGGGAAGCGCTCCGAAGACATGCCCAGGCCCAGGCGGAAGCCGTGGCCGCGCTCCAGCGGGTGGCTGCCCGAGGGGTCGCCATGCTCCATGGAGCTGAGCGGCAGGACGAACACGCCGGCCTCGTCGAGCGCCTTCAGCTTCGCCTCGAACTCCTTGGGGCCCGCGGCGCCGCGCACGCCGATGCAGGTGACGAGGCCCCCGGCCGGGGCCACGCCGTACACGCCCTGCGAGCGCTCCAGGAAGGAGGAGAGGATGTGCCGGTTGCGCTTCCACTCCTCGCGGGCCTGGCTCAACGCGGGGCTGCCGAGGTCCTTGAGCACCTCGTAGGAGATCCACTCGCTCACCGGGTTGACGGTGTGCGTGGTGTAGTTCTTCTCGTTCTGCATGCGCGAGAGCATGGCCGTGTCGCCCACGCACCAGCCGATGCGCAGGCCAGGGCAGCCCAGGCACTTGATGAAGGAGCCGGTGACGAAGGTGCGGGCGCCGGGGCGGTACACGGTGTCACCGAGCACCGCGCTCTCCGAGGAGAGGAAGCGGTAGTGCTCGTCCCCCACGAGCGTGGCGCCGGACTGCTCCGTCCAGCGCAGGACGCGCTCGAGCAACGCCGGGTCCAGCACCAGCCCGCTCGGGTTGTGGGGGTTGTTGATGACGACGGCGTCCGGGGACTCGCGCTCCAGCAGGGAGAGCCACTCGTCCGCGTCGACGGAGGGAACGCCGCGCGAGTCCCAGCGCATGGGGAGGCGGACGATCTCCGCGCCCTGCTGCATGGGCAGCTCATAGAGGAGCTGGAAGGCGGGCCAGGCGAGGGCCACCTTGCGAGGTTTGAGCTGGCGGAAGAGCAGCAGCAGGGCCTCGCTGGTGCCGGTGGTGATGAGGACGTTGTCGCGGGTGGCGCCGGGGTGCATGGCGGCCACCAGGTCTCTCAGGTCCGCGCGGCCCCAGTTGGGACTGTCGCGCAGCGAGGTGGAGAGGAACGTGTCCATGGCCTGCAGGTGGCTGACACCGGAGCCGGTGAGCAGCTCGCCCACGGTACGGGGCCGGGCACCGGACTCCCCGAGGTTGTAGCGCGCGGTGAAGCGCGAGCGCTCGAGGTAGTCCTCCATGAAGAACGAGCGGAGCAGTTCCATGTCTCTCCAGAAGCGGAAGCGAAGAAGGTCGGGAAGAGGGAGTCAGCGGGAGGGAGCGGCGTCCGGCCAGGAGACGTCGCCGCGCGAGGCGATGACGACCTGCTGGATGGGCATCTCGAAGCCGCGCGAGGACGTGAGGCCCACGGGCTCGAGCAGCCGCCGGAAGTCGGGCATGGAGAGCACGTCGCCCTCGTTGGACACGTAGCGGCGCAGCGAGAAGTAGAGCGCGTCCAGGGGACCGTCACGCCGGTCGGTCAGCAGGTAGCCCGAGATGACGAGCAACCCCTGGGGACGCAGCGCGCGGGCGAGCTTCTCGAAGAGGCGCGGCAGCTCCTCGGGAGGCAGCGCGGGGATGACCTGGGGCAGGAGGATGACGTCGTACTGGGACTCGCCGTAGTCCACGGAGAGGCAGTCGCCGGCCCAATAACGCGCGCGCCCGTCCAGCTTGAGCTTCGCGATGTTGGGCTTCACCTGCTCGAGGACGTGCTCGGAGTCCAGGTAGGTGACGTGCACGGTGGGGCCGGTGAGCGCGAAGGCGGCGCCCCAGACGCCCGAGCCGGTGCCCACGTCGAGCACGCGCGCATTGTCGAGCGGACGCATGGAGGCGACGAGCTCGGCGGCCTTGCGGCCCAGCTTCACGTGCGAGGCGAAGATGCCGGTGATGCGCGAGGCATTGCGCTGGTAGATGCGCTTCGCCGCTTCGGGGTCGCGCAGATCCAGGCGGAACCGGGCCTGGGTGACGGCCTCGTCCACGTGCCCGAAGGCCTCCCAGTAGTCCATGGTGGCCGGGAAGGCGCGCTGGAAGTACGGCAGGCTGCTCGCGTCGAGGGAGCGGCCGGCCAGCTCGCTGAAGCCGAAGGCCTCGCCCTCGCGCCGCACGAGGCCCATGGACTCGAGCACCCCGAGCAGGACGCGCAGCGCCTCGGGCTGGGAGCCGGTGGCCTTCGCCAGCTCGGCGAGCGGCCGGGGACCGGACACGAGCGCGTCCAGCAGGCCCACCTCCCCGCTCGTCACGAGCGCCTGGGTCCGCAGGAAGCCGCGAGCGGCGCGGTCCTCGTAGTCCGCGGCGGAAGGGCTGAGCGTGGGCGCGCGGGGCTCCAGGAAGGCCTTCCGGAACCACCCGAGCAGGTCGCGGGACTGCCCCTGCCACTCCACGGGAGCACCGGAGCGGACGGCTTCGGGCAGCTTCGCGGACACGAGCCACCAACTCCGGGCCTCATGCATACGGGCGGTGAAACCGGCGTCACGCAGGAAGGAGCTCGAGGCCGGGAGCGAGTACCCCCTGCCCTCGTCGAAACGGACGAAGCCGAGCCCCACCAGCGGCTCGATGACGGAGCGGGTGCCGCGCACGGTGCCGCCGATGCGCTGGGCGAGCGCCTCCAGGGACACGGGCGCGGCGGAGCCCTCGTCCGGGAGGTGCTCGAACAGGCCGAGCGCGAAGGCGCCCAGGAGCGCGGCGGACTCGTTGCTGGCGTCGCGAGCCCAGAAGTTGAGTTGTTGGACGAACGCGGTCTGGGAGGATGCGGGGGAAGACTCCGCCAAGACGGACTCCTCGTCGGTGGGGGGAGCCGGAGTATGGCCCAGGTGGGCCCGGACTTTCACCTGGGGGTGGGGGCCAATCTCTTCCATGCGGCGGCGAGCGCGTCCGCGGCGGCCACCACGTCCTCGTGCGTCGTGGTCCGGCCCAGGGACAGACGCACCGAGCCGAGCGCCTCGGAGGGCTCCACGCCCATGGCGGTGATGACGGAGGAAGCGGACTCCTCGCCCGCGTGGCACGCCGAGCCCGTGGACGCGGCCACCTCGGGAGCGGCCGCCAGCAGGGCCGAACCGGGCACGCCGGGGAAGCGGACGTTGAGCGTATTGGGCAGGCGCTCCACGGGGTGCCCATTGAGCGCCAGCCCCGGGACACGGGCCCGCAGCCGCTCCCACAGCTCGTCGCGGAGCCCCCGCACCCGCGCCGCCTCCGCCGCCACGGTGCGCAGCGCCACCTCGCAGGCGACCCCGAGCCCCACGATGGAGGCGACATTCTCCGTCCCCGGACGCAGGCCGCGCTCATGCCCCGCGCCGCGCAGCACGGGGCGCAGCGGGGTGCCCTTGCGCACGTACAGCGCCCCCACCCCCTTGGGCGCGCCGAACTTGTGGCCCACCACGGTGAGCAGGTCCACCCCGAGCGCCTCGACGGACACGGGCAGCTTGCCCACGGACTGGGCCGCATCGGTGTGCATGAGCCCGCCCCGCGCCCGGACCTCGCGGGCGATCTCCGCGATGGGCTGCAACACGCCCGTCTCGTTGTTGGCGTGCATGAGGGTGACGAGCGCCGTGTAGCTGCGCAGCAGGGTCACCACATCGGAGACACGGACGCGGCCCGTGTCGTCCACCGGGAGCCACCGCACTCGCCAGCCGTGATTCTCCAGCGCACGGCACGTCTCGGTGGTGGCGGGGTGATCGATGACGGAGGTCACCACGTCCCACTTCTCCGGGAGCGCCTCGGCCACGCCGCGGATGGCGAGGTTGTTGGCCTCGGTGCCATGCGCGACGAAGAGGATCTCCTCCGGCGCCGCGCCAATCAGCGCCGCCACCTGGGCCCGAGCCCGGTCGACGGCCTCGCGAGCCCGGCGCCCGTAGACGTGGGAGCTCGACGGATTGCCGAAGTGCTCGCGCAGGTACGGCACCATGGCGTCGACCACCCCGGGCAGCAGCGGCGTGGTGGCGTTGTGGTCCAGGTAGATGGGCTCTGTCGGCGCGTTCATTCGGGCCGGCATTCTGGCCGATTCCGAAGGACTCCGGCGAGCCTCACGGCACGTCCGTCGGATCCCACCCGGTGTACAGGTCCTCGTTCAACCCATCGAGCTTCCGCAGGTCCTCGGGAGAGAGGGAGAAGTCGAAGACGCTGGCGTTCTCGCGGATGCGCTCGGCGTGGACGGACTTGGGGATGACCACGAGGTCATGCTGGAGGCACCAGCGGATGAGCACCTGGGCGGGGGACTTGCCGTACTTCCGGGCGAGCTCCACGACGCGAGGGTCCCCGAGCCGGAGCCCCTTGGTGAGCGGGCTGTAGGCCTCCACGGCGATGCCCTTGCCGGCGCAGTAGCGCAGCAGCGAGGGCTGATGGAGGAAGGGGTGCTGCTCCACCTGGTTGACGGCGGGGACCACCTTGGAGTGCGCGAGCAACTGGTCGAGGTGGTTCTCGAGGAAGTTGCTCACGCCGATGGCGCGGCACTTCCCCTCGGCGAGCAGCTTCTCCAGGGCCCGCCAGGACTCCAGGCGCCGGCCGGGCACGGGCCAGTGAATCAGGTAGAGGTCCACGTACTCGAGCCCCAGGTCCTTGAGGCTGCGCTCGCAGGCGCGCAGGGCGGATTCATAGCCCTGGTCCTCGTTCCACAGCTTGGTGGTAACGAAGAGGTCCTTTCGGGGCAGACCGCTCTCACGGACCGCGGCGCCGACGTCGCGCTCGTTGCCGTAGATGCGGGCCGTGTCGATGTGCCGGTAACCGGCCTCGAGCGCCGAGAGCACCGCCTGGCGCGTCACCTCGCCCCGGGGCGCCCGGAAGACGCCCAGACCGAGCCGGGGGATTTCCACACCATTGTTCAGCTTCACTGTGGACTGGAGGTTCAGTTCCATGGTGCTCCTCTACAAGGGTTTGTAGGTACCGGCCTTCCACTGTTCCAAAGCCATTCCCGCGGACCAACTCACGAAACCACTGGGAACACTGGCGAGCTCGGTCAGGACTCGCTCGCCCTCGGCTGGAGCGAACTCCAATACGGATGCGGCGACCCAACAACGGGTTGCGGGGTTTGGATCATCGAGCAATTTCAACAATTGGCGCTGGGCCTCCACCCCTCTTGCTCGTAGTTCCCGTTCAATCGCAACAAGAATATCGAACATGCGATTGCCATCCCTGGGCCTGCAATCCTTTATGGCACGCGCCCTCTCGGCGGAGAGGCTTCTGGTCTTTTCGACCAGCTCTTCCGTTGAGAGCTTCTTGAGCTGCGCCTTCTTCATTGGATGACACCAAACTGCCTCAGGATGTTCAAACCGAAAGCACGTTGCGTCTCATAAGACTGCGTGCGAAGCCATTCGCGGACCACCAATCCCCCCTTGGCCCGGGACTTCGTCGAGTAGATCGCGCTGATCTGCTCATGCACGCTCTTGTCTACTGCGATAACATTCTCGGTGTTGTGAATGGCTTCCGCGCCGAAGCGTTCAACATTGACCTTCCGCTGTTCGACGATGTGGTGCCATTGCTTGCCCTCACCCGCAGAGCCCATGAAGTCCTTGAAGTCATCGAACGACTTGAATGCACGGTGCCCATTTGGAAGAAGCTTGCCTTCCTTTGGAATCCCGCCTGCCCCGCTCCCAGAGGACCCACCCCCTCCATTCCGGGCAGCCATGGCCATGGCGTTCATGGGTACGACGGCGCGGAGTGTTCCCTCATTCGTGGACACAATGATCCGGTCGACCCCAACCGCCGCGCCGTCCAAGCGCAAACCAATCCCACTGGACGGCGCCCCCGTAGCACACGCGCTGAGAACCAGGAGAGCCGCCAGGGCCAGCGCTCCCGCGCGTGAGAATCGCCGCGCGCCCGAGGGACTCGACTTCCGACGAGACATGGGCCGAACCTCGAACGGCCGGGGGGAGACAGCTCAGCCGCGCTTGAGCAGCTTGAAGGCCACGTGACGGCCCTGTCCACCCTTCATCGCCAGATGTATCCACAGGACGGCGAGGCTCTCCAGCAGCGCGGCGTTGCGCAGCGGTCCCACGTCGACCGGCGTGAAGCCCGCCTTCGTGGCGATGGCCGACACCAGCGCCTTGGCCTCCGCATCATCACTCGCGAGTTGCACGTCCACCGACGTGTCCCCCACGCGCGGGTCCAGGTGGAACTCGGCGCCAAAGGTGGAGAACCCCTTCACCACGCGCAGCCCCGGAAACGCCTTCGCCAGCGTGGCCGCCACCGAGCCCTCGGGCGTGGGCGCCAGCCTCGGGCCGTCACCGCCCCACGCCACGGGGTTGGTGCAATCCACCACCACCTTGCCCTTCACGTCGCCCAGCGAGCGCACGGCCTCCTCGGCGGCGTTGGCCGGCACCGCGAGGAAGATGACATCCGCCCACTGCGCCGCGGCGGATACGCTCGCCGCTTCCGCCCGGCCCTCGCACTTCGCGAGCAGCTCCTTCACGTCCGAGCCCTCCCGCACACCAAAACGAACGGGATACCCGTGGCGGGAGAGATTGATGCCGAGGCTGGCGCCGACGTTGCCCGCGCCGATGATCGCAATCTTGGAAGTCTGGCTCATGAGAAGCTCCTTGGAGTGTTTCCGCACCGCGCACGATAGCCGCCGCGAGCATACCGTGGGATGCATTCCGAGTTCGTGCTTCTGCGCCGGTTGGATCCCCTCCTCCGGGAGCAGGCGCCGAAGGCATAGGATGCACTCCATGACGCGCACCCTCACCCTCGTCCCTCGCTGGGCCGGCCATGCCGACTCGGACTTCTATCCCTGGCTCGCGAGCGAACGGCCCCCGGGCTTCGACACCGTGCGCGCACTCGAGATGCCGGACCCGAAACAGCCCACCCTCGAGGCGTGGGTCTCCGCGCTCACCACCGCCCTCGGAACGGCCCCCGCGCCCGGCACCGTCCTGATGGGGCACAGCGTGGGATGTCAGGCCGTAATGCGCTACCTGGCGGCCCTGCCTCCGGGAAACACGGTGGACGGCGTGCTGCTCGTGGCCGGCTGGTGGAACGTGGACAAGCCCTGGGACAGCCTGCGCCCGTGGTTGGACACGCCGGTGGATGTCACTCGGGTGCGCGCGGCCTCGCGCCGCTTCGTCGTGCTCCTGTCCGACAACGACCCGTTCACTTCGGACCACCGCGAGAACGGCCGGCTCTGGCGCGAACGCCTCGGCGCCGAGGTGGTGCTCGTGCCCGGCGCCCGCCATTTCAACGGCGAGCGGGAGCCCGCGGTGCTCGACGCCCTGCGTCTGCATTTCGCCGGGCCGCTCAATCCCTGACGGGCCGTCAGGGCTGGGCTCGCTCGGACGTCTGCTTTCCGACGCCCTGCCGCCATGCAGGCACGATCCCAAGCAAGCTTGGTTGACCGGCCACACGCATGGTCAAAGGATTGATTTGTCATGAGCACGCAAGAGCCGAGGATCATGGTCACGTCGACGGACATGGAGCGGCTACGGACCCTTATCGACACGACCGCGGGAGACCTCGCGGACACGCTCGATGCGGAACTGTTGCGCGCGGAGGTCGTCGAGCCCTCCCTGGTGCCGCCAGACGTCGTCACCATGAACAGCCGGGTCGTGTACCGGGACGAGGACACGGGGGAGACGCGCGAGGTGACGCTCTCCTATCCCAAGGACGCGTCCCTGGAGCAGGGGCGGATATCCGTGCTGGCGCCCGTGGGAGCGGCGCTGCTCGGGCTCTCGGTGGGGCAGGACATCGAGTGGCAGCAGCCCGGAGGCAGGCACAAGCGCCTGCGCATCGTCTCGGTGACCTACCAGCCGCAAGCGGCCGGTCACTACCACTGAGTGCCCCTCCCCTGGGGGCACTTCCCCCTGAGCGCGAGCGCGCTCAGGGTTGCTTCTTCACGGGACCGTACAGCTGGTCCTCCAGCGTGCGGATCTCCTCCTCCATCTCCCGCCGCGAGCGCTTTTCCACGACGTACAGCGTCAACAAGCGCAGGCAGTGGGGCTCGCACCGGGCGGAGATCTCACTGTTGAGCGTCAGGTGCTCGATGACCGGGCCCGCCTGTGCGTCGCCCAGCACGTCCACCCACGCGACGAAGGGATGGTAGGTGCCGCCCTGGTCGTGCGGGACGTCGTCCTCCGTGGGGGCGTACTGATTGACGATGACGCCCCTGCCCTGCGCGGGGCAGACGGCGCTGAAAATGAGCGAGCCGTCCCGGTCGGGCGGGGGGGACATCCAGCCCTCCCACGTGTCCTGCGTCTCCCGGGTCACGGACTTGAAGAGCTCGAGCCAGTACATCTGGGACATCAGGTACTGTTCCTCGTCCTCCCGGTAGCCGGAGAAGGGGAACTTCCGATGCTTCTTGAGGGCGGTCAGGGCATCCATGGGGAGGTCAGGTCTTGAAGGCCATCCCCGCGAGGACCTCGACATCCATCCGGATGCCTCCGCGGAGCGCGGGTTTGGGGAAGCTCATCTTGACGACGGCGGCGACCCCCGCGGGAGGCCGGGAGGCGACCCACCGGGTGAGCTGGGCGTATCCCGTGGCGCGCTCCTTCTGCTCCGCCCGGGACAGGCTCGAATAGAGGGCGGTGGCCAGCGCGAGTCCCTCGGCCACAGGGGGCGGCAGGGGTTGCATCCAGGGGATGGACTTCTCCAACCCACCGCCTTGCGCTTGAAAGCGGCCCCGGTGGTCCTCGGGGCATTTCGTCCGGGTCCGGGTATCCGCCTCGGCCTTGCTGCGGCTGAAGGTGTGCTCGGCCGCCTCGTTCGCCATGTAGATGGTGGCCGCCGTGGCGCCAATGGCGAGCACGCCGTAGGCGAGCCAGCCGGGTGGGCCGAACGCGAGGAGGGGAGCGGTGGGAGCCAGGGTCGCCATGACTCAGTCCTTCTGTTCCTTCCTGGCCACCGAATGGGCCAGGGAGCGCATGAGGAAATCCATCTTGGTATCCACTGTCATGAGGGGCTCCTTGAGCAAGCCGTGGACATCCTCGGACTCATGGAACCCCGGACCACAGACGAAGGCGATGAAGCACCACTTGGCGAGGTCTGCATCGCGTTGGATGCCATAGGACCTGGCCACCTGGAGGTCCGCGGCCACCCGCTGCTCGAGCGCCTTTCTCTCGAGATTGGCAACGGCTTCGGGGAGCTGCTGGGAGAGGAACTCGACGACGCGGCCGACGAACTGCCGCTCGAGTGCACTCTGGAACTGCTGCACCTGCTGCGGGGTGATGGTGAGCATCGGAGGTGGGTCAGGGGGCGGGACGCGCGAGGCCCGCGGGCCGGGCGAAACGGAGCAGCCTGCCATCTTCGGCTTCGGCGAAGAAGCAGTCGACTTCCGCGTAGAGCGCCGCTTGTTGTGGGGGTGAGCAGGAAGGGAGGAAGACCCGGAGGACGCGCGGATCATAGAACCGGAAGTAGAGCCGCTTGCCCGTCTCTTCCTCGCGAACCATCAGGAACTTGCGCAGGTGTCTGCGGAGCTCGTCGAAGGGCCGGGGGCCGGTGAGGAAGATGCCCCAGTTCCTGCCCCACCCCGCACCCACAAGGCGCTCGAGCACGGCCCGCGCCCCCGTCAGCTCCACCAGATAGGGGGCGACGGACTCCAGCTCTTCGGCCTCGGGTCCCTCGTAGAGGGAGCGGTAGGGCACTCCGGCTCGCCGGAGCAGTGCCAGCGCCCGCTCGTCCCGCGCCGCGTCGAGCACCGCGAACAACGGACCCGGGAGCGCCCCGAGCGTTTCGAGTGCCTCCTCGCCGCGCGAGTGGGGGCTTTTCGCCGGCATGTCTCTTCCTGGGGCGGTGCTCATCGGGCCTGCCGCTTCTTCTTCTCACATTCCTCGCAGAAGGGAGTGCCCTCGATGGCGGCGAGGCGGAGCGCCTGGACTTGAGCCGAGGGGGGAGGAGACGCCGCGAGCTTCTGGATCTTGCTGCCCTTCACGGTGATGTTCGAGCCGTCCAGCGTGAAGCTCGTCGCCTTGAACTCCACCTTGCCGGACTTCTCGACCTGGAGCACCCGCCGGCCGTTGACGATCAGCGAGAACTTGTCGGCCTTCAGCTCGAAGCTCTTGGCCAGCCAGCTCGCCGGTTCCTGGATCTGCAGCCGCGACGTCTTGCTGTTCTCCTGGGAGTCCGTGCCCACCGTCACGTTGACCGACCCGCTGACTTCCGAATTCCAATCCCGGTTGACCTTCGCCTGCTTGTCCTTGGCGATGATCTCCTGGCGGCTGCCCTCGACGAGCTCCTCGTAGGCCGCGCCCACCTGGTTGGACTTGAGGCCACCGACGGCCTCGTTCATCGCCAGGGCGACGTTGATTGCATAGCCCGCGCCGATGGTGAGCGCCTTGGCCGCCCCCACCGACTCCGAGGCCGCCATCGAGATGGAGGCCGTGAAGTTCTTCGCCACGGTGATGGACTGGTTGCCCTCCACCGCCTCGGAGTGGCTGCCCACCGTGGCCGTGGTGCGGTTGCCTCGCACCTGGAGCGTCTGGTTGCCCTTCACCAGGCTGTCGTCATCGAGGGCGACGGAGAGGGACTGGTTGTCCTCCACCGTGCGCTGGCGGTCCTTCTTCACCAGGAGCTCCTCGTAGCCGAGCACCTGCTGGTCCTTGTCGTTCTCGGTGACGAGGTCCTCGTCCTTCTGTCCGTGGACGAAGATTTCCTCCTGACCGGCGGAGTCCTCGACGCGGAACTCGTTGAAGCCATCGCTGCCCAGGCTGGAGGCACTCTTCAGCGTGGACTTCGTCTTGTCGTCCGGCAGGGCGTAGGGCGTCGGGTTGCTTCCGTTGTAGACGGTGCCGGCGATCAGCGGCCGATCCGGGTTGCCCTCCAGGAAGCGCACCACCACCTCCTGGCCAATACGTGGCAGGTACAGCGCGCCCCAGGCTGGACCGCCCCAGGTCTGGCCCACGCGCACCCAGCACGAGGCCTTGTCGTCCCGCTTCCCCTCCCGGTCCCAGTGGAACCGCACCTTGATGCGCCCATGGTCATCGGTGTGGATCTCCTCGCCGGAGGAGCCCACCACCGTGGCCGTCTGCACTCCGGAGATGACGGGCGTGGGGGTCAGACGCCTCGGACGGAAGGCCACCCGGGCCGGCATGCACCGAAACTGGTTGCGGTACAGCCCGCCCAGCGCCTCACGGCCGCCCGGCGTCTCCGGCTGCACCCCCATGTGGCTCACTTCCACCAGGGTGTACTCGCCCGCGTGCGTCCCGTCGTCCTCCACCTCCAAGCGGTAGCCCGCGGTCAGGCGCGGAGCCACGCTCTCCCCCTGAAGCGTGCGCGCCGCCTGCACTGCCTCCTCCAGGCGCACCCGGGCGGCCTGCTGACCCACGCCCGGTGCCACGTACTCCCCCGGGTAGTCGTACACCTCCAGCGCGTCCTGGCCATTAGAGGCGTCCTGCACCTTGCCCGACACATCCAGCATCGGCTTCTCGAAGTCGAAGTCCTTGAGGTGCACCTTGCCGGGACGCAGCCGGTGGGCCCGCTCCAGCGAGGTGAGGTACTCGCCCTCCGCCGCCCGCCCGTCATGCTCGAGCAGGGACAGCTTCGCTCCTCCCAGCAGGGCCTCGTGCACCGTGGGCTTGTCGCCCACCACCAGCGTGTGCCCGTCCTGCGTGTGCTCGAAGAAGTAGAAGAGACCCTCCCACTCCATCAGCCGGCTGACGAAGGTGAAGTCCGTCTCCCGGTATTGCGTGCAGTACTCGCGCGCCTCGTAGCTGCCGCTCAGCGCCCAGCGCACCTTCACCCCGGCCTCGCCCAGCACCGCCTTGACGATGTCCAGCACCGCCTTGCCCTGGAAGATGCGGCTCTTGCGCACGCGGGTGAGCCACCACAGCTTCGGCACCACGCACACCCGGTAGCGCCAGTGCCCACCGCGCAGCCCCAGCGCATCCACCGTGCGCACCTGGCCATGCACGTACCGGGGCTCGGCCCCGGGCACCTTCAGCGTCAGCACGGCCTCGGTGCCCAGCAGCTCCGCCGTCTCCAGCGGCGCCTCGGACGCGGAGTGGAACTCCACCTGGAACTCGTAGAGGCGGCTCAGCCCCTCGGAGCCCGCGAAGCGGTTGACCACCAGCTCCTCCGCCCCGTGAGGGCCCAGGCTCAGAGAGATAGCGGATGCAGGTGCTCGCATATGGGCTGGGAAGCGTACCGTGTTTGGGAGGCACCCGGGCGCCATTCCTCCCGCCCGGAGCGCGGGCGGGCGGGCGCCATGCAGAGTGAGCGGAAGGGGGACACTGCGCACGCACTCGGCCCCTTTGATAGAAGGCCCCGCCCATGTCGCCCGCATCCCCCCTCCCGCCCACACTCGACCGCGAGCGCTTCGACGCCCTCGTAGCCGAGGGCTTCGATCAGGTCCCACTCCTCCGGGTGGTGGAGCTCCAGGGCCTGAAGCCGCTGGACCTGTTGCGGGCCCTGCCCCAGGGACACCGCTTCCTATTGGAGAGCACGCGCACCTCCAGTGAAGGCCGGTACTCCTTCGTGGGAGCGCGCCCCTTCCTCACCTTCCGGGCCAAGGGCGAGCGGTGCGAGGTGAACGGCGAGCCGCAGCCGGGCGCCCCCCTGAGCACCCTGCGCAACCTGCTGAAGCGCTGGAAGGGCATCCGGCTGCCGGGGATGCCGCTGTTCTGCGGTGGCGCGGTGGGCTTCTTCGCCTACGAGGCCGCGCACTACTTCGAGTCCCTGCCGCGCCACGCGAACGATGACCTGGGCGTGCCGGACATCGCGTTGAACTTCGTGGACACCTTCGTGGCGGTGGACCACCAGGAGAACCGCGCACTACTCGTGGCCACGGGCAGCGACTACGACGACTGCGCCCGCCGGATTTCGGAGCTGGAGCGCGTGGTGCGGGAAGTAGAGAGCCGCGGACCCGCTGCGCCCGCATGGCGGCTCGGGGACGCACAGACGCCGGACGTGGCGTGGCGCTCCAACTTCACGCAGGAGGACTATCAGCGCTCGGTGGAGCGCGTGCGCGAGTACATCCGCGCGGGAGACACCTACCAGGTGAACCTCTCGCAGCGGCTGGAGGTGGAGCCCGGACTCCCGGCGCTGGAGCTGTACGAGGCGCTGTCCACGCTCAACCCCGTGCACTTCGCCAGCTACCTGGAGGTGGACGGCTTCGAGGTGGTGAGCGCCTCGCCCGAGCGGCTGGTGCGGGTGGAGGACGGGCGGGCCATCACCCGTCCCATCGCGGGCACGCGCCGCAAGGGCACGCCCGAGGAGAACGCCCGCTTCGTCCACGAGCTGCGCACCAACGAGAAGGAGCGCGCCGAGCACGCGATGCTGGTGGACCTGGAGCGCAACGACCTGGGGCGGGTCTGTGCCTACGGCAGCGTCCAGGTGGCGAAGCTGATGGAGATCATCGAGTACGCCCACGTCATCCACATCGAGTCCGAGGTGGTGGGTCGGCTGGCTCCCGGAGTGGAGCCGCTCGACGTGGTGGCGGCGGTGTTCCCGGGAGGCACCATCACCGGCGTGCCCAAGATCCGCACCATGCAGATCATCACCGAGCTGGAGCCGCACGCGCGGGGCCTCTACACGGGCTCGCTCGGGTACCTGAGCTTCACGGGCGAGCTGGACCTGAACATCGTCATCCGCACGATGGTGCTCGAGGGCGGCAGGGCCTGGGTGCAGGTGGGCGCGGGCATCGTCCACGACTCGGAGCCGAGGCGCGAGTACCAGGAGACGCTGCACAAGGCACGCTCGCAGCTGCTCGCGCTGTCGGCGCGCCCGGCGGGAGACGCGTCATGATGCTGCTCATCGACAACTTCGACTCCTTCACCTTCAACCTCGTGCAGGCGCTGGGCGGGCTCGGGGCGGAGCTGAAGGTGGTGCGCAACGACGCCCTCACGCTCGCCGAGGCGGAGGCGCTGCGGCCGGACCACATCGTCATCTCCCCGGGCCCCTGCACGCCGAACGAGGCCGGCATCTCCCTGGACATCATCCGCGCCTTCGCGGGCCGGGTGCCCATCCTCGGGGTGTGCCTGGGCCACCAGTCGCTCGGGCAGGTGTTCGGCGGGCGCGTCGTGCGGGCCCCGGTGCCCGTGCACGGGAAGACGGGCGACATCCACCACGATGGCCGGGGCGTCTTCCGGGGACTACCCAACCCGTTCGTCGCCGCGCGCTACCACTCGCTGGTGGTGGACCGCGCGAGCCTCCCGGACTGCCTGGAGGTGTCGGCGTGGTGTGGGGACCTCGTCATGGGCCTGCGCCACCGCGCGCACCCGTGGCTCGAGGGCATCCAGTTCCATCCCGAGTCCTTCCTCACGCCGCACGGCAACCCGTTGCTCGCCCGGTTCCTGGAGGCGCGCATCGGATGACGGACACGGTGGCGGTGAACGGCGAGGTGCGGCGGCTGGAGGAGCTGCGGCTCCAGGACTTCCTCCAGTCCTTCTTCTTCGGCGCGGGCTTCTTCGAGACATTCCTCGTCACCGACGGCACGCCGATGTTCCTCGAGCGGCACCTCGCTCGGCTGCGGTCGAGCCTCGTGGCCCATGCGGGGTGCGTGCGCGCGCCTCCGCCGGAAGTGCTCACCGCCAGTGCCGTGAGGGACTCGCTGCGCCGGTGCCTGGAGGCGGATACCCGCCTCGGGCCGCGCTTCACCGGCGTGGGCAAGCTGGTGGCGGGAGACGAGCGGCTGCTGCTGTCCTTCCGGGCCCTCGCGCCCCAGCACGAGCGCACCCAGCGAGAGGGAGTGGTGCTCGACGCGCTGGAGGACCGCTGCTACCGCCGGGGAGACCCCACCCTGAATCACAAGAGCGTCTCGTACCTCCGGCAGTACGCGCACCTCGGGCGGGGAACCGCCTTCGCCAACGAGGCCGGGGAGCTGTGCGAGGTGGCGAATGGAAACCTGTTCTTCCTCGTGGAGGACGCGGTGGTGACGCCACCGCTGGAGGCCCCCTGCCTCCCGGGCATCATCCGCGCCGTGCTGCTGGAGGAAGGGCGGCTCGGGGGAAGGCCCATCGTGGAGCGCCCGGTGAAGCGCGCGGGACTCGAGGCCGTGCGCGGCTGTGTCCTCACCAACTCCGTGGGGCTCGCACTGGCCGTCCCGCGCCTGCTCGGGCGGGAGCTTCCCGAGAGCCACGCGCTCGCCGAGCAGGCCCGCGCCGTGGTGTGGGAGCACGCGCGGCGCGAGGGATAGGGCCCCAGGCGGAAGGCGCCCCGGCTCTCAGGGATGCGCGATGACGATGAGCGTGGGCGCCCGAGCCTCGACGCACGCCATCACCTTGCGCATGGTGACGGGATCCAACGCACCGAAGGCCTCGTCGAGCACCACGACGCGGGCCCCCCGCTGCAACAGCGCCCGCGCCACGAAGACGCGGCTCTGCTCCCCATGCGAGAGCTGCCAGCCGCGCTCGCCCACCTGCTCCATCAATCCCGAGGGCATTCGCTCCAGCAGCTCGCCCAGCCCCAGCTCCTCGCAGAGCACCTTGGCGAGGCTCATGTCCTCGGCGGTGGGAGGCCAGCTACGCCCCAGGAGCAGGTTCATGGCCAACGTGCCGGACACCACGTGGTTCTCGTGGAACTGGGGGGCGCCAGCGATCTGCGCGCCCCACCCGTCCATGGACCAGGTGGCCATGTCCAGGCCCCCCAGCAGCATCAGCCCCGAGCCCTTGCCCCGCAGTCCCATCAGGATGGACGCCAGCGTCGACTTGCCCGAGCCCGAGGGCCCCTCGAGCAGCACGCGCTCGCCCGTGCGCACCACCATCGAGGCCCGATCGAGCACCGCTCGGGGAGCCTGCGCGTGTTTGAAGACCAGATCGCGCACCTCGAGCACGGCCTGGGTCCTCGGGAGCTCCGCGTCGGGAGGCAGCGGACTCGCCGCGCCCTTCGCGGCGGTGGCCTGACTCGCGGCCGCGAGGATGGGACGGACTCCGCGAAACAACACTCGCGCCCCATTGAGGGCCAGGACTCCGGTGGTCAGCGTCGTCACGGCACGCGCCGCCAGCAGCGCCGCTCCCACGCCCACCGCGATCCTCGCCGTCGAGGCTCCCGCGAGCACACCGGGGAGCGTCGCGAGAATCGCCACCGGGAGCAGTCCCCGCCGGGCGAGCGTCATGACCCGCGCCGTTGCCGCGTCCCAATGCTCGGAGGCCTCGGCATAGCGTGCCAGCTCGTGGTCCTCCTCTTCGTGCCAGCGCTCGGGCTTTTCCTGCGCGAGCCGCGTCCGGTGGCCGATCATCCGCTCGATGAGCGCATGCGTCATGGTGACTCGCGCATCCGTCCACTGGCGGAAGCGCGAGGCCTGGCGGACGACGAGCACCGCCAGCGCGCCGCAGAAGGCGCCCAGTGCCACCAGTCCGAAGCCGCCCGCGGGGCCCGACACCATCACGCTCGCCGCCAGCACCAGGTCGAGCACCGCGAGCAGACTGGAGAAGCCGCCCGCCAGCGCCATCTGCTCCATCCCCGCGCTCTCGAAGGTCCTCCCGACGTACTCGCCAATGCCACCGCGGCGGGCCTCGTCCACGGGCAGCGCGAGCGCTCCCGCCAGCAATTGCCTGCGCAACAGCGCGGAGAAGTCCAGCACCAGGGCGCCCTGCGACCAGGCCAGCACCGCCTGGAGCGGCACCATCGTCAACCCCATGAGGGCCCAGGCCCAGAGCCATCCCCGGTCCAGCCGTCCCTCGAAGGCGCCCCGCCCGATCAACCACCAGCTGGAGAGCATGCACACCTGGATGACCGCCGACAGCAGCAGGAGCAGGAGCAGCCGCCGCCCGACCCGCATCGCCCGCAGGTGACCGCGCAGGCGGGCTCCCGGTGGCAGCCGGAGCCTGCGCGCGGCGAAGAGGTGGATGTTGGAGAGCTGGACCGCCAACAACGCCTTCCGCGCCTGGGTCCGCTCGGGCTCCCGCAGTCCGGCCCGCTCCAACACACGCTCGGCCACGGGTCCCTGGCGGCTCTCGACGCGCTCCCGCACCGCGTCGGCCAGCGTGGAGAAGGAGACCGAGTGCCGCGTGTCGTCGGGCGCGAGCACCCGCACGAGGCCCCCCGAGGAAGACACACCGAGCAGGGCGATGACCGAGGGCCCCTGGGCGCTCTTCAGCTCCACGAGCGCCGGGGCGGCCTGGGCCAGGACCTTGTCGACCTCTCCGTGGCGCGTGTAGAGCGGGTCCAACTCGAGCCCCAAGGCATGGGCCGCCGTGTCCAACCACATATCCACGCGCCTCGGGTCCTCGGGCACCGCTCGCGAGAGGGCCGGAAGCGGATGGGGGAGCGGCAACCTCGCCGCACGGGCCAACGCTTCCATGGCCTCTCCCGCGCGATTCATCGGCCAGACCACCGCGTCCAGCTCACCCGTCATGAGCCCTCCTCCACCAGCTTCTCGGAGAGCACGCCGCGATCCAGGACGAGGCGCCTCCACCCCTCGCGCCTGGAGAGCTCCCGCCGCACCACCGACTCCTCCTCCAGCAAGGCGCGATAGAGGGAATCCTCGCGCGCCGCGAGCGTCCGGGGAGCGCCATCCTCGACCAGCCTGCCGCCGTGGATGACGAGCACGCGGTCGAACGAGAGCGTCTCGGCGAGGTCATGCATGATGCACAGCAGCGTGGCCCCCTCGAAGGATTGCCGGGCCCGCTCCAGCAGCGCCGTGCGCCGGTCCCGCTCGAGTCCCCGGAAGGGCTCGTCGAAGATGGCCAGCCGCACCCCGGGCCGCAGCAATGCCCGGCCCAGCCGCACCCGCTGCCCCTCTCCGCCCGACAGCAAGGCGCCCCCCTCGCCCAGGCGGGTCTGGAGACCCTGGGGCAGCTTGTCGAGCAACTCGATGAGGTCGGCCCCGTGCAGCACCTGGCCCACCCGGGGCAGCACCGCGTCCGCGTCGGCGCCATAGGCGAGGTTGTCCACCAGCGGCTTGTTCCAGAGCGTCACCTCGGGATCCACCCACGCCGTCTCCCGCCTCAGCCGGGACAGCACCTCTCCCTCCAGCGGCTCGCCGTCCACCTCCACCCTGCCGCCCGAGGCCCGGTGCCAGCCCAGCAGGACTCCGACCAGCGACGACTTCCCGGCGCCCGAGGGGCCCACGATGGCGATGTGCTCTCCGGCTCGAACCGAGAGGTCAATCCCTTGCAGCAGCGTATGGCCCGCGGCCCTCACCTCCACCTGGTGCAGCGAGAACGAGACGCCCCGGGCGCCTTCCGCCGGCCGCTCCGTTCGCGTCCGCGCCAGCGGGGCCAGCGCGGCCTTCGTGGCCACCTCGTCGGGGGCGAGCAGCGGCTCCATCAAGCGGGCGGTGAACGACGAGGCCGCGGGGTACTGACGCAACGCCTCGGCGAGCTGCCGGCCCAACGTCACCAGGGCCAGCGCCCAGTAGACGAGCAGCAGGACAGCCCCCGGCCGGACCCCTCGCGAGAGCGCGTGCAGGACGATCACCACCGCGCCCCCGGTGGCGACGAAAGAGGAAACCGTATCGACGGTGACGCCACGGCGCAGCAACGTACGGGCCGCGGAGATGTACTCGCGCAGAGGCTCTTCCTGGGCCCGGCGAAGCGTCAGCTCGGCGCGGTGTGCCCGCAGTGCCACCGCCCCGCGCAACGCATCGAGGTAGAAGCCCGAGAGCACCCCATCGAAGTCGCGCAACCGGCGATCCGTCTCGAGCAGCGAGCGCTGCGCCACCAGGGGAATGGCGAGCGCCATCGCCCCCACCAGGAGGATCAGCGGCGCGCTTCGCGGTGCCAACCACATCAACCCCGCGAGCGTCACGAGCAGCTCGGCACCGGCGCGCAACACCAGGGCGGCGAGGCCAGGCACGGTGCGCACCATGTGGATGCCATGACAGCGCTGCGCCATGTCCGAGACGAGCCGGCTGCGGAAGTAGCGGTCTCCCAGGCGCGGAATCTTGTCGAGGAACGCGAGCCGCAGACGCAGCTCCAACCGCCGCCCCAGCTGGAGCGTCCCGAGCGAGAGGGGCAGCTCGAGCGTCAGCAACAGGCCCAGCAGGGCGAGCAGCGTCATGACCCCGCCAATCCGCTGCTCGGCCGTCGTGAGATAGCGCCCCGCGTCGATGACCCCGCGCAGGAGCAGCGCTTCCAGGAAGCCACCCACCGCCGCGACCACTCCGATGGCGGCGAGCACCAACGGGGTGAGCACTCCGTCCCGGCGCAACAGGGCCACGAGCTCACGCAGCGGCCGGGTGGGCGGCTCTCGCAACGAGGCCTCGAGCCCGGGCGGCAGCGGCGATTCATCCGCCTGGCGCTCGCCGCGCAGGCCCCTGGCATGGACGCACACGACTCCGCGCAGGGTGAGCGTCTCGGCCTCCGGCCCGCCCACCGCCGTCCAGTAGGCGGAGGGAATGAGCTCCTCGGCGCGGCCCTCGTCCACGGCCGTGAGCACCTCGCGCAGCAGTTGCTCGATGAACCCCACCGCCGATTCGCCCCGCTGGACGCCTCCGCCCTCCACGAGCGTCTCCACCAGGCGCACCGTCGCATCCAGGCAGGCCAGGCCCTTCCAGGTGGAGTCCTCCAGCGCCTCGGCGGCGAGCCGCTCCGACACCGGCTCCTCCACGAGCGCGGACAACCTGCGGCGCAGCCCCACGAGGAACTCCTCCGTGCCAGCCCACTCGCGGAACGCCTCGGCTGGCACGGGCGTCGCGTGCACGAAGAGCTGGTCGAGCAGGCTGGCCTCGGAGATCCACTGCCGTCCCACCGCTGGATCCATGATTTGGATGAAGCGGCCCCACTTCCTCCACACCACCACGAAGTGCAGGTTGCCATTCGCGCGCCGCACCACCATGAGGGCCGGCAGCGCCCGGGTCTCGTCGAAGAGCAGATGATCACGCGGGAGCATGGACTGCTCGGCTTCCAGCCCCATCTTGGAGGCCAGCTCCTCGAGCACATCGACGGACGTGCCATCGACATCGGTCTGGCAGGCCTCGCGGAGCCGGCCATAGCTGACCGGTACTCCGAAGCCACCGAGCAGGGCCTTGAGGGCCGCCGGACCGCAATCCATGGCCGAGGTCTGGATGACCTCCGGGATGAGGAAACGTGGTGTACCCGCCATGCGCTCAGCTCCCGCCCTTGGGTGGTTCCGCGCGTGCCGGTGCATCCAGCTCCTCGCCGAAGGCACGCAGCACGAGCCGCGACGGCGTGGACTGCTCCACCGCGATGTCGACGGCGCCAGGCAGGCCGTGCTCGAGCGGGATGCCCCGGGGCAGCTCATCCACCGAGAGCTCGACGCGCACCAGGCCATCACGGGCCTCGCTCGCCACCGCCACCACGGTGGCCTCCAGCATGCCGAACTCGGTCCAGGAGAAACCCTCCAACCGCATGCGCGCCCGCTGTCCCTCGCGGATGCGCCCCAGGGCCTCGGGGGAGAACTGCGCCACGATGCGCACCGGGCCTCCCGCGACGACCGTCGCGAGGGGGTCTCCCGCCTTCACCTGCGCGCCCACCCGTGGGGAGCTCGTCTCTCCAATGACTCCCTCCGCGGGCGCTCGAATGATGTGGCGCTCCAATTCCTCGCGCAGGCGGGCCACGTTGGCGCGCGCGACGCTCTGGCTCGACTCCAGCCGGGCAATCTCCCCCCGCAGCGCGGCGATGCGCGAGCGCCGCTCGGAGGACTGCACCGTGCCTTCCGAGCCCACCCGCGCCAGCGCCGCACGCGCGGCATCCCTCGCGGCCAGCGAGCGCTCCAGCGCCGTGCGAGACCTGCGCCACTCCATCTCGCTCAACACGCCCCGCTTCCAGAGCCCTTGGGTGCTCGCCTCCTCCTCCTGGGCCCGCTGCGCCACCACCTCCGCGTCGGTGAGCCGGGCCTTCGCCTCCTCCACGCCCGCGGCCCCCTGCCCCCTCTGCTCCACCAACGTGCTCTGCTCGGCCTGGAGCTCCGCGCGCGCAGCCTCGAGCTGCGGCCCCAGTCCCTGGAGCACGGCCTCCGCCTCCGCCACCCGGCGCTCCTCGGGCTCATGGGCCAGCTCGACGAGCACGTCCCCCGCATGCACCGCCCGGTGAAGCTCCACCTGCGTGCTCACCACCTGCCCCTCCACGGGCACATCAATGGCGTACACCTCGCGATGGAGCTCCAGCCGCGACTGCGCGCTGCGCTCGTAGACGGTGACGTGCGCCAGGAGGAACCAGACTCCCCAGGCGGCCAGCAGTCCCACCGGCAGCAGCCAGAACGCCGGCCGCCCCCGCCCGCGCACCAGCGCTCGCATGGTGCGTGGGAACAGCCCCTCACCCTTCATTGGAAGTACCCCCTTGGCTGCGCGCTCGTCGGAGATGGAGGACTCCCGGCGGGTTTGTCGTGAGGGCCACGGCCACCGCGAGCAGCCCGCTCGGCCCCCGGGCGGGCATTCGCGGCGTGACTCGAATCACAAGGGCCCCACCCCCTGCTCAGTCCGTCCCGGAAAACCCCATGGGAGCAGTTCCCCGCGCGCCTGAAACTCCCGGGCCTGCTCCGAGGAGCGCTCACATGAGTCAGGAAGCCGTACCGATTGAGCCGCACGAGACGCTGTACGTGCCCATGCGGCGCCGCTTCAGCACCGAGTACGAGACCACGCCCGAGGGCGTCCGGGAGCTGCACATCTATTACGGCTTCAAGGAGATCACCCTCGACGAGCCGGAGCTGCTGCCCTTCGGAGAGATGCTGGTCAAACAGGACCAGTTCATGGCGGGCAGCGCCACCACGTGGAGCGCGGGCGAGCCCCACTCCTGGGAGCGCATCCGCCGGCTGCTCGAGGCGCTGCTGGCCGAGGAGATCCTCTCGCGCGAGGCGCCGCGGCTCTCATCCGAGAGTGGGTTTCATCGCCGGATGCTGGAGGACGAAGCCCTGCGGGAGGCCCCCACCGAGCCCCTGTGGTGGAACCCGGACTGCCCCCGAGTCATGGAGCGATTGGCGGGACGGCCGCTGGAGCTGGGCTTCGTCGAGGCGGTGGTCCCGGTCCATCGCCTGGCCCACCCGGCGCTCGACGCGGAGGGACGCCACGTCGGCGAGAGCAATGTCTTCCCCGAGGCCATGCGCATGAAGCGTCAGACCGAATGGCGCATGTGCCTCTACCCGGGCAGCCGCTATCGCAACGACGCGATGATGAACATCACGGCGCTCAAGGCGATGTCTCAGTATTGGAAGCCCGTGTTGAGGGGGGTAGGCGCGGTCAGCGAGGAATTCCTCCACCGCTATTCCCTGCTCCCGGACGGCCGCTGGCGGATGGGAGATCTCCACGCCGTGGCTTGTAGCGTGTTGGCCCTGCCGACCCTGCTGCTGATGCGAGCGAACGAGCCCGTCTCCAGCGGCGGGTTGGATCCGGTGCTGTCCTCCATGTTCCGGGTGACGGATGGCGTGCGCATGGCGATGGCCTACATGCTCTTCCTCCCCGAGCGGCCCATGACGTACGACACGCCCCTGTCGGCGGCCGAGCTGTTCCGCGCTGTCGAGCATGACGGCTACTTCCTCTCGAACCGGGGCGTCTGCGCTGGCCCTCCCCCCATGGTGGAAGAGCTCTTCGCGACGTTGATGGAGGGCAGGCCCGTGGCGGGCGCTCCCTCGCCGTCCCAGCCAGAGTGGCACGCCGAAATTCCCGCCGCGGTGGACTATGCGCTGCGCGGGCTCCAGCTCTATTGCCTCCAGTTCAACCTGTGGAGCCACATGTGCCGCGCCTACGAAGTGATTCGCGCGGCGCTGCTCGAGCTGGAGGACGAGCCGGGGGGGATCCACGGCCGGTTGCGCGAGCGCATCGAGCGCGATTGGGAGCTCATCCTTCCCACCCGGCTGCACGACGCCACCCAGCGGGACTGGGCCGAGGCCCGTTATATCGAGATGTACGAGCGCGCCCAGCGGGGCCTGAGAGGTTTCCGGGAGGAGGCGCTGCTGCCCCTGCGGGACGCATTCACCCCGGCGCGCGACGAGGTGGACGAGCAGGCCCACCTGCGGCTGCGGGAGTTGCTCCACTCGCGTGCGGGTTCGCCCTCGGGGGCCTGGGGAGATGCCCTGGATGCCGTGGCGGACGCCACCGCGGAGTACCTCGCCATCGAGCGCCCGGCGCTGCGCGCCCTGGAAGAGGTCCAGCGCCAGGTCAACGCGTTGCTCCAGCGCCCCCACCCGGCTCGGAAGTTCTCCAGCGCGGACCTCGCGCTCCATCACCGCCTGCGCGTGGGAACCCCCGGCGTGTTGCCCTACCTGCTGGACGTGTTCCGGGAGGAGCTGGGCCTCGTCATCGAAAATACGGAGGATCGGACGCGGCTCGAATCACAAACAAATATCCCTTCGCTCCATAGGAGTGAAACGCAGCACGAACAGGGAGCACACAGATGAAGATCAAGACGACGGTCCGGGGTGGTCTGCAGGCAGTGACGAGCGTTTACGGTGGCCGCGGCTGCGGCGGTGGCGGCATCTACCCCATCCGGCAGACCTACCTCGTGCCGTAATCCAAGGTAGGTCCCCCCCGAGGCCCCTTCTGGAGATTTCGCCAGGAGGGGCCTTCGTGTCTTCAGGCGCGGAAGCCGAGGCCCTGTTCCACCTCGGCGTCCGAGAGCAGCCTCCAGGCGCCCTCGGGCACATCCAGGGACAGCGTGCCCACGGCCTCGCGGTGCAGCGTGAGCACCGGGTGCCCCACCGCCGCCAGCATCCGTTTCACCTGGTGGTGCCGCCCTTCGGTGAGCACCAGCTCGACCCGGCTGGGAGCGAGCAACCGGGCCCCCGCCGGCCGCGTCGGTCCGTCCTCCAGGACGATGCCCTCTCGCAGTTGCCGCAGGGCCTCCACCGAGGGACTCCCCTCGACGTCCGCCACGTACCGCTTGGGCAGGTGCGTCCGCGGCGCCGTCGCGTGCGCCACCAGCCGCTCCTCATTGGTGAAGAGCAACAGGCCCGTGGTGTCCCGGTCCAACCGCCCCACCGCCAACCACTCGTAGCCGCGCAGCTCCGGGGTGAGCACCGCGCGCAGCCGCTCGAAGACGGTGCCGAGGCCCTCGGGATCGCTCCCGTGCACCACCACGCCAGGGGGCTTGTGGAACATCAACGCCCGCGTCCGCGCCTCCAGGGAGCAGGGTTGTCCGTCCACGCGCACCGCGCTGCCCGCGAGCACCGGCGCGAAGGGCTCCGTCTCCACGCGCCCGTCCACCTCCACACGCCCCTCGCGCACGGCCCGCTCGGCCTCTGCCCGGGGCAGCACCCCCGCACGCCCGAGCGCCCGCACCAACCAGTCCGCGCGGCTCCCCTCCGGCACCGGCGCCTGGCGTCGGCGCGCGGCCTCCAACCACCTGGGGGTTTTCTGTTTCCTGCCTTTATTCCCATTCCCCACGCGCGAATTCCTCTTTCCGCCGCCTGCTTCACGAGCGATTCCCACTGCATTCCTGGCGCCTGCCTGAGCGTGCCTAGCTTGTTTCCTAGCACGACGTTTCCAACCCACTTCGGAGGAGACCACATGGCAACTGTTACTGAAGGAGGAATCCAGGGTTCCAGCTTTACCGGCGCCAGTCCCAATATCGGAACGAGTGATGTTTCGACACAGGGCTCGGACACCGGCTTCGCGGCCCAGGGCAAGGAGCAGGTGAAGCGCGTCACCAGCGTGACGCGGGATCGCGTCTACCACCAGGTGGACTCGCGCAAGGACGACCTCATCAAGGGCCTGCAGGGCTTCGTCTCCACGCTCGAGAACGCCTCGCAGAACTCGGATGGCTTCTCGCAGCAGGTGCTCAACGGCGCCGTGGGCTACATCCGCAAGGTCTCGGACCGCATCGAGAACGGCTCCACCGAGGAGCTGATGCAGGACGCCAGGCAGTTCATCCGCGAGAAGCCCGCGCCGTTCTTCGCTGGCTGCGTCGCCCTGGGGTTCCTCGCCGCCCGTATCCTGAAGGAATAGGGAGGACACGATGCAACCGGGCAATCCCAACACTCGCGGCGGTTATGACTACGAAGGCCGCACCGTCCCCGGCGACGGCATGCCGGACCGTGCGTTCGGCTCGCTCCTGGGCGAGTTCTTCGACCAGGGCAAACGGCTCATCAGCGCGGAGATCACCCTGGCGAAGACCGAGCTGAGCCAGGAGATGACGAAGTTCAAGGCCGGCGGCGCCATGGTGGGCGTGGGCGGCGTGCTGCTGCTCATCGGCGGCATCGCCTTCATGCTCTTCGCCTGTGCCGCGCTGGCGCTGGTGATGCCCTTCTGGGCCGCGGCGCTCATCGTCACGGTGCTGTTCCTGGCGATCGGCGCGGGCGTGGCCTTCGCGGGCATCAAACGCATCAAGGAGTTCCACGCACCCACCAAGACGATTCAAACCCTCAAGGAGGACGGGCAATGGGCGAGCAGGACGTTCCAATCCGTGAAATCTCAGATGCACGGGCACGCATGAGCGAGCTCGCCGATGAGCTGGCCCGCCGCATGGAGCCAGAGCACATCAAGGCGCTCGCCTCGGAGAAGGTCACGGAGCTCAAGGAGCAGGCCCGGGAACGGGTCACGGAAAAGGCAGACGAACTCAAGACACAAGCCAAGGAGGCGGTGATGCGCAGGACTCATGAAGTCACGGAGCGGGCGGATACGCCCAAGGGCTGGAGCATGCTGGGGGCCATCCTCGGCGCGGGCGTGGGCTCGCTGCTGATGCGCAAGGCCTTCGACGTGCGCGAGCGGTCGAGTCTGGCCTCGGGCCCGCGCGGCCGGATGTACAGCGAGTATGACCTGGAGGCCCCGCCGCTCGTGCCGGCGCCCGATGGCGGCCTGATGCGGCCCACCGGGGATATCCGGGGCATGAGCAGTGACGTCGGCGTGCGCACCAGCACGGACGTGGGCGTGAGCGCCGGGGACACCCACCTGAAGGAGCGCGCCTCGGACGTCATGGACATGGCGAAGGACAAGGCCGCGGAGCTGAAGGATCGCGCCAGCGGGCTGGTGGACCGGGCCATGGACAAGACCCACGGGCTGCGTGAGCGCATTCCGGACCGCGACGTCATCACCCACAAGGCCACGGACTGGTACGGCACGGTGTCCGAGAACCCGGTGCTGCTGGCCATCGGCGGCCTGGCGATCGGCGCGCTGTTCGCCAGCCTCATCCCGGTGACCGAGCGCGAGCGCCAGCTCATCGAGCCCGCCAAGAGCAAGGTGCGCGAGCAGATCTCCACGCTCGGGGATCAGCTCGAGAGCAAGCTGTCGGGCCACGACGAGGACGTGAGCGGCCAGGACGAGGAGTTCCAGGCCTCCGCCTCCTCCGAGAGCGAGAACGAGCGGGGCACCATCCCGCCGCTGCCGCCGCTCAATGACTACACCTCCGTCCACTGAGCCAAGCGCCCCCTGAGCGGGGGCCTGGAACGGAGCGCACGAGGCCGGACGGGGCGCACGAACGCCTCGCCCGGCCTTGCTCTATCCACCGTTCGCCCGGACCGGGGGGTCAGGACTCCGGGCCCGAGGCGCCAGGGAAGAAGGAGGTGGCCTTCCCCTGCTCGTCCACGAAGGCGAAATCCTGGAAGCGCGAGGCCTCGGGAGCCTCCGGGTGCTGGCGGGCCTCCGCGAGCCGCGCATGCGACAGGCCGGAGATGTCCTCTTCCTTCACGCCAGCGAGCGCGAGGAAACCAGGGCGGCTGTCCCCATCCCGCAGCAACGTGGGCCGGTGGCCCTTGAAGTCGAGCGCGGTGGACACGCGCTGGAGGGCGGCGTGGGCCTGGGAGAGTTGCTTCGCGGTGCGCATCCGCAGGGCGACCTCCTCGCGCGCGGGACAGGTGCCGTCCACGTGGACGCTGACCCGCAGGGTGTCCGGACCCGAGGAGACGACGAGGACGCGGCTCTTGGGCAGCTCGCGGGAGAGGGCCGTCGCGGCCTCCTCGGCGGCCTCGCCCTCGATCTGGGGCCACAGCCGCAGCGCCTTGCCCGGACCGGCGGCGAGGAAGGCCGGCAACCGGCGCGACCCGAGCCAGCGCTGCACCTTGGTGCGGGCGGCCCCCAACACGATGAATCCCTGCGCGGTGTCACTCATGGGGGGCAAGACGATGGCGAAGCGGCGCTTTCGTCAAGAGGCAGGAAGGATCCGCCATGCTTGGGGGCCCGTGCTTCCCTCGGCGACCATCCGGACGGGTTTCGCCTCGACGACCCCCGTCTCCTCGAGCGGGTACTCCTCGATGGGCTTGTCCACCATCACCATGAGGCGCAGGAGCCTCTCCGCGGGCTGCCCCATGGGGGCGGGAGCATCGACGCGCTCCCACTTGGAGACGGTCGTCTTGTCCACGCCCATCTTGTCCGCGAAGTCCTTGCTGGAGAGCCCGAGGTACTTCCGCAGGAAGCGGATCTCCTTCGGGCCGAGCTTCTCCCGGCGCCGGGCCACCGTCATGGCCAGGCGGCGGTGCAGCTCCGCGATTTTGTAGATCTCCACTTCACGCTCGCCGCATTTGGGGCACCGGTAGACCATCACCCCTTTCAAAGTGACACCGTCGAGCCCAAGGAGGTGGTCCTTGATGTTCTCCCGAGTCCCCTTCATGGGCGTGCCGCACGTCAGACACTTGTCGTTCACCGGTTCCTCCTCATTGCGGTCACCACGACGAGCGTGCTCTCGTCGCGAAAGGCGATGACCACGCGAATCTTCGAAGTCTCGACGTGGTAGCGCCAACTCCCGTTCTCCCACTCCGGCTCTCGCACCACACCTCCGCGGAGCACGTTCTCCACATCTGCCGGTGAGAGTTCGTCCTTCTCCATCTCGCCTTCAGCATGCTTGCTGAAGCGAAACCATCCCTCGTTCAGAATGAACCGGATCCGCTTTTTCGCGTCACCTGCCCGGAGGGGACATGTAACGTCACTCATTGGGAAAATACCAACTATTGGAGAAACCGCAACTGCGCCCGCCTGCTCTCCGGGCGGACTGCAAGCTGCTCGCCAGTCGGGCTCCCCGAGAGAACTCGTGCCCCTCGACGCATGGACCGTGACTCGTGGCCGAGACGGTCGGTCTCCTGCCGGGACGCGGGAGATGAAGCGAGCGGGCAGCAGGAGTGACAAAGGCTTCGTTTGACTCGCCCGGGGGGCTCTGCCATGTGCGCCTCGTGCTCCCGGCAGAACAGCTCGTCGCGCTCCAGCCGCCGCCTCCTGGCCCGGCGGTGGCGTTCACGCTGCGCCTCGGACAGGCGCTGCACCGCTATGGCACTCCCGCCCACTGGCTGGAGGAGCAGATGCGGCGCGTGTCCGAGCGGCTGGGGCTCGAGGCCCGCTTCTTCTCCACGCCCACCTCCATCTTCGCCTCCTTCGGCCCTCCCGAGGCCCTTCAGACCTGTCTCATCCGCGTGGAGCCCGGGGAGATGGATCTCGGCCGCCTGGCGAGCCTCGATGCGCTGGCGGACTCGGTCATCCGCGGCGAGCTCTCCCCAGAGGAAGGTGCCGAGCGCGTGGAGGCCGTCCTCGCCGAGCCCCCTCGCTACGGCAACGGTCTGCACCTGCTGTGCTGGGCCCTGGCCGCCACGGGAGGCGCGCGGCTCTTCGGCGGCGGCCTTCGGGAGATGGGCGTGGCCGCGCTCATCAGCCTCCTCATCGGCGGGTTGGATGTGTGGACGCGGCGGCAGCCCTCGACAGTCTGGGTGCTCGAGCCGGTGGCGGCCCTGCTCTCCTCGGCCCTGGCGGTGGTGGCGGCGAGCCTCGTGGGCCCCCTGTCCATCCAGGTCGTCACGCTCGCGGGCCTCATCGTCCTGCTGCCCGGATTGAGCCTCACGCTGGCCATCAACGAGCTCGCCACGCGCAACCTCATCTCCGGCACCTCCCGGCTCACCGGCGCGGCGCTGGTGTTCCTGGAGCTCGGTTTCGGCGTGGCGCTCGGCACCCGGCTGACGGAGTGGTTCCCCCTGCCCGCCCGGCACGGTCCGCTTCCGGCGCTGCCCGGGTGGACGGAGCCCCTCGGGCTGGTGCTGATGATGTTCGCCGTGAGCGTGCTCTTCCGCGCCCGGCCCCGCGACTGGGGGTGGATCGCCGTCGCCGGGACGCTCGCCTACGAGGGCTCGCGCCTGGGCACCCAGGTCCTGGGGCCGCAGCTCGGCGCGTTCCTCGGAGCGTTGAGCGTGGGGCTCGTCACCAACCTCATCTCCCGCGTGCGCAACCGCCCGGCCGTCATCACCCTGGTGCCCGCCATCATGCTGCTGGTGCCCGGGAGCATCGGGTTCCGCAGCATGGAGTCCCTGCTCGCCCGGGACGTACTCGCCGGCGTGGACACGGCCTTCTCCATGCTCATGGTGGCCGTGGCCCTCGTCGCCGGGCTGCTCTTCTCCAACGCCCTCTTCCAGCCGCGCAAGGTGTTCTGAGGCACCTCAGCGCGGCGCGGCCCGGGCCAGCTCCACCGCGCGCAGAATCGCCTCCGGCGTGGCGGGCGAGGCCAGCTCCACCGGCGCGCGCGGCGGCCCGAAGGCGCTCACCGCGTGCCGCAGCGCCGTCACCGCGCCGATGGCCAGCATGAGCGGCGGCTCTCCCACCGCCTTGCTGCCGTGGATGGAGTTGTCCTGCGGCGCGCGCTCCAGCAGGGCCACGCGGAAGTCCTCGGGCGCGTCCCCCACCGCCGGAATCTTGTACGTGTCCGGCGAGTGCGTGAGGAGCCGCCCCTTCGCGTCGAACAGCACCTCCTCGCACGTGAGCCACCCCAGGCCCTGGATGAAGCCGCCCTCCACCTGACCCACGTCGATGCTCGGCACGAGCGAGGTGCCCACGTCGTGGAGGATGTCCACGCGGCGCACCCGGTGCTCCCCGGTGAGGCCACTCACCTCCACCTCCACCACGGCCGCGCCAAACGCGTAGTAGTGGAAGGGCTTGCCGCGCCCCGCCACCCGGTCGTACGAGATGTCCGGCGTGCGGTAGTAGCCCGTGGCCGACAGCGACACCTGCGCCAGGTAGGCCGCATGCACCACCTCGGCGAAGGTCACCGAGCGCTCCGGACGCGCGGGCAGGAACACCCGGCCCCCGGTGAAGGCGAGTGAGTCCGCCTCTCCGCCGCGCTCGAGCTGCAGCAGCCGCGCGGCCACCGGACGCAAGCGGTCCCGGAGCACCTCGCACGCATGCTTCACCGCCTGGCCGTTGAGGTCCGAGCCGCTCGAGGCCGCCGTCGCCGAGGTGTTCGGCACCTTGTCCGTGGCGGTGTGCATCACCCGCACGCGCTCGGCAGGCACGCCCAGCTCGTGCGCGCACACGGCCCGCATCTTCGTGTGCAGGCCCTGCCCCATCTCGGTGCCACCGTGATTGAGCTGCACGCTGCCGTCCGTGTACACCACCACCAGCGCGCCGGCCTGGTTGAGGAAGCTCGTGGTGAACGAGATGCCGAACTTCACCGGCTGGAAGCCCAGGCCCCGCTTCGTCCACCGCGACGAGGCGTTGAAGGCGTCAATCTCCGCGCGGCGCCGGGCGTAGTCGCTGGAGGCCATCAGCTCCGCGTGGATGCGCGGCAGGCGGTTGCCCTCCACGGCCTGCCCGTACGGGGTGAGGTTCGCCGGAGCGTCCTGGTAGTAGTTGCGCTCGCGCACCACGGCCGGGTCCAACCCGAGCCGCTCGGCGGCGTGGTTGAGCACCTCCTCCATCACGTACATGCCCTGGGGCCCGCCGAAGCCGCGGAAGGCCGTATTCGAGGGCAGGTTCGTCCGCGCCACCCGGCCGGAGAAGCGCAGGGCCGGGATGAAGTACGCGTTGTCCAGGTGGAAGAGCGCCCGGTCCAGGATGGCGTGCGACAGGTCCGTGCTCCACCCGCCATCGGAGACGAGCTCCACCTTCAACCCGAGCAGCCGCCCCTCGGTGTCGAAGCCGGCCTCGTAGCGGCCCCAGAAGGGGTGGCGCTTGCCCGTGAAGGCCATGTCCTGGTCGCGGTTGAGCCACACCTTCACCGGCCGCCCCAGCTTGTGCGCGCCCAGGGCCGCCATGGCCGCGAAGGGCGCCGCCTGCGTCTCCTTGCCGCCGAAGCCGCCTCCCATGCGCGGCACCTCCACCACCACCTGGTGCCGCCCCACGCCCAGCACCCCGGCGACAATCGCCTGCACCTCGGACGGGTGCTGCGTGGAGCTCCACAGGTGCACCGCGCCGTCCTCGCCGGGCACCGCCAGCGACACCTGCGTCTCCAGGTAGAAGTGGTCCTGCGCCCCCGTCGAGCACTCACCCGTGAGGCGCAGCGGCGCGGCGGCGAGCGCGGCGTCCGCGTCTCCCCGGCCGATGACGTGCGGCGCGGTGAGGAACGAGCCGGCCTCCACCGCCGCCTTCAGCGACAGCAGCGCGGGCAGCGGCTCGTACTCCACCTCCACCAGCGCGGCGGCCTTGCGGGCCACCGTGGCGTTCTCCGCCAGCACCAGCGCCACCGTCTGCCCGAGGAAGTGCACCTCGCCCTCGGCCATCAGCGGCTCGTCGTGGATGACGGGGCCCACCTGGTTCTCCCCGGGAATGTCCTCGGCGAAGAGCACCGCGTGGACTCCCGGCAGGGCGCGGGCGCGCGAGGCGTCCTTGCGCACCAGGCGCGCGTGCGCGTGCGGCGAGGTGACGAGGTGCCCCGTCAACATCCCCGGCGGCTCGGGCAGGTCGTCCACGTAGCGGGCCTCGCCGCTGGTGTGCTTGAGGCCGCTCTCGTGCGGGGACGGGGCGTGCAGGGGTGTGCGAGCCGGCTCGGCGGGCTGCCAGGCGCGCGTGCTATTGGAAGTAGAAGGAAGCGTGCTCATCCGGGTTACCTCACCTGCACCGTGGCCGTGTGGCCCTGCGTAAGCCGGGGCCTCGGCTCCGAGAGCGTCTCTTGGAAGAAACCGCGCAGGAGATTCTTCGCCACCCGCGCGCGGTACCAGGCCGAGCCCCTATGGTCGGACAGCGGCTTGAAGTCCTCGTCCAGCCGGGCCAGGGCCTCCTCCACCGTGGCCTCCGTCCAGGGCCGGCCCACCAGCGCGGCCTCCGTGTGCCGGGCCCTCGCGGGCGTCGCCGCCATGCCGCCGTAGGCCAGCCGTGCCTCCGTCACCTTCCCCTCCCCGTCCACCACCACGCGGAAGCCCGCGGACACGGCGCTGATGTCCAGCTCGCGCCGCTTGGACACCTTGTACGAGAGCGCCCGAGCGCCCTGGGGCTGCGCCGGAATGTCCACGTACGCCAGCACCTCGCCGCGCCCGAGCGCCGTGCGCCGGTAGCCCTGGAAGAAGTCCTCCAGCGGCATCCGGCGCTCGCCCGCGCGCGAGCGCAGCACCGCCTCGGCCCCCAGCGCGAGCAGCACCGGCGCCATGTCTCCAATGGGCGAGGCCGTGCACAGGTTGCCGCCCACCGTCGCGCGGTTCTTGATCTGCCGCGAGCCGAAGTAGCGCAGCATCCGCTCCAGGGGCGGGCACGTGGCGCGCGAGTAGTCCTCCAGGTCCGTCAGCCACACCGTGGCGCCGATGCGGTGCCCTCCGCCGCGCGGCTCCAACACGCGCAGCGCGGAGAGCGCCTCCAGCGACACGAGCAGCGGCGGCTCGGCGTAGCGCTTCGTCACCTCCAGCGACAGGTCCGTGCCGCCCACCACGAAGCGCGCCTCGGGGTGCTTGTCCAGCACGTCCCAGAGGGCCTCGAGCGAGCCGGGGGTGAAGAAGCGCTGGGCCCCGGCCTCGTAGGCCAGGTCCATGGGCTCGGGCTGCGTCTCCTGGAGGGCGCGGGCGAAGCGGTCCGGGGGACGCAGGCCGGCCACCTGGCTCGCGGCCTCGCGGATGGGCCGGTAGCCGGTGCAGCGGCAGAGGTTGCCGCACATCTGCGCGTCCAGCTTCCAGGGCTCGTCCAGGTCGCGGCGGTGGCAGGCCTCGAGCATCGCCATGGTGACGCCCGGGGTGCAGTAGCCGCACTGCGAGCCCAGCTCGCGCGCCAGCGTCTCCTGGACGACGTGGTACTTCCCGCCCTCCTTGAGTGCCTCCACCGTGTACACGCGCTTGCCCTGCACCATGGGCAGCAGCACCAGGCACGCGTTCACCGCGCGCAGGGCCGGTGCCCCCTGGCCGTCGTGCTCCAGCACCGCGACGGAGCAGGCGCCGCAATCGCCCTCGGCGCAGCCCTCCTTCGTGCCGGTCAGGTGCGCCCGCTCGCGCAGGTAGCGCAGCAGGGTGGTGGTGGGCGGGAGCCCCGTCTCCTCGACGGGCTGATCATTGAGGAAGAAGCGCAGGCGTTCCATGGGCGGGGCGAAAGCCTACTACGGCCCGCGCCCCCGGGTATCCCGTCAGCGTCCGGGGCGAGTGCCCACCGGCGGACCCCCTCAGCCGCGCATGGTGAGCAGGCCCACGAGGCTCACGAGGAAGTAGGGCACCAGGCCCCCGGCGCCCGCGTAGTCCTTGGCCATGCGCTGGCCGAAGAAGAGGGCCACGAAGGACAGCCCCGAGAGGGCCGCGCCCCACATGGCCACCCGCGCGCCGCCCGTGAGCACCAGGGTCACCAGCCCCACGGCGCTCACCGCGCCCGAGGCCAGCTCCAGCACCGTGAGGGAGGCCAGCATCAGCGGCACCACCCCGCGCAGGGGGCTCTTGGCGAAGTGTCCGGTGAGCCACCCCAGGTTGCCCTTCCAGTCGAGCACCTTGTCCAGGCCGGACTGGAGGAAGGTGATGGCGAGGAAGAGGGCGCACAGCGCCTGGACGACGAAGAGGGGGAAGAGGGGCGAGTCGAAGGGCGACATGGGGCGCGCACTCTACCCGGCCTGCCTGCTTCCCCAAGAACCGAGCACTCGGGCAGCACAGTCGAGCAGGCAACCCCCACCCCTTCCGACCTCCGGGGGGCACCCACATCCTGCCCCCATGGCCACTGAGAAAAGCGCCCGGCGGACCCTCGTCGGGCTCATCCTCGTCTCCATCGCCCTGGTGCTGGTGGTTGCCTCGCCCTTCTTCGAGGCCTTCTTCCTGGCGGCGGTGCTGGCCGGGGCCTTCCAGGGCCTGCACCGCTGGTTGACACGGCGCGTCCGGGGGCATGACGGGGTGTCGGCGGGCCTCATCTGCGTGGGCACCGTCCTGGCCCTGCTGGCACCGCTCGCCGCCCTCACCGCCTTCATCGTCTCGGAGGTCATCGAGGGGGTGAACGTCATCTCCAACATCGTGGAGCAGCGCGGGCTGCAGGGGCTGCTGGCCTACGTCCCCGGCCCGCTGCAGGGGCCCGCGGGGCGGATGTTGGACCGCTTCCAGTCGGAGAGCGCCGGGGTGTGGCAGACGCTGCAGGAGCAGTTGAGCACCCGGGGCGCCAGCGCGGCCCAGACGGTGGGCGGGGTGGTGGCCACCACGGGCACGGCGGTGTTCCAGACGGCGATGATGCTCATCGCGCTCTACTTCCTGCTGAGGGAGGGCCAGCGGCTCGTCACGTGGGTGGAGAGCGTGTCCCCCCTCAAGCGCGGGCAGACGACGGAGCTGTTCACCGAGTTCCGCCGCGTCACCAAGTCGGTGCTGGTGTCCACCATCCTCACCGCGGGCGTGCAGGCGCTGGCGGCCTTCGCGGGCTACCTCATCGCCCGGGTGCCGGTGCCCGTCTTCTTCGCGGCGGTGACGTTCTTCTTCGCCCTCATCCCCGCGGTGGGCGCCGCCGTGGTGTGCATCGCCGCCGCCCTGCTGCTGCTGGCCACCGGCCACCCCGGCTTCGCCCTCTTCCTGGCGCTCTGGGGCATCATCGTGGTGGGGCTCTCCGACAACGTCGTCAAGCCGCTGCTGGCCAAGCGCGGCATGCAGATGCACGGCGCCATCGTCTTCTTCTCGCTGCTCGGCGGCCTGGCCGTCTTCGGCGCCATCGGCCTGCTGCTGGGGCCGCTCATCGTCGCCTTCTTCCTCACCGTGGTGCGCATCTACGAGCGCGACTACGGCCGGCCCTCGCCCCGCCCGGGTGACCCGGCCACGCCGCCGGAGACGCGGGCCGTCCCCGCCCAGCCCACCCTGGCCGAGGGCGAGGAGTTCGAGCCCTCCGAGCTGCACACCCACGGCGAGGTGGAGGAGCACCCCCACTGACCCCCTGTGCTCAGCGGGGGCGCTCCTGCCTCCTGCGTGGGCCTTACGGCTGGACGACGCCGGCGCCGGTCACCTTGAGCGTGTAGCTGCTCATCGCGCCCGCGTAGCCCACCACCTTCACGTAGTAGGTGCCCGCGGCGGGGGCTTGGTAGGAGCCCACCTCCGGGTTGGACGCGGTGTAGCCGCGCGCCGCGTACTGGTTCACGTCCGACGAGGTGTAGAGGTACCAGTCCAGGTCCGCCGTCCCGGGCATCGTCACCGACACCGTGACGGTGCCGGGCGTGGTCACCGTGAACTTGAACCAGTCCACGTCCGTGCTCGAGGAGAGGCCGCCGCTCACGGCGAGGTTCTCCCCCACCCGCGCGTTGGCGGTGGCCGCGGTGTCGTTGTTCTCCGTCTCCTTGGTGATGGCGGGCGTCGTGTCCGTGGGCGTGGAGGTGGTGATGGAGAAGGCCGCGTCGCTGGAGTCGGTGCTCGTCGCGTTGGCCGCGTCGCTCACCCGCACCTTCGCCACCGTGCTGCTGGCCGTGGACGGCACCGTCCACGTGTAGCCACCCGCCAGCGCCGGAGTGCTCGCGGAGATGACGTTCCAGGTGCTCCCATCCAGCGTGTACTCGAGCTTCACGTTGCTCGTGTTGCTCGCCGTCCAGGTGATGTTCTGGGTGCTGCCGGCCGCCCAGACCTCGCCGCCATTGGGCGCCACCACCGTCACGTTGCCCGAGGGCGTGGGGGGGGGCGTCGTGCCGTCATCGGGGATGAGGAAGTCCTTGATGATGCCCATGTGCTGCATGTTCGTCGCCCCGCTGTCGCTCGACTGCGCGGGAGAAATCTCCGAGATGGGCGAGTACACGCGCGTGTCCACCACCAGGCCCGCGCTGAACGAGCTGGCGCCGATGACCGTGGCCGTCTGGTAGGCGCGCAGCCCCGAGCTCACCAGCACGTGGTCGTACGGCTTGCTGCGGCCCGCGTTGGTGTTGACGTTGCCGTTCCGGTCCGCCGGGTACGGGCCGCTCGTGGTCACCACCTGGCTGAAGGCGCTGAAGAGCGGCTCGGTGCGGGTGTCGGAGTTGAAGTCGCCACCGATGGCCACGTAGTCCCCCGCGGGCACGTTGGCCTTGATGAGGTTGGTGAGGTTGGTGGCCTCGGTGCTGCGCACGCCGCTGCCCGAGGTGAGCAGGTGCACGCTCACCACCCAGAGATCCTTGGGGCCAGGGATGTCGATGCGCGCCCAGGCGAAGTCCCGGTTGGTCACCTGCGTGTCGTCCCACTCTCCCGCGGCGAGGATGGGGTAGCGGCTGATGATGCCGTTCGGAATCTGCGCCCCGCCCTCGCGGTAGTAATAGAAGTTCGTGCCGAAGGCGGTGTCGACGAAGCCGCGGATGGCGCTCGCCGAGTTGTTGCCGAAGTTGAACTCCTGGATCATCACGATGTCCGGCTTCGTGCCCTGGAAGATGCGGGTGCCTTCACCCGGATCGTAGCTCTGGCCGTTGCCGCTGGTGATGTTGGCGGCCATCAGCCGCACCCGGACGTCGGTGAGCGGGGCGCTCGTGGTGGACACGTCTTCGTCCGCGAGCTGCTGCGAGTCCGCGGGAGTGCCCTCACCGCAGGCGGCGAGGACGAGAGACAGCAGCGGGGCCATCAGCCAGGAGCCGAGGCCGGCACGCTTGAAGCAGGGGGACTGTTCCATCTGCGACTTCCTGCCCGCGACGGGCGGGCGATTGGGGGATACGGCGGCCCCATTCTCGTCCAGGAAGCCCCTCGCCGTCTCGCAGCCTCACGGTGAAATTCCAGCATGGGCCGCGGCGGCGGCCGACCATGCGACGAAGAGGTAGCGCAGCCCCTTCCCCAGTGTGACGAAGCCGACGAAGGGGGCCCAGCGCACGCCCACGAAGCCGGCGGCGAGCACAAACACGTCCCCCACCACGGGCACCCACGCGAGTGCGAGCAGGGGGGAGCCCCACCTGGCCAGCCGCTCCTGGGCCCGAGCCAGGCGGGGGCCCTCGCTGGCGGCGCGGCGTTGCACCCAGCGGCCCACCGCGCCTCCCCCCCCGCGCGCCACCCACCGGCCCATCGCATAGACCGTGAGGGCTCCCAGCACATTGCCCACGGTGGCCACCGCCACGGCCGGCGCCGGAGCCACCCCGCCATAGACGAGCGCCGCCAGCACCGCCTCGGAGGGCGCGGGGAGAATCGAGCCGGCCACCGCCGCCACCAGGAAGAGCCCCGGCAGGCCCCATTCCGCGAGAGTGAACGCATCCGGCATCGTGGCGCCCACTTTAAAACCATCCAGCGGCCGTCATGGCAGACACGCACTCCCTGTACTCCCGGGAGGGCTGGACGCCTGCCTGCCCGTTCCTAACTTCCAGCCGACTCCCACCCTGTACCGAGGTCCCCCATGAAGTCGCTCCTCGCCCTGGTGGCCACGGGCGCCCTGCTCGCCAGCGGGGTGTGCCAGGCCCAATCCGCCAAGCACACCGTGCGGCTCAGCGAGCTGGTGCTGATGCCCCCCGTGTCCACCCTCACCACCAACCAGACCGCCAGCGGCGAATGGAAGGACCTGCTCCACACCTCCCTGACGACACCGCAGCGCAAGAACCTGGTGATGGTGGTGGCACTCGAGGCCGGTCTGCATACGACAGCCCCCGCCCCCGCGCGCCCTCGCGGCACCCCCGCGGAGGGCTCGCCGGCCCGGGGAACGCTGGAGCTGCGTCTGCTCGTGGACGGCAACGCGGTGGCCCCCGGGCCCCTCGTGCTCACCGAGAGCGCCCAGGAGGCGATGACGCGCTACGGCGACATGCTCGCCACGAGCTGCTCGGACAACGACGGTGACGGCACCGTGGTCGCCGAGGAGTGCATCTTCACCGGGGAGGAGCAGCGGCGCCTGCTGCGAGCGCTCGCCCTGCACGCGGTCTCCTTCGCCCTGGACGACATCGACACCGGCACGCACGACCTGCGCGTGCAGGCGCGCATCACCGTCACCAGCCAGGGTGCCAGCGGCTCGGCCACGGCGGGCGCGTGGGTCGGCCGGGGCTCCATCACCGTCGAGGAGGTCCGCCTGGTGAAGAGCTTCGACATCTCCGGGTGAGGCCCGATGACCTCCCTCCGACTGGCAGCTCTCACCGTGAGCCTCGCGCTCGGGACCACCGCGAGGGATGCGGTGGCGGAGCGCGGACCGGTATGCGCGGCGAGGCCCGCCTCGCAGGCGCTCGGGAAGGTGGGCGAGGAGGTGGAGCGCCGCCTCGAGTCGCCCCATCCGTATGCGACGGGGGAGCCACGCACCCACTATGGAGCGCTCCACACCGAAAGCCTCCACCACCCGGGGGCCTCGTACATCGCTCCCCACTTCGCCACGCTCGAGCTGGAGGAGGGGGACTACGTGCTGGTCCGCTCCCCGGATGGCGCACGCTCCTGGCGCTATGACAACTCGCACCCGGGCGCGCGCGAGGGTTTCTGGGGCATCCCCATCCCCGGAGACACCGCCGTCATCGAGCTGCACAGCCCGATGGCCGAGCGCCAGGGCGTGCTCGACAAGTACGGCTACCGCATCGACAAGTACGCGCGCGGCCATGGCGAACAGGAACCGGGAGCCGCCGGCCTACGGACCGAGGCCCTGTGCGGGGGAGACGACTCGGGCCAGGCGCGGTGCTACGAGACGAGCGAGCCGCTCATCTACAATCACAGCCGGGCCGTGGCGCGCCTGCTCATCAACGGCACCAGCGCGTGCACCGGCTGGCTCGTGGGCAACCAGGGCCACCTGCTGACGAACAACCACTGCATCGCCACGGATACGGACGCACGCAACACCACCTACGAATTCATGGCCGAGGGCGCCACGTGCACGACGAGCTGCGGCTCGTGGGGCGCATGTCCGGGCACGGTGGTGGCCACGGGGGCCACGCTGGTGAAGACGGACGGCCCGAGGGACTACACGCTGGTGCGGCTGCCCACCAACCCCACTCCCACCTATGGCTTCCTCCAGCTGCGGCCCACGGGCGCGGTGGTGGACGAGCGCATCTACGTGCCCCAGCACCCGGTGGCGTGGGGGAAGAAGATCGCCGTCACCTCGGGCGCCGCGGCCGATGCCTCGGGCTACGCCGAGGTGTACAGCCTCAACGAGCCGGCCTGTTTGAGCGGCGGTCCCAACGACGTGGGCTACTACGCGGACACGCAGGGAGGCTCCTCGGGCTCGCCGGTGCTCGCCTACACCGACCATCAGGTGGTGTCGCTGCACCACTGCTCCAACTGTCCCAACCGGGGCGTGCCCATCCAGGAGATCATCGCCCACCTGGGCAGCAGCCTCCCGCAGTGCGCCCTGCGCAGCGACGCGTGCCCGGATCCCTTTGGCGCGAAGGCCCCGCCGCCCCCGCCTCCTCCCTCGGCCAACGCCTTCACCTACAGCGCCACCAACACCAGCAGCGCCCAGCAGAACACGGTGAACAAGAGCATCGCCCTCAACGCGGGCGACGTGGTCGAGGTGGGCACGTGCAACCTCACCGGCGCCAGCGCCAATGGAGACACGTACCTGCGCCTGAATGACGGCTCGGGCGCCCAGGTCGCCTCCAACGATGACTCCTGCGGCGGCCTGTCGTCCTACTTCAAGTACACCGTGCCCGCGGGCCGGGGCGGCACCCATGTGATTCGCGCCGGCTGCTACTCCAGCGTCACTTGCGGCGGCACCGTGGTGTGGAAGCGCACCCCGCCCACCGCGGCCCGGTAGCCGGGGTGCATGGGCCCGGCCGCTCTCCTGTCAGGTACAGGAGACTTGGAGGCGGTGCCTCGTCACAACCGGGGGCCTGCTCGCTCATGCTGGGGGGCGCCTGGTTTTTCCAATGTGCCCAGGGAGAGGTATGAGCGCGGCATCGAGACAGGTTCCCCGGAGCCGGCTCCAGAAGCGCCCGTTGGGGCTGCTGGTGTGCCTGCTGCTCGCCACGCTGTCGAGCGGCTGCCTGCCCAAACCGAAAATCTATCAATTCACCGCGACGCCCGCGGTGGCCTGCCCTGGCGACGAGGTCACCCTGCGCTGGGAGACGAACGGGCCCGTCCACATCCAGTCCACGCCCTTGGTGCCGTCTCTCGGCACCAAGGGCCTCTCGGGCACGCAGAAGGTCACCATCAGCGGGCCCACGCGCTTCCACATCGAGACCTACCGCGTCTTCGGCCTCAAGAAGGAACTCACCGAGAACGAGGTGCTCTCCCCGCCCAAGGAGCTCGAGTACGGCATCGTCGATGCCGGACAACAGAGCCACTTCACGTGCTCGGCGCAGATGGGGGCCCTGGAGTCCTCCTTCCAGCTCGATGAAAACCACCTCTCGTCCAACGTGCGCATCGGGCAGGTGCGGAACATGAACGCGCGCTCATTGGTCATCACCAAGGGCGAGGTCTCCGAGACGGTAGGGGAGCTCGCCAGTGCCCCGGGCTTCGAGGGACAGCCCGCCCAGGGACTCTGGAAGCTGCGCGTCCCGCTCGACGAGGGCGAGAGCTGCGAGGACGCGCTCGAGGCGGTGGATGGACGGTTGATCATCAAGTTCCAGCTCTCATGCCCGAGGTAACCCGCCGGAGGTAACACCATGGCCGCGCTCGATGAGATCCGGACGATCGTCTTCCTGATGCTGGAGAACAGGTCCTTCGACCACATGCTCGGGCACCTGTCGCTGGAGCACCCCGAGTGGGATGTGGACGGGCTGCGCGAGCCCGACGCCAATCCGCGCTACGCCAACTTCTTCGAGCAGCGCTTCTACCGGCCCTTCCTCATCGAGGACGAGGCGTCGGCCATCCGGGACCCACCGCACAGCCGGCACCACGTGAACATGCAGCTCGCGCGGAGCCCGAGCGGCAAGAAGTTCCGCATGTCGGGCTTCGTCGAGGCCTACGTCGACTACACCCAGCACCGCGCCGAGCAGCCACCGCCCATGGGGTACTTCGACTCGAACGGGGCCTGGATGACGTCCTTCCTGGCCCGGCAATACGCCGTGTGTGATCGCTGGTTCTGCCCACTGCCCTCGGACACGCAGCCCAACCGCTGCATGGCCTTCACGGGCACCACGCTCATCGACGACACGGGCTCGCGGCTCATCCCCCACCGGGAGCATGTCTTCGATTGGCTCAACGCCCACAACGTCCGCTGGCGCGTCTACACCCACGGGCCGCCCTTCTTCCTGCTGTTCGGCCGCTTCCAGGAGCTGGTGGGGATGAAGTACCGCCCCTTCAGCCAGCTCGAGCACGATCTCCAGACCGAACCCGCGGACGAGGCCCCCCAGGTCATCTTCATCGAGCCGCGCTACTTCGACTTCTTCTGGTCGGACGCGCAGCCCAACTGCAACCACCCGCTCGCCCGCGTCGCCCAGGGCGAGCGGCTCCTGTACGACGTGTACAGGACGCTCACGAGCAACCCGGAGAAGTGGGCGCGGACGCTGTTCATCCACACCTACGACGAGCACGGCGGCTTCTTCGACCACGTGCCGCCCCTGCCCATCGAGAACCCCGTGCCCACCGGCGCGAGGTTCACGGAAGGCTTCAAGACGACCGGGCCCCGCGTTCCCGGGTTGCTCGTCTCGCCCTGGGTGCAGCCGGGAAAGGCCTTCCACGGCAACGTCGACCACACGTCCTGGCTGCAGCTGCTCGCCGAGAAGTTCGGGACGGGACCGGATGGGTACTCGGCCTCGGTGTCGCACCGCAGGGCCCAGGGCATCCGCAGCCTGTCCGAGGCACTCGCCGACGCACCGGCACAGCGGCCCGTTCCCCAACGCGAGCCCCTCGCCATCCCCGCGGGCCCGCCGCTCCCGACGAAGCGGCAGCCCAGGGCCCCCAACGAGCGCGCCTTCCAGGAGGCGGCCCTGGAGCTGCTCAAGCACCAGGGGCCCATCGCCACGGGAGCGAAGTACCCGGAGCTGGTGGGCGCCCCCCTGGAGCCCCCCAACCCCGTGCCGCCGCATCCCTGACGGCGCGGCTACTCGAAGGAGAGCTCGCGCGCCTTCAACACGCTCCCGCCCGTCCTGGCCGTTGGCGCCGAGATACACTGCCGGCATGACGAGCTTCCCTTCGCGCCTCCGTGCAGTCCTCCTCGCGCTCGTGTGCGCGCTCGCCACCGCCCCCGCCAGCGCCGCCGCTCCTGCGGCCGAGAAGCCCGGCGCCTCCGTCGGGTTCCGCGTCCTCGAGCGCACCGACGCCTCACGTACCTCCCCGCGCTTCCCCCAGGGGCGGCCCCTGCAGATCGCCCTCTGGTACCCGGCCGCGTCCAGCACCGCCCCGCTCACGTACCGCGACTACTTCCTGCTCTCCACCCGAGAGCTCGCCTTCGCGCCCGCGGAACCGGCCATGGAGCGCGAGGCGCTCGCGGAGTTCACCTCTCCCTTCCTCGCCGCGGGCGTGAAGCCCGACGAGGTCGCGTCCTTCCTGTCCACGAAGATGCGCGCCTCGCTCAACGCGGCCCCGCTTCCCGGACGCTTCCCGCTCGTCCTGCTGGCCCAGGGCAATGGCCAGTCCGCGCATGACCAGGCCTTCCTCGCTGAAGCCCTCGCCGCACACGGCTACGTGGTCGCGACCGTCCCCTCTCAATCGAGGCTCGACGGTGTCATGCAGGGCGAACAGGACATCCCCACGCAGGCGACGCAACAGGCCGCGGACCTCGCCTTCGCCCTGCGCGCGCTCCGCTCCCAGCCGCAGGTGCGCGCCTCCGGGAAATATGGGCTCGTCGCGCACAGCTTCGGCGCGCGCTCGGCCCTGCTGCTGGCCATGAAGGATCCCGATGCCGCCGCGCTCGTCAGCCTCGATGGGGGAATCGGAGGCAAGGCCGGCAAGGGCCAGCTCGAGCGCATGAAAAGCTTCAACCCCGCGAAGGCGAAGCTTCCCCTGCTCCACCTGTATGAAGTGGGAGACCGGTTCATGGTGCCCGACCACGAGTTGATCCGCTCGCTCGACCGCGCCAACCGCTGGCTCGTCAAGGTGGATGGGATGCGCCACGTGCACTTCACGAGCCTGGGCATCGCCGTCCGGAGCCTCCCGGCCCTCGCCGAGAGGACCTCCGCGGACTCGCGCACCGCGGCCGCCTGGGATGCCATGGCCGCGGCGACCACGAGCTTCCTGGACACCTTCCTCGGAGAGGCGGCCGGGACGAACGCCTCGACGGGCCGCTGGACACCACCCGCCTCGCCGCTGCTCCACCCGGAGAAACTGCCCGCCACGGGTGGCTGAAGGCGGTAGGAGGCGTGGAGCATCTCACTCTGATTCTGGGGGATATTTCTTCATCAACTCTTCCGGCAGGGGGCTCCGGAGAAACCTCAATCCTGGCCCCTTGCGCTCGGGAATGACTCGAAAGCCCTCGCCAGCGATCCTGACCCGCTCGCCCTCTTGGGCCTTGCCACTTGCAAGCCAGCCGTCCGCCTCTTCTCTCGTCGCGAACGTCTGAGCGACGACGATGTAATCAATGGCGGGGGTATAGAACGAGCGAAAGAATTCGCGGTAATCCTCCAGCCGCTGCTTTTCACGGACGTAGAACAGCGCCACCGCCGCAATCCGGAGCGCTTCGTCTTCCGGAGAGCCTTCTGGGTACTTCTCGTTCACGGTGCGCAGGAGGTCGAGCACGGAGTCGACGTCGAAGTTCGGATTGTATTTCATTGTCGTATCCAGACTAAAGGGCAAGAGGAGCCAGAACCAGCGCACCAGCACCACCCGTCGCGAGGACGAAGGAGACTCCGGCGACAACGACTACGGTTCCAATCGCCACCTCGGCCTTGTGCTCCCGGATCCACGCAGCCGCCTCACTCATGCCCGAGAACTCGAGCTTCTTTCCTCTGCTGCGCGCCGCTTCCTCCTGTTCCTCTTCGCATTTTGCGAATTCCTGGCTGCAATCATGCTCGCAGCGCTCGAGGTACCATCCGCTTTGTTCTTTGTTGTGGGGGTAGGGCCAGTTCTTTTTGTTCCAGCACCTTCCCACACACTCCTCGTGCTCTTTCTGGCAATCATGACCAGAGCCCCCACTCGCGAGCGAGGTGCCGACACCCTCCGTACTCTCGGAAATGACATAGATTCTAGACTCTGGCCGTTGCACGTGGGTACACCCGGCACACGCCATTGCCACGGCCGTCATCACCGCAGTCCATCTCACTTCGCCACTTCCTCGCACGCTGGAGAGCCCGGGCAAGTAGTGCCTCCCAGGCCCAGCTTACGAGTCAGGGGGCACTCTCGTCTACACCACCGACTTCGCCACGCACGAACAGGCCCGGCTGGCCCTCTTCGAATACATCGAGGTCTTCTACAACCGCCAGCGGCGGCACTCTTCGCTGGGCTACGTCAGTCCCGTGGATTTTGAGCTTGCGGCCTTACCGCAAAAGTTGGCAGCATAACCCTACTGTCCACGTAACCGGGGCAAGCCCACGCGGGCCATTCGGACTGGAGAAAGGCGAAGTGGCTCATGTCACGGCGCTCCGGTGTTCAATTCCTGTGGCGTAGGGATGCGGATCAGCACGCGCAGAGCCCTCAAACGATTGTACCCCACGGAGTAGAGCTCGTTACCGATGGCGACCACCTCCGGAGGCGGGGGCTCGGGTTGCTTCGCCAGCCATGCATCCGCCTCTCCCTGGTTCGCGAAGGACTGGAGGGGGCTCGAGGTCCGGGAGGAGTGGACGGTCTCCCGGTACTCTTCGAAGCCATGGTACTCGCCCACCTCCATCACGAAATTAAAGGCGATCTTGGCGGCCCTCATGGCCTCGAGTTCCTCGGGGGACGACATACGCTTCTCCATCTCGTAGAGGTGGAAGCAGGTCCAATTGAAGAAGTCGAAGAAGCTGAACCGCGTGCCGTGGCTCGGATGGGGAGGGCTCAACACTTCCTCTGCCGCCTCTTCTTCAGTCTCCTCCCCGGCCTCCTCCATTCGCGCATACTCTTCTTCCGAGGGAAGACGAAGCAACTTCCGGTGGTCGAGCTCGCGCAAATACGAGAGAGAGTAGCGAGCACCCGCTGCCCCGATGGTGGCTCCGTGGGGCGGGGCGGGGTGATTGCGCAGCCAGGTATCGGCTTCTTCCTTCGTCGCGAAAGAGAGAACGGGAGGCAGATGCGTGTTGAAGTTCTTGAGATAATCCGAGAACGCACCTGTGTCCCCTCTTCCCATGATGAAGTGGAGTGTGAGCCTGGAATTCTCGAGCGCGGCGTGTTGCTCCGAGGTGGATGCATACCGCTCCACCGCATGAAGCTGGCTCAGGGTGCTCGTGATGAGATCGGGGTTCATCATGTACTCCGGCGCGCCGAAGGGCGCGCCCCTCTTTCAACCTGCGACGAGCACCACGGGTGCCAGGACGACGGCTCCCGCACCTGCGGAAATGGTCACGAATGCGACGCCAGCGATGACGACGATCGTGCCAACGAGGAGCTGCTCGCGGTTCCGCTTGAGCCATTCGACCGCGTCATCCACCGCGGTGAATTGCAGGCCACGCGCCTTCTGCAGCTCCAAGCAATCCTGGTATTCATCCAAGCATTCTCTCTCGCAGAATCTCTTCTTGCTGCCGTCCGCACGTGTGATGTGACTCTGATGGGAAGGGAGCCTGCGCTTCATGCAGTCCTGGACGCACTCGATCTGCTCCTGGTCGCAATCCCTGGGACGACGTGAAGCGAGCACGATGCGTCCAGCCTCGCTGCCATTACTGAATGAATGGACATCCGGCGAGAAATCGAGTTCGGTAGCACGCTGCCAAGAGTGGCTCACTCGGCCATCCGGTTCTTGCCTTATGAGGAGCACGAAGTCGGGGAGTTCCTCGGCGTGAGGGGGAGTGACGTAGCGCGTACTCCCGCAGGCCAACAGCAAAAGGACAAGGACTGGCGCAAGCAGGCTATAGCCAGACGTGCAGCCTTTCTTGGAGTGAAGCACTGTTGGAGGGAGTGCGGTCACAACTCTCCCCGAAAGGCACGGTGTTGGAGGACGGCAAAGAGTACATCCATCTCTACCAACGAAGCTCGCTGAGCCGATTTCAACTTCTCCACAGCCGCGACGCGGCGTTCGAACTCGCGCTGCAGCTCAATCGGCGGCAGCACAACAGGCGTCTCGGACAACTGCTTGATATTCAGGGTCGGCTGAGCGACCGTACGCAACTCACCGGTAAAGTAACGGCGCTCCAAGGGGCGCTTGAGGCGGGCGACCTTGTTCTCCTCCAGCGTCTGCAGGTCGTCCAGCCGGCGCAGGAAGAGCAGGTAGGTGATCTGCTCGATGATTTCGAGGGGATTGGAGATGCCGCCGGACCAGAAGGCGTCCCAGATGCGTTCAATTTGGTTGCGAAGTTCGCCGGTGAGCATGGATGTGGCCGTGGTGTGCCACAGCCCGCCCGCGTAGCCAAGGTACACGGAGGTGATCTTCCGGAATGACCCTCAGCACCGTCACGCCGCGGCGGCGTGGTCCAGCGAGCGCCACGTCCCCAGCGCCCAGTCCTGCTCCTCCGGGTCATCGAAGCTCACCACGCACAGCGCCCGGTGCGTCCCGGACTCGCACAGCGCCGTGAGCCGGCACTCCCCCGGCTCCACGTGCAGCGTCGCCCGTCCACTCACCCGCTCGCCCTGGTACTGGAACTCGTACGGCATCTCCTCGTCGGGCCCCGGCGCAATCCCTCTCACGTCCTGCAATGGCACGAAACGCACGCTGCGCCGGTGGTCCCTCGCCACCCAAGTCCCGTCCGCCAGCTGTGTCTCCGCCAGCGAGCCGGGAATCCGGATCTCCCATCCCTCCGGCAGCGTCACCTGCACCTCCCCGCGCCGGTAGCCGAGCAGCGGCCCCGACGGCGCCTCCACCGCGCGCCGCGACACCTCCTCCGCCAACGTGCCCCCCACGCCCAGGTAACCCAATACCTGCTGCCACTCGCGCCACGGATAGGCCAGCTCCGGCTGCTCCCGCCACGCCGTCTCCAGCAGCCTCGCCACGTCCCGGAACAGGTGACGCTCCTCCTCGAGCAGCGGCGGCCGCCACACCATCTCCGTCCAGATGCGGCTGAGCGCCCGGCCCAGCTTCGTCGCGGCCCCCAATCCCGGCTCCCACCACGGGAAGATGTCCTGGCCCCGCCGTGGCTCCTCGTGCACCGCGCGCAGCCACGACTCGTCCCGCGGGCCCAGCGGCGTCAGCAGCGCGCCCGGGTACTGGAAGCCGTGCCCCACCCGCATCGAGAGCGTCGCCCCCGAGTGGCCCTGCTTGCGGAAGTCCAGCACCCGGCCCGCCATCTCCTTCAGCCAGGCGAGCATGCTCGGGGCGATGCCGCTCGGATCTCCCGTGTGGAAATACCCCGTGGGGTCCCCCACTCCCGCCACGGTGAGCGCCGGGTCCGCCCAGTCCACCTGGAGCGCGTCGCCCAGCGCATGGAGCAGATCGCACAGGTAGCGGTGATAGCCGGGCCCCACCATGGAGGTATTGCCGAGCACCACCACACGCCCCTGCCCGGCGGCGACCACCGCCACCTCCTCGGCGGCCGGGTGCAGGCGCAGGAACAGGATGGGACCCTGCGGGCCCTCCACCGTGCGCGAGCTCTCCAGCAACTCCTCCGCGGCCTCTCGCACCCAGCCCTCCACCCGCCGCAGCCACGGCCGGGGGGCCTCGGGCGCCGAGAAGAGCGACTCGCCTCCGTACCACCCCGCCAGCACCAGCTTCACTCCCATCGCATCCTCTCCTCCCCTCCCTCGAGCTGGGGCTCCATCTCCACGCAACGGGTGAGGCGGGTCGATTATGTCTCCACGGCGGGGGGCAGGCAGGCAACCGATATGGGGTGCTGGCCACGAGCGAGGAGTCCGGCGGGCGCTGCCTCCCCTTCCGGCCCGTGCGACGCGGGGCTTCAGGCCCAGCGGAGCTCGTAGTCCACGTCGAGCGGCGCCAGGCGGTGCCCCTCCACGTGGAGCTCCCGGGCCGTGGACTGCTCCATCGCGGCGATCAGCACGCCCTCGTTGTACGCCACGGGCAGGAAGTCCCGGCGCACCATCAGCCGCGCCCGCTGCTCGCCCACCCGCGCCACGGAGCGCTCGCCGTAACTCAACGAGGCCCGGTACGCGCTGGGGAAGCTCGACAGCAACCGGAAGGGCTCCGGGCCCGCGAGCGCCAGCATCGTCTTGCCCACGGTGGAGTGGAGGAAGTCCTCGGTGGCGCGCCGCCCCAGCTGGCGCAGCACGGCGTCGCGTCCCCCATGCTCCGGGCCGAGCAGCTCCGCGGCCGTGAAGACGCCCTGGAGGAAGTCCGCCACCGGGTAGCTGAAGAAGTCCACGAAGCGCTTCTCCCCGGCGGCCGTGAAGCACTTCGCCCGGGCCTCGTCACCGCCGAGCGTGCGCACGGCTTCGAGCAGCCCGTTGAAGAACATGCCGCGGCAGGTGTCCATGGGGGTGGTGAAGCTCAGCAGTTGCTCCAGCCCGGGGGCGGGCACGGCGGAGGGAGTCATGCGGAGGCTCCTGGGGACATGTCCGGCGGCGGCTCGCCTGCCCGCGGGACAAGGGGGGATTGTCATTAGACAGCAAAACCCCCGCCCCGCGCCTCAGGCCGTGCGAATCGCCGCCGCGCCCTCCAATCCCAACTCCACCACCGCCACCTCCCGCATCCGGAACTTCTGGATTTTTCCAGTCACCGTCATCGGGAACTCCTCCACGAACTTCCAGTAGCGGGGAATCTTGAAGGTGGAGATGCGGCCCGTGCAGAAGGCGACGAGCTCCTCCTGGGTGAGGCGGGCGCCGGGCTTCGTCTTCACCCAGGCCATCACCTCTTCGCCGTACTTCTCGCTGGGCACCCCAATCACCTGCGCCTCGCTGACGGCCGGGTGCGTGTGGAGGAACTCTTCAATCTCGCGCGGGTACACGTTCTCGCCGCCGCGGATGATCATGTCCTTGATGCGGCCGACAATCTTCACGTAGCCGTCCTCGTCCATGGTGGCGAGGTCCCCGGTGTGCATCCACCCGGCCGCGTCGATGGAGTTGCGCGTGGCCTCGGGGTTGTTCCAGTAGCCAAGCATCACGCTGTAGGCGCGCGTGCACAGCTCGCCGGGCGAGCCGCGCGGCACCACCGCGCCCGTGCCCGGGTCGACAATCTTCACCTCCACATGCGGGTGCACCCGGCCCACGGTGGACACGCGCTTGTCCAGCGGATCATCCAGCGAGCTCTGCGTGGACACGGGCGAGGTCTCCGTCATCCCGTAGCAGATGGTGACTTCACGCATGTTCATGCGCGACTGCACCTTCTTCATCACCTCGGTGGGGCACGGCGAGCCGGCCATGATGCCGGTGCGCAGCGAGGAGAAGTCGAACTCGCCGAAGCGCGGATGATCCAGCTCGGCGATGAACATGGTGGGCACGCCGTAGAGCGCGGTGCAGCGCTCGGCACCCACCGTCTGCATCACCGCGAGCGGCTCGAACGCCTCGCCCGGAATCACCATCGTCGAGCCGTGCGAGGTGCAGGCCAGGTTGCCCATCACCATGCCGAAGCAGTGGTAGAAGGGCACGGGGATGCAGACGCGGTCCTCCTGGCCCAGCTTGAGCGCCTCGCCCACGAAGAAGCCGTTGTTGAGGACGTTGTGGTGGCTGAGCGTGGCGCCCTTGGGGAAGCCCGTGGTGCCGGACGTGTACTGGATGTTGATGGCGTCGTCGAACTGGAGCGAGGCCTCGCGGTCCGTGAGCGTGCGCTCGCTCACGTGGGCGCCGTTCTTCAAGAGCAGCTCCCAGTCCTCGTCGAGCACCAGCGACACGCGCAGGTCCGGGCAGCGCGGGCGCACCTCCTCGAGCATCTTGCGGTAGTCCGTCTGGCGGAAGCCGCGCGAGAGCAGCAGCACGCTGGTGCCGGACTGCTGGAGCGAGTACTCCAGCTCGGCCGTCTTGTAGGCGGGGTTGAGGTTCACCAGGATGGCGCCGATGCGGGCCAGGGCGTACTGGGCCACCACCCACTCGAAGCGGTTGGGGGACCAGAGCCCCACCCGGTCCCCCTTCTCCACGCCGAAGGCCAGCAGGCCCAGGGCCACGCGCGTCGTCTGCTCCCAGAGCTGGCGCCACGTGGCGCGATAGCCCTGCGCGACGACGACGAGCGCCTCGCGATCGCCACAACGCTCGACGGTGCGGCGCAGGTTCTGACCGATGGTCTCCCCGAGCAGCGGGGTGGTGCTGGTGCCGTGGACGTAGGAAGGAGAGGACATGGCGGGAGATGATGTTCGCGAGCTGGCTCGGCTCGCAAGCACGTCCCCGCCCCCAGAGTTGCACGCAAGATTCGCGCGTCAGTCGCAGCGGTAGCAGAGCGTCCGCGAGCCGCTCGACACCCAGGGCGCGGCGTAGTCCCGGCACACCGTGTCGGGCCGGGCCTGGAGCGCGCGGACGGTGTCCACCAGGGGCGACTGGTTGTCCGCGGAGACCTGCTGGTAACGCGCCCAGTCATCCGGCGAGGCTTCCCAGAAGACGCACAGGCCCGGGCCCTGACGCACCCTGCCCTGGCTGAAGAGGGGCCAGTGCCCGTTGGCGGTGCCCCAGTCCTCGGGCACCCAGCCCAGCGCGACGTTGGTGAAATTCACCCGAGGCCACGAGGGGCTCAACAATCCCCCGAAGTGCTTGTCCCCGTCGCGCAGCACCTGGCGGATGAGTGCGGTGGCACCCCGGTCCTCCAGCGGCTCCATCCCCTGGAAGGGAGGCTCGCCCCTCACGCGCTCCCAGTAGCTCGGCTCGTAGGCCTTGTAGGCCCGGCCCCACCCGCGCGTCACCTCGGTGAGCCCGAGGGCGACGAGCACCGCCAGCGCCATGTCCCAGCGCCGCGCGCGCGGCAGGCCCGTCTGGAAGAGCGCGCCCACGCGGCAGCTGGCGGCGAGCAGGAAGGCGCACAGCAGCAGCACCACGCCGTGCAGGCCGTACTTGAGGAAGTAGTAGTCGATGGGCAGCCCCGCGCGCAGGTAGGCCCACTGGACGAGCGCGTTGACGCCGCCGAACAGCACGGCGAAGTCGAGCAACCGCCGCTCCACGGACTCCTCGCGCGGGGAAAGCCAGCGCACGGCGAGCAGCGCCACCACCGTCCAGCCCTGCACCCGCAGGGCGCGCTCGTGCGAGTGGGGCACCAGACCGCCGGACAGGTGCGCCAGGGGCAGCAGCCGCCAGTACGCGAACGCGGCGGCACCGAGCAGCCCCAGCCCCACCAGCCACGCTCCCCAGCGGTACCTCGGGCCGGACAAGCGGGTGCCCTCCACCGCGACGAGCACCCCGCAGGTGACGAGGAAGTCCGCGAGGTTCAGCCCGTAGGTGTACCGGTAGAACACCGTGAAGACGGCGAGCGCCGCGCACCGGCTCCACACCGACCGGGGCAGGCCATAGGCGAGCCACGCCAGCACGAGCGGCACCAGCCCGAAGAGATGGGGATAGAAGCCATCCGCCTGGTGGTAGTGCAGTAAGCGCAGCAGCAGGAAGGGCCACACCGCGGCCGTGGCCACGAGCAACCCCGCCTGCGCCGCCACCAGCGCACGGCCCGAGCGCCACAGCCGCCCGGCGGCGCACTCGAGGCCGGCGGCGAGCGCCACCGCGAGCACCGCGGGCACGAGGTAGAAGCCGGCGCGGAAGCTGGTGAAGGTGTCCAGGCCGAGGAGCCGCTCCAGCCCGTACGTCACCGTGTGGAAGAAGGTGAAGCCCTGGTAGGCCCCGGGCACATGGGAGACGAAGTCGGCCCGCAGCGCCGCGTGGTTGCCCGCGTCCCCTCCTCCCACCGAGACCAGGCCTCCCATGGCCGGGATGCCCAGCATCCGCCACGTCAGGCCCGCCACGGCCGCCAGGTAGAGCCCCTGCAGCAGCGCGAGCGGCGCATGCGTGGGCCACGGCCGCTCACGCGACACCACCCGCCACGTGATACCGGCCACCGCCCCGGCTCCCACGAGCGCTCCCACCCAGAGGGGCAGTCCCAGCGCCGCCCGCAGCACGCCCGCCAGCGCTCCAGGCAGCAGCCACAGGAGCACGAGCAACAACAGCGCCCCGAGCCCTCGAGGCTTCGCGTCGATGGTTTCCAACGGCCGCGCCGTATACCAGAGCGGAGGGTGTGTCGCATCTTCACGCACAGAGTGTCCGAGCGTCCGAGCTCCTTCCCTCTATTGCCCGAGGAGGATTTCTCGGCGACAAGGGGGCCATGGCAGGGACCCTCATCATCCTGCTGGCCTACAACGAAGAGGCCTGCATCGCGGACGTCGTGACGGAGCTGCACCGGGAATTGCCCGGCGTGGACGTGGCCGTAGTGGACGACGGCTCGCGCGACCGGACCTCCGAGCGAGCGCGGGAGGCGGGGGCCCACGTCCTCCGTCACCCCATCAACCTCGGGGTGGCGGCGGCCGAGTCCACCGGCCTGCTGTACGCGCTGCGCCACGGCTACTCGCGCGCGCTGCGCATGGACGGGGACGGACAGCATGATCCGCACAGCGTCCCCGCGCTGCTCGAGGCGCTGGAGAAGGGCGCGGAGCTGGTGGTGGGCAGCCGCTTCGCCGGGATGAGCAGCTTCCGCTCCACGTGGCTGCGGCGGCTGGGCAGCGGGCTCATCTCCCGACTGCTGTCGTCGCTGTGCCGCCAGCGGATGACGGATCCGACCTCGGGCTTCCGCGGCTTCGGCCCCCGGGCCATGCGCTACTTCTCCACCCACTTCCCCCATGACTACCCGGAACCGGAGAGCGTGCTGATGGCGTCACGGCAGCGCCTGCCCATCGTCGAGGTGCCCGTGAAGATGCGCGCGCGGCGCGCGGGGCAGAGCACCCTCACCGCCTGGCGGTCGACCTTCTACATGGCCAAGGTGTCCTTCGCGCTCTTCATGGAGCGCTTCCGGGCGGTGTGAGCATGATTCGTTCGAGCCTCATCGTCCTCGCCTTCTCGGCCGCGTTCGCCCTGGCCGTGCTGATGTCGGCGCGCCGCCGGCGCACGTCCGAGCACCACACCTTCAGCTGGCTGCTGGTCTCCGTGGTGACGGCCTCGCTCGCGCTCTGGCGCAATGGCATCGACGCGCTCGCCAGCGCGATGGGCATCTACTACCCGCCCTCGGCGCTCTTCCTGTTCGCGTGCGGCGGACTGCTCTGGCTCATCTTCCGCTTGAGCCTCCAGGTGGCCGAGCAGCGCAAGCAGATCCAACGCCTGGCCCAGGAGCTCGCCGTGCTGTCGGCGCATCGCCCCACCCCGGCGGAGGGCGGCTCCCCGGCGGCCCCGGGCTCGGCGGGCTGAGCCGGCCCGGGCGCGCCGCCGCTCGCGTTGCGTGCACGAGCCAACGCGCCAGGCAGACACCCCGCACCTCCCGACGGGGCCAGAGGCTTGCAATCAGTGGCCTCGGATTTCACCTCCCGACATATCCCGCGCGGAAGCCGTCCGGCAGTGGGCGGAGCCCTCCAACTTCGAGGAGGGAGAACCGGCCAACCACGCCTCCGCGCCCCCTTGCCGTGGGTGCGAGCCGGTACGACCCTCTGGGCGATCCACACCCCAAGGAGGCGGCGATGGCGGACAGGCGGCGGCATGGACTTGAGCGGCAGGGACTGGGCCAGGACCCGGAGCGCGGCACCCGGCGTGACGTCACGGAGCGCGGGCGGGACATGGGCCGCACGCGCGACACGCGCGGCGAGGACCGGGGGCCGGGCCTCGGCTACCGCGAGGAGGACCGGGACCGGGGCCGCTTCGGCGGGGGCGGAGGCATGCGCGGCAGCGGCTTCAACGACCAGGAGGCCGGCCGCTACGGCCGGGGCTACGAGTACGGCGGTGACGAGGATCGCGGCCGCTTCGACCAGGACAGCGACGAGGAGTACCACCGCTACGGCCTGATGAGGGGCGCGCCGGGCGTGCGCCGCGCCGGTGGCCCCGGTGAGGAGTTCGGCGAGGGCTTCTGGAGCGAGGTGGCGCACGAGCGGACCCGGGGCGACTTCAATCGCTACGGCGCCCGCGGCACCCCGCGCACCCAGCCCTATGACACCGATCGCTGGCACTCGGGCCAATACGGCCTGGGCGCCTCGGGGGACCCCGAGGACATGCGCCGCTACGGCTGGGGCGAGGGCTGGAGCCAGGACCAGGGCCGCGACACCGCGTTCGGCACGCGCGGCTACGGCGCCGACGACTACCAGCCGCCCCGCGTGCAGTCCTCGTTCATCGAGGCGCGCCCGCGCACCGGCTACTCCACCAGCCCCACACGCGACATGGACCGCGACATGGGCCATGGCGCCGGCCGCGGCGGCATGCAGGGGATGTATCCCTACTACGAGCAGTCCCCCGAGCTGCCCCGCCGTCAGCAAGGCCGCGGGCCGCGCAACTACCAGCGCTCGGATGACCGCATGCGCGAGGACATCTGCGAGCGGCTCATGCGCGCGTGGATGGACGCCGACGACGTGGACGTACGCGTGGAGAAGGGCGAGGTCACCCTCTCGGGCACAGTGAAGAGCCGCGACGAGAAGCGCGCCATCGAGGACCTGTGCGAGGACGTCCTCGGGGTGAAGGACGTGCACAACGAAATCCGCGTCGCCCGCGAGCAGCAGCAGGAGGAGCGGCGGGGCGAGGACCGGGGCTCGCAGCAGCAGGGCCGGACGCTGCAGTGAGGCGGCGCTCCACGCATCCGACAGGAGAGGAGTCCACGAATGGCACAGCGAGATGAAGACCTCTACGGCGAGCAGTCCCGCTACCCCGTGCGCGCGCGCCGCATGGAGCGCCCGGTGCGTGACGAGGGCACCCGCCGGGGCGAGCCGGGCCGTCCGGGCATTGGCCCGTACGGCGTCGAGCGCGGCTACAACCAGGGCGGCTACGCCGGGCTCGGCGCCTACCAGCGCGGCGAGCGCATCCGCAGCTACGACGAGAAGCTGGACCAGATGGAAGCCCGGCGCGGGCAGGGCCCTGGGCGGCCGCCGCGGGGCTACCAGCGCTCGGACGACCGCATCCGCGAGGAGGTGTGCGAGCTCCTCATGGACGGCCCCGTCGACGTGGGCAACGTGGAGGTCACCGTCAGCAATGGCGAGGTGACGCTGAGCGGCGCGGTGGAGAAGCGCTGGGAGAAGCGCACCATCGAGGACATCGCCGCCCAGGTGCGCGGGGTGCACGACGTCCACAACCGCGTGCGCGTGCGGCCCATGGAGGACAGGCCGGCGGCTCGCGAGTCCACGCAGCCACGCGAGGAGCGGCCGAAGGAGCAGAAGGGCGATCAGCCCCACATGGGCTCCTGACGGCCCGTCCTACCCCGGAGGGCGCGCCGGCCTCAGACCAGGCCCCCCGCGCCTTCCTCTTCCGCTTCCAGCTCGTGGTCGTGGCCCCGCGGCATGTCCACCAGCGCGCCGAGCGGGTAGATGATGAGGTGGCGCTGCGGCTCGCTGCCGTGGCTCACCGTCTCCAGGTGGTAGCGCGAGACGAGCCGGTGCTGCAGCTTGCGCAACCGCGGCGGCCTCGGGGCCAGGGGCACCACCACGCTCTCGCTCAGCACGCGCTGGATGGCGTGCTCGGCCTCGAGCACCGCCTCGCGCACCTGCTCCTCGTCCACGCCCTCGGCGATGAGGAAGATGTCGCGCAGCACCCGCCGCATCTCCGACGAGCTGTTGCGCTTGATGGCCAGCACGCGCGCTCCCGTCTTCTCGGCGATTTTGCGCAGCTTCGGATCATTGGCGCGCGAGCGCAGCGTGAGGACGACGTCCGCGTTCTCCAGGCGGCCCACCACGCGCGCGTCCGCGCCGATGTCGCGCAGCACTCGCTCGAGCAAGTCCCGGCTGGCCGCGTGGGCGTAGATGCGAGTGGTGCCCTGGCGCAGGCCGGGCTCGCGCCGGGCCGCCGCGGACACGGGCTCGTGCGAAGGTGCCTCGGCCCGGCCGGGCGGAGTGGCCCGCCCCGGCCGAATGGGACGGCTGGGACGGGTCGTCGGCAGGGGGGCCACCGACTCCGGCTCCTCCTTCACCTCCATCTGGCCCTCGACGAGCTGGCGCCGCTCGCCGCCCACGTTCTCGCCCGCCAGCAGCCGGTCCACCGCCTGGGCCGTGTCGCGGTGCACCAGCACCTCGTCGCGGCTCACCATCTCCACCACCACGTCGAAGGTGGGCGGGGCCCGGCGCTCGCTGATCGTCTTCTGGGTGCGGCGCCGCCGCGCCTCCTCGTCGCTGAGCGTGACGGTGTGCACGCCGCCGACGAGGTCCGACAGCGTGGGGTTGAGCACCAGGTTCTCCAGCGTGTTGCCGTGGGCCGTGGCCACCAGCTGCACGCCGCGCTCGGCGATGGTGCGCGCCGCGGAGGCCTCGGCCGAGGTGCCAATCTCATCGACGATGATGGCCTCGGGCATGTGGTTCTCCACCGCCTCGATCATCACGTCGTGCTGGCGGTCCGGCCGCGACACCTGCATGCGCCGCGCGCCGCCGATGCCCGGGTGGGGGATGTCTCCGTCCCCGCCAATCTCGTTGGAGGTGTCCACCACCATCACGCGCTTGCCGATGTCATCCGAGAGCACGCGCGCCACCTCGCGCAGCTTCGTCGTCTTGCCCACGCCGGGCCGGCCGAGCAGCAGGATGTTGAGCCCGCTGGCGATGAGGTCCTTGAGCATGTCGATGGTGCCGAAGATGGCGCGGCCCACGCGCAACGTGAGGCCCACCACCTTGCCCTGCCGGTTGCGGATGGCGGAGACGCGGTGGAGGGTGCGCTCGATGCCGGCGCGGTTGTCCTCGCTCACCGTGCCCACCTGCGCCAGCACGTGCTCCAGGTCCTTGCGGGTGATGGGCGAGTCGGACAGGCGCATCACCCGTCCGGTGAGCCGGGCCTCGGGCGGGCGCCCCAGGTCCATCACCACCTCGAGGACCTCGCCGGGGGGCAACTGCCGGACCGCGGCCTGCAACGGCTCAGGGAGGGTGCCCACGAGAAGTTGGAAATCGTCAGCGGGAACGGCCAGGGCGTCGCGTGCGCTCATAACGTGTCTAAAGGTGAATCCTTCCGAGGCGGGTTGCACGTGTCCCCGCGGCCGGGGGGCAGCGAGGCACCCGATGCTAGCGGGCATCCAGGGGCCCCGCCGCTCTCTCGTGACTGGGTGCGGACCCTGGTCCTGCATAGCTCAGCGGAAGGGGCTGGACTCGAGTCCACCTTGCCCGGCCCCACCCCGAGGAGTGACCCCATGGCCCGGTACGACAAGGACAGCGATATCCAGATCAACCCCACCACCACCACCCCCGACACGCACATCGACAAGCGCAAGGGCTCGATGAGCGTACGCGACGCCGCCGCGCTGGAAATCTCCCAGCAAGAGGTCGAAACCAGCATGCGCGGCACACCGGTGCACGGCTTTGGCAACGGCACCGGGACGGAGAAGCGGCACACGGGCACCGGCATGCCCATGGGCATGATGAACCTGGACATGCCCCAGCAGGGCATGGACGAGTCCATGACGCGCATCATCGACCAGCTCTTCCAGCTCCCCTTCCAGGCCCAGCTCAGCGTGATGCGGATGATGGCCTCGCGGGTGCTCGGCGCCATGGACGCGCGCGACCAGGAGATGTTCCTCAAGGAGCTGCGCATGGAGCTCGACAAGATGGCGGGCGAGGACACCCCCGTGGCCGGCCCCATGAACGAGCCCGACATCCAGGGCACGTGACGGCCTCCGCGGCGGTGTCCCACTCCGGCCGTGGGAGACGGGCCTCGCCTGGCAGCCAGGCCCCCCTTCCACCGTGACGCCGCACCGCGCACGTTGTGCGCATGGACCTTCGCGCCACCGGCCCCGCCCAGGCCACCTCGGCCCGGCCGCGGCGCCGAGGCGCGAGGCTCCGAGGGGAAAATCCACTGAAGCGGCCAGGACAGCCGCTCGTCACCGCGCGATGGGTGGAGGTGGAGGGCGTGCGCGCCCGGGTGCTCGAGGCCGGAGAAGGACCCGTGCTGCTGCTGCTCGCGAGCATGCTGGTGCGAGGCCGTACCTACCTGCCCCTCATCCGGAGGCTGGCGAGGCACTTTCGCGTCCTCACCGTGGAGCTGCCGGGCTCCGGGCGCTCGGCACGGGTGCGGCGGCCGTGGACGCTCTCGGCCTATGCGCGGTGGACGGCGCGCTTCGTGGAGCAGCTGCGGCTCGGGCGCGTGCTGCTGGTGGGGCACTCCAACAGCGGAGGCGTGGCGCTGCTCATGGCGGCCCGGTACGGCGCGAGCGTGGACAGGCTCGTGCTCGCCGACACCATCGGCGCCCGGAGGAAGCGCTCCATTCCCCGCGTGGTGGCGGCGCGGATGCTCGACGGACTGCTCGAGCTGGGGCTCGACCTGCGCGCCTGGTGGCACATCCTCTACAACGTGCTCCGCCACCCGCGCTCCTTCTTCCACCAGGTGAAGGTGGGGAGCCTGGCGGCGCTGCTCCACCGCGCGCCCCGGGTGCGCATGCCCACCCTGCTCGCGTGGGGACACAGGGACCACACCATGCCGCTGTCCTGCGCGGAGCGGCTGCTCACGCTCCTGCCGCGGGCCCGGCTGTACATCGGCGCCGGTAGCCACGACTGGCTCGTCACCGATTCACGGGAGTTCACCCGGGCCGTCCTCGAATTCGCCAGCACCCCGGCCTGAGACCTGGAGGCACGCGCGCTCAGCGCTTGTAGCGCATGCCCGCGGTGGCACTGGCGGCCATGAAGCGGAGCACCTGCCTCGGGTCCTCCATCATCCGCTTCAGCTCGTCCCCGAGCTCGCGGAACAACGTCTGGTAGGCCTCCATCTTCTCCGCGTCCGCTAGCGGCGAGGCATGCCCCAGCATGGGCAACCGCCGCTGCCAGTCGCGCGAGCGCAGCAGTTGCGAGCGCAGGAAGTCCAACACGTCGATGGGCGTCGCGGGCATGAGGCCCACGGAGATGGAGATGGCGTCGTGCTCCGGCGCCGTCACGTTGTGCCAGTAGCCCCCGGGAATGTAGAGCCAGTCCCCAGCCTCCAGCTGGCACTCCTGCACGGGCGTCCGCTCGCGCGAGACGTCCGGCGCGTCGGTGATGGTTTCGAGGAGCGGCGTCGGGTTGAGCGTGTTCTGCCGCAGCTGGTAGCGCTTGGAGCCCCCGGTCTGGAAGATGAAGACCTCCTCCGGATCGCAGTGCCACCCGAAGCTGCCGTGGCCCGCCGGGGTGTAATAGAGCTGAAGGTTGACCGTGCCCTGCAGCTCGCCCGAGAGCTTGCGTCCCAGCTCGGCGAGGCCGGCGTCATGCCGGTCCGCGTTCCTCAGGGCGAGCGAGTATCCCTGTTCATGGAGCGCGCGCACCTCGCGGGCGCTGGTGAGCCTCGGGCCGGACCACACCTTGCCATCGCGGACCAGCAGCAGGTCGCACCCGGTCTGCTCGATGAGGCGCTCGGCCGTGGCCCAGGTCGCCAGCTCGCGCAGGGACTCAGCCGTGGAGCGCCGCGCGAGCGGCTGCTGAAGGTAGTGCTCCTGGAGGAAGACGGAGCGGGGAAGATCGCCCAGCAAGGTGTCGATGAGCATGGTCCAGCCATTGGGTCCCGACGGGGACCCCTGCTCTCAATTGTCGTGGAGACCCGGGCCGGTCAACAGGAGAAAGAAGAGGCCCCCGAGGCTCGTGGTCCCCGGAGACCTCTTCGATGCGCGCGTCAGTCCTTGTCGCTAACGGCCGGTGCTGCCGCCCGAGCCCGTCTGGGAGCCCGAGCCGCCGCCCACGTCGGTACCCGTAGAGCCTGTGCCGCCCATGCCGGAGCCCGAGCCGCTGCCACCGATGTCGCCGGAGCCGGAGCCGCCCACGTCACCGCCCATGCTGCCCGAGCCGCCGCTGCCACCCAGATCGCCGCCCGAGCCGCCCACGTCGCTGCCCGAGCCGCCGCTGCCGCCCAGATCGCCGCCCGAGCCGCCCACGTCGCTGCCCGAGCCGCCGCTGCCGCCCAGATCGCCGCCCGTGCCGCCCGTGCTTCCGCTGCCACCCAGGTCGCCGCCCGAGCCGCCCGTGCTTCCGCTGCCGCCCATGCTGCCGCCAGCGCCGGAGCCGCCACTCCCGTTGCCACTCAGGCCCGAGCCTCCCGAGCCACCCGTCGACCCGGTGTCACCTCCACCCGAGTTGCTCCCCGTATCCATCGAGCCACCACCTTGGGTGGTGGTGGAGCCGCCCTGATCGCCCGCGCCGCCCGTGCCCTGATTTCCGCCCCTGCACCCCGCGCCAAAGAGCAGAGCCGCGGACACCGCGCCAACCAACACCGCCTTGATGTGCCTCATGTGTTCTTTCCTCACTGCGAGAGGGGTTACATGAGGGTAGGTACCCGTCACGCGGTGCAGCATTGGACTTGTGGACAATCCACGGCCGCGAGAACCCTCACACGTGAGGTGGTAGCGGGAGAGGAGGCAGGGGCCTGCGCTCCTTCAGGCTGAAGCGATCATTGCGAGCCAGCACATGCACGCGCGCATCGTGGACGGTGAGGATGCCCTGCGTGTGCATGTCCGAGAGGCTGGTGTAGCGGATGCCCAGGCCATCAATGACATAGACGCCGCCCGAGCCGAGCACGGTGAATTCCTCGTCGTTGTTCCGCACGAGGATGGCGGTGTCCTCGTCGAGGCCGATGCCGAGGTTGCGAGGATTCTGCGCGACGGCGGCCATCAACCGCGCGAAGCGGCCGCGCTCGGAGAAATGCGAGTCCACGATGGCGCTCCGGAGCAGCCCGAGCCCCGGGGCCATGGCCAGGGAAGACAGACTGGGATTGCGGCCATCGACGACGGCGCTGGGGCCGCCGAAGAGCATCGTCCCGGACATGGCCGCCGCCCCCGCCGAGGTGCCGACGATGGCCACCCCCTCCTGGTGCAGCGCGAAGATGCGCTCGAGCAATGGGGTGCCGCCCATCTGGCTGGTGATGCGCAACTGGTCGCCGCCCGAGAAGAACAGCACCGAGGCGCCCGTGAGCTTGTCCACGTTGGCCTGCTCATACGCCTGGTCGCGGTTGCGGATGTCGACCACCTCCATGCGCTGCACGCCCAGACGGGAGAAGGCCTTGCGGTAGGTCTCCGCCGTCTGCTCGGGCTCCATGGTGGCCACGGTGAGCAGGACCATGTGCCCGTCCCCCTCCGCCATCGCCTTCTTCGCCGCCTGCCGCAGGATTGCCTGCTCCTCGTTGGATTCCTTGTCCTCGCTCCCTCCGATGATCAGCAGTTCCCCCGGCTGCTTCTTCATGCCTCGTCTCCTTGCCCTCCCGCGAGCAGCCGCCCATCCCTCACCCGCCACCGTCCTCGCGCGACGACGTGGACGACCTCCAGCGAGTGCCTGTCCAGCACCACCACGTCACCGTCCAGGCCCGGTGCGAGCCGGCCCTTGCCGCGCAGCTTCAGCGCCGCCGCGGGATTGGCCGTGAAGAAAGGTAGTACCTGCTCCAACGGGAGCCCGTGCTCGCGCACCATGGAGACGAGCTCCTGGTGCAGCCGGGCCGGCTCCGCGCCCGCCGTGTGAGCATCCGAGGACACGGTGAGCCGCTCGGCCGCTCCTCCGTGTTCCAGGTAGTAGCGGATCCACCGGCCAATCCCGGGGTCCACCGTGTCCACGTCCACGTAGCCGCCCCGGCGCGACAGGGCGATGGCGTCGTCCATCAGCTCGTCGCTGCGGTTGGCGTGGGTGATGTAGAGGCACTCCGGCACGATTTCATAGTTGTCGAGCAGCGCATGCAGCGGCTTGAGCAGGCCGCGGCCCGGCCCGACGTGGAAGTGCGTCACGCCCGCCTTGCCCGCGGTGCGCCCGCCCACCATCGCCGAGGACACCACGCGCGCGAGCTCGTCCAGCGTGGGGTGGCTGGAGCGCACGTCGGAGATGGCCAGCTCGCCCACGCCGAGCACGCGCTCGATGAGCACCAGGTCCTCCGTCACCGAGCCGGTGAGCGTGAGCGGGGGCACGTGGAAGCCGCCCGTGTACAGGAAGGCGCTCACGCCCTCGGCCACGAGCTGCTGCACCTTGCCCACCAGCGCGCCCAGGTGCCGCGTGACGCCATCCGTGCCCAGGCAGCCCACCACGGTGGTGATTCCCGCGAGCAGCAACTGCTCGACGCTTACCTCGGGCCTGCGGGTGGCGAAGCCCTTCTCCCCGCCCGCGCCGATGAGGTGCTCGTGCGGATCCACCAGGCCGGGGAGGATGAAGCCGCCCCGGGCGTCCACCACCGCGTAGGGCAGTCCGAGCGCGGCCAGCGCGGCCTCGTCCACGTCCCCCAGCCGGCCCACGCGCTCGCCCACGAGCAGCACCGACGCGTCCGCCGCCGGTGCCGGCGTGAGGAGCACTCCGTTGCGGAGGAGGGTGAGCATCCGGGTGCGCGCCTCCTATTCGTAGCTGCGCGACACGGGGGCCTCGCACGCGCCGGCCTCGCCCACCTCCACGTCGGCGAGCGCCTCCAGAACCCGCAGCGCCGCGTCCACCTCGTCCGCGATGATGACCAGCCGGTCTCCGGGCCGGGTGAGCTGGAAGCCGCGGATGATGCCCTCGTGCTGATCCGCGGTGAAGTGGTGGGGCGTGTCCGGGCCCAGGCAGCTGCGCATCAGCTGGGGAACCTCCAGCTCCGCGCGCCCGCGGCGGTTCTTCAGGTCATGGAGCACGTACTCGTCCACGACGGGGAGCGAGGCCTGGACGGTGGCGAGGAGGTCCTCGTCGCGCCGGTCTCCGGGCAGGCCAATCACCATCACCGTGCGGCGGGAGCCGTCGTGGGGCAGCGCATCGGCGAGCGCGCGCATGGCTGCCGCGTTGTGCCCGTAGTCGAGGATGACCTGCCGCCCCGCCATCCCGAGCACGTTGAAGCGTCCCGGCGCCATGCGGTGGTCCGAGCGGAAGGTGGTGAGCGCCCGGACGATGAGCGCGGGGTTGAGTCCCTGCGCCCAGGCCGCCGCGGTGGCCGCCAGCGCGTTCTCCAGCTGGAAGCGGATGGCGCCTCCTCCGGTGAAGGTGATCCTATCCAGGTCCACCAGGAGCTGGCGCCGTCCGTCCCGGGCCGTGACGATGGAGCCGTTGTCCACGAACACGGCGCGGCCGCCCTGGGCCAGGTGCGCCTGGAGGATGGGGTTGTCCGCGTTGCGGGCGAAGTAGACGACCTTGCCCCGGCAGGCCGCCGCCATCTCCGCCACGAGCGGGTCCTCCGCGTTGAGCACCCCGAAGCCGTCCTCCGCCACGGACTCGATGACGACCTGCTTCACCCGCGCCAGCTGCTCCACCGTGTTGACACCGCTGATGCCCAGGTGGTCGGGGCTGACGTTGGTGACGATGCCCACGCTGCACCAATCGAAGCCGAGCCCCTCGCGCAGGATGCCGCCACGCGCCACCTCCAGCACCGCCACCTCCACGCGTGGGTGCAGCAGCACGGCCTGGGCGCTCCTCGGGCCCGAGCAGTCCCCCTCGAGGATGCGCTCGCCGCGGATGTACGTGCCGTCGGTGCTCGTCATGCCCACGCACGAGCGCGCCGTCTCGAACATGTGCGCCACCAGCCGGGTAACGGTCGTCTTCCCGTTGGTGCCCGTCACCGCGATGATGGGAATGCGCGAGGGCGCCCCATCCGGGTAGAGCGACTCGACAATGGGCACGCCCACGTCGCGCGGCTGGCCATTCGTGGGCTGCAGGTGCATGCGCAGGCCCGGCGCGGCGTTCACCTCGACGATGGCACCGGCCTGCTCCCCGAGCGGCCGCCGGATGTCCTTGCACAACAGGTCGATGCCCGCGACGTCCAGGTTGAGGACCTGCGCGGCGAGCTCGGCCATGCGCGCGTTGGCCGGGTGCACCTCGTCCGTCACGTCCGTGGCGGTGCCGCCGGTGGACAGGTTGCAGTTCTGGCGCAGCTTGACGGTCTGGCCCGCCTCCGGCACCGACTCCTCGGTGAGGCCCTGCTGGCCGAGCACCACGTGCGCCGCCTCGTCCAGCTTGATGCGCGTGAGCGAGCTGCTGTGGCCCGGGCGCCGGCGGGGATCCTGATTGGCGAGCTCCACCAACTGCGCCACCGTGCGCCGCCCGTCGCCAATGACCTGCGCCGGGTCCCTGCGCGCCGCGGCCACCATCTTCCCGTTGACGACCAGGAGGCGGTAGTCCTCGCCCTCGATGTGCTTCTCCACGAGCACGTCGCCGCGGTACTGGCTGGCGACCTCGTAGGCCGCACGCACCTCGGCCTCCGAGCGCAGGTTGACCATCACGCCCTTGCCCTGGTTGCCCGCCTCGGGCTTGAGGATGACGGGCAGCCCCAACTCCCGCGCCACCTCCCAGGCCTCGTCCGCCGAGCGCACCGTCTGGCCCTCGGGCACGGAGATGCCCACGTTGCGCAGCACGCGGTTGGTGAGGGGCTTCTCCTGGCAGATCTCCACCGCGAGCGCGGACGTGTCGGAGGTCTGCGAGGCGAGAATGCGCTTCTGGTGCACGCCGTAGCCCAGCTGCACCAGGCTGCCGGTGGGCGTGAGCCGGCGCACGGGAATCTTCCGGCGGCGCGCCGCGTCGACGATGGCCTTGGTGCTCGGGCCGAGCCGGTACTCGTCGGCGAGGTCCTGCAGGCGCTCGCGGGCGGCGGCCATGTCGAAGGGCTCGTCGAACATGGCGGCGAGCGTCAGCTCCAGCGCCGTCTTGAAGGCCTCGCGCGCGGGCTCCTCCTCCTGGTAGGCGATGATGACGTTGTACACCCCGGTCTCGCCCGTACCCCGCGCGCGCCCATAGGCCACGTCGAAGCCCATCTCGTTCTGCAGCGCGAGGGTGACGTGCTCGGCGATGTGCGCCAGGTAGGTGCCGCGCCGCAGCCGCTCCACGAAGCCCCCGGGCCTGCCCACGCTGCACTCGTGCCGGTGCAGCCCCGGTACCCAGCTCGTCAACCGCTCGACGAAGCCGGGAAAGGAGTTGCTCGGCTGCGTCTCGAGAGGACCAATGTCCAACTCGATGCGCAGCACCGTTTTGTATGCGTACAGGTTGGGCCCACGAAGGGCCTGGACCCTACGGACCGTCACGCCATGGGTGTTCATGGGAAGGATTCCGGGTCGAGGTGATTCCAGACGACAGCAGGTGATTCACACAAGCCGCATGCCCGTGTGCCTGCTTTTAGAGGTATTCCTGCCCTTCGCGGCGGGCACTTGGCCCGGGGTTCAATGAAGGGTGGGCACCGACATGTCCTCTGTCACTCAAGCGACGGAGCAACGCGACCCGGGGAATGCTTCACGGTCCGGAAGCTCAGCGAGTAGCGCAGGGATTTCACCGGCGAGAGCGTGTGCTGCCATTGCGAGCGCGACGCTCCGGCCAGGACATAGAGGGAGCGGGGCGCGAGCTCGAGCGCGGTGGTCTCGAAAGTGTCGCCCACCTTGCGCCGGAAGCGCATCCGCGCCGCGCCCAGCAGGGAGACGCCCATGACGCGTGGGCCAAACATGGGTGCATCCCGGTGCCAGCCAATGCTCGCTCCCGGGGGGTAGCGCGAGACGAGCACCTCCTCGAGCGCCTCGGGTTCGAGCCCCACGGCGGCGGCGCACCGGTCCCTCACGGACTCGAGGAAGCGAGGCACCGGCGGCGCGGGCGTGAGCTTCCAGGACTCGTACCCGTAGTCCCAGCCGTAATGAATGACGGTGCGCCGGGCCACCACCCCGTGCATGTGAATCTCCCGGTAGTCGAGCCGCGAGAGCTCGTCCACCAGGGCCCGCTCCTCCTCCTCGGAGAGGAAGTCGGGTTGATAGCTCAGTCCTTCCGGTAGCTCGGCCACCCGGAGAAGTTGAGAAGCGGGCAGCGGGGCCGCAGCGAGTCCCAGCCACGACGCGGAGCGCCTGGTGGCCCGTGAGGAGGGGGAGCGAGCGGGCTTGCACGTCCCCTCGAAGGTGCGGGCGTGAACAGCTTGGGAGGAGTGCTCGCGCAGAGAGGTCCACACCATGAAAGAGCCAGCGAAGGAACGGGGCTCCGCGGCGCCCCCCGGCCCGGAGAATCCCCTCGAGGGCGTCCAGCAGGAGGAAGGGCGTTCGGCGGACGCGGACGCGGTGCCCACCTCCCCCGGAGGCAAGGCCAACGCGGGGCCCGAGGAGCAGATCGCCGGGCGCGCCGTGGACACCATCATGGACGGCGACGGCAGCTACCTGGAGCCACCCGATTGAGGACTGACGGAGGGGAGCCCTGGCGCTCCCCTCCTTCGTTTCATGAGCGCTGCACGAGCCCGCGTCAGTGCACGGCCGCGCCGCTCGAGGCGTGCTCGGACTTGTCGAGCTGGCGCTCCACCGTCTTGGCGAACTCGTGCGACGGGTGGCGGCTCCGCAGGTCGAAGCTGTCGCCCTGGCTCAGCACGTGGAGCCGGACGTTGAAGATGGAGAGGGTGCGCGCCTCCTCCTCCTCCGCCACGTTGGTGTACGTCACGTTCTCGGCGTCGGCGACGTAGACGGCGCCCGAGCCGTAGACGGTGAAGGCCTCCTCCCGCTCGACGACGATGGCCGTGTCCTCGTCGATGCCCAGCCCGAGGAAGCGCGGGTTCTGCGCCACCGCGCCCAGCAGCCGGCCGATGCGCCCGCGCTCGGCGAAGTGCTGGTCGATGATGACGTCCCGGAGGAAACCCAGCCCCGGGGCCATCTGCAGCGTCTCGCCAATCTTGTGCGTCTCCCGGCCGGGGCCGGACACGAGCATCGTGTCGGCCATGACGGACGCGCCGGCCGACGTGCCCGCCACGGTGCCGCCCTGGTGGTAGAACTCCTCCACCGCGGCGCACAGCCGGGTGCCCGCGAAGCGCGTGGTGATCTTCAACTGCGCGCCCCCCGTGAAGAAGAAGACCTCGGCCCCTTCGAGCAGGTCCAGCGGCGGCTCTATCAACAGGTCCGCGCGCCGTTCGATGTCGAGGTGGACGACGTCCTTGCACCCCATGTCCCGGAAGGCGCGCTGGTAGTCCTTCCAGACCTCGCCGGGCACGTCGCTCGCCACCGTGCAGACCACCACCCGGCCTCCCTTCGCGCATCGGGATACCTGGCGAAGGATGAGCCGCTCGCCCTCCTTCTCCTCATGGCCCCCGATGATGACGAGGCGCCCGGCGACCGGCCGCCGCTGCTCGGACGGCCCCGAGGGGCGGTGGGTGTCATCGCTCGCTCGCTCCGTCTGGGTCCGGCGCAGCGCGATGCTCTCGCGCTGGCCGTTGCCCTTGTGTCCGTTCTTCGCTGCTCGTCTGCTCCTGCCCGCCGTGCGTGCCATGCGCTTCGCTCTCCGGTCTCTCGTCTCCAAAGATAGGCAGGCGGAGCGCCGGGCGCCGGGGAGGGGCACATTGGTCAGGAGGACATGAACCGCGGTCGGAGCCGCTGCGCCACGCGCGGCAGGTCATCGGGCGCCTTCACGGGCTCGAAGCGGCTGGTCGCCGGATCCGTGCGGCTCACCTCGACGAAGGCCACCGGCATGAGCGGCTGGCCATCCGGCCGGGTGAGGCTGCTGGCCTCCGCCGTCACCTGCTCGAACTGCAGGACGGGCTGGTCCTCCACCTTCTTGGAGACGACGCGGTAGGGGATGGGGACCTCCTTGGCGACCATCGCGTCCAGGTCGAAGGTGATGTTGTTGGTGGAGATGAAGCCATGCTTGGTGGGGTCCACCTTCTCCACGAGCTGGAGCTGGCCGTTGAGGCGCACCGGCGCCGCGCCCGCGTCGAGCGCCCCGCTCGGGTTGGCGCGCGGCGTCACCTCCACCGTCATGGCCTTGCCCAGCCGCAGGTGCATCCCGATGACGACCGGGTCGAGCGTCGCCGCCAGGTTGTCCACGTTGGAGAAGTAGATGCAGCGCACACCGCGCTGGCGCAGTTGCTCCCCCACCCCGCTCTCGCGCAGCGCGCGGAAGACGTCCCCGTGGCCCGAGGGGGCGAACGAGAGCTTCCCATCCGCCTCGTGGAAGAGCTCTCCGGTGGGCGTGAGCCGCGGGAGCATCCGCTGGCGGAAGAGGTACACGTTCTCCTTCAACCCCTTCTGCTCGAGGTGCTCGGCGATGGCCTCGTGGGTGAGGAAGGAGGTCATCAGCGTCACGGGCACCGGGCGGCCCAGGCGCTTGCCCAGCGCGCGCGCCTCCTCGAGCTTGATGTCCAGGAAGGTGCGCTCGCCGATGATCGGCACGAGCCCCTTCACCCCGCCACCGAAGCGCGTCCCGGCGCCACCAGCCACCACGAGCGCGGCCACCTGGCCCTGGCGGAACGCCTCCTCACCGCGAGCCCGGCACGCCTCGTACTCGGGAGTGCCCTCGAGCGGGAGGGGCCGGATGTCGCCCTCCTTCAGCGGCTGGAGGGAGCCCGCGAGGGGCGGAGCCTCGGTCAGCTCGCCCCGCTTGTATCTGGCGAGCAGCTCTCGAAAGCTCGCGGCGTCGAAGCCGTCACGCGCGAACTGGGGATTGTCGAGTTCCATGTCCATCCTTTGGCGGGCCTCGTGTCCAGGGCAGCTCGGGCCCGTCTGGTGAGCGGTCTGCCTTCCGCGGGGCCGATGCTAGAGGGTGAGGGGCCCGGGCTCCACAGAGACAATCCGCCGCCGCCATCGTTTGGCCTCTACCGTCCGCCCATGAACGGGGATTACTCCTCGGGCTCCTCCGGCGGAGCCCGGCCCTCCACCACCGTCGCCCCAATCTCCTTGGTGAGCCGCACCGGCTCGGCCCCGGAGCGCTCCGCGATGACGCGTGCCAGGGGCTCCGCGTGGGTCGTCACCCAGACCTGGCTGTGCAGCGAGGCGTCCACGATGAGCCGGCCGAGCGGCTCCAGCAGCTCCGGGTGCAGGCTGGTCTCCGGCTCGTTGAGCGCGAGGAACGCGGGAGGCCTCGGGCTGAGCAGCGCCGCCAGGAGGCACAGGTAGCGCAGCGTGCCGTCGGACAGCTCGCGAGCGGCCAGCGGACGCAGGAGCCCCGGCTGGTGGAGGAAGAGGCTGAAGCGGCCCTGGGGGGCCTGCACCTCCACTCGCGAGCCCGGGAAGGCATCCGAGACAGCGCGCTCGAGGCCCTTCTCGTCGCCGATCTCGATGATGGTCTGCAGCGCGGCGGCGAGGTCTCGTCCGTCATGGGCCAGCACGGGCGTGCGCACGCCCACCTGCGGCGAGCGCTGGGGCGCCTCCGGGTCCGTGCGGAAGTGGTGGTAGAAGCGCCACATCCGCAGCGTGCGCTGCAGCTCGGACAGGCGCGGGAAGCGGTGGGGCTCGACGAGCTGGGGCATCACCGACTCGCCATCCCAGAGCTGCACGGGGAAGGAGGTGCGCTGTCCCTCCGAGTCGCGCAGGAAGGCCGAGCGGTGTTTGCGCTCCATCAGCACCGCGCGCCGCTTGCCCTCCACTGCCCACAGGTGCTCCTCCTTCACCTCGGGGTCCAGGTTGAAGAGGCTCGTGGAGTACCGGTCCTTTCCGCCCGCGGGCGGCACCGGGCCGATGCTCAGCTCGTACGCGAGGTCATCGAGGGTGACGCCCACCGTCATGCGCACGGGCTTCTTCTCGCGCGAGCCGGCCCAGAGCACGCTGGGCACGCCGCCCTCCTCCGCGAGCACCTGGGCGAGCCGGCCCTCGGCGGCGGCGGACAGCAGGTAGAGCGAGCGGTAGAGGTTCGTCTTCCCGCTGCCATTGGGCCCGACGATGACGGTGAGGGGACCCACGGGCAGCACGAGCCCGCGCACCGAGCGGTACCCGGCGACCTCCAACTGGGTGATGGCCATGGCGCCGCACCTTACGCCGGGCTCCCTCCCACCGGAATCCACTACGCTCGGAGCATGTCCACCCGTGTGCCCGCGCCTGGCGTACCGCTCCTGCTCGTTCCCCTGCTGCTGACGGGATGCGCCACGGACCTCTCGGCGACGCGCACGCCCGGCTCAGGGCCCCGAGCACCAGGCCATTACGCACAGACGACGGACTCGGCGACGGCCGGCTGCCTCCGCAACCCCGCCTGCTACACGAAGCTGCCGGGCGAAGAAGCGACCATCCCCTGGCTGTCACGTGCCGAGGACGCCGCGCACGCCGCCATCACCCTGGCCAGGTTGCTGGAGGGCGCGGACATCAAGCTCGTCGAGCAGATCCTCGCCGATTGCGCCCAGAAGGCGAACCAGAAGGTCAACAACGAGGATGAGGAACTCCAGGGACAGGAGCCCACCCGGGAGCAATGCAAGAAGGTGGTGCGCATGGAGGGGAACAAGGAAGTGACGCGCGCCATGGAACTGGGGGCCAAGAAGCACGAGGAGGCCCTGAACTGCGCCCGCGAGGCCTTGGCCGGACGCTTCGCACAGCACGTCAGCGTGGAGCCCACCTACCAGAAGGATTCCACGACGGGACTGTGGCGATGGGTCGATCCCGAGCAGGTGAAGGAGTGGTTGCAGTTCGGGCTGACCAGCGCACTCTGGGGAGCACTGGTGCCCGACATCGTGATTCACGCCTCGGGAAATCCGAACCAACTCCAGAACGTCTACGACTTCAAGTTCCCTTGCCCTTCGACCAACAGCCCTTCGTGGAGGCCCTCCACCCCGGACCAACCTCATTTCCCAAAGGATCAAGGCAAGATGTATGAAGACGCGCTCCTCGGAGGAGAGAGCAAGCCCCAGCGCGTTACTCCCAAGGGAGTCCAATGATGAGCGAGCATTATCCGCGCATTCGTATCGACTCGTTTTTCGCTCAACAACGTCTCCTGCAAATCCGGGAGAGCGTGAGCATTACCTTCTACATGAAGCGCTCCCACCGGGAGGTGGTGCACCAGGTGCTGCGAGCCCTGGACGTGTATCGCCGCGCGTTGAAATCCCAGGCACTTGGTTGGTACGCGAACCCCGATAACGAAGACTGGGATGAACTCGATGACAAGGGCTGGGCACATGTCCAGCGCTACATGCTCGAGCAACCCGACGCCCACCTCTGGCTGAGCGAGTCCCCCAGTGAAACCCTGGGATACGAACTCCTTTACGACGGCCTTCTGCTCGAAGCCTACAAGCGGGATCCCACCAGCCAGGTGTCCTTCTTCCTCCCCTCGGAATATCTGGAGGAGCACGGACCGGGCCCAGTCCGGGAACTGGCGATGGAATTGGCGGCGGAACTGCCCTTCAACTCTGGCCACGCGGGTCTCTGCTTCCATTTCCCGGATGCTCTCCTCGGTATCACCCGCCCCATCCGAGACCTGTGCTTCCGCTACCCCGGTCTGGACATTCCGGAAGCACGCTTCGCCACCAGCTATATCGGTACACGGGTGGATGGGGTGCACTGGTTGAACTTCCTGGGCCCGCCCGTGTTGGGGGAACTGGGGGGCGCCGCGGGCCTGCGCGCGCGCCTGCACTCGCCCGACACCACCGTGCAGGAACTCGGTGGAGAACGAGTGGTGGTGACGCTGGGTAAATGGCCAGAGGCAGGGGACACGGAGAAGGGTCACACGCTGCCCGCCTACCGCGAGCTGGCGCGCGTGCTGGAACCCTGGTTGTACATGCAACGCCCTATCGAGGCTGGTTTCTCCGAAGCAGACATGCGCCGCTGGGAGCGCCGATTCCTCGACTGACGCGCGCTGCACACTCGCCCCCGCACCTGTGCGCGCCGTTGCACAGCCGTTGCGCACGCGCCCGCGCTCTTCCCTCTGCATGACGCACGGCGCCAGGGCTGGCGCACGCGATGCATTGGACCCTCTCCCCGGAGGGTCCAAATCCATGAATGCAACGATGTCGACGAAGTGGGATGTGCGGGTGCTGGCCGGTGCGGGCGCGGGGATGATGACGCTCGCGGGCGTCTTCCTCTGGCGCGACCTGCAGGTGCCCCAGGAGCTGCTGCTCGCGGTGGCCGCGGTGCTGGCCTCGGCGGTGGCGCTGGCCGATGTGCCTCGTCACCGTCCGCTCGTCGGCCCCATCGCCCTGCTCCTCACCGGCCTCTGCGGCGGCCTCTGGTATGCGGCCTCCAAGTCCGGGCTGCTGCTCGTGGGCCTCGGCCTCACCGTCCTCACCTCGGCCATCACCGTGGCGCGCACCTGGCGCCGCGCCGAGGCGCGTGAGGACAGGGTGCAGGGCGTCCTCCTCTGGTACGGCCTGACGGTGGCGGTGCTCGCGGCCTCGTGGGCCTTCTACTTCCACTTCTTCACCCTGGGCTTCGCCGCCGACGACATCGGCCGCCGCCTCGTGCTCACCCTCGGCTGGCTCGCCGCGGGCGTGGGCCTCGTGGTGTACGGCCGCATGCGCGACGCATCCGTCATCCGCGACGCGGGCTTCGCCTTCATCGCCATGGCCCTCGGCAAGGCGCTCGCCTACGACACCACGCACCTCAGTGGCACGCTGCGCGTCGCGGGCCTCGCGGGCGCCGGCGCGCTGATGCTCGGCGGCGCGTGGCTGTCCTCCCACCGCACGGCCCGGAGCGCGTGACATGGGCCCCCTCGCCGCACTCGTGATGCTGCTCGCCGCGGGCTCGCCCGAGCCCTCTTGCTTCGTCCCCTCGGACCAGATGGCCGGGTGGAAGCGCGTGGTGTTGCCCGAGGGCGCCCCGGCGCTCGCCGCCCCGGCGGACGTGGACCAGTTCCGCTCCGGCGAGCCCGCGCTCCTCTTCGAGCAGGACGCCTCCGCGTATATCGGCGCCGACTCGGAGCACCCCGGCCGCATGGCCTACCGCTTCCAGGTGCCTCGCGACGCGCACCAGTTGGTGCTCGACTTCCTCGAGGACCTGCGCGGCGCGAAGGTGGACGCCGTGGCGTACGCGGGGGGCCGCGCCTTCCCGCTGCTCGACGAGCGGCGGTACTCGGGGACGCAGCTGGGGCTGTACTGGACGATGGAGGGCGTGGACCACGTGGTGGTGTCCGTGCACCACCACCTGCGCGAGAAGCCCGTGGTGCGCGAGTGGCACGTGGGCCGGCGGCTCGAGCCCGGGAAGGACCCGAGGCTGTCCGCGTCCTTCCGCGCGCCGCGCTCGCTCTACTTCCTCCACCCGGGCGGTGGCCGGCGGCTGGAGCTGTGCGAGGCGCCGGGGCGCGAGCTGCGCCTCTCTCGCTGGCCCGAGAGCGCCAACGCCTCCGAGGTAACACTGCGCCGGCCGTGAACGCTCACGCGGCGTGAGAAACCTCCACTCCCGCATTCTGAGAGGGAGCGAGCCACGCGGTGACCCTGTCGCGTAGCTCGCTCGCCTGCCCCCTGGCGGGCATGTGCGCCGTGCACGAGACAACGCACGCGCTCTTAGCTCCACGCTCCCACACTCCCCGTGCCTGCCAGCCATTCCTAGTTCTAGGCCCTCACGCGCTGTGCGTGCCTCGAACAAGGGGGAAGGTGTGGGACTGGAACATGCGACGCTCCGAGGCATCCTGCGGTCCGCGAGTCCGTTGATGAGCTGGCCGCTGGTGGCCGCCCTCTGGGTGGCGCCCGCACGGGCCGAGCAACCGGCGACGGGCTCCAAGAGCACGGTGCAGCAGCAGGAGCAGCAACAGGACAAGCCGGAAGGCGACATCTCGAATCTCGCCGAGAGCGCCTCCTCCAAGCACCAGCTGGACTCCTCGCTGGACAGCGAGAGCGAGGAAGCGCCGCCCGAGTTCACCATCGGGCCTTCGGAGCCGGTGGCCCCCGGCGAGCGCCAGTGGGTGCGCAAGTTCGAGCTCTCGGACCTCAAGTCCTACTTCGCCGAGGGCGAGCTGGCGAAGGCGAAGGCCGCATATGACCGGGGCCGCTACCGCGTCGCGCGGCAGTTGCTGGAGACGCAGGACGCCACGCCGCCGGTGCGCTACCTGAAGGCCATGAGCGCGCTGCGCCTGGGCCAGTGGGCCACGGCGGCCGAGGAATTCGCGGCGCTGGCGGAGGCCCATCCGCCCCTGCGCGACTACTGTCACTTCGAGGCGGCGCGCGCCTACGAGCGCATGCGCAAGTGGACGGAGGCCGTCCAGCAGTACGGGGCCGTGTCCCCCACGGCGCGGCGCTACGTGGATGCGCGCTTCGGCATGGCGTACCTCCTCGAGAAGAAGAAGCGCGACTACGCCGGGGCCGTGGCGGCGCTCACCCCGCTCGTGCAGTCGGACTCGCCCAAGCCCAACAACCCCGCCCAGTCCGAGGCATGGCTGACCATCGCCCGGCTCGCGCGCTACCAGGCCGACTACAACGGCGAGCACCGCGCGCACCTGGCCGTCTGGGCGCTCCACCCCTTCTCCAAGGAGGTCTCCGCGGCGGTGAAGGGCCTGCGCGACCTGCCCTACGTGCCCAAGTGGAAGGTGGCGCGCGCCGAGACGCTGCTCTCGCTGCACCACAACCGCGAGGCGATGGACCTCCTCGAGCGGCTGCTGCCGAAGATGCAGCTGCCGGACGAGCTCGCCTGCCGCGCGCAGTTCGCCTACGGCACGGCGCTGCGCAAGGAGCGCAAGCACTCGCTGGCCATCCAGGCGCTGCGGCCCGTCATCGAGCAGTGCCAGGACGCCAACCTGCGCGCCCGCGCCCTCTATGTGCTGGGCTATTCGGAGGGCGTGGTGGAGCCGGACAGTGCCGTCGCCACCTACCTGAAGCTCGCGCAGGACTACCCGGAGCACCCGTACGCGGATGACGCGCTCTTCTACGCGGCGCACAAGGCGCTGGAGCGCGGCAACAAGGCGGCGGCCATGGGTTACCTGGATCAGCTCATCGCCCGCTACCCGGACGGCAACTTCGCCTCCGAGGCCCTCTTCGAGCGCTTCATGGTGTACCGCGCCGAGGGCAACAGCACCGCGGCCTTCGAGGCCCTCTCGCGGATTGAGGAGCTCAAGGGCCGGGGCTCCACGCACGAGTCGGTGCAGCGGGCCCGCTACTGGCGCGCGCGCGTGCTGCTGTCCATGGGCCGCGCCGAGGAGTCGCACGCCCTCATGGAGCGGGTGGCGGCGGAAGGAGCGGCCACGTGGTACGGGCTGCTGGCGCGCTCCCGCCTGACGCGTGAGGCGCCCGAGCGGGCCCGTACCCTGCTGGAGCGGCTGCGCAGCCCCGCCAGCGCCTCCAACGTCTGGCCACTGGACGCGGGCAACCTCGCGCAGGACCCCCACTTCGTCACCGGCCTCGAGCTGCTCAAGCTCGAGCACCGCGAGGCGCCCGCGGAGCTGCTGGCCGTGGACCGCCGGGGCCGCAGCGAGGAGTCCATCCGCCTGCTCTTCCACATCCTCCACGCCTCGGGCTACGAGGGCTATGCGCGCAGCATCGCCTGGGCACTGCGCCGCGAGGGACTGGCCGCGCCCACCGAGGCCGAGACGCGCCTCATCTACTCCATGGCCTACCCGCATTCCTTCCGCAACCTGGTGGTGCAGCACAGCCGGGCGGCGCGGGTGAACCCGGACCTGATGCAGGCCCTCATCCGCGAGGAGAGCGCCTTCAATCCCAACGCGCGCTCGCCCACGGGTGCGCTGGGCCTGGCGCAGCTCATGCCGGCCACGGCCTTCGCGGTGGCGCGCCAGCTCAACGTGCCGCTGGCCACGTCCGCCGCGCTGCTCGAGCCGCAGGAGAACATCCGCCTGGGCTCGGCGTACCTGGGCAGCCTGCAGCGGCGCTTCGCGGGCAACCCGGCCTACGCGGTGGCCAGCTACAACGCGGGCCCGGGCGCGGTGGACCGCTGGCTGTCGCGCAACCCCGACGCCGAGCTGGACGAGTGGGTGGAGCAGATTCCCGTGGAGGAGACGCGCCTGTACGTCAAGCGCGTGCTCGGCAGCGCCGCGGCCTACCAGCTCCTCTATGCCTCGGGCTCCTTCACCACGCTGGCCTTCGGGGAGCGCGGCTCCAATAATGCGGGCTCACGGTGAGCCTCCCGCGGGCTCACACCGGGCCCGCCATGTCCATCGACGAAATCCACGAGTCCAATACCCAGTTCCATGACTCCTGGCGCTTCTTCGCCAGGAACAGCGCCGCCGGAGAAGTGCTCGAGCTGCCCGAGGTGAGCATCGCGTCGAGCAACGTCTCCTGGGCGATGATGAACACGGCCTTCCTCCCCTCCCCGGTGGAGACGGAGGAGGCGCTGGAGCGGGCCGCCGCCGCCGCCGCCCGCTTCTTCGTCCCCAGGGGCCGGGGGTGGATGCTGGCCCTGTGCGAGGATTGGGTGCCGCCCCGGTTGCGCGAGCGCGCGGGTGAGCTGTTCGCTCCCCATGGGCTGAAGCTGTCCCTGGTGGCCACCGGCATGGTGGCCGAGCGCCTCGCCCCGCCCCTGCGTCCGCTGCCCGCGATGGAGATCCGCCACGCGGAGGACGCGCGGGGGCGCCGCGACATCGCCGACGTCAACTCGCTCTGTTACGACGTGCCGATCGCCACGGGGCGCGAGGCCTTCGACGTGCCCGGCATCTTCTCCGGGGACAGCAAGGGCTACGTCGGCTACCGCCACGTGGAGGCCGCCACCAGCGCGGCCATCATCCGGGTGGGCGAGGTGGCCTACATCGCCATGGTGGCCACTCTGCCCGCGCACCGGCAGCTCGGCTGTGCCGAGGCCGTCATGCGCCACGCGCTCGCCGAGGCGAAGCAGGCCTGGGGCATGGAGCGCACGGTGCTGCACGCCACGCCCGCGGGGCTGCCGGTGTACCAGCGCATGGGCTACCGGCCCGTGACGCGCTTCCACTTCTACATGGCGCCCCCGCGGGAGCACTGAGCCCCCGCGGGGAGCGCCCCCTCAGTGGTGTCCGAGGTCGGGCTGCGCGAGCGCGGCCTGGAACTCGCGCAGCTTCGCCTGGAGGGCGCGGGCGTGCTCCGGCCCCATGCGCAGCAGGTGCTTCTGCGCGGGGCTGAGCTGCTCGAGCTCCGGCGCCGCGTAGGCGAAGAGGGCGCCCTTGGCGGGCACCACCTCGAGCTCTCCCTCGGGCACGGGCGTGTCGAGCATCTTCTGGAGGGCCTTGGTGAACGTCTGATCGAAGGTCTGGCCCGGGCGGCCGATCTCCGCGTAGGCCTGCTCGAAGAGGGGCTTGAGGGCCCTGTACGTCAGCACGCTGGCCTGCGTGTCGAGCGAGGTGAGCACGCGCGTCACGGCGTCATAGCGGGCGAAGCTGCCGGGGGCGATGAAGGTATGGCCCTTGCGCTCGACGGCCTGGAAGGCCCCCGGAGGCGCCAGGAAGGACAGGGAGGCGCGGGGGCTCTCCCCCTCGGAGATGTTGTTGACGGCGGTGGTGAAGCGCCGGGCCAGGTCCTCGGTGCCGGCGAGCCACTTCTGCAGCTCGGGCTCCGGGGACAGCAGGCCCACCAGCTCGCGCACGCGCGGATCGCTCTGCGTGAGCGGCGGCATTTTCTGGGCGGTGGTGATGGAGGCCTCGCTGGTGCTGGGACCGCGGACCGTCTCCGGCCCGGGAGGCGCGGCCGGGGCAGGCTCCTTTCTCCCCATCAGCAGATAGGCGGCCACGCCCAGCACCACCACGGCGATGACGATGCTGGCGATGAGCGCGGGCTTGCGCGAGGAAGCGGGCTGCGGCGGGGGGGCGCCGAGGGGCGCGCCAGGCTGAGGCTGCTGCGGCTGCGGGACGCTCATGATTCCTCCAGGGGGTTGCGTGGGGGGAACAGCTCGACTCCCCTCCTATTTCGCCACGTACTGCTCCAGCCGGGCGATACCCAACTTCTTCATCCGGCTCTGCAGCGTGGACGGTTTGAGACCCAACAACGCCGCGGCGCCGCCGGGGCCGTAGATTCGCCCCTGCGTGAGCGTCAGCACGCGGAGGATGTGCTGACGCTGCACCTCCTCCAGCGTGGCCACCGCGCCCTCGCTCAGCGGCGGGGGCTCCACGGCCGCCTTCGTCCCCGGCACGCGCAGGGGCACGTCGAAGGCCTCGGCGCCCAGCTCCGGCTTGCGCGACAGGATGGTGGCGCGCTCCAGCGCGTTGGCCAGCTCGCGGATGTTGCCCGGCCAGTCGTATGCCGCGAGCCGGGCGATGCCCTCGGGCGTCACCTTCATGCCCCGACGCCCGGTGCGCTTCGCCTGCTCCTCCAGGAGGAACGCGCACAGCAGCGGCAGGTCCTCCAGCCGCTCGCGCAACGGGGGCAGCCGCAGCGGGAAGACACTCAGCCGGTAGTACAGGTCCTCGCGGAAGCGCCGCTGGGCAATGGCCTGCTGAAGGTCCACGTGCGTGGCGGCGAGAATCCGCACGTCCGCGCGCACCGTCCTGTCACTGCCCACCGGCTCGAAGGTCTTCTCCTGCAGGGCGCGCAGCAGCTTGGCCTGCAATTCCACGGGCAGCTCGCCCACCTCGTCGAGGAAGAGCGTGCCCCCGTGCGCCATCTGGAAGCGCCCGGCCCTGTCCCTCGTGGCCCCGGTGAAGGCCCCCTTCACGTGGCCGAACAGCTCGCTCTCCAGCAGCCCCGCGGGAATGGCCGCGCAGTTGAGCGTCACGAAGGGCCCCTCGGCCCGGGCGCTCCAGCGGTGCACCGCCCGCGCCAGCCGCTCCTTGCCCGTGCCCGTCTCGCCCAGCAGCAGCACCGGCGTGTCCGTCTCCGCCACCTGCCGCCCCCGCCTCGCCAGCTCGCGCACCGCCGCGCTGCGCGAGGTCTCCAGCACCCCCACCTCGTCCCCGCCCAGCTGCGCCTCCAGCAGCCGCGCGTGCTCGTGCTCCCGCCGGTGCAGCCGCTCGAAGGTGCTCTTCTGCTCGGCCTGCTGGAGCGCCGTGGCCAGCATCTGCCCGTACACCTCCACCAGGTCCACCACCGCCTGCGGGTACGTCTCGCACTCGGTGCGGTCCAACGTCATCAGCCCGTAGCAGCGCTCCCCCGCGCACAGCGGCACCACCATGCACGAGTGTCCCGGCGGCAAATCCAGCACCCCGTCGAACGGGTCCCCCTCCCCGTGCGCGTGCTCCTCCTCGGTGAAGGCGCGGGCCCGGCGCGCTTCCAGCGTCTGGCGCAGCGTGGGGAAGTCGGCCAGCCGCAGCTCGTGGCGCCGCACCTTCTCCGAGGCCAGCGGCCCGCGCGCCGCCACCGACACCAGCTTGCCTTCTCGCAGCAAGAAGATGTTGGCGAGGTCGAAGCGCACCACCCGGGTGAGCCAGTCCAGCCCCCGGCGCAGCAGCTCCGCCACCGCCTCCTCCGAGGCCGCCAGCTCGATCAGGTCCCGAGCTTCCCCGCGCAATTCGGCCCGCGTCACCGCAACGATGTCATCCGCCATGCGTCGGTTTAAATAACCGGAGTGCCACCGAAATGTCAGTGGCGCCGGGCACCGATATTTCGGTATGCACCGAAATGGGAGCCCCGTCCGGGGAATGGGCAGCAGTCAACCCTTCGGAATCACAGGTGGAGTTTCCCTGGCACGGACGCTGCTCTCGGTAGTACGCGAAGACACCCTGTCCGGTCCGCCAGCAAGCGGGCCTCAACCCCCAAGGAGTCGAATCACATGCTGACCGTTGGCGACAAGCTTCCCGCGTTCAACCTCACCTCGGTGGTGAGCCTGGAGAAGGGCAAGGAGTTCCAGGAGATCAACCAGGACACCTACAAGGGCAAGTGGCTGGTCATCTTCGCCTGGCCCAAGGACTTCACCTTCATCTGCCCGACGGAGATCGCCGAGTTCGGGAAGAAGAACAAGGACTTCCACGACCGCAACGCGCAGGTGCTCGGCCTGAGCACCGACAGCGAGTACGTGCACCACGCCTGGCGCACGCACCACCCGGACCTCAAGAACCTGCCCTTCCCGATGCTGGCGGACATCAAGCGCGAGCTGTGCGCGGGCCTGGGCATCCTGCACAAGGACGCGGGCGTGGCGCTGCGCGCGACCTTCATCGTGGACCCCCAGGGCATCATCCGCCACGTGTCGGTGAACGACCTGTCGGTGGGCCGCAACGTGAGCGAGACCCTGCGCACCCTGGACGCGTTCCAGACGGACGAGCTGTGCCCCTGCAACTGGCAGAAGGGCGAGGAGACGCTCACCAAGAAGCTGGCGAAGGCGGGGTAACACGCCATGCCGACGCTCGAGGACATTCGAGGTGAGCTGGCGGAGGTCCACAAGGACACCCGCCTGAACCTTCAGTCGGTGCTCCAGGTGGAGAGCCTCAACCCCGAGCAGCGCTGGGGGGTGGCGGTGGGCTGTGCCTTCGCGGCCCGCAACGAGCGGCTCAAGCAGGCCCTCCTCCACGAGGCCCGCGAGGCCCTGGGCAACACGGCCGAGGCCGTCATCGAGGACGCGCGCGCCGCGGCCTCGCTGATGGGGATGAACAACATCTACTACCGGTTCCGCCACATGGTGGAGAAGGAGGCCTACGCCACCAAGCGGCCGGGCCTGCGGATGAACCGGATGATGCAGGTGCTCACCAACAAGGTGGACTTCGAGCTGATCTGCCTGGCGGTGAGCGCCATCAACGGCTGCGAGACGTGCGTGCAGTCGCACGAGCGCGTCGTCCTCGAGGGCGGTATCTCCGAGGACCAGGTGCACGACGCCATCCGCATCGCGGCGGTCATCCACGCCGCGGCGGTGGGTCTCGAGTCGTAGTCGTCGCGCTTCACGCTGACTTCAGACGCGCCCTCCGGTGGAAACGCCGGGGGGCGCGTCACTTTCCGGACCCGCGCATCCGACTCTCCATCACGACAGAGAAAGGAAACCCAGCCATGTACCGCAGCCCGAGCCCCCTCTCCGAGCAGACCCGCACCGCCGTCTCCGCCACGCTCAACGAGCGCCTGGCCGACGGGTTGGATCTGCACAGTCAAATCAAGGTCGCCCACTGGAACATCAAGGGCCCGCAGTTCGCGGCGCTCCACCCGCTCTTCGAGACGTTCGCGGTGAGCCTGGCCAACCACAACGACTCGGTGGCCGAGCGCGCCGTGACGCTGGGAGGCAGGGCGTACGGCACCACCCGCCACGTGGCCAAGACGAGCCGCCTGCCGGACTACCCGCAGGAGACCTCGAAGGACCTGGAGCACGTGCGGCTGCTGGCCGAGCGCATCGAGACGTACCTCACCGGCGTGCGCGAGGGCCGCAAGGTGGCCGAGCAGCACCAGGACACGGACACGGTGGACCTGCTCACCGGCATCATCACAGAGTTCGAGAAGCACGCCTGGTTCCTGCGCGCCTCGCTCGAGAGCTGAGGCTCACGCCCCCGGGGGCACTGTCGCCTGGGCGATGCGCTGCCCCCACCGGGATGACCTGCCTTCCCGTGACGGGCTAACCTTCGTGTGACGAGTCGAACGCGAGGAGCCATGTCATGGGAGGCCAGGATTCACCCCGCCCACAGGACGTTCCACCCGAGGGCCCGCGGCACGAGTCCTCGGAGCTGCGCGCGGTGAACGCACAGGCGGCCCCGGGCGGAGACAAGCGCTCGCTGACCGACGCGGAGAAGCAGCTGCTGCGCGGGGTGTTCGGCGAGGGCATCGCCTACGGACCCGTGCGCCTGGTGCGGATGGCGCAGATCATCGCCGGCATCAACGGCAGCCGGGCCTTCGTGCTGGGCAACACCCTCAACCTCCCCACCGCCGACTACGACGCCCTGGGGCGCGGGGAGCGGGCGTGGCTGCTCGTCCACGAGTGCACCCACATCTGGCAGTACCAGCACCGCGGCTGGGGCTACGTGGCCGAGGCGCTGTGGGCCCAGGGCTTCGGCGACGGCTACGACTACGTGAAGGCGCTGCGCGCGGGCACGCCGTGGCGGAAGATGAACCCCGAGCAGCAGGCCCAGCTCATCCAGGACGCCTGGTGGGGCCGGTACTTCGAGGCCCCCGGCGCGCGCTTCGGCGTGGTGGGCAAGAAGGGCGAGGTCGTCCGCCCCGGCCATGCACCCCCCGAGGGTTTCACCGACTCCACCTCCGTGCTCACCACCGCCCTGGAGGAGCTCCGCGAGCCTGCCTGAGCCCCCTCACGGTGGACGGGTGCGCCCTGGGGCTACTGCTCCGGCGCCTGCTTCGTCGGCCCCTCGTCGATGACCTCGGAGTTACCATTCATCTCGATGCCATACGGCTCGTCGGAGTCCCTCTTGATGCTCCGCTCCACGTCCGAGGCGGTCCGCGTCACGGTGTTGCCCGGGGCTTCCTCGGGGGACCAGATCTGCCCATCGTCCGTCATCACCGCGCGGCCGGGGGCACCGGTGGCCTCGCCCATGTAGACGGTGGGGGCATCCATCCGGTCCAACTGCGCCCGCTTCACCTCGTTCTCGAGGAACTGCATGGAGGGCTCATCGCCTTCCTGCGCCGACTCGTCGTGGATACAACCCCAGAGACTGAGTGCAGCGGTAGCGGCCAGCAGGGTAAGCGTCTTCATGGGGCATCTCCTTGTCCGGGTCTTCTCTAGACAGATGGGATGCCCTCCAGTCCGGGGCAAGGGAGCGAGCGGGTACTCGGGGGATGGGCCCGTAGACCCGCTCGCATCCTCAGGACTCAGCGGGTCTGGTCACCCGCGATGGCCTGATCCCCGTCCAGGCCCATCTGGTGCAGCGAGAAGGCCCAGAGGTCGGAGTATTCCTCGATGATCTTGCTCGTGGGCTTGCCCGCGCCGTGGCCCGCCTTGGTCTCGATGCGGATGAGCACCGGGGCCTCGCCGGTCTGCGCCGCCTGGGCGGCCGCGGTGAACTTGAAGCTGTGGCCCGGCACCACGCGGTCATCGTGGTCCGCGGTGTGGACGAGCATCGCGGGGTAGCGCGCCGGCTTCAGGTTGTGCAGCGGCGAGTAGGCGTAGAGCGCCTTGAACTCCTCCGGGTTCTCCGAGGAGCCGTAGTCGCTCGTCCACGCCCAGCCGATGGTGAACTTGTGGAAGCGCAGCATGTCCATCACGCCCACGCCCGGCAGGGCCACGCCAAACAGGTCCGGACGCTGCGTCACCGCCGCACCAATCAGCAGGCCTCCGTTGGAGCGGCCGCTGATGGCCAGGCGCGGGGTGGAGGTGTACTGGTTGGAGATGAGCCACTCGCCGGCGGAGATGAAGTCGTCGAAGACGTTCTGCTTGCGCAGCTTCGTGCCGGCCTCGTGCCACTCGCGGCCGTACTCGCCACCGCCGCGCAGGTTGGCCACGGCGTAGACGCCGCCCCGCTCCATCCACACCAGGTTGGCCACGCTGAAGGCCGGCGTCATGGAGGCGTTGAAGCCACCGTAGCCGTAGAGCAGCGTGGGGTTCGTCCCGTCCAGCTTCAGCCCCTTCTTGTGGCTGATGAACATGGGGACGCGGGTGCCATCCTTGCTCGTGTAGAAGACCTGCTTCGTCTCGTACTGCGACGCGTCGAACTTCACCTTCGGCGCCTTGAACACCTGGCTCTGCGCCTTCTTCAGGTCGTAGCGGTAGATCGTGGTCGGCGCGTTGTAGCTGGTGTACGCGTAGAAGGTCTCCGTGTCCTCGCGCTTGCCACCGAGGCCGTAGACGGTGCCGAGGCCGGGCAGCGACACCTCGCCCACGGGCTTGCCGTCACGCGAGTACAGGCGCACCTGGGAGTGCGCGTCCTTCATCACGTTGACGATGAACTGCTCGTTGACGAGGCTCACCGAGGAGACGGTCTCCTCGCCCTGGGGGATGACCTCCTTCCAGTTCTTGCGCTCCGGCTTGCGCAGGTCGACGGCCAGGATGCGGCCGCGCGGCGCGTCCAGGTCCGTCTTGAACCAGAAGGTCGTGCCGTCGTTGCCGATGAGCTCGTACTCCGCATCCCAGTCCTTGATGAGCTCGACGACCTTGGCCTTGGGGTCCTTGAGGTCCTTGTAGAAGACGAGGTTCTTCGGCTCGGTGCCGTGCGTCACGCTGATGACGAGGTAGCGCCCGTCATCGGTGACCGAGCCCCCGAAGCCCCACTCCTTCTGGTCCTTGCGCTCGTAGACGAGGGTGTCCTCGCTCTGCGCGGTGCCCAGCTTGTGGAAATAGAGCTTCTGGTAGTAGTTGGCGCCGCTCATCGCCTCGGCGGCCTTGGGCTCGTCGTAGCGGCTGTAGAAGAAGCCCTTGCCGTCGCGCGTCCACGAGGCGCCGGAGAACTTCACCCACTTGACGACGTCCGGCAGGTCCTTGCCGGTGCGCACGTCGCGCACGCGGAACTCCATCCAGTCACTGCCCGCGGTGGCCACGCCATAGGCCAGCAGGTTGCCATCCTGGGTAATGGCCGTGCCGGAGAGCGCCACCGTGCCGTCGGTGGACAGCGTGTTCGGATCCAACAGCACCCGGGGCTCGGCCTCGAGCGAGTCGGCCGTGTAGAGCACGTACTGGTTCTGCAGGCCGTTGTTGCGGTTGAAGAAGTAGCGGGAGCCCTCGCGCCAGGGAACGCCGTACTTCTCGTAGTCCCACAGCTCCGTCATCCGCTGCTTGATTTGAGCGCGGGCGGGAATCTTCTCCAGATAGTCGAAGGTGAGCTTGTTCTCGGCGTCGATCCACTGGCGGGACTCGGGGGAGTCCGGGTTCTCCAGCCAGCGGTAGGGATCGGCCACCTGGGTGCCGTGGTAGTCCTCCACCACGTCGCCCTTGAGCGCGGCCGGGTAGGCCAGGCGCGCGGGAGCCTGGGGCTGGGAGGGAGTGGAAGCGGTGGCCCCGGAAGCAGGAGCCTGGGTCGACGCGCTGGGGGCCTGGGCCTCCAGCTGCGCCGGAGCGTGGCTGCAGTGCGTGAGCCAGAGGGCGCACGCAGCGGCGGACAGAGAGCGGATTCGCATGGTGGCGCGCGAACCTACCAGCCCGGGGGCGTATTTCCGAAAAGCGGCATGACTCGCCGCGTCGGAAGCGCCCCCGGGTGCGCGCCCTCAGAAGAGGCTCACCAGATCTTCACGCGCTTGTCGGGGGGCAGGTACGCGCCGTCGCCTTCCTTCACCCCGAAGGCCGAGTAGCACTCGGGCAGGTTGCGCACCACGCCGTTGACGCGGTACTCGCCGGGCGAGTGCGGATCCGTGAGCAGCTGCTGACGGAGCGCATCGTCGCGGTTGAGCGTGCGCCACACCTGGGCCCAGCCGAGGAAGAAGCGCTGGTCCGCGGTGAAGCCCTCGATGACGGGGCTCTCCTTGCCACCGAGCGACATCTTGTAGGCCTTGAGGGCCACGGTGAGGCCGCTCAGGTCGCCGATGTTCTCGCCCAGCGTCAGCTTGCCGTTGACGTTGAGGCCCTGCAGCGGGCTGAAGGCGCTGTACTGGTCGGCGAGCATGCCGGTGCGCTGCTGGAAGGCCGCCTTGTCGTCGGCGGTCCACCAGTCGCGCAGGTTGCCATCGCCGTCGGAGCGGGCGCCCTGGTCGTCGAAGCCGTGGCTGATTTCGTGGCCGATGACGCCGCCGATGGCGCCGTAGTTCACGGCATCCTCCGCCGCGGGATTGAAGAACGGGGGCTGGAGGATGGCGGCCGGGAAGACGATCTCGTTCATCGTCGAGCTGTAGTAGGCATTCACCGTCTGCGGCGTCATGCCCCACTCGAGCCGGTCGATGGGCTTGCCGAGCTTGTCCACCATGCGGCGGAACTCGACCTCGCTGGAGCGCTTCACGTTGCCCACCAGGTCGCTCTTGTCGACGGTGAGCGCGGAGTAGTCCTTCCACTTCTCCGGGTAGCCAATCTTCACGTTGAACTTCGCCAGCTTGGCCTTGGCCTGCGCCTTGGTGGCGGGGCTCATCCACTCGAGCTGGTCGATGCCCTTGTCGAACGTCACCCGCAGGTTCTTCACCAGCTGCTGCATGCGGGCCTTGCTCTCGGGGGAGAAGTTGCGCTCCACGTAGAGCTTGCCGAGCACCTCGCCCAGCGCGCGGTCCACCGTCTCCACGCCGCGCTTCCAGCGGGGGCGGTTCTCCTCGAGGCCCTGGAGCGTCTTGCCCTCGAAGACGAAGTGGGCCTGCTCGAAGGGGCTGCTCAGCAGGGGCGCGTACTCGTCGAGCACCTTGAAGGTGAGGTACGTCTTGAGCGTGGGCAGCGGCGTGCTGGCCAGCAGCGCGTCCAGGGACTGGAAGTAGTCCGGCTGGCGGACGATGACGGCCGACGTCTTGTCCTCGCCCACGGCCTTGAGGAAGCGGCTCCACGAGAAGCCCGGCGTGAGCTTGTCCAGCTCGGCCACGCTCTTGAGGTTGTAGGTGGCCTCGCGGTCGCGGTTGCGCACGCGGTCCCAGTGCTTCTCCGCCAGCGAGGTCTCCAGCGCGAGAATCGCCTTGGCCCCGCCCGCCGGATCCTCGTCACCCGCGAGCCGCAGCAGCGTCTCGATATAGGTGAGGTACGCGGCGCGCGTCTCGACGAAGCGCGGCTCCTGCTTGGAGTAGTAGTCGCGATCCGGCAGACCGAGCCCGCTCTGGCTGGCGTAGACGATGTAGCGCTCCGCCTGCTTCGCGTCCTGGCCCACGTAGGTGGCGAAGGGCGTCTGCACGCCCAGGCGGGCCAGGGCGGCGAACAGCTCGGGCAGCTCCTGCTTGTCCTTGAGCGCGGCGACGCGGTCGAGCTCCGGGCGCACCGGCGAGAAGCCGAGCGACTCGATGCGCGCCGTGTCCATGAAGCTCTGGTAGAGGTCGCCCACCTTCTGCGCGTCGGAGCCGGCCTTGTTGTCCTTGGCGGCGGCCTCCTCGATGAGGGTGCGCAGCGCGGCCTCGCTCTTGTCGCGCAGCTCGATGAAGGAGCCGTAACGGCCCTTGTCCGCGGGAATCTGGGTCGTCTTGATCCACTTGCCGTTGACGTAGCGGAAGAAGTCGTCCTGCGGGCGCACGTTGGGGTCGAAGTTCTTCGTCTCGACGCCGAGCGCGGGGCCCATGTTGCGAGCGGCGGCCTCGCGCTCCTCGCGCTCGCGCTCCTCGTCATTGTCGAAGAGGTTGCCGGTGCGGGCCGCGCACCCCAGGAGGAGGCAGGCACCGAGCGTGCCGGCAGCCCAGGAATTACGGAGGAACTTCATGCTGTTCATGCGTTCTCGCTGTGCTGAGTCAGGTGAGACGAAGGCAGGTAACCCCGGGAGCGGTGGGGCATTCCCCGAGACGCGCCGGATTCCACCTCCCTTCGGCGGCGCGAATGCTGCCCGAGCCGGGAGCGCAGCGTCCACCCTCCCCCAGTGCGCCCCCCTCGCGACACGGAGCGTCGTGACAGACTTCTGATGTCACCCCGCGCCCGCTTCCTGCTACGCAGCGGCGCGGGGCCTCGGCGGCTCCCCATGACGCACGGAGACGAACGTGACCGAGGCGACGCACCCGCCACCGCACGAGGCAGCCACCCGGGCCAACGCCCTGCGCGAGTTGGCGCTGCTCTTCCTGCGGCTGGGGACGACGGCCTTCGGTGGCCCGGCGGCCCACATCGCGCTGATGGAGGACGAGGTCGTCCGGCGCCGCCAGTGGCTCACGCGCGAGGAGTTCCTGGATCTGCTCGGAGCCGCCAACCTCATCCCCGGACCGAACTCGACGGAGCTGGCCATCCACATCGGCCACCGGCGCGCGGGCTGGAGCGGGCTGGTGGTCGCGGGCACCTGCTTCATCCTCCCCGCGTTCCTCATCGTGTCCGCCATGGGCTGGGTGTACACGCGCTACGGCCAGCTGCCGCAGGTGGGGCACCTGCTCTACGGCGTGAAGCCCGTCATCATCGCCGTGGTGCTCCAGGCCATCTGGGGACTGACGCGCGGCGCGGTGAAGACGCGGCTGCTCGCGGCGGTGGGCGTGGCGTGCGTGGCGCTCGGCTTCCTGGGCGTGAATGAGCTGCTCCTGCTGCTGCTCGCGGGCGGCTTCGTGGCGCTGTGGCGGAGGGTGGCTCGGAGACGCGCGGGCGGAGGAGTGCCCCCGGCGATGATGCTGCTCCCGGGACTGCCCCTGGGCGGCGGAGCGGTGGCGGCGACGGCGGCGTCGGGGTTCAACCTCGGAGGCCTGTTCCTCTTCTTCCTGAAGGTGGGCTCCATCCTCTACGGCAGCGGCTACGTGCTGCTGGCCTTCCTGCGCGCGGACCTCGTGGAGCGCTGGGGCTGGCTCTCCGAGGCACAGTTGCTCGACGCGGTGGCGGTGGGCCAGGTGACGCCCGGGCCCGTCTTCACCACGGCCACCTTCATCGGCTACGTGCTGGGAGGGCCCTCGGGCGCGGTGGTGGCCACCGTGGGCATCTTCCTGCCCGCCTTCTTCTTCGTCGCGGTGAGCGGGCCCCTGGTGCCTCGCATGCGCCGCTCGTGGGTGGCCGGGGCCTTCCTCGATGGCGTCAACGTGGCCTCGCTCGCGCTCATGGCCAGCGTCACCTGGCAGCTCGGGCGCGCCGCGCTCGTGGACGTGTGGACGGTGGGGCTCGCGCTCGCCAGCGCCGTGCTGCTCATCCGCTACCGCGTCAACTCCGCGTGGCTCGTGCTCGGTGGCGCGGCGGTGGGTCTGCTGGTGGGGTGAGGGGGAGCCCGAGGTCCCGGGCTCCCAGCGCCTCACCGCGCACTCACGTCGGCGCGAGACGTGGCGCCTTCATCCGCGACTCACGGAGCCGTTACCACGGACAGACGACGCAGTGGTTGTTGATATCCCAGCACATGTCCTCCGCGCAGGGGGCCGGGGGAGCTGCGGGCTTCGTGAACGCGCGCGCCGCCGTGGCGCCACCGAACAGACCCGCGAGGAACACGGCCACCACCACCAGGCTCTTCTTCGACATGAGCGACTCCAGGGGGAATTGCCAGCCACCAGAGGCTGGGCTCGCCAACACACTGCGTGCAAGCCTCCTATGTCAATAAGTGAAAGCCCGACTGGAGCGGGGGGCGATGGCGCGGGGATGACAGCGTTGGAAGATTCGCGCGCGAGGAGGCAGACATGACGGTGCGACCGATCCCCGAGGGCTACCGGACCCTCACTCCCGGAATGAGCGTGCGCGGCGCGAACAAGGCCGTGGACTTCTTCAAGCGCGCGTTCGGTGCGGAGGAGCGCCATCGCTTCACCCTGCCGGATGGCACGCTCATCCAGGCCGACATGCAACTCGGTGACTCGAACTTCGTGGTCGGCGAGGTGATGCCCGGCACGCAGCCCCGGCAACTCCACGCGCAACTCTTCGTCGAGGACTGCGACGCGATGGTTCAGCGCGCCGTGGAAGCCGGCGCGACGCTGAAGGAGCCGGTGACGCTGAAGTGGTACGGCAACCGCACCGGCCGGATCATCGATCCCTTCGACAACGAGTGGCTCATCTCCACGCGCGTGGAGGACGTCAGCGACGAGGAGATGCGCCGCCGCTTCGAGGCGATGACCCGGCGCTGAGCCCACCCGGCCTCAGCCGTTCGCGGCCTCCGCGCGTGCGCTGAAACCCCGGGCCACGCGCCGGCGGTCTTCCTGGTAGCGCCGCAGCAACCACTGGCCCGCGGGCCTCGCCAGCACGGCCGCGCGAAACCCGGCGATCTCCGGCGGCACCACCTCTCCGGGCTGCACCGCGTACGGCGAGCCCTCGGCCGCCACCAGCGGACTGAAGAGCGACGCCGCCGTGATGTCCGCGATCGACAGGGACGCGCCCACCAGGTAGCGCGACGGGTCTCCCTGAATCTCGCGCTCCAGCCGGTCCAGGCCCTCCAGGATCTTCACCCGCGACTCCTCCACCTTGTGAGGCGTCAGCGTGTACTGGCGCCGGATGCCCCACTTGATGAGCGGGAACAACGCATGCCCGAACAGCCGCAACGGCAGCGGGAACGCGCCGAACATGAGCGGCTTGACGTCCGCGCCACTGGTGAAGAGCGTCGAGTACACCCAGCGGCGCACGTGCTTGCCCGCCTCGTCGAAGTACGCCTCCAGCTCGAGCACCCGCTCGCGCTCGGGCCCCGAGGCGGGAATCAGCGCGGGCGTCGATGGATGCGCCTGCTCCAGGTGCAGGGCGATGTCCGTGGAGTCGCTGACGACGGTGCCCCCGTCCACCAGCACGGGCACGGTGCCGCGCTGGCCCTTCGTCAGGCGCTTCGTCACCTGCCGATGCGGGCCGGGCAGCAGGTTCTCGATGCGGTAGGAGAGCCCCTTGGCATCGAGGTTCCAGCGGGTCTTCTCGCAGTAATGGGAGATGGGGAACTGGTACAGCGCGATATCGGAGGGGGCCATGTCGGAAGTCTGGTGAGGAGGGGCAAGGCCCGCGCGACAACGGTCGAGCTCATCCCCCCGGTTGAGAGCGCCGGGAGCATGCCGTCTTCACGCCCTCCGGTACAACCGCCCGAGCCGCCCTCCAGCCACTCCCCGTGATGGATGGACCGTCGCGACGCCACCGCCCCGTCGCTGTGCAACCCCATGCACGGACTCGCGGCACGGGCCTCGCTCCTTCGCGGGTTTGCACGCGGGCACGCGGGTTGCTCTTCCGTGCCTCCGTCCGGGGCCCTTGTACAGCCGGGTGCCCCTCAGCGGAGAATGCCCCCCATGAAAATCCACGCCAGCCTCGCCCTCCTCCTCCTCGCCACCGCCTGCGGCCGGGAGTTGCCCACGCAGGAGGAGATCGACGACGCGAAGTCCCGGGTGGACCTCGCCGTGCACGCGGCCCACCAGGCGCGCGTGGCGCTCGAGGTGCTCGGCATCCTCCCCGTCTACACCTGCGGCGAGCCGCGCCGCACCTTCGTGGGCCGCACCACCGAGGGCGCCCAGACGAAGGTGGCCTGCGTCACCGCCACCTCCAAGGCAGTAGACGACTCCTCGGACGCAGTGGAGCTCACCTTCCCCGAGTCCGGCTGCTCGGTGAACGGGCACACCGTGTCCGGCCAGACGGCCTTCCTCTACCAGGGCGGTGAGGAGCGGATGGACGTCTTCGCCGACCTGCACAAGCTGACGGTGGACGGCCACACGCTCCAGGCCAAGGTGGGCTACGGCACCTGCGGCGACGAGAAGCGCTTCTGGACCGAGGCCTCGGGCGCTCTGCCGGAGCGGGCCGGGAGCAGCTACAGCGTGGACGGGCGGGTGGGCCTGCGCGATGGCCTGCCCATCATCGGCGGCACCACGCTCGTGTTCGACGGGCCGGCCGAGGTGTCCGGGCCCCTGGGCACCGACCGCATCACCTTCACCGAGCTCCAGTACGCCGTGGGCGAATTCCTGCCCAAGAAGGGCCAGGCCCTCATCGAGACGGCCCAGGGCCGCCGGGTGAAGGTGGACTTCAGCGAGGTGCTCTGGCGCCTGGGCAAGGTGGAGGTGGAGATCGACGACAAGGCCCCGGTGACGGTGCCCATCGTGCGCTGACGCGGTCCGAGGTAGATTCGGCGGCATGAATCCCCCCGATTCCCGCCCCTCCCGTGGTCTGCTCGCCCGCGCCCTCAAGAAGGTCGGCGAGCTCACCCACCCCGAGACCCGCTCGGGCAAGGTCTTCGCCAAGGCCGAGCGGGGTCTCACGAAAGTGGCCGCGCGCCTCGCCCAGAGCCCCTCCTTCCTGCGCGTCAGCGGCGGCCTCATGCGCCGCGGCTTCACCCAGCAGATCCGCCGCACCTCGATGATGGAGAAGACGCTGCACTCGCTGCGCGTGCCCACCTCCTCCGAGGTCGATGCCCTGCGCAGCCAACTGCGCCGCATGGGCGACCAGGTGGAGGCGCTCGGCTCGCAGCTCGAGCACGTCGTCGAGCTGCTCGAGCGCCAGGAGCAGCCCCAGGCCCCCACCGCCTCCGAGGCCCCTCCGGCCTCCGCTCCCGCGCCCCGCCGCCGCCGGGCCTCCCCCGTCCGGTAGAGAGCGCGGCGCCCCTGAAGGGTCCCCCATGCCCCGGACGCCGCAACAGAACCAGCTCCTGAAGCAGGAGCGGCGCGGCGCGCTGCTGAAGGCCGCGCGCGAAGTGTTCGCTCGCAAGGGGCTGGCGGCCAGCAAGATGACGGACCTGGCGGCGGCCGCGGGCATCAGCTACGGGCTCGTCTACCACTACTTCCCGGACAAGGAGTCCGTGTTCGCCGCACTGGTGGAGGAGGCCGTGCAGGAGGGCCTCCAGCTCATCACCGCGGCACGGCAGGGGCCCGGCACGCCCTGGGAGCAGCTCCACGGGGTGTGCGCCCGGCTGTTGGAGCGCGTCCGGGAGGAGCCCTCGGTGCCCCTCATCCTCGTGCAGGCGTACGCCGGCGAGAGCGCCCCCGGCCCGGTGGAGGAGGCCCTGGCCCGCTACAGCACCCGGTTCTTCCAGCAGTTGGTGGAGCTGCTCGAGGCCGGACAGCAGGCGGGCCAGGTGGTGGACGTGCCGGCCCCGGAGCTCGCGAGGACCCTGCTGGCCACCGTCCAGGGGCTCGCGCTGACCCAGCTGCTGCCCCAGCTGGGCGGCACGCCCTTCCCCTCGGCCGGCACCGTGCTGAGGCTCTTCAAGCCCTGAGGCCCCAATCGGGCCGCGCCGCGCTATGGTAGCGCGCACCTGTCTCCCGGAGCCCCATCGTGAATCGGCCCGCCCAAGCCTTCCAGCGGATCCGCTCGTTCGTCTCGTCCCAGGTCGACGTCTCGCGCTCGCTCGCGCAGGCCCTGCAGGACCGCTCCATCAACCCCTACCCGTACCTCAAGCCCCTCTTCGAGAAGGCCGCCGGAGTCCGCGAGCCGCCCATCAGCCCCACCCCGCACACGGTGGTGCACACGCGCGGCACCATGCGCCTGCTGCGCTACGCCGCGCCCCGGCGCCGCTACCGCACGCCCATCCTCTTCGTCTATTCGCTCATCAACCGCTGGTACATCCTCGACTTCCTGCCCGGCCGCAGCCTCATCGAGTACCTCACCCGCCAGGGCTATGACGTCTACGCCATCGACTGGGGCCTGGCCGGGGTGGACGAGCAGAACCTCACCCTGAGCGAGCTGCTCGGCGGGCACCTGCGCAGCGCCGTGCGCTGGACGCAGCGGGTGAGCGACAGCGAGGACGTGACGCTCTACGGCTACTGCATGGGCGGCACCATGTCACTGGCCTATGCCGCGCTCCACCCCGAGGGCATTCGCAACCTGGTGGTGCAGGCCACCCCGGTGGACTTCAGCCACGGCGGCATCTACTCGCTGTGGACGAAGGAGCGGCACTTCGACGTGGACTCGCTGGTGGACGCCTACGGCAACGTGCCCCCGTACGTGCTGGAGAGCGGCTTCTTCATGGCCGGCCCCGTGCAGCGCATCACCAAGTGGTTCGAGCTGTGCCGGCAGATCGACGATCCGGCCTTCGTCACCACCTTCCTCGCGATGGAGCGCTGGGGCTCGGATGCCGTGCCCTTCCCGGGCGAGGTCTACCGGCAATTCATCCGCGACTGCTACCAGCAGAACCTCTTGTGCCAGAACCGCATGGAGGTGGGCAGCGAGCGCGTGGACCTGGGCAGCATCCACTGCCCCGTGCTCAACGTCATCGCGGAGCAGGACAACATCGCCCCGCCAGCCATGAGCGAGCCACTCCAGGGCCTGCTGGTGGGCACGCGGGACCGCGAGACGATGCGCTTCCCGGTGGGCCACATCGGCCTGTCGGCGTCCAGCAAGTCCCCGACGAAGGTGTGGCCGAAAATCGACGCGTGGATGGCACAGCGCTCGCGGACGATGGAGGAAGGCGCATGAACGAGGCGCGAGTACAGGAGGGCACGGTGCTGTCTCGGGAAGGCTCCATCCGGCTGCGCGATGGGCGCAAGCTGGCCTACGTCGAGTCCGGCAACCTCGAGGGCATGCCGGTCGTCTTCCTGCACGGCAACCCGGGCTCGCGCTTCATGCGGCACCCGGACGACGCGCTCACGGCGAGCCTGGGCGTGCGGCTCATCGCCCCGGACCGGCCGGGCTACGGGCTGTCGGACTTCAAGAAGGGCCGCACCCTGCTGGACATGCCGGCGGACATCGAGCAGCTGGCCAACGAGCTGGGGCTGGGCCGCTTCGCGGTGATGGGCGTGTCCGCGGGAGGCCCCTACGTGGCGGCCTGCGCGTACCGGCTGGGCGAGCGGCTCACGGGAGCGGCCATCGTCTCGGGCTCGGCGCCCTTCAACCGCAGCGGGGCCATGGCAGGTGTCAACCGGGACTACCGGGCCGCCTACAACATGGCCATGTGGCCGGGCTGGCTGCTGGACCCGGTGATGCGCCTGCACGACCAGACGGTGCGCCGCAAGCCCGAGCGCGCGCTGGAGACGCTGATGCGCGAGTGCTCGGCGGATGACCGGGCGGTGCTGTCGGATCCGAGGATCGCCGCGCAGGTGAAGGGCTTCCGCTTCGAGGCCTCGCGCCAGGGCGTGCAGGGGATGATTCAGGAAGCGAGGCTGCTCACCTCGCCGTGGGGCTTCCCGCTCGAGGACATCCGCGGCCCGGTGCACCTCTGGTACTGGGAGGGGGACTCCATCGTGCCGCTGCAGATGGGGCGCTACCTGCACGCGCGCATCCCCAACACGGTGCTCCACTTCCTGACGGGCGGAGGGCACTTCGCCCTCTATTCCCACTGGAAGGACATCCTCGCCACACTGGTGCGCGGCTGACGGGTCCGCGGGCAAGGCTCCGCTTCCTCGTGAGGCGGAGCCCGTCCTCCGCTAGCGTAGGGGGGTGAGCGACGACATTTCCCTGCCAGCGTTCCGTACCGTGCCTCGCACGGGCGTCATCTACGTCACCGCCGAGGCCATGCGCCGGGGCTACCGGGCCGGCGACCCCGAGTGGTGCAACCTCGGCCAGGGCCAGCCCGAGACAGGCGACCTGCCCGGCGCCCCGCCGCGCATCGGCAGCGTCACCATCGACGTGAACGACCTGGAGTACGCCCCCGTGGCCGGCCTCTGGGAGGTGCGCGAGGCCATCGCCTCCCTCTACAACCGCCTCTACCGGCGCGGCCTGCCCAGTCAGTACAGCGCCGAGAACGTCTCGCTCTCCGGCGGCGGCCGCGCGGCCCTCACCCGCGCCGCGGCGAGCCTCGGCACCGTCAACCTCGGCCACTTCCTCCCGGACTACACCGCGTACGAGGAGCTGCTCGACGTCTTCAAGGCCTTCACCGCCATCCCCATCCTCCTCGAGGGCGAGCGCGGTTACGCCTTCACCCACGAGGACCTGCGCCGCGAGGTACAGGGCCGCGGCCTCTCCGCCCTCCTCTTCTCCAACCCATGCAACCCCACCGGCAAGCTCGTGCAGGGCGACGAAATGGCGCGCTGGGTGTCCGTGGCCCGAGAGCTCGAGTGCACCCTGCTCATCGACGAGTTCTACTCGCACTACGTCTGGACGGGCCGCCCCGGCCAGTTGCCCGTGGAGAGCGCCGCGCGCTACGTGGAGGACGTCAACAAGGACCCCATCGTCCTCTTCGACGGCCTCACCAAGAACTGGCGCTACCCGGGCTGGCGCATGACGTGGACCGTGGGCCCCCGCCAGGTGATTGACGCCGTGTCCAGCGCGGGCAGCTTCCTCGACGGCGGTGGCAGCCGGCCCCTGCAGCGCGCCGCCATTCCGCTGCTCGACGAGCAGACCGTGGTGAAGGAGACGCTCGCCATCAACAACCACTTCCGCGAGAAACGCGATCGCTTCCACTCGCGCCTGGAGCGGCTGGGTATCCGCACGGACCGCTCGCCCGATGGCACCTTCTACGTCTGGGGCAACGTGGCCGGACTGCCCGCGCCGCTCAACGACGGCATGGGCTTCTTCCGCGCCGCGCTCGAGCAGAAGATCATCACCGTGCCCGGCGAGTTCTTCGACGTGAACCCCGGCAAGCGCCGCGCCCGCCCCTCGCGCTTCCGCAGCTACGTGCGCCTGTCCTTCGGACCCTCCATGGAGGTGCTGGAGAAGGCCCTGGGCCGGATTGAGGCCCTCGTGCTGCGCCACACCGCCGGTTAGCCCCCACCGCATGGGGCGCGGGCACGCCCCGGAATGCACGCCAGGCCGGCTGCCCTGGAGGCATACGGCCTCGAGAAAAATCACGTCACGCGCCGCGCTCACAAATGGCGGCCCGGAAACTCCATGTGGGGCGAGTGGCGCGGAGCGCAAAACCGCACCGCCCGCTCATTACTTCCCACATACCTACGGAGCATCCGAATGACGATGATGAAGTGGAACGAGGACGAGACGCGCCGACTGATCCTCGGACAGATGGTGTCGCTGATCGACGGTGTGAGGACGTCCGCCATCCGCTCCAGCACCGGGAAGTTCCGCAAGCAGGAGCCCATCTCCGTCTTCCGCCCCCAGACGCTCCAGGAGCTGATGGCCCTGGTGGACGCGGACCTGGACAAGCTCGTCGCCGAGCACGGCCAGCTCCGCGACTTCGCGGAAGCCATGCGCGCGCTGCTGCAAAAGCTGCCCACCGCCAGCCCCCGCGAGATGTACGACGCGGTGATGGACGCCTCGGAGCAGTGGCTCGGCGACGTGGCGGACGAGGACGCCGACGGCCTGCGCACCGACCTGCAGCACCCCTCGCAGCTCGAGGAGGTCGCCCTGCTCATCGACGACCTGCGCCGCGAGCGCCGCAAGCCCACCCGCCGCGAGAAGCTCGCCATCCACATGGCGCACGAGGAGCTCGCCAACGGCGCCCGCGTGCACCTGCCCTACAAGCCCCTGCCCGTCCCGGGCTTCGGCGACACGCAGACGAACATGTCCATCACCGATCCGGGCGAGGGCCACCTCGCGGGCACCACCACCCGTGACGAGTGGATGCACGGCGTACTCGTCCACGTGGAGCACCTGGAGCGCGGACACCAGGATCGCGAGTCGGTGGAGTCCTACCGGATTCCGCGCATCCTCAACGTGGCCAGGGTGCGGCTGCACGTGGCCGGGCGCGCGCCCGTCACCAGCTTCATCGGCCGCCCCATGTTCGACAGCGGCAAGTTCCACCTGGACCTGTGGAAGACGGTGCAGACCATGGCCGGCACCTGCACCGCCATGTTCCAGCTCGGTGTCTCCGAGTGCAAGGTCGCCATGGATCGCATGACGGCCTCGCAGATCGTCGAGTTCATGCGCAGCCTGCGCAGCAACATCCTGCGCGACGCGCGCACACAGCTTCTCTCCGCCGCCTTCAACCTCAACACCCCCATCGTGGATGACCGCAACGGCGGCTCGCGCGTGGTGGCGGCGCGCAAGGAGCTCGGCCTGCTCGGCATCGAGCTCGTCAAGGAGGGCGGCTTCGACAAGGTGACGTGGGACGGCTCGGCGGACACGTACCCCAGTGTCCCGGTGATGGAGCAGCTCACCCACGCCGAGGCGCTGGAGCTCGTCCACCGCGCGCACGAGCGCGGGCTGCGCACCTACTTCTCCGCCGGCTTCCGCTTCCCCCACATCCCGCTGGCCGTCTACACCGGCGTGGACGGCGTGGGCATCGGCGGCGCTCAAATCCTGCGCTACATGGACTCGCGCACCGGCTACCACGGCCCCTTCCAGCCGGAGAACATCACGCGCATCCTCGCCATCCGCGACGAGGCCGCGCGCAGCCCCCTGGGCCGTGCCGCCGCCCTGCTCGCCCGGCTCGACTGGCTGCACTCCCAGGGCCGCCTGGACGAGCGCCAGGAGCAGTACCGCACCGCGCTGTACGAGGCCCTGTCCCGCCAGCAGGTGGACGGCGTGCTCGAGCTGGCCGCCGATCAACCCGCGGCCTGAGGCACCCCCTCGCTCAGGTGAAGACCCGGCGGGCCCGCCGGTCGCGTTTTCCCGCAACTGGTCCGATGGTCGTACCAGTCCGTGACAAGTGCGCCCGGCGGGCTCCCTCTCCATAAAGACCCATTTCCCCGGCCCCCCTCCGGGAGTGCCCCTTGGAGTGACACGTCATGCAGTCCGCCGCCCTTCGGATGGAAGATTCCTCGCACGTGGAGGCCAGTGCTTCCCTGCACGCCGAGCCGTGCGCCTTCGTGCTCTTCGGCGCCTCCGGAGACCTGGCGCGGCGCAAGCTCCTCCCCGCCCTCTACCGCCTGGCCACCGAGGGCTACCTGCCCCCCGAGTCCGTCATCATCGGCGCGGCGCTCCCCTTGCTGAGCACCGAGCAGTTCCGCGCCAGCATGCGCGAGGCGCTCGCGCACTCGGAGGTGGGCCCTGTGGACGAGACCGCCTGGCGCGCGTTCTCGCGACGGCTCCACTACGTCCCCATGAACCTCTCCAGCGCCGAGGACTACCAGCACCTGGGCCGGGTGCTCGACACCGTGGACCGCGAGCACGGCACGCGCGGCAACCGCATCTTCTACCTGTCGCTCGCGCCCACGCTGCACGCCGAGACCGTGCGGCACCTGGGTGAAACGGGGCTCACGCGCTCGCACGGGCCGGGCTGGGTGCGGCTCGTCGTGGAGAAGCCCTTCGGCACCGACCTGGAGACGGCGCGCTCGCTCAACCAGCACCTCCACCGCTACCTCGACGAGTCGAGCGTGTACCGGATGGACCACTACCTGGGGAAGGAGATGGTGCAGAACCTGCTCGTGCTGCGCTTCGCCAACCGCATCTTCGAGCCGCTGTGGGACCGCCGGCACATCGACCACGTGCAGATCACCAACGCCGAGACGGTGGGCGTGGAGGGCCGCGGCGGCTACTACGAGAAGGCGGGCGTGGTGCGCGACATGATGCAGAACCACCTCCTCCAACTGCTCGCGCTGCTGACCATGGAGGCGCCCTCGGACCTGTCTTCCCAGGCCGTGCACGACGCGAAGAGTCAGGTGATGGCGGCGGCGCGTGCCTTCACGCCCGAGCGCATCCGCACCGAGTGCCTGCGCGGCCAGTACGTCCCGGGTGTCCTCTCGGGCCAGCCCGTGCCCGGTTACCGGCAGGAGCCGGGGGTGGCTCCCGACTCGCGCACCGAGACGTTCGCGATGCTCACCATGCGCTTCGACAACCCGCGCTGGGCGGGTGTGCCCTTCTACGTGCGCTCCGGCAAGCGGCTGGCCCGGCGTGTCACCGAGGTGGTGGTCCAGTTCAAGGACGGGCCGCTCGCGCGGGGCACCCCCAACCAGCTCCTCCTGCGCATCCAGCCCGACGAGGGGATTGCCCTGCGCTTCGCCACGAAGGCGCCCGGACGCGCCACGCGCCACCATGACGTGGCGCTCGACTTCCGCTACGGCTCCGCCTTCGACACCCGCCTGGCCGAGGCCTACGAGCGTCTGCTGCTGGACTGCATGCTCGGCGTCTCCACGCACTACGTGCGCAACGACCTGGTGGAGCGTGGCTGGGAGCTCGTCATGCCCGTGCTGGAGACGTGGGGTTCGGCGCACGATTCGAGCCCGCTGCTCCCCTACGCCGCGGGCTCGTGGGGCCCGGCCGCCGCGAGCCACCTGCTCGAGTCCCAGGGCCGACGTTGGAGCCCGCCTGGAGAGTAGCCAGGCGGCCTCGCGCCGTGAACGTCCCGCCCGCGAAATCACAACGGAGCGCGCGTCCCTCTACCCCGGCAGTGCAGGAGGCAGACCTCTTCATGGCTGGGGCCGCAGCACGGGCCTCCTGAAGAACACCCAGCCCAGGAGCAACAAACCTATGTTGCACGGTGAAACCCATATTCGCGGCACCAACCCGCCCCAGTCGCAGTTCCACGACCGGGGCCGCTTCGGCCGGCTCTTCCAGGGACTGCCGGCGTTCGCTCCCGACAACCCGGTGATTCGCGGCAAGCTCTTCGAGCTCGGCGCCAAGGGCGGGCTGATGGATGGTGGCGCCCCCGGCGCGACCAATATCGACAACGACACCATCCCCGCGGGCTTCACGTTCTTCGGGCAGTTCGTCGACCACGACCTGACGTTCGATCCGACCTCCATCCTGGAGCGGCAGAACGACCCGGAGGCCATCGAGAACTTCCGCACCCCGTCGCTCGAGCTGGACAACGTCTATGGCTCCGGCCCGCGGGCCTCGCGCCACCTCTACGATGTCACCGACCCGGCGAAGTTCCTCGTCGAGAAGCTCAATGGGCTGGGCTCGCAGGACGACATGCCGCGCAATAGCCAGAACACCGCGCTCATCGCCGACCCGCGCAACGACGAGAATGTCATCGTCTCCCAGTTCCACGTCGCGATCCTGAAGTTCCACAACGCGCTCGTCGACAAGCTGCGCGCCGACAAGATCGACGACTCGCAGGTCTTCGCCCAGGCGCAGCGGATGGTGCGCTGGCACTACCAGTGGATCATCCTCAACGAGTTCCTCCCGAAGATCGTCGGGGAGGCGGTCGTGAAGGACGTGCTGAGCACGCACCACAATGACCGGCTCTTCCAGTGGAGGCACGAGCCCTTCATCCCGGTGGAGTTCTCGGTGGCGGCCTACCGCTTCGGGCACAGCCAGGTGCGCCCGGGCTACCGGCTCAACGGCAATCCGCCGGCCGTGGCGGGCTTCGCCGCGGGCTTCTTCAACATTCCCCCCGCCCCATTGGGCTCGCCCCAGGACCCGAACGATCTGCGCGGCGGCAGGCGCGCCGAGCGACGGTTCGTGGAGTGGGAGCACTTCTTCCGCCTCGATCCAGATCAACCCCTCGTGACCGGCAGGCCCCAGCAAAGCAAGAAGATCGACACCCGGCTGTCCCCTCCGCTCTTCACGATGCCCGGAGGAGAAGCGGGTACGCAGCCCGGCCCGGGCTCGGGCACGCTCGCCAACCCCGAGTCGCTCGCGCAGCGCAACCTGCTGCGGAGCCTCGCCCTCGGACTGCCCTCGGGCCAGGCCATGGCCCAGCGGCTGGGCATCAAGGCCCTCAAGCCCGAGCAGCTCGAGGACCTGCGGAAGCTCAGCCCCGGGTTCGAGCGCTCCACGCCCCCCTGGTTCTACATGCTCAAGGAGGCGGAGCTGCTCAGCAACGGCGAGCGGCTCGGGCCCCTGGGCGGGCGCATCGTGGCGGAGGTCATCATCGGCGTGATGCAGGGCGACCGGCAGTCGTTCCTCAACGCCAACCCGAACTGGAGGCCGGAGCTCGCCAACTCCAAGGGCCAGTTCACCATCGTGGACCTGCTGACGTTCGCCGGAGCCCCGCTGGTGGCGGGTTCCGTCCTGCCACGGCCGGCGCCAGGGCCGGTCCCGCCGACGCCGTAACCCGCCGACGCCGTAACCCGCTGACCAGGGCCCCCGCGAGGGGGCCCTTCCCTTCCTTCGACTGGAGCAGCACGGATCATGCGCGGACCCGAATCCAGCCATCCCTCGACCCTGTCGCACTGGAGCAACACCGCCCGGGAGGCCCTCGCGGCGGAGTTGCTGTGCATCGGGCTGTCCTACCGGACGGCGCCCCTCGCGGTGCGCGAGCGGCTGGCATTGCCCGAGGAGCAGCAGGCCGAGTTGCTGCGTCGGCTCGGAGAGGCGCCCACCGAGGCGCTGCTCATCTCCACCTGCAACCGGGTGGAGCTGTACCTGAGCGCACCGGACCTGGCCCGGGCCCGCCAGCGCGTCCGCGAGGAGCTGGAGCGGCTGGGAGGCGCCGAGGTGCTCGAGCACCTCTACGAGCACCAGGGCGAGGCCGCGCTGACGCACCTCTTCCGGGTGGCCTCCAGCCTGGACTCCATGGTGCTGGGCGAGGCACAGGTGCTCGGCCAGGTGAAGGACGCCCTGGAGTGGAGCCAGACGGTGGGCTCGGCGCGCGGCGAGCTGTCGCGCACCTTCGCGGCGGCCTTCCGGTGCGCCCGGCGGGTGCGCTCGGAGACGGCCATTGGCATGGCGGCCACGTCCATGGCCAGCGCGGCCGTGGCGCTCGCCACCCGCAGTCATGGGGGGCTCGAGGACAAGACGGTGCTGCTCGTCGGCGCGGGCGAGATGGCGGGGCTGGCCGCGCGTCACCTGAAGCAGGCCCGGTCGGGACGCCTCGTGGTGGTCAACCGCACGTATGCGCGCGCCGAGGCCCTGGCGGCCGAGGTGGGCGGCACCGCGCGGCCCTTCGAGGAGCTGCTCGCGCTGCTCGCCACCGCGGACGTGGTGGTGAGCGGCACGTCCTCGCCGGTGCCCCTCTTCACCCGGGAGAACGTGGCGGCGGGGCTCGCGGCGCGGCCGCACCGGCCGCTGGTGCTGGTGGACCTGTCCGTGCCGCGCAACATCGCCGCCGACGTGCGCGAGCTGGAGCAGGTGTGCCTGCATGACCTCGACGACATCCAGCGCTTCGTGGCCCACAACGAGGCGGTCCGGGCCGAGGAGGCGCGCAAGGCCAGCGTGCTGGTGGAGCAGGAGGTGACGCGCTTCCTGAAGGACAGGGCCGTGCGCGAGGGCGTGCCCGTGCTCTGCCGCCTGCGCCAGCGCGCGGACGCCATCGCCCGCGCCGAGGCGGAACGCACGCTCGCCTCGCTCGGCGAGGGACTCTCGGAGAAGCAGCGCAAGAGCGTGGAGGCCATGGCACGCGCCATCGTCAACAAGCTGCTGCACGAGCCCACGGCCCGGCTGCGGACGGTGGGCACCGAGCCGGAGGGAGACCGGTACGCGGGAGTCGTCGCGGAGCTCTTCGGGCTCGTGCCCGCGTGAGCCGGACACCGGGGGCCAGGCTGTCCGCTCGCCTCCCCGCCGGACAGTCACCCGGGTGAGCAGGTACGCGCTCGCATTCGCAATCTCCTCGAAAGAGGACCTGCTTGCGATACCTGAAGCGCCTTCTTCACCCCTCCCTGCTCTGGGACCTGCTCGTCACCTCCGACCCGGACCGGGGCCGGTTGCGGATGGGGGTGCGCGCCATGTTCGGCGCCGGCCTGTCCGCCCTGCTCATCTCCCAGCTGGCCAGCCGGCTGGGCGAGCCCCCCACCGTCACCTTCGTGGGCGCCATGATGGGGATGATGGGCTCGCAGCTCGCGACCGACGCCACCCTCCGCGAGCAGCGCATCACGACGCTCCTCATGGTGCTGCCGGCCTCGGTCGCGGTCGTCGTGGGCACCCTCACCGCGAGCATCCCCCTGCTCGGCGCGGCCGCCTTCGCGGGGACGATCTTCCTCGCCACCTACGTGCGGCGGTTCGGGCCCCGAGGGCTCGCACTGGGGATGATCGGCTTCTTCTCCTTCTTCAACGCGCTCTTCTTCCACGCGCAGCTAGCGCAGGTGCCCGCGCTCGTCGGCGCCATCGTGGTGGCGATCGGCATCGCCTATACGGTGCGCTTCGTGCTCATCCGGGACCGCCCCGGGCTGGACCTCCAGCGATTCGTCCGCTCATTCCGGAAGACGGTCGCCCTCGTGCTGTGGGAGCTCACCGACATCCCCGAGCGCCCCCGGATGACCCGCTCCCTCCTGCGCCGGCTTCGCCGCGAGGCCGATCGCCTCAACGACTCGGCGCTCGCGGTGGAGGACCTGCTCACCCGCTGTCAGCCCGCCCTGCGGCTGCGCATCTTCGACCTGGAGCTCGCGGCCGACCGGGTGATCAGCGCCGTGCGGCAGGTGGTGGACTCGGGGGCGCTGGGGCACGAGGCTCGCCGGGAGGTGCGGAACGCATTGATCGCCGCCCACGCGGCCGTGCGCCATGGCGATACCTCCACGCGCCGGTTGATGCAGGAGCACCTCGAGCACCTGCGGGCATCCGCGCCAGGCGCGTCCGACGCCGAGGGAGCCCGCCATGACGCCCTGCGCTTCTCCAACTCCATCTCGGACCTGGTGGAGGCCGCGGCTCAGCTCCCGGACGAGCTGCCCCGGCGCACCCCGGGACAGGCGGCCCCCGCGAAGCCGGGCGTGGGCCCCCAGGCACGGCCTCCGGCCAGGGGCCTCCATCCGTCCACGCGCCAGGCCATCCAGGTCACCGTGGCGAGCGTGCTCGCGATGGCGGTGGGCCACGCGGTGTCCTCCGAGCGCTGGTACTGGGCCGTCATCACCGCGTTCGTCACCTTCACGCGCACGAGGACGCTCGGAGAGACGCTGCTGCGCGGCTGGGCCCGGGTGCTCGGGACGGTGCTGGGAGTGGTCGCCGGGTTGGTGCTCGCGGGGTTCGTCAGCGGGCACCGGCTGGTCGAGCTCGTGAGCCTCTTCGTGTGCATCTTCTGCGGCTTCTACCTGATACGGATTTCATACGCGTGGATGGTCTTCTGGTTCACCGCGATGCTGTCGGTGCTCTACAGCCTGCTCGGCCGTTTCTCGCCCGGGCTGATGTACCTGCGCATCGAGGAGACGCTGATTGGCGCCGGCATCGGCGTGGTCACCGCCACCCTCCTGCTCCCGGAAGGGACGACGGCGCACATCCGCGCGACCGCGAAGCAGGTGCTCACCGCGGTCTGCACGTACTTGGAGGAGGCCGTGGTGAACCGCTCGACGGATTCCGACCCGGCGCGGTTGATTGATTCGGCCCGGGTGCTCGATGCGCGCCTGCGGGATTTGCGGACGGCGGCGCGGCCCCTCACCGGCCCCTTCGTGCGCTTCGCTCCCCGGACGGCGCGCACGGTGCACTCGGTGTCCGAGCTCGTCGTCTTCGTCCGGCACCTCGCGTTGGGCAAGGGCGTCCTGCAGGTGAATGGCGAGGTGCGCGAGTTGATCCGCCAGGCGGGGGCCCTGCTCTCGGGCAATGCATGCACGCTCGCGCAGGCGCTGGACGGGGAAGAGCTGCCCCCGCTCGAGTCCGCGGCCACGCTGCTTCACAAGGCGCGGACCCTGCTCGTGGGCGAGGAGACCGTGCGGCGAGGCCCGGCGAGCCCGCCCATCCTGCTGCACTGGCTGGCGCGCGTGGACGACACGCTCAACGTCATCGCCAAGACCGCGGGCCCGCTCCCCAGCACGCCGCTCCCACAGACGTAGGCCGGGCGCGTGAGGCCCGGCATCTGTACGTGACACTCCGTTGCGAGAACAGCGATGGTTGCAGGACGGGCGCGTCGACGCGCCCCCTGGAGGCATCCATCGTGAAATCGTCCTTTCAACGCCGTGCGCTGACGTGGCTGCTGCTGGCCGGAATCCTGCCGGGTTGCACTTCGGAGGAGCCCTCGGGCCAGCCGGACGCGGGGCAGCCCGGGCCCACGTGCTCCACCCCCACGGGCGCGCCCATCGAGCACCAGGGCACCATTTCCGCTCCGGAGACCTGGTCCGCCGCCAGCCCTCATGTCGTCGCGGCGGACCTGCTGGTGCGCGCGACGGTGACGGTGGAGCCCTGCACCGTCGTGCGCATGGGTCCGGCACGCTCCATCGGGCTGGACAGCGGCGGCTCGCTCGTCGCCGCGGGCACGCAGGCGCGTCCGGTGCGCTTCGAGCCCCAGGATGCGAGCCAGCCCTGGGGCCAGTTCCGCATCTACTCCGGGGGCTCCGCGCGCCTGACGTGGACGGTGCTGTCGGGCGGTGGAAACCCCTCGTCCGCCGAGGCCACCCTCCGCGTGAGCGCGGGCGCGGATCTTCCTGGCCAACGACCGCTCTTCGTGGAGCACGTCACCATCGAGGGTTCGCGCGGACCGGGCGTGTTGCTCAATGGCACGAGCGGATTCGCCGAGGGCTCCACGGACCTGATCATTCATGGCTCGGGCAGCGAGGCGCGCCCGGAGCCGATCGCCCTCAACCCCAACGCCCTGGGCACGTTGCCCTCCGGTACCTATACGGGCAATCGCTCGGACTCCCTCTTCGTCAGCCCCGACGTGGCCGCCTCCAGCGTCTTCTACGTCGGCGTGGACACCACCGTGAGGGCGCTCGGCGTGCCCTACGTCATGGACGGGCTGCAGGTGGGCAACTCCAGCACCCGGGCCACCCTCACCGTGGAGCCGGGTGTCGAGCTGCGCTTCCGGCCCCAGACGACGCTGCGCGTGTATGACGACCGCAGCACCCTCATCGCCGCCGGCACGGACACCCGCCCCGTCGTCTTCACCTCCGCCAAGGCCACGCCGGCCGCGGGTGACTGGGCGGGCATCCGCTTCGACGGGCTGGGCCCGAACAACCGGCTGGAGTCCGTATGGGTCCGCTATGCCGGCGGCCCCTGCCAGTGCTCGAGCTTCGGCTGTAACTACCTGCCCGGCTCGTTCGACGTCAGCTCGGCCATCCTCGTCTTCCAGCAGCCGGCCGCGCCCTTCATCGCCCACTCGCACATCGAGGACAGCGCGGGGCACGGCATCCTCCGCGGCTGGAACGGCTCCGACGCGGTGGGCTTCCTGGACACGAACGCCTTCGCCCGGGTGGCCGGCTGCACGCAGACGACTCCCCGGGACGTCGACGGGCGTTGCCCCGACAGCCCCCCCTGCCCCAGCAGTCCCTGAGCCCTCAGAGCGACTTGAGGTACTCGAGCAGGTCGCGCTTCTCCTCGTCGGACAGGTCCGTGCCGTACTCGTGCCCGGCGTTGCTGTTGCCGGGCATCGCCACGTCGAAGGTGAAGCGCGGTGTGCCGGAGACCTCGGTGACGTAGCCCACCTTGCCGGGGTCGTAGTCGTACTGGCCCACGGGGAAGCGAGCCGGGCGCTCGGACGCGGGCTGGAGCAGAGCCCACAGCGTGGGCACCGAGCCGTTGTGCAGGTAGGGCGCCGTCGCCCAGATGCCCGCCAGCGGCCGGGCCACGTACCCCACTGGCGCGCGCCAGTAGATGACGCCCGGATCCAGGGTGCGGACCTCCTGCTCACTCATTCCGTCACGCGCATAGGCCCGCTGCTTCACCCGCGCGAGCAGGTCCTGCAACGCCGAGGGGAACTCCAGGTCCCCCACCTTCGCCGCGAAGCTCCGGGCCCGGTTCCCATCCGTGCCCACCGTCTCCAGCGGCACCACGTTCGGCCCGGTGGTGCCGTGACACCCCTGGCAGCTCCGGTCGAAGACCTCGCGCCCGCGCTCGATGCGCGCCGCGTCCAACCCTCCGAAGACTTGCTCCGGCCAGCGCGGCGTGGCGATCTTCCGCGAGAGCCGCTCGAGCTCCGCCAGGTTGCGCGGGAGGATGGAGGATTCGAAGGTCCGCCGGTCCACGGTCGCGCCCATGCCGAGCGACTGGCCGATGTTGCGCTCCATCATCGAGTTGGTGTTTCCGTCCCAGTGCAGCCACGGGGCCGTCTGGAACTCCCAGAGGCAGGGCACGCTCACCGGAGCGGCCAGCACGCCCGCGGCCTCGGGACCGAACAGCACTCCGCGCGCCACGCCGAAGGCATCCACCCGGCCCGGGCCCGCGTAGGTGCCGAACTTCAGCCGGCCCAGCCGCATGAAATACACGAGGTGTCCGCGCAGCACCCGGATGGCATCGGGCACCGTGCGCACCTGCTTGCGGCTCAGCTCGTGGGTGTACTGCGTGAGCTCCCGGTCGAACGCCAGTCCCCGCTCCGGCTCGGGCCCGAGCTTCGGCGGCGCACACGCCCCCGCGTCCTGGGTGCAGTACCACTCCACCTCCGCCACCAGCTTCTCCCGCGCGCTCGAGTACCCATCCGGCGTCAGGTCGGTGTCGGGATAGGCCGCCTGCAGTCCGCCGTCCCGCGCCCGCGGCGAGAGGTTCCCGGCGAGCCGCTCGAGGAAGCCCAGCAGTTGGGTCCGGTCCGTGAGCGTCCGGGCCATGACCTCGACGGCCTCCCGGTTGAAGTCCTCCAGGCTGAGCATGCCTGGCGCCCCATTCACCCGCACCCGCTTGCCGCCGTAGCGGAACTCACCCACGTGGCAGGCGGCGCAGTTGGTGCCCACGCGCGCCACGGGCTCGCGCTCGGAGGCCGGGACGAGCGCGATGCCTATCGGCAACGCCTCGGGGTTCTCGGGGTCCGGCAGGAGGCCGAAACGCTCGGGGTCGTCCAGGAAGGAGCGGAAGTTGGCCGTCCTGCCATCCAGTTGCGTGCGGCTCGGCAGCGCCCGGAGGACGGGGAGCCAGAGGTGCTCATTGCCTTGAGGCAGGTGGTAGAAGCTCTCGCGCTCGCGCTGGGACAACCCCATCTGCTGGGGCGAGTCCTCCACCCGTCCGCCGCCTCCCGTTCCAGACTCGGAGGGTTTGACGACGGGAGCCGGAGACTCGGGTGTCCGCGAAGGGCGTGAGGTCGAGGCACAGCTTCCCGACACTCCCGCGAGGACCAACCAGACGAGCACCCCCCCTGCGTTCCTGCCGTCCATACCCCACCTCCGCCGTTCCCCATTGGGAGACACGGGCCCGCCCTACTTGGGAAGTACCAGGGTGCGGTTCAAGTGCTCACGCGCACTTCTCGTACCGGGGCTGGATGGAAGGAGCCGCTATCCGACAACCTCTCCGTCCAATCCCTCTCACGTCCCGAAGTCCAACGGGTATTCGCGCGACACCCGGGAAAGCTTGCGCTCCAGGCGCTCCACGCGGCGGCGCAGTGCGTCGGGGCCCTCGGCGGGCGAGCACAGCCGCGCATGGTGCAGGGCACGCTTGAGGTCCTTCAAATCGTGCTCGTACAGCTTGGCCAGCGAGAGGTGCAGCGGGGCCGCCTGCTCCGTCCGCGCCGACGCGAGCGCCCGTTGCAGGTTCGCCGCCGCCGTCTGGTCATCCCCCACCCGGCGCGACAGGCGCGAGGCCAGCGCGAGTGCCTCGACGCCCACGGCGCCCGTGTCTCCCGCGGCGGCGGCCCGGGCGAAGGCGTGGGCCCGCTCGTAGTCGCGCGCCCGGAGCGCCACGCCCGCGAAGCCCAGGAGGTCTCTCGGGTCCTTGCCCTCGGTGCCGCTCGCCCGGAAGCGCCGCACCAGCACGCCCAGCAGCGCCGCCAGCAGCAGGAGGTCGTTCACGTTGTGCTCCAGCACCGGCGTCAGCGCCGAGCCCTCCGCGCCCCGCAGGAAGCGGAAGTAGAGCTCCGGAATCAGCGAGCCATCCACGTCCCCCACGCGGTGGTAGCCGAGCACCTGCTCCTCCAGGTGCACCAGCCGCGTGCCAGAGCCCCGGTATTTGAAGACGCGGCGCGCGCAGTGCAGCAGGTCCAGGTGCGGCAGCTCCGCGGGCGGGGCCACGCGGTTGAGCACGAAGCGGGTGCGCAGCAGCGGCCAGTCGAAGCTCTTGCCGTTGAATGTCACCAGACAGGAGGACTCGGCCATGCGCTCGGCGAGCACGCGCAGCATCGGCGCCTCCTCGCCCAGCTTGCGCAGGAAGAGCTGGTGCACCTTCAGCGAGCGGCCCTCGAACCACGCGAGGCCCACCAGGAAGGGCACGGTGCCCGTACCGCCCGCGAGCCCCGTCGTCTCCGTGTCCAGGAAGAGCATCCGCTGGAAGTCCACGCCCGCCAGCCCTGGCTGCAGCGCGAGGCTCGCCACCAGCGGGGACTCCACGTCCAGCGCCTCCGCGAGCGGCGCGCTGCCGTGGCAGTGGTCCGGTGGGAGCACGCGCTCGGCGACGTGGACGACGCCATGCGGAGTGGTGCGAGGCTCGGCGGGCAGTGGACCCGGTCGCGGCGCCACGGCGGGCCCCCGGCGAGCCACCGCCGTCTGCTGACGCTCGGCCCACTCTCCGAGCATCCGGCGCAGCGCGACGAGGCGGGGATCCAACTCCTTCGGGGGCGCCTCGGCGGGAGGAGCCTCCACCGGAGCGGGAGGGGCCCGCACCTCCGGAGCAACGGACGCCTCCACCTCCGGGGCTTCCGGAGCCAGAGACGGTTTCGCCCCCGGCTTCGCGCCAGGACCCGCACCGCCGAGCCGAGCCAGCTTGCGTTTCAAGTCCACGGCGCACCTCGCCTACTGAAGGGCCACGACACCCAGGGCCGAGAGGATTTCCAGTCCGAGCCGCTTACGCGGATGGGTGTCCACCGGCGCGCTGCCGGGCATGAAACCCGCGGCGGGACCGATGCACGCGGGGCACCCGTCCTCGCAGACGCACGACTCGAGCAGCCGCCGCGCGCGGCGCAGCAATTCCTCGCGCAGATCGAACAGGCGCGCGGCGAGCCCCACCCCGCCCGGGATGTTGTCGTAGAGGAAGATGGTCGGGTCGAAGCCCACGCTCCCGTCCTTGCCCGGCGGCCCGTCCGCGTCGTCCTTGCTTCCGAGCGTCTTGCCGAGGTCCCTCGGGTCGATCATCAGCCCCACGCACGCCACCGTGCGCAGCGCGCTGGCGAGGCCCCGGAGCGCATCGATGACGGCGGGACGCGGCGCGCCCATGGAGCGCACCACGCTCTCCGGCACGGTGAGCCAGAGCGAGGTGGTGTGCATCTGCATCTCGGGCAGGCGCACGTCGCCGTAACCGACGTTCTCGTGGGTGTGGTACTTGATCTTCTTGTAGCCCACCACCTTCTCGATGACGCTCACCTCGCCCATGCCGGCCTGGAGATCGGGGCTGATGGCCGCGCCCTGGTCCTGCTGGATGACGTTCACGCGTACGTACGTCATCGCGTCGGTGAAGTAGTCCGGCGCCACCTTGCGCACGTAGGCCTTGTGGTTGTCGTAGTCGAAGCGCTCGACCTGGTACTGCTCGGCCTCGTGCTGGTAGATGGCCTGCTCGTGCAACATGGTGTGCGCCGAGCGGAAGTCCATCTCCGCGAGCGTGCGGTCCGAGCCCAGCTCGATGATGACGACGTTGTCCCAGCCCACGCTGCGCAGGGACACGTGGTTGGCCGGGTAGGCGTCCGCGGACCAGTGGAACATCTTCTTGCCCTCGGGGCCCGGCGTGGGGTGCACCACCTCGTGCTGCGCCAGGAAGCCGAGCGCGTCCGTGGTGGACTCGGCTGGCACGTCGCCGAAGGTGTCCCCCTCCTCGAAGGGCAGCTCGAAGGCCGCGCACTTGAGGTGCTGCACGAGAATCTCGACGTTGTCCGGGTCGATGCGCGCGTGCTCCACGGGAGCGCCGGTGAGGTACTTCGGGTCCCCCGCGAGGTACTGATCCAGCGGCGCGCTGGAGGTGACGAGGAGCGCGAGGCTGCCCGCGCCCCGGCGTCCCGCCCGGCCGAAGCGCTGCATGAGCGCCGCCACCGAGCCCGGGTAGCCCGCGCACACCACCGCGTCCAGCGAGCCGATGTCGATGCCGAGCTCGAGCGCGTTGGTGGCCACCACGCAGCGCACCTCGCCCGCGCGCATGGCGGCCTCGGTGGCCCGGCGCGTCCCCGGCAGGTAGCCGCCGCGGTAGCCCTGGATGAGGTTGGGATCCATCTTTTCCGCGATGAACTGGTCGCGGAGGTACTTGAGCATCACCTCGATGTTGTTGCGCGACTGGCCGAAGAGCAGCGTGGACACCTCGGCGCGGACCAGGTCCGACACCAGCCGCACCGCGCTCTTGAGGTAGCTGGCGCGGATGCCCAGCTCGGCGTTCACCACCGGCGGGTTGTAGACCATGACCCGGCGCTCACCGGCGGGCGCGCCGCTCTCGGAGACGAGGGTCACCTCGCGGCCCAGCATGCGCTCGGCGTGGGCCTTGGGGTTGCCGATGGTGGCCGAGGCCAGGACGAACACCGGCGAGGAGCCATGGAAGGCCGCCACGCGCTGCAGCCGGCGCAGCACGTTGGCCAGGTGCGAGCCGAAGACGCCCCGGTACGTGTGCAGCTCGTCGATGACGACGTAGCGCAGGTTGGAGAAGAGCCGCGCCCAGTTGGCGTGGTGCGGGAGGATGCCCGTGTGCAGCATGTCCGGGTTGGTGAGCACCACGCCGCTGCGCTCGCGAGCCGCGCGCCGGGCGTCCCCAGGCGTGTCCCCGTCGAAGGTGATGGCGCCGTGCTCCAGGCCCGCCTCGCGCATGAAGACGCGCAGCGATTCCTCCTGGTCCCTCGACAGCGCCTTGGTGGGGAAGAGGTAGAGGGCTCGCGCCTGGGGCTCGCGCGCGAAACGGTCCAGCAGCGGCAGGTTGTAGCAGAGGCTCTTGCCCGAGGCCGTGGGCGTGGCGATGACGAGGCTGCGCCCCGAGCGCGCCAGTTGGTAGGCCTCGGCCTGGTGGGAGAAGAGCTGCTCGATGCCGCGGCGCCTCAGGGCCTCGCGCACCTGGGGCGCCACCTCCTCGGGGATGGGCGCATAGGCACCGATCCGAGCGGGCTTCACCTCGTCCAGGACGAAGTTGGGGCCGATCTGCTTGTCATCGCGCCAACCCTGGAGGACGGCCTCGAGACCACGGGGACCCGACCAGGGCTTGCGGCGGGCGCCGGTGAAAGCCCCTTCTTCCTTCTCGCGCTTCATGGGGCCGGGCACTGTACAGACGTATACCCGGCGAGGCAACGCGCGAGCGCACCCTCTCCAGCAGAGGGCTCGGGCGAGCATCGTGACCTGGACTCGAGGGAGGCTTCCCCACGTTGCGGCTCCCGGGGGCGCGGCGCACGTTGTGCGCAAATGGACGCCCCCTTTCGTCACCGCACCGAGGCCGGTAGGGCCCTGGCCCGCTCGCTTCAGCACTTCGCCGGGCGCGAGGACCTCCTCGTGCTCGCCCTGCCCCATGGTGGCATGCCCGTGGCCTTCGAGGTGGCCCGGGCGCTCGGAGCGCCGCTGGACCTGGCTGTCGTTCAGCCTCTCCTCCACACGATGGGCCCGCCCCGGCGAGAGGTGACGCTCGGGATGCTCGGCTTTCCCGCGGCCTCGCGGCTCCACGAGGCCACGCTCAACGCGCTCGCGCTTTCGGACGAGGCGCTCGAGGAGGACCTCTCCCGCGCGCGGCGATTGCTCCACCAGCGCGTGCGAGACCTGCGGCCGAGCGCCCCCGTCCCGTCACTGGAGGGCCACACCGTGGTGGTGGTGGATGACGGCACGGCCGCGGGAGTGGCCCTGCGGCGTGCGGCGGGGCTGCTGCGCGGGGCCGGAGCCCGGGCGCTGGTGGCCGCCGTGCCCGTGGGCGCGGAAGAGGGACTGCGCCTGCTGGCCAGTGACTTCGACGAGGTCGTCTGCTGCGCCCGGCCCGAGCCCTTCGTCGCCGTGGCCGATGGGTACGCGCGTTACCCGGACGTCACGGATGCGGAGGTGCGCGAGTTGTTGACGCGAGCGTGGAGCAAGCACGCACCTCGGAAGATGGCGCGAGGAGCGCACGGGGCGAGGAGAACCTCACCCCCACCCGGTCACGCCCTTCCGCCCCCGGAGGAGGGGGACTCGCCGGCCACGGGCAGCTCCAGCGAGCGCCACAGGTACCAGCTCGCCACCGAGCGCCACGGACGCCAGCGCTCCCCGTAGGCCAGCAGTTCCTTGGGGCGAGGCAGCTCGGAGAGGCCATACGTGCGCATGAAGCCCTTGCGGACGCCGTAGTCGTCCACGGGCAGCACGTCCGGCCGGCCGAGCCGGAACATGAGCAGCATCTCCACCGTCCACTGCCCGATGCCACGCACCTTGGTGAGGTGCTCCACCAGTTCCGAGTCGCTCATGCGCCGCGCCCGGGCCAGCGTGGGCACCTCCCCCTCGAGCGACTTCGCCGCGAGGTCCCGGAGCGCCGCCGTCTTGGCACCGGACAGTCCCGCCTCGCGCAGGCCTTCCACGGGATGGGCGAGCACCGCCTCGGGCGTGAAGCGCTTGCCCATGCCCACGCGCTCGCAGACGCGCCCGAAGATGGTGGCGGCCGCCTTGCCCGTGAGCTGCTGGTAGACGATGGACTCGGCCAGCGCCAGGAAGGGGCTCTGGATGGAGTTCACCTTCATGCGGAAGGGCCCCACCTGCTTCATCAACGCGGCGAGCGTCGGATCCGACTTCGTCAGCGCTCTGCGAGCCGCGGGCGTGAAGCCCTCGGGCAGGAGGCTCTCGGGGGAAGGGACGGAGTCGGCGGTGGAGAGAACACGAGCGGTCGCGGCGGGCATGGACCCATCGTGCCATCCGCGCGGGTCCAGCGCAGCAACGCTCGATGGCTGCTACTTCGACGGCACGGGCAGGAAGGACACGCCATCCAAGCCCAGGCGCTGGCAGGCATCGAAGAAGCGCTCGGTGCAGACGATCACGCCGGAGAAGTCCTCCAATCGGAACAGGTCCCGGTCGTTGGGCAGCGTGCTGGCGTCCAGCAGGAGCGCATCGGGCAGGGAGAGGCCCAGGCGATGACACCGCGAGCACGGGGGCTTGCGATTGGGGGGCAGGCAATCCGGGTGGGTACGGCCCGTGGGGAGGATTTCCAGCTCGAGAAACTCGGGTGAGTTGCGCTGGCGGAAGCGGAGCTCGGTACGGCAGCCCTTGAGTCCTCGGAGGCCCTCGGCCTGGAGCTTCTCCAGCGCCTCGCGCTGCACCAGCAGCCACCAGGGATCTGGAGAAAAGAGCGGTCCGAAGCGCCCACGGGCATTGCCAGTAAGCGGGCCCAAACCCGCTCCGGGTTGCAAGCTGGCCCCTGGCGGTAGCAGGGGACGCACCAGCTCACACAGCCTTTCGTACTCCTCTATGGGCTCGGGGCGGGCTTCCTCGAAGTCCGCCAGGGAAGCCACGGGCATCAAGTCCACCGAAGGGTACGTCTTGGAGCCGACCCCCCAAGTTGCCTTGCATACGGGGCAGTTGAGGATGCCTGGCAGCAGCCATTTGTGTACGGCGTCAACGTAGCCCGTGTAACCCGAAGACCTGTCTTCCTCGATTCTGAAATAGCGCATCCGTGTGCTCCTCTACTCGCAGAAGTAAGGCACGAGAGGGCCGTTCACTCCGAATCGCATCATGAGCTCACCCGCGAAGCGCCAGATCTCCTCAGGTAGAGCATCCGGGTTCTTTTTCTTGAATTGCCGCCACGCTTCATTCCATTGCCCACCTTCCGGCCCACCACTGTGCAGCCACTGGTGGAAACTCCTCGGCAAATGGATGGTGAATGCGTGGATGTCGATGCCCTTGCTCTTGAACCATTCGGCCAGCACCTTCTGCTGCGGAAAGATGTGGTGCTTCTCGAAGGGCTCTCGCGGGGGGAAGCACTGGTGACGGTAGAGCCTGGGCGCGGCCAGTTCCTGGGGCTTCCAGTTGTGCCACGGGATTTCGAAGACGGGCGAAGTGTCCTGGGGCGCGGCGAGAGGATGTCCCCACCAGCGGCTCGCGCTGGGACCCTCCACCACCGGCTCGGGGAGCATGGGCTCCACCAGTGGCCCCACCGTCGCCTGTGCCAGCAGCACGGGGCGGGCCTCCGCCACGTCCTGGCAGCGCCAGAGAGCGCAGTGCTCCTCGTCGCACAGCGGCACCACGCACGTGGCGTCCGCGCGGGCTTCATCCCATGAGGAGGACACCACCTCGGGCGCCTCGGCCTCGTCGCGCACGATGGGCGCAGAGGTCGCGCAGGCCGACAGCAGCACGCAGAGAACCGCGAGCCCCATCCTGGAGCGCAAGAAGCTCATGCGGCCATCCTATGGCCGCGGCGTGAGCCTCCCGCGCTCGAAAGAGCCCTCCCGGCTCAGCGGATCTTCTTCGACGGCAGGCCCTTCACGGCCGGGCCGTTGAGCACCTCGCCCGTCGGGCTGTAGCGGGCCCCGTGGCAGGGGCAGTCCCAGGAGCGCTCGGCCTTGTTCCAGTGCACGTAGCACCCCACGTGCGTGCACACCGGGCTCACCGCGTGCACCGCACCGCCCTCGCCCTCCTCGCGGAAGACGGCCACCTTCTTCCCGTCCACCTCCAGGATGCGGCCCTCCCCGGGAGGCACGTCGGACAGGTCGTGTCCCTCCGGCTTCGCCAGCCGGTCCGCCACGAAGTGGAACGCCACCTCCGCGTTCTCCTGGATGAAGTCCTTGGCTCCCGCCCTCGGCTTCACCCGCGTGGCGTCGTAGAGCGCCGCGTACGGGTTCTGCCTCCCGAGAATCAGGTCCGTCAGAATCATCCCCGACAGCGTCCCGAACGTCATGCCCGTGCCCGAGAAGCCCGTCGCCACCCAGACGTGCCGCGCGTTGCTGTTGCGGCCGATGTACGCCAGCCCATCCGCCGGCTCGATGACCTGGCCAGACCAGCGGTGGTCAATCCGCGTCACCCGGAAGCGCCGCCGCGTGTACGCCTCCAGCGCCTCGTAGTGGCGCTCGGTGTCCTCCTCCGTGCCCACCTTGTGGTCCTCGCCTCCGACGATGAGCCAGTCCACGCCCTCCACCCGGTGCGTGCGGATGTAGTGATACGGCTCCTGGCTGTCGTAGTAGAGCCCCGGCTCCAGCGGCGCCTCGAGCTGCCCCGCCACCGAGTACGTGCGGTACGGGAACAGCTTGGTGTGCAGGAAGACGCGGTTGAGCGGCGTCGTCGTGGCCTCCACCACGTCCCGGCACGTGAGGAGGCCCCGCGCGGTCTGCACCCGGCACGGCACGCCCTCGTACAGCTCCATCACCTGCGTGTCCTCGAAGATGTAGCTGCCCTCTCCCTGGATGCCCTCGGCGAGCGCCAGCAGGTACTCGCGCGGATGGAACTGCGCCTGATCCTCCACGCGCAGCGCCAGCTTCACCGGGTAGGGCAGCGGCACCTCGTTCGTCAGCGAGCACATCAGCCCCGCGTTCCGGGCCGCGGAGGCCTCGCGCTCCAGCTCCTTCGCCTCGCGCTCCGTCTCCGCGTAGCGGAACCCGGGCACGCGCTGGAAGCCGCAGGAAATCCTCAGCCGCTCCACCAACTCGGCGATCTTCTCGATGGAGGCCCGGGTGGACTCGGCGGCCAGGCGCGCGCCCTTCTCCCCGAAGTCCGAAGCCAGCGTGGAGTAGGGCGTGTCCAGCAGCTCCGTGAGGTGCGCCGTGGTCTGCCCCGTCTGCCCCGTGAGCAGCCGGTGCATCTCCACCACCGCCACGCGCTTGCCCTCCTGCTTGAGCAGGTACGCCGTGGTGAGGCCGGCAATGCCTCCGCCCACCACCACCACGTCCACCTCGAGGTCGCCCTGTAGCGCCGGGTAGCGCCGCGCCGGGGCCGACACCGTCCACAGCGACTTGTGCCTCCGCTCTTCCACCATGATCCAAAGGCTAGGAACGCGGCCGGGGGGTGGTAGGGCGAGCAGGCAGCCATCCCCGCCCGCCTGCCTGTCCTCCACTGAAGCCTCGGGATGTGCAAGAACCAACACCTCAGGGCGGAGGGTGTTGGCCATTGGGGTCCAGGTATCGGACAACCTGGGGTTTCTCGGCTCCACTGACTAACAACCCTACGATCCGTATCCCGAGGACCCCGGAGCGCCGCGTCTTGCCATCCACCGCCGCCCTGCCGTCGCTGCCCGCGCCCGGCCCCGAGGCGCGACTCGCGTTCGCCGAGCTGCTGCTCGGCTGCGACGAGGCGAGGACTTGCGCCGAGGCCGCGATGGCGTGGCTCGTCCATCACGCCCACGTGGACCAGGTGCTGTGCCTCGCTCCCGACGAGTCGGACTCGCACTGCCTCGTGCCCCTGGCCAGCCATGGCCTGGGGGGCGCCGAGACGTTCGTGCTCGCCCTGCATGATCCCAAGCACCCGCTGGTGGAGGCGCTCCAGTGGAGCGAGCCCCGGTGGTTCCATCCCGGCCAGCTCCCCTCGGAGCTGCCGCTGGCGAGGACGGGCCTCTTCACCCTGTCGTTGGGCTGCGCCACGCCCGGCTCGCCCGTGACGGGCATGCTGCTGGTGGGCGCGCCCGTGCCGGAGCTGTCCCCCGAGGCCGCGTGGCTCGCGGGCCACCTGGGCCGCCACCTGATGCGCCTGTACAAGGGCCGCCAGCTGGCGCGGCTCGAGGAGGCCTCCTCCGAGCTGGCCGCCCGGGTGAACGCCGCCACCGAGGAGCTGGCCACGCAGAACGAGCTGCTGCGCCGCCAAGCCATCCAGCTCGAGCAGGCCAGCGCCGCCAAGTCGCAGTTCCTGGCCAACATGTCCCACGAGCTGCGCACGCCGCTCAACGCCATCCTCGGCTACACCAACATGCTGTTGCAGGGCGTGAACGGAGAGCTGCCTCCGCCCCAGCGCCGCAGCCTCAGCCGCATCGACTCCAACGGCCGGCACCTGCTGGAGATCATCAACGAGATCCTGGACATCACCCGCATCGAGGCGGGCCGGATGCCGCTGCACCTGTCCGAGTTCCGCCTGCCCGAGCTCGTCCAGGAAGTGATGGCCGAGTTGGATCCGATCATCGTGCGCTCGAAGCTGGCGGTGAGCACCGCGCTGGACGCGAACCTGCCCCCGGTGCACAGCGATCGGCAGAAGGTGAAGCAGATCGTCGTCAACCTGCTGTCCAACGCCCTGAAGTTCACCCACGAGGGCTCGGTGAAGGTGCTGGCCTCCTACGAGGTCGCCACCGCCACGGTCCACGTCTCCGTGGCAGACACCGGAATTGGCATCGATCCCATCCACCAGGAGAAGATCTGGGAGGACTTCCAGCAGGTGGACAGCTCGCCCACGCGCCCGTATGGAGGCACGGGACTGGGGCTCTCCATCTGCCGGCGGCTGGCCGCCATGCTCGACGGACGTATCTCGCTCAAGAGCGCCGCGGGACAGGGCTCGACGTTCACACTGCACCTTCCACGACGTACGAGGCGGACATGAACAGCCCAGCGCGCAACGACATCCCGCCCCTCGTCCTGATCGTCGACGACTACCAGGATGCCCGGGAGATGTACGCGGAGTACCTCGAGTTCTCCGGCTTCCGCGTGGCCGAGGCCCGCAACGGCCTGGAGGCCGTGGAGAAGGCCTTCGCGCTGCACCCGGCCGTCATCCTGATGGACCTGTCCCTGCCGGTGATGGATGGCTGGGAGGCCACCCGGCGCCTCAAGGGCGATGCCCGCACGCGCGCCATCCCCGTGGTGGCGCTCACCGGCCATGCGTTGGATGGGCACTCGCGCGAGGCCCAGGACGCCGGCTGCGATGCCTACGTCACCAAGCCCTGCCTGCCGGATGCGCTGGTGCGCGAGGTGCAGCGGGTGCTCGCGGCCGTGGCCCCCGCGGCGTAACGCCTCCGGCTACGGCTCCGGGCGCCAGTGCCCCACGGCCACCTTCTGCGCTTCCTCGACGATGGAGTCCGCCCAGGGAGGCAGCTTCGCCCAGCCCGGGGTGTGCTCGGTGCGGGCGTAGAGCTCGCCGCCCGCGCCTCGTGCGAGGGTGAGCTGTCCGATGACCGTGTCTCCGCGCCGGTACTCCACGCGGAGCACCTCGCGCGGTGGGCCTCCGGGCGGCGCCTCTCCCCGGCCGAGGAAGTCCGCCTGGGCGGGAGCGAGCAACCACACCCGCTCGTGCCACCTGCGGGCCGGCTCGTCCGGCGCGCCGGGCGAGTCCCTGGGCACGAGCTCCGCCGGACGCTGCGCCCGTGCTTGGCTCTCGAAGGTGCGCGAGGTGCTCCCGAGCGTGACGGTGAGGCTGTCGTATTCGGCGGGCCCGAAGACGTGCAGCGTCCGGTCCACCAGACGGAAGGCGGCGTTCTCCAGGTCGGGCAGCAGCGAGGGCGCGAGGAGGAAGACGCTCCCATCCGTCTCGCGCCGCAGGTACGGGTTGCCCCAGCCAATCGAGGAAGCCGCCAGGGTGAAGGCGTGCTCGCCGCTGCTCAGCGTCACCACCAGCTTCCGGGGGCTCTCCTTCAGCCCCACCTCGGCCAGGGTCTCCGCGTCCAGCACGCCCAGGCTCCGCGTGGCCCGCAGCGGCGCGAAGCGCGTGAAGAGCTGCTCCGCCGTTTCGTTGGCGCGCAGCTCCCTCGGGGGCTTCGTCCCCAGCCGCAGCCACAACGCCCCCCCCTCCGAGGCCTCGCGGTACAGCTCCACCGAGCCGGACGCGTCCTCGTAGTGCACCCGCTCCAGGGACTGCTTCGGCGCGTCGAGCACCACCACCTCGCCGGGAGTACCAGCCGGCTCGCGCCGCCAGAGGAAGAAGGCCGCGGCCAGTCCCGCCGCCGCCAGTGCGCCCTGGAAGGCCACGCCCCGTGCCCTCACCGCACACCTCGCCGCCGCTTGCGCCGCGTCACGAGGAAGCCCGCCCCGAGCACCATCGCCGGAGCGAGGAAGACGGCTGAGTAGAACCACAGGACGTCCTGCTTGCGCGTGTGCTGCAGCGGCACGTCCTCCTCGTTGGACAGCACGCCCGCGAGCTCCTCCTCGCCGAGCAGCCACAGCACCGTGTCCACCAGCAGGTAGGGGTTGCCGTAACCGCGCGGGCCTCCATCCGTCATCACGTCCGAGTCGCCCATGGCCACCACGCGCGCGGGCGAGGCTCCCGAGACGCCCGCCCTCTCCACCGCCACCACCAGGGGCCAAGCCCGCTTCGGCTCTCCCTCGTCCGCGGTGAAGTCCGGGTGGGTGTCCTGGAAGGTGTCCGCGGGGGCTCGCACCGAGACGTCCTGGGCCACGCCCCTGGGCAGGGGCAGCACGGGCTCCAGCGCCGCCGCTCCGGAGAAGACGACCGCCGCGTCACTGCCCAACGAGGCCAGCGTCCCGACGGAGGCGTGCGAGGAGAAGCTCGCCGTCACCAGGTTGCCCCGGTCACTGCGCTGGTGGCTCATCAGCAGGAAGCGCTGCTCGTTCGCCAGCGGCACGCGCAGCAGCTTCAACCCCAGGGGCTCCAGCAGCGGCTCGAGTCCGGGACCGTCCGGCTCCAACGCGAGCCACAGCCGCCCTCCCCGCTCCAGGTACCGGTGCAACGCGGCGAGCTCCTCGGGGGAGAAGTCGCGCTCGGGCCCCACCACCGCCACCACCGAGGCGTCACGCGGCACCTCCGTCCCCAGCCCCTCGGCCATGCCCAGCGTGCGCACCTCCACGTTCAGCACGCGCAGCCATTCCTCGAGCTGCGACAGGCCCGGCCTCGCCTTCTCCAGCGCCGTGGCCGCCTGGGGCAGCAGGCCCCGCTCGCCATGTCCCGCCGTGAGGTACAGCACCCGCCGGGGACGCGACACCACGCGCAGCCGCCGGTACACGTCCTCGTCCAGCCGCTGCAATTGCGCCCGGGCGAGGTCCAGCTGCAGCGGCACCTTCAACCGCTCCCTGCGCGGGCCGCGGCTGAACACCACGGAGCCGTTCTCGCCCACGCCCAGCGCCTTCGCCCGCGCCACCTCCACCGCCTGGTCCAACACCTCCACCCGGAGGTACCCGGACTCGCGCGCCAGCTCCCGGAAGTACTGCTCCAGGGCCTGCCCCACGTCATTGGCCGGAGGGAAGAAGAGCGTCACCTCCACCGGCTCGGGGAGACGGCGCACCAGCAGGCGCGTGGCATCGCCCGGCCGCGCGGTGCGGAAGTACGCCAGGTCCCACGAGACGTCCGCCCGCATGGCCACGTACATGCTCGAGAAGGCGAAGACGAGCGCGAAGGCCAGCCCCAGTCCCGAGCTCAGCGCGGCACGCACCCGGCCCAGCTCCAGCACCGGCCCTCGCGCCATGGCCGCCGCCGCCAGCTCCACCAGCACGAGCGGCAGCAGCGCCGTCACCAGCAGCGCGGGGAAGAGCGCGCCCAACACCCCCGTCAGCTCTGGTACCCGCCGCTTCCACGAGGCGCCCCACGCGAAGGCCCCCGCGTCCGACTGGAGGAAGTAGAGCGCCAGGCCCAGCCCTCCCAGCAGGAAGAGGCCGAGCAGCCAGCGCTCCAGCGTGCGCACGTCGCCCGAGGCCCGTCCCACCCGCGTCCCGCGCCACACCCCCGCGAGCCCCACCAGCCCCACGCCCAGGCCGCTCAGCACGAGCCGCGCCGTGCCCGCTCCCGCCACGCGCTCGCCGAGGAAGACGGACACGAGGCCCGCCACGTACAGCCCGGACACCCAGGGGTTGGGCCGGAGGCTCACCGCCACCTCCGCGCCTCGAGCACCCGCGTGGCGGCGAAGAGGGCCACGTAGGTGACGAGCAGGTAGTAGACGACGTCGCGCACGTGCACCACGCCCGCCTGGAAGGGCTGGAAGTGCTGGTTCCACAGCGCCAGCGCGCTGAAGACGTCCGAGAGCGGTTGCTCGGTGATGCGCGCCAGCAGCCAGCACGTCAGCAGCGCCACCAGCATGCACCCGGAGAGCACGGCGGCCAGCACCTGGTTGCGCGCCAGCGCCGAGCCGAATGTCCCAATCGCCAGCGACGCGCTGCCCAGCAGCAGCAGCCCCAGGTAGCCGGCGGCGATGTGCCCCAGCGACAGCTTCCCGTGCACCATCACCAGCAGCGGCATGAAGAGCGTGGCCAGCGTCATCAGCGCGAGGAAGGCCAGCGCCGAGAGGAACTTGCCCAACACAATCTCGTGGTCCCTCACCGGCGAGGAGTACAGCAGGGCCAGCGTGCCCGTCTGACGCTCCTCGGCCAGCAGCCGCATGGAGATGAAGACCGAGGCCACCATCGTCGTGCCGCTGGAGAACAAGAAGAAGAGCGAGAGCACCTCCGACGAGCGCTTGCTCACCCCGCCCAGCGCGTACGCGTTGAAGAGCAGGCCGTCCACCGCCAGCACCATCGCGATGATGACGTACCCGTGGAAGCTCCGCAGATACGCGGCCAGCTCGCGGCGCGCGATGAGCAGCGTCCGCATCATGGTGCGCCCTCCTCCCCGCCCCGGGTGAGCCGCAGGAAGAGCGACTCGAGCTTCTCCACGCCCCGGTCCAGCCGCAGCAGCTCCAGGCCCGCGCCCACCACCGCCTGGGCCACCTTCGGCCGCAGCTCCGCCGGAGCCTCCACCCGGAGCGTCACCACGCCCTCCGCCTCGCCCGTCACCCGCACCGGCCCCACGCCCACGAGCGCCGCCAGCACCCGCTCCCGCTCGCCCCGCACCTCCACCTCGATGAAGCCCCCACCGCCCCATTTCTGGCCCAGCTCCTCCTCGGTGCCCTGCGCCACCAGCTCCCCGTCCTTGATGACCAGGAGCCTGTCGCACGTCTGGCTGATCTCCGACAGCAGGTGACTGGAGACGAGCACCGTGTGCGCGCCCCGCAGCCCGCGGATGAGCGAGCGCATCTCCACCATCTGCCGTGGGTCCAGGCCGCTGCCCGGCTCGTCGAGGATGAGCAGCGCCGGCCGGTGCACGAGCGCCTGCGCCACCCCCACGCGCTGCCGGTAGCCATGGCTCAGCGAGGAGATGGGCGCATCGTCCGCGTCGCGCAGCCCCGTCTTCTCCTCGGCCTCGGAGACTCGGGCGGACACCTCGCGAGACGGCACGCCGCGCAGCCTCGCCACGAAGGCGAGGAACTCCCCCACCCCCATCTCGTCGTAGAGCGGCGGCGTGTCCGGGAGGAAGCCGATGCGCTGGCGCACCTCGTGTGGGTGGCTCACCACGTCGTGGCCATCGATGATGGCCGTCCCCGAGGTGGGCAGCAACACGCTCCCCAGTATCTTCAGCGTGGTCGTCTTCCCCGCGCCGTTGAGCCCCAGGAAGCCGATGACCTCGCCCCGGCCGATGCGGAAGGCGAGGTCGCGGATGGCCGCGTGGCTGCCGTAGTACTTGGTCAGCCCCTCGACGTGGATCATCGCCTCAACCATGCTGGAAGCGCGGACCCTCGGTCGTCTTCCCGAGCGTGAAGCGCAGGGCCTGCTCCAGCGTGGGGTGGAGGAAGGTGAAGCCCTCGCGCTGCGCCACCTCGGGGCGGATGCGGGCGCCGTTCAGCAGCATCTCCTGGCCCATCTCCCCGAAGAGGGTGCGCACCATGGCGGCCGGCAGCGGAACCACCGTCGGCCGGGACAGCACCTGGCCGAGCGTCCGGGCGAAGTCCTCCTGCCGCACGGGGTTGGGCGCCACCGCGTTGACGGGCCCGCGCATCCCCTCGGTGAACAGGGCGAAGTGCACCAGCCCGAGCACGTCCTCGAGCGACACCCAACTCATCCACTGCTGGCCGGTGCCCATGCGGCCCCCGCCTCCGGCCTGGAAGGCGGGCAGCATCTTCGCCAACGCGCCGCTCTTCGCGCTGAGCACCACGCCCAGGCGCAGGTGCACCACGCGGATGCCGGCCCGCTCCGCCGGCTCGGTGGCCGCCTCCCACTCGCGGGAGACGTCGGCGAGGAAGCCCCGCCCGGACGCGCTCGACTCGGTGAGCTCCTCATCGCCCCGGTTGCCGTAGAAGCCCATCGCCGACGCGCTCACCAGGACGCGCGGGGGACGGGCCAGCTTCGCGAGCGACTCGCACAGCACGCGCGTGCCCTCCACGCGGCTGCGGCGGATGAGATCCTTACGCTCCGGCGTCCAGCGGCCCTCGGCGATGGGCGCTCCGGCCAGGTGCACCACCGCGTCCACGCCCTCGAGCGCGGCCACGTCCATCTCGCCCTGGCCCGGCGCCCAGGCGATGTCCCCCGCCTCGGGCCGGCCGCGCACCAGCCGCCGCACCCGGTGGCCTCCCGTGGTGAGGAAGGGCACCAGCGCACTGCCCACCAGCCCCGACGCGCCGCTCACCGCCACCGTCCGCGGCGCGTGCCCGGCGAAGGCCGCGTGGCGCCGCAGGTCCTCGCGGGTGACGGCATGGCGGTAGGCGAACATCCGCTCCAGCCGGTGCCGCGAGTAGCCCCCGGCCACCACGCTCCCGAGCGTCCCCACCGGCAGCGCGTACTCCACGTCGTCCTCCAGCACCGTGCCGCCCGAGGGCTCGTCCCACATGCGGTGCGTGTGCACCCATCTGGCGAAGGGCCCCGACTCCTGCATGTCCTGGAAGAGCGAGCCGGGCACGTAGCGGGTGTGCCGCGCCGTCCAGGGCAGGGAGACGGGCCCCAGGTGCATGCGCAGCACCACCCGGGTGCCCTCGCGGATGCCCTCGCCCTGCTTCTCCACCACCTCCACGGGCTCCCAGGGGGGCGTCAGGCGCTGGAAGGCCCCCTCGCGGGCATGCCAGGCGAACACCGCCTCGGCGTTCACCGGCATCTGGCTGCGCGCTTCGAATCGCTGCGACTTGCCCATCGTCCCCTCCGGGCGCCAGATTGCGCCCGACAAGCATGCTTACCTCGGACCTCCTCACTCGGGCAGTGGAAACCCTCCGGCGCGGCGGCGTCATCGCCCTGCCCACGGAGACGGTGTATGGCCTGGCCGCCAATTGCGAGGACGAGCTGGCCGTCCGCCGCGTCTTCGCCATCAAGGGCCGTCCCGCCACCCACCCGCTCATCGTCCACGTGGCCCGCGCCGAGGAGCTGCCCTCGTGGGCCCGCCACGTGCCCGAGGACGCCTGGCGTCTGGCGAGGGCCTTCTGGCCGGGGCCCCTCACGCTGGTGCTGCCGCGCACCTCGCGCGCCACGGACGCGGTGACGGGCGGCCAGGACACGGTGGCCATTCGGGTGCCCAACCACCCGGTGGCACTGGCCGTGCTGGACGCGCTCGGGGGCGGGGTGGCCGCGCCGAGCGCCAACCGTTTCGGCCGGGTGAGCCCCACCACCGCCGGGCACGTGCGCGCGGACCTGGGGGACGAGGTGGACCTCATCCTCGATGGAGGCCCGTGCACGGTGGGCGTGGAGTCCACCATCGTGGATTTGAGCGGCGAGGAGCCCGCGGTGCTGCGCCCCGGGGGCCTGGCGGTGGAGGAAATCGAGCGCGTGCTGGGACGCAAGGTGCCGGTGCGGACCTCGGCCACGGTGCGGGTGTCGGGGAGCCTCGCCTCGCACTACGCGCCCCGGGCGGGGGTGGTGCTCTCCGAGCCCGCGGACGTGGTGTCGCGCGTGGAGGCCCTGCGCGCGCAGGGGCAGAGCGTGGGCGTGCTGGGCCCTCCGGGCCTCACGTTGCCCGCGGGGGTGCCCCGCTACGACGTGCCCGAGGATCCGGCCGGCGCGGCGCGAGCCCTCTACACGCGGCTGCGCGAGGCGGATGAGCGGGGCCATGACGTCCTGGTGGCCTGCCTGCCCCGCTCCGAGGGACTTGGTATCGCCGTGAGGGACCGCCTGGCCCGAGCCGCCGCGCCCCGGCCCAGCGGAGGCTGAAACAGCAGGTGCACCTCGGGGTTTTTCCGCTCGGTCGTAGTCGACTACGAGTGCTACAGCACATTCACCTACATCACTCGTAGTCGACTACGACCGAAGCGCTCTCCAAGGACATGCTTGAAGCACCACGCCGAGAATACCCAGACAACACTCACGACCCTCTCGCGAAAGCTCCTCGCGGCAAGCCTGAGTCTTCTGCTCGTTTCCTGTAGTGCCACCCGGCCCATGACAGCAGCGCAGGGCCCCACCGGCCCACAGGACTTGCACAAATACGCGCTCCTCATCCAGGAGCTGCCGGATGGGCAGGTGACGCATGACTGGAAACCGCTCTCCGAATTCGACCTGGCGAAACTCCAGAACACCCTGGGCGCCGTGAGCTCGCACCGAGGCATCGTGCGTGTCTCCTCGAAGGGACTGAAGGCATATTGCGAAGGTCGGCGGGAGCAGTGTGTGCAGGACTGCACCGCGAGTCGCAGTCCGGTCCGGATCGGTCACCGCATCTATGACGATGTCAAGACAACGCCGTGGCGCGTGGCCCGGGGGCCATGGTGTCAAGCGAATTGCCTGGACGAGGCCGTCCAGTGCGCGAAGAACAGGGGGAGTTGGGCCGAAGAATACGCCGCGAAGTTCGATTCAATAGAACCCGCAGTGGTTTGGATCAAAACCCACCGCGAGGAGATTCTCACGGGCGCTGTCATCGTCATCGCTGGAGTCGCCTTCGTTGCCGCGGTCGCCGCTTCCGGCGGAGGTGCTCTCGTCCTGATGCCATTCGTGTTCGTCGCGGAGAACCCTCTCGAGAGACCCGCCTCCACCACTCTCGCGGAGGCCACCCGATGAGCATCTATGACACCCTTATCGTCGCGGGACGATTCGCCTCGGAACGGTGGCGGGCAGCGAGGCTCGAAGGCCGAGAGGAAGAACAGCGGCTCTGGCAGCAGACGCACATGTACAGCAACTTCATCAGCGTCACAGGCCAGGCATACCTGTTCGAAGACTACCTCGAGCAGCACCCTCCCACGCCACGACCCTACGTGAGCAGCGTCCTCTGGACGCATCAGGGTTCGACCGCGCAAAAACTCATGGCGCTCCTGCTGAAGGCTTTCGACGAGACGCCCGACAAGCAGCCCGTGAGCGTGCTCATCCACATGCTCAACTTCATCGCGGACACCGGCCAATTCGAGGCTTGCGAGGACTACGTCGACAACCGCCTTGATTACGCGCCGCTCACCATCGCCCACTTCGCGACGCGTGAGGAGGCGGAAGCCTGGCAGAAGGGCCTCGCGGAGCCCCTCAGTCCTGCGAACATCCTCATTGGCGATGATTACTACATGGCTTCGTATTTCCGTGAAGACAACACCCGCCACATCTACCGCGAGTACGTCATCGAGCCCTACATCGCGGAGGAAATCAAAGCGACGGGAATCCCTCCCAAGGTGCCCGCCTTCGAAACCCGCGCGGAAGCGGAGTCCTGGCTGGAGCAACACCCGGCCCATCCCTTCGCCTTCGTGTCCATCGCCGGGGAGCACTATTTCGCGGTGAACCACAAGAGACTGAAGCGCCACACGCTTCACCATGTGGCCTCCAGCCTGGCGGTATTGGAGGAGTGGAAGAAGAGGATCGCCGAGATCGAAAAGGCAGGGGAGGAGGAGGCTGAGGCGGAGGACGAGTAGCCCCCGCCACCCCCGCCCCCGGCGCCTGACGCAATGCACCGAGGCCGGGGGCGACCAGACCTCGCGTGCACCCGGTGGCCGCCCTGCCGTAGACTCCTGGACATTCCGAAGTCCGGACTCTCCCCGGCTTCCACCAGGAGCCTCTTCGTGAACCGGCGCCTCCTCGGCCTGCTCGCCGCCCTCTGCCTGACCTCCGCCTGCAAGGAGGAGCCCGTCGGGAAGATGGAGCCCATTCCCCGTCCGACCGAAATGCCCGCCACCGGGCCGAAGAAGGCCGAGGCGCCCAAGCCCACCCGCGCCCCCGAGCCTCCGCCGGATCCCTCCAAGGTGACGCTGCGCTGGAAGCTCACCGCCCCCACCGCCTTCCGCCTCACCACCAGCGCCTCCGAGTCCTCCGCGCCCGCCCCGGCCCCCAAGGGCAAGAAGGGCCGCGCTGCCCCCGCCGAGACCCGCCGCAGCGAGACCTCCGCCATCTTCGTGCTGCAGAAGACCGAGTCCGGCGACTACGCCTTCCGCATCGTCCCCCAGGGCGCCGGCGGTGAGGCCGACCAGGGCACCATGAGCGAGCGCGGCTTCGTCATGGACGGGCTCGCCGGACCGCTGCGCAACACGGCGGTGCTGGTGCTCGAGCTGCCGCGAGACCCTATCGGCCCGGACGCCACCTGGGCGCTCGGCGCGGACCTGGTGGACATGAGCTCCGTGCCCGGCTTCGTCGAGCAGAAGGCCGATCGCCGCAACCAGGTGAAGCTCGTCTCGCTCACCCCCGGGGAGAACGGGGAGCAGGTGGCGACGCTCGAGTACGACCTCTCGGAGAACATCTCCGGGCAGATGCGCGGCAGGCAGACCGCCGCGGCGTCCAAGTCCACCAAGAAGGAGAAGGAGGCGAGCAAGAAGGACGCGGGCAAGAAGGACGCGGACGGGCACGACGACGCGCACGCGGATGCCCCCGCTTCGTCTCCGGCCCCCACCGGCCCGGCCGCCTTCGCCGAGATGCGGGTGAAGGGCCGGGGCGAGTTCCTCGTGAAGGCGGGCCGCTGGCGCTCCTGGGCGGCCACGCTCACCACCCACACCGAGGGCACCTCCCTGCCCGGCCAGGCCGACGGCGAGCGCCAGCTGCGCCTCACCCCGCTCGACTCGGTACCGCCGGAGCTCCTTCAGCCGCAGCAGGCGAAGAAGTAGCGCCCGGCTCCGACTCGCGCACCAGCCGCACCACGCCCTCCACCCACGCGGGGTGGGCATTGAGCGAGGGGACGAGCGTCAGGGACTCGCCCCCGCTCGCCAGGAACTGCTCCCGCCCGCGGATGGCCACCTCCTCCACCGTCTCGAGGCAGTCGGCGACGAAGGCGGGGCACATCACCGCCAGGCGCTTCACCCCGCGCGCGGCCAGCTCCGGCAGCACCACGTCCGTGTACGGCTTCACCCACGGCGTGCGCCCCAGGCGGGACTGGAAGGAGACGCTCCAGCCCTCGGGCGCCAGTTCCAGCCGCTGCGCCAGCCCGCGCGCCGTGGCGTAGCACTGGGCCCGGTAGCAGTGGCGGTTGGCGTCCGTGAGCGCGTCGCAGCACCCCGCCGAGGCCAGGCAGTGCGTCCCCGAGGCATCGGTGCGGCGCACGTGGCGCTCGGGCACGCCGTGGAAGCTGAAGAGGACGTGGTCCGCGTTGGCCCCGGAGATGACGGGGCGCGCCACCTCGGCGAAGGCGTCCAGGAACGCGGGGTGGCCGTGGAAGGCAGGCACCGCGCGCACGTTGGGCACGTCCCAGGGCTCGGAGAGCACCTCGTAGGTGCGCGCCAGCGAGGAGCCCGAGGAGGACGGCGCCTCCTGCGGATAGAGGGGCATCACGGTGAAGTCGCTCACGCCCCGCGCCCGCAGCCGCGCCACCGCGTCTGGCAGCGACGGGTTGCCGTAGCGCATGGCCAGCTCCACCTCGTACTGGCCCGCGAGCCGCTCGGCCACCGCCGCGGCCAGCGCCTTCGAGTGCACCATCAGCGGCGAGCCCTGCTGCGTCCAGATGGTGCGGTAGGCGTGCGCGCTCTTGGGCGAGCGGACGGGTAGGATGAAGAGGTTGAGCAGCAGCCAGCGGCCCACCGGGTGGATGTCCAGCACGCGCGCATCACTGAGGAACTCGCGCAGGTAGCGGCGCACCGCACCCGTCTCGGGGGCATCCGGCGTGCCCAGGTTGACCAGGAGCAGGCCCTTGCGTGGGGAGGTCATGTCTGGTCAGTGCAGCGAGTGCGGTTGTGTGAGGGCGAATTCCGACACGCGCGCCTCGAACTGGCGGCCGTCCGAGCGCTCCATCGTGTAGGTGCCCCGCATGGAGCCGAAGGGCGTGCGCAGCTGCGCCCAGCTCGTGTACTCGAAGCGCTCGCCGGGGCCCAGGCGCGGCTGCTTGCCCACGACGCCCTCCCCCTTCACCTCCTCCACCTTCCCGGTGGCATCGGTGATGATCCAGTGGCGGCTGCGCAACTGCGCCACCTCCTGGCCCGTGTTGACGATCTCCACCGTGTACATGAAGGCGTACTGGTGGGACTCGGGCGCGCTGCGCTCGGGCCAGTAGTTGGTGCGGACGGTGACGCGGATGCCTTCGGTGGTGACGGAGGACATGCCCCACAATTGGCTGGCTCGCCGCCCGGACGCAAGCCCAACGAAGCGGCCCCTCAGGGACTCAGGGCCTCGCCCCTTCCCGGTCCTGCTTGGACGGGGCCGGCTCGCCGGGGGCGGCGGGCTCGGCGGGCTTGGGCCAGATGAGCGAGGCCACGATGGAGGCCAGCAGCACCCCGCCGATGATGGCCAGCGACAGCCCGATGGGGATGTGGATGCCGAAGTAGACGATGAGCATCTTCACGCCCACGAAGCCCAGGATGACGCCCAGGCCCACCTTGAGCAGGTGGAACTTCTCCATGAGGCTCGCCACCACGAAGAAGAGCGAGCGCAGGCCGAGGATGGCGCACACGTTGGACGTGTAGACGATGAAGGCGTTCTGGCTGATGCCCAGCACGGCGGGAATCGAGTCCAGGGCGAAGAGCAGGTCCGTGGCCTCCACCACCATCAGCACCAGGAAGAGGGGCGTCACCTTGCGCCGGCCGTCCTCGGTGATGAAGAAGCGGCTGCCCTCGCCCTGGCGGGCCACCGGGAGCATGCGCCGGGCCACCCGCACGATGAGGGCCTGTTCGGGGTCGGCCGCGTCGTCGTCCTTGGAGAAGGCCATCTTCGCCGCGGTGAAGACGAGGAAGGCGCCGAAGAGGTAGAGCAGCCAGTGGAAGCGCTGGACGAGCGCGGTGCCGGCCAGGATGAGGGCGGCGCGCATGACGAAGGCGCCGAGAATCCCCCAGAAGAGCACCCGGTGTTGCACCTCCAGCGCGACGCGGAAGTAGGCGAACACCACGAGGAAGACGAAGAGGTTGTCCACCGAGAGCGCGTACTCGATGACATAGGCCGTCACCCACTCGGTGGCCTGGGCGTTGGTCCAGAAGCCGGAGTACCAGACGCCGCCGCAGAAGAGCAGGCTGAGGACGATCCACACCACCGTCCACGCGCCCGCCTCCTTGGGCGAGACCACGTGCTCCTCGCGGTGGAAGAGGCCCAGGTCCAGGGCCAGCATGGCCAGGACGAAGACGTTGAAGCCCACCCAGAGCGCGACTTGTGTATTCAAGAGCGTGTTTCCCCGGCCCGGCCGATGGTGACGGACTCCCCCCTATAACGGGCAAGGCGGCCCGCCGTCACCCACCTTGAGCCTCTTATTCGCGCGGGAGTGTCTGTTCCGTGGCGGGGCGGCGCAGCACCACCAGGGCCCGGCCGGCCACCACCACGCTGCCTCCGGCGGGGGTATGGGTGTGCGGGGACACGCGGGACTGGCCGGTGTTCACCACCTCCTCCCAGTCCGCGCCCCATTCGATGGCGGGCAGATGGAAGGTGATGGGCTCGTGGTGGGCGTTCATCAGCACCAGGAGTGTGTCCCCCACGAGCCGGTTGCCCTCGTCGTCCGGGGTGGCGATGGCGTCGCCCCCGAGGAGGAAGCCGATGGAGGGCACCACGGGCTTCTCCCAGTCCTCCTTCTTCATCTCCAGGCCGTCGGGGCGGAACCAGACCAGGTCCTTGAGCTTGCTGTCCCAGATGGTGGAGCCGCGGAAGAACTTGCGCTTGGAGAGCACCGGCTGCGCGCGGCGCAACTGGCTGAGCTGCACGGTGAAGTCGAGCAGCTTGTGCTGGGACTCGGAGAGGTTCCAGTCCACCCAGGACAGGGGGTTGTCCTGGCAGTAGGCGTTGTTGTTGCCGCGCTGGGTGCGGCCCAGCTCGTCGCCGGCCAGCAGCATGGGCACGCCCTGCGACAGGAAGAGCGTGGCGAGGAAGTTGCGCTTCTGCTGCTCACGCAGCTGGTTGATGACGGCGTCCGTCGTCTCGCCCTCCACGCCGCAGTTCCACGCGTGGTTGTCGTTGGCGCCGTCGCGGTTCTCCTCGAGGTTGGCCTCGTTGTGCTTCTGGCTGTAGGTGACGAGGTCATGCAGGGTGAAGCCGTCGTGGGCGGTGATGAAGTTGACGCTCGCGGTGGGCTTGCGGCCGCTCAGCGCGTACAGGTCCGACGAGCCGGTGAGCCGGTAGCCGATCTCCGCCGCCTGCCGGTCATCGCCCTTCCAGAAGCGGCGGATGGTGTCGCGGTACTTACCGTTCCACTCGCTCCACACGACGGGGAAGTTGCCCACCTGGTAGCCGAAGTCGCCCACGTCCCAGGGCTCGGCGATGAGCTTCACGCGGCTGAGCACCGGATCCTGGTGCACCATCTGGAAGAAGGCGGCGCGGGTGTCGTAGCCGTGCCTGTCCCGCCCGAGCGTGGTGGCCAGGTCGAAGCGGAAGCCGTCCACGTGCATCTCCCGCACCCAGTAGCGCAGGGAGTCCATGACGAGCTTGAGCGCGTAGGGGTGGGTGGCGTTCCACGAGTTCCCCGTGCCGGTGAAGTCCTGGTAGTAGCGCGGATCCTTCTCCAGCAGCCGGTAGTAGGCGGAGTTGTCCAGGCCCTTGAAGGACAGGGTGGGCCCGAGGTGGTTGCCCTCGCAGGTGTGGTTGTAGACGACGTCGAGGATGACCTCGATGCCGGCGCGGTGGAGCGCCTTCACCATGGCCTTGAACTCGACGACCTGGCCGCCGCGCGAGCCCGAGGCGCTGAAGCGCGCGTCGGGAGCGAAGTAGCCCAGGGTGCTGTAGCCCCAGTAGTTGGTGAGGCCCTTGTTGACGAGGAAGGGCTCGTCCACGTGGGAGTGGATGGGCAGCAGCTCCACGGCGGTGACGCCCAGCCGCTTGAGGTGCTCGATGACGGCGGGGTGCGCCAGGCCCGCGTAGGTGCCGCGTTGGTGCTCGGGCACGGCGGGGTGCAGCCTGGTGAGGCCCTTCACGTGGGCCTCGTAGAGGAGCGTGCGATTCCACGGCACGGACGGCGCGCTGTCGCCCTCCCAGTCGAAGTCGTCGGTGAGGACGACGGCCTTGGGCACGCCGGGGGCGCTGTCGCGCGTGTCGAAGCTCAGGTCCTGCTCCTCGTCCCCGAGCACGTAGGCGTAGAGGGGCGAGGAGAAGTCCACCTGCCCGTGCAGGGCACGGGCGTAGGGGTCCACCAGCAGCTTATGCGGGTTGAAGCGCAGGCCGCGCCGGGGCTCGTAGGCCCCGTGGGCGCGGAAGCCGTAGAGGGTGCCCGTCTGCAGCCCCGGGATGAAACCGTGCCACACGTGCTGGTTGTGCTCCGGCAGCACGTAGCGGCGCAGCTCGCGCGAGGGCTGCTCGGCGTCGAAGAGGCACACCTCCACCTTCCGCGCGTGCTCGCTGAAGACGGCGAAGTTGACTCCATTGCCAAGGTACGTGGCGCCCAGGGGATACGGCTTGCCTGGTAGCACCTCCGCCCGTCTCATCCATCGCTCCTCTCCAACAGCACCAGCGGGAAGCCCGCCAGCAGAGGAGCCAGGGGCAGCACCGCGCCACCCGCCTGTCGCCCCGGCCGGACCTCCCGCCCGGTGAACACGTCCCGGAACGTCATGCTCGCATAGGACTCGGGCAATTCCAGGGACGTTTCTTCATGGGCCCCCGCGAGGCCCCGGGGCGACTCCAGGGCGGAGAGGGTGTAGCGCGGTGCGGCGGCGATGACGACGGCCTTCTCGTGCTCGCGGGCGAAGGCCACCGCCGCGTCCGCGCGCGGGCCCACCAGGCTCAGCGCCCGGTAGTGGCCACGGTGGAAGAGGGCCGCCTGGCGCCGGCGCAGGCGCAGGGCCTCGGCCACGAGGAAGAGCTTGATGTGGCCATCGTCCATGTCCGCCACCAGCCGCGCGCACAGCCCCAGCCGGTCCGCCTTCGCCTCCTCGTCCAGCTTCCGCAGCAGGCTGTCTCTCAGGCGGTAGTCCACCGGCCGGCGGTTGTCCGGGTCCACCAGCGACAGGTCCCACAGCTCGCAGCCCTGGTAGGTGTCCGCCACGCCGGGCGAGGCCAGCTTCAGCAGCTGCTGGCCGAGCGCGTTGTGCTGCCCGGCCCGCTCGATGCGGCGCTTGAAGGACTGGAGGTCCTCGAGGAAGACGCGGCCGCGGGACTCGTCCAGGCAGGCCTCGACGAAGCGCGCCACGCCCTCCTCGTAGGCGCTGTCCGGGTTGGTCCACGAGGTGCGGACCTTGGCCTCCTTAATGGCCTTGAGCATGTACTCGCGCAGGCGCTGGCGCAGCTCGCCGAGCCCCTCGCTGGAGAGGGACGGGCCCATGGGCCAGGCGCCCACCAGCGTCTGGTAGAAGAGGTACTCGTCGTTGGCGGACGGCGCGGGGCCGGAGGGCAGCTCGGTGCGGAAGGCCCGCGTCAGCTCCGACCAGCGCCCCACCCGGTGGCTCCACTCCTCGGGCAGCTCGGAGAGGACGTTGATGCGCGCGCGCACGTCCTCGCTGCGCTTGGTGTCGTGGGTGCTGGTGGTGAGCATGCTCGCCGGCCAGTGCTCGGCGCGCTCCAGGTTGCGGGCGTGGAAGACGTCGGCGGTGGTGCCGAAGTGCTCCGGCTCGCCGCCCACCTCGTTGAGCGAGACGAGCCGGTGGTACACGTAGAAGACGGTGTCCTCCAGCCCCTTGGCCATCACCGGGCCCGTCACCTGCTGCACCTTCATGGCGAAGGCGAGCATCTCCGCCCGCTCGTGCGGCCCCAGGTGCTCCGGGTAGCGCCGCAGCAGCACGTCCCCGAGGAAGTCGAAGATGCTGGAGTTGAGGGTGGCGTTGCGCGCCTTGGCGTGGCGCAGCGTGTCCTCGATGTAGCGCACGTCGCGCGCGTCCAGCTCCGGCCGCCAGTCGTCCACGTAGGTGCGGTAGACGGGGAAGAGGGCGATGAACTCGGCCAGCGCGCGCCGCAGGCTGTTGAGCGTGAAGTCGCGCGTGCGCCGGTTCATCTCCGAGATGCGGTTGAGCCGGTGGGCGAGCATGTTCAGCTCGCTCGACATGAAGTCGCGTAGGAGGAGGCGTTTCTTGTCGTAGACGAGCTCCTCGAAGTCCGGCGCCTCGCCGATGAAGCGGTGGTACGTCTCCGTCAGCGGCGCCTCGGCCTCCGGCTTCACGAAGACACCGCCCACCGCGTTGGCGAAGCGGTAGCCCGTGGTGCCGTGCACCGCCCAGTCCTCGGGGATGCGCTCGCGGCCGCCTTGAATCTTCTCCACCGCCACGAAGAGCGCCTTGCGCAGCGGCGAGTCCGCCCGTGCCCCCGCCTCCGCCTGCCAGCGCTCGCGCAGCCGCTGCTCCACCTGCGGCCACACCGTGGACTGCTCGCCGTGCTCGGACTCGAAGAGCGCCCGCGCCCGCTCCACGAAGTACTGCTCCTGGAGGTTGAGGAAGTAGGCCGTGGGATCATAGAGGCCGTCCGGGTGATCGATTCGCAACCCGGTGACGCAGCCCTGACGCAGCCAGTCGAAGATGCGCTGGTGGGCCTCGGTGAACACGTCCGGATCCTCCACCCGGATGGCGGCCAGCCCGTTGATGTCGAAGAAGCGACGGTAGTTGATCTCCTCGCCCGCCACGCGCCACTGGGCCAGCCGGTAGCTACAGCCCTCCAGCAGCGCGTCCAGCTCGTCGAAGGAGCGCGGGTTGCCCGGCACGCCGTTGAGGGCCTCCACGTTGGCGGAGAGGTGCGCGGACACCTCGCGGCTCTCGCGGGCCAGGGCGGCCAGGCGGCGCTTGATGACCTCCTTCTCGCGGTTGCGCTCGATGACGCGGGCGCGCTCCGTCTCCGAGCGATGGGGCAGGTGGCTGATGGCGGTGAGGATGGAGTGCAACTCGATGAGGTGCGGGTGCTCCGAGCCCAGCCGGACCTCGAGCTCCTCGAAGTTGCGCCGCAGCACCCGCCCGTACTGCCCGGGGGCCACCGGCAGCACGCGATCGTAGTAGTGGATGACGAAGGCGCCGTCGCGGTAGCCCAGCCGCAGCTCCCCGCGCTCGAGCACCACGCCGTACTGGTCTCCCAGCACCGGCAGCAGCACCTTGCCCTCCAGCTCGTCCTTCACCGGGTTCCAGTCGATGTCGAAGAAGCGCGCGTACAGGGACGAGGGGCCGTTCTCCAGCACGTCGAACCACAGCGGGTTGAACGTCTCGATGCCCATGTGGTTGGGCACCACGTCCAGCACCTGGCCCAGGCCGTGCTCACGCGCCGCGGAGCAGAAGGCCGCGTGCTCCTCGCGCGAGCCCACCTCCGGGTTGAGGTGCTTGTGGTCCACGCAGTCATAGCCGTGGGTGCTGCCCGGGCTCGCCTTGAGGTAGGGCGAGCAGTACACGTCCGTGAGGCCCAGCCGGGCCAGGTACGGCACCACCTCGCGCGCCGCGGTGAAGGGAAAGCCCTTGTGCAGTTGCAGCCGATAGGTGGACAGCGGCATGGAGCGGCTCAGCAGCTCGCCCCGCACGCGTCCGAATAGCGCCCCAACCAGGGCTTCCACGCCCGCCTGCCCCGCCTCTCCACCCGGCACAACCGAACCCTCGAGTCGCATACGGCTCAGTCCTAGGGCCGCCCGGCGCATCTGACTACCTCGCAGGCGCGCTTCCGCCCGCTATCCAACGCTCCCGGGCCACCCGGGCCCCTGAAAATGCAGAGGGCCCGCCACATGGTGGCGAGCCCTCCGAGGACAACACCCGGCGAACCGGGGGAACGGCTCAGCTCAGGTTCTTGTTCACCAGCGCCGTCATCTCGAACATGGTGACGGACTTCTTCCCGCCGAAGACGGGCTTGAGCTTGTCATCGGCGTTGATCTGCCGCTTGTTCTTGGCGTCCTGGAGGTTGTTCTTCTTGATGTAATCCCAGATCTTGCTGACGACCTGGGTACGGGGCAGCGGCTTGTTGCCAACGATCGCCGCGAGCTCCGGGGACGGGGTCATCTCCTTCATGAAGGCCGCGTTGGGCTTGCGCTTGGCACCCGCGGCGGACTTCTTGGCGGCGGGAGCCTTCTTCGCGGCGGCGGGAGCCTTCTTCGCGGCAGTGGTCTTCTTGGCGGCCATTCTGTTCGGATCTCCTCCCCCTGTTCGACTGTCCGGGGGCGTTGCACGGCTTGTTCACACCCAGAGCCGTCGAGCGCTAGTAGCACGCCCGAGGCCGAATTACAGCCCTCCGCTGCATTTTTCCCTCTGAGGGCCCAGGAGAAAATAGTGGTTCTCCCTCGGAAGGGAAGAGTGTTTTCTCAAGAGAAACACACCCTGTTGAACAAACTCCCCCTCGGCGCACGCTGTGGCGGAGGCACGAAGAGGCCTGGGTGCTACGTACTGGTAGCAACCTCTCAGGTCTGGTCGTGCGGGAGCACGCGCGGGTGGCGGCGGACGTGACGGTGGCGGAGGAACACGTCTTACCCATGGGGTCGCGTCGCGAGAGCGCGTCCGAGCGGGCCTCCAGAGCACCGCTGGCCATGCGAAGAGGCCGCACCGGGATGGACTCCGCGTGGCTCCGAGAGCGCCCCCGCCCGCGGTAATCGTGGGCCGGAAAATCCGCATGGCCTCCGCCAGCACGTTCACCTCTCCGACCCATTCAGCCCCCAGTGGAGAGCAGACCCCTCCCGGGGGAACCGTCATCGCGGACCGCTTCCGCATCGAGGACATGGCGGGCCGCGGCGGCATGGCTGGCCCGAGGCCGCGGTGGTGCTCGCCACCGGCCTGGGCGTGCTCGACGAGCACCTGCCCGTGGGCGAGGCCATGGACAAGGCGGGAAGGCTGCTGCGGCAGCTCGAGCAGACGCCCACCCGCTCCGGGGTGGTGCTGGACGAGGTCACCACCCGCCTGCTCGGGCCCGGCTTCCAGCTCCACCGCGCCGGCCCGGACACCTTCCTGCTGCAAGGCGAGCAGGTCAGCGTCGACACGTCCCGGCCGCTGCTGGGCAAGCCCACTCCGTGCGTGGGCCGCGAGCAGGAGCTGGCCCTGCTCGAGTTCACCCTCGCCTCCTGCTTCGAGGAGTCCTCCGCCCGCGCGCTGCTGGTGACGGCTCCGGCGGGGACGGGCAAGTCGCGCCTGCGCCACGAGTTCCTGCGCCGCATCGAGCGCCGGGAGCAGCCGGTGCTGGTGCTGCTGGGGCGCGGAGAGCCGCTGAGCGCGGGCGCCTCGTTCGGCCTGCTGGGCCAGGCCCTGCGCAAGCTGTGCGGCATCATCGAGGGCGAGGACCTGGAAGCACACCAGGCCCGGCTGCGGCAGGGCGTGGCCCGTTTCCTTCCCGCCGCCGAGGCGCATGAGACGGCCGGGTTCCTCGGCGAGCTGTGCGCCCTCCCCTTCCCGGACGAGGACAGCCCCCGCCTGCGCGCGGCGCGCGGGGACCCGCGGTTGATGAGCGCCCAGGTGAGCCGGGCGCTGGTGGGCTTCCTCCAGGCCGCGTGCACCCGCCACCCGGTGCTGCTGGTGCTGGAGGACCTGCACTGGAGTGATGGGCTCACCATCAAGCTGGTGGACGAGCTGTTGCGCGAGCTGTCCGAGCAGCCCTTCCTGGTGCTGGCGCTGGCGCGGCCGGAGGTGAAGACGCTCTTCCCCAGCCTGTGGTCGCGGCGCCTGCAGAAGGTGGCCCTCACCGGGCTGAGCCGCAAGGCCAGCACACGGCTGGTGCGCGAGGTGCTCGGCCCCCAGGTGCCCGACACCATCGTCCAGCGGGCGGTGGAGCAGTCCGACCGCAACGCGCTCTTCCTCGAGGAGCTCATCCGCATGCTGGCCGAGGGACGGGGGGAGGCGCCGCCGGAGACGGTGCTGGCGGTGATCCAGGCGCGCCTGAGGCGCATGGCGCCCGGGGTCCGCCAGACGCTGCTGGCGGCCAGCTTCTTCGGCCGCACCTTCTGGCCGGGCGGCGTGCGCGAGCTGCTGCTCCACCAGGGCGCGAGCGAGTCGGTGGACGAGCACCTGCGGCGGCTCATGGAGCAGGAGGTCATCGAGCCGCAGCCCGACAGCCACTTCCCCACCGAGCACCAGTACCGCTTCCGCCATGCGCTGGTGACGACGGAGCGCCGCACGAGGCCGAGCCCCATGCGCGCAAGGCCTGCGGGTTCCTGGCCACGCACCGGGTGGAGGTCATCCACGGCCGCACGTACCTGAGCGCCACCCTGCGCGCCCAGGGCCGCCACGCGGAGGCCCGGCGGGAAGCGGAGCTCGCCGTGGAGCAGCTGAAGCAGATGGGCAACGCGGGCGTGTACGCCGTGGCCACGCACCTGGCACTGGCGGAAGCCTGCTTCGCGGAGGGCGATGCGGGGGCGGGAGAGGCCGCCCTGCGCGAGGCCCTCCAGTGCGTGCGAGACCGGGCCAGCGACATCCCCGATCCCGCCGCGCGCGAGCGCTTCCTCACGCACGTGCCCGACAACGCCCGCACGCTCGCGCTGGCCCGGGAGCGCTGGGGCGAGCTCCCCGGGTAGCGGCCCCCTCACGGGTAGACGTCTACCCATGAAGCGCAAACACTATGTAGGATAAACCGGGTTCCGCTCGTGGACATCTACAAGCGGCCCGCGCGGAAGCGCGTGGCGTTGCCGCACCGTGACAAGACTGCGCCCGCGCGCCCCGCGCTACGAGCGGCCGTCAGGTCCCGTGCTGGACGAGCGACCTCGCGGGTCTTCGAAGGCCCCCGTGCTTCCCTGCCCCACTTCGCGCGAATTCCCCCATGCTTCGCGAGGTTGACACACGCCGGACTCCGGTGTCAGGAAGCCCGCCTTGCCTATGCCCGCGAAAGCAGCCTTCTACGATGTCGACGGGACGCTGATCAAAACCAACGTCGTCCACGTCTACGCCTACTACGCGATGAACCGGGGCTCGCTCCTGGGCATTGCCGGGAGGACCCTGGCCACCGCGGCCAGCGTGCCCCTCTTCGCCGCCATGGACGCGGTGAACCGCAAGGCGTTCAACGAGTTCTTCTATCGCTACTACGCCGGCCTTTCCGAGGACCGCCTCATCTCCGTCGCCGAGGACATGTTCGAGGACGTGCTCAAGCCCGCCATCTACGAGCAGACGCGCGACCTCATCGACCAGGCGCGCCGCGTGGGCTGCCGCATCGTGCTCGTCACCGGTGCGCTGGACTTCAGCATGCGCCCACTGGCCCGCTACCTGGGCGCGGACGACATGATCGCCAACAAGATGCAGTTCGTGGGCGGCAAGGCCACCGGCAAGGTCATCCCCCCCATCATCGAGGGAGCGAACAAGGCCAACGCCATCCGCTCCTACTGTGTCCGCGAGGGCCTCGCGCTGGACCAGTGCCACGGCTACTCCGACAGCGCCTCCGACTACGCCATGCTCTCCGTGGTGGGGCGGCCCACGGCCGTCAACCCGGACATGCGCCTGCGTTCCATTGCCCGGGCCTACAACTGGCCCATCCTCGACCTCAAGTAACGAAAGCCTTCCCCCATGCGCCCGCTCAAGACGCTCCAGAAGCTCTACGACGAGGAAAGCCAGGTCGTCATCACCGAGAAGGGCAGCCCCCCGCGGGCGCTCTTCTCCGGGGAGAACTTCCTCCTCGAGGACCTGCCCGTGGGTACCCGGGTCATCTTCCCCCGGCCGCCCCTGGCCGGCGTGCCCAACGTGAAGGCCGCCATCCGCTGGGCCATCAACCACCCCGAGGGCATGGAGCCGCTGCACGCCCTGCTCCGCCCGGGCATGAAGCTCACCTGCGTCATCGACGACATCTCCGTCCCGCTGCCGCCCATGGCCACCCCGGACGTGCGCCAGTCCATCCTCGAGGTGGTGCTGGAGCTGTGCGCCGACTCGGGCGTGGATGACGTGCACCTCATCATCGCCAACGCCCTGCACCGCCGCATGACGGAAGGCGAGATGCGGCGCATGGTGGGCCAGAAGATCTACGGCGCCTACTACCCGGACCGCTACTACAACCATGACGCCGAGGACCCGGACGGCATCGTGGAGCTCGAGCGCTCGCCGTGCGGCTCGCACGTGGTGGCCGTCAACCGGCGCGTGGCCGAGAGCGATCTCATCGTCTACGTGAACGTGAACTTCGTGCCCATGAATGGCGGGCACAAGTCCATGGGCACCGGCGTGGCCAACTACGCCAGCCTCCGGGCGCACCACAACCCGAAGACGATCCGCGAGTCCAAGAGCTACATGGAGCCGGGGCACAGCGAGCTGTACCGGCGCAATGAGAAGATTGGCAAGGCCATCGACAAGCACCTCAAGGTGTTCCACATCGAGACCTCGCTGAACAACCGCATGTTCGGCCCCGGCGTGGACTTCCTCCACAAGAAGGAGGAGGACTACACCGAGGGCGACCGGCTGAAGTTCCACGCCATGCGCTACGCGCTCTCGAAGATGCCGCGGGCGGCGGCGCGCAAGGTGCTCAACTCCATCCCCGCGCCCTATGACGTCACGGGCGTGTTCGCCGGCGCCACCGAGCCCACCCACGCCAAGACGCTGGAGAAGAGCTGGCAGCAGTACGTGGTTCCGGTGCAGGGGCAGAGCGACATCGTCATCTTCCCCATCCCCTTCATCTCGCCCTACAGCGTCAACTCCATCCTCAACCCGCTGCTGGTGCAGGTGATGGGCCTGGGCTACTTCTTCAACCTCAACCGCGGCGTGCCGCTGGTGAAGAAGGGCGGCGTCATCATCCTCACCCACCCCGCCTTCGACGAGTTCGACCCCGTCCAGCACCCCAGCTACATCGAGTTCTTCAACCGGGTGCTGCCCGAGACGCGCGACGCCGTGCAAATCGAGCAGAAGTACGAGCGCGAGTTCGCGGAGAACCCCAGCTACGTGCACCTGTACCGCAAGGGCAACGCCTACCACGGCGTGCACCCGCTCTACATGTGGTACTGGGGCGAGAACGGCCGCCAGCACGCGGGCAAGGTCATCGTCGCCGGCGGCGAGAACAACCACGTCCCGGCGCTGCTCGGCTGGGAGCGCACCGACACCCTCACCGAGGCCATCGAGGAGGCGCGCGGCTTCATGGGCCGCTCGGCCAGCATCAGCCTGCTGCGCATCGCCCCCACCGTCATGGTCGACGTGAAGTAAGCCCCCTGGGTTCCCCACGATGAGTGTTTCCGAGCTGAACGTCACCGAGGTCTTCACCGGCAAGCGCCTGCTCTTCGCGGGCTCCACCGGCTTCGTGGGCAAGGTCACCCTGTCCATGCTGCTGTCGCGCTACGGCGAGACGCTGGACAAGCTCTATGTGCTGGTGCGCAAGGGCAGTGCCCCGTCCGCCGAGCGCCGCTTCTTCGACAAGGTGGCCACCAGCGAGCCCTTCCAGCCGCTGCGCGACGCCTATGGCGAGGAGGGCGCGCTCGAGTTCATCCGCCGCAAGGTGGAGGTGCTCGACGGCGACATCACCGATCCGCTCATGGGCCTCACGCCCGAGCAGGCGGATGTGCTCACGGGCAAGGTGCACGCCATCGTCAACTGCGCGGGCCTGGTGTCCTTCAACCCGTCGCTGGAGGTGGGCCTCAACGTCAACACCCACGGCGTGAAGTACACCGTGGAGCTGGCGCTCAAGTGGAACGTGCCCCTCATCCACATGTCCACCGCCTTCGTCGCGGGCAACCGCAGCGGGCTCGTCTTCGAGGACGAGGAGGTGGTGGGCTACTTCCCCCGCCGCGACGAGCTTGACGGGCGCGACTTCAGCCTCGAGCAGGAGCTGGCGGACGCGGAGAAGGTCGTCGCCCGGCTGCGCGAGGAGGCGGATGACAAGGCGCTGGCCTCCCTCTTCCGCAAGAAGGCGCTGGAGCGGCTGGAGGAGGAGGGCCGCGACGCCACGGACGACAAGACGCTGCGCCTGGCCATGGGCCGCGAGCGCAAGCTGTGGCTCACGGGCGAGCTGGTGCGCGCCGGCATGGAGCGCGCGAAGCACTGGGGCTGGCCCAACACGTACACGTACACCAAGAGCCTGGGCGAGCAGGTGATGGCCAGCACGCCGGGCCTGCGCTACGCCATCGTCCGGCCCTCCATCGTCGAGTCCGCCCAGCACTTCCCCTTCCCCGGGTGGAACGAGGGCTTCACCACCTCGGCGCCGCTGGCCTTCGCCGGCATCAAGGGCCACCGCAACATCCCCGCCGGGGACAAGGCCATCCTGGACATGATTCCGGTGGACCACGTGGCCGGCGCCACCATCGGCATCACCGCGCACTGCATGCAGGTGGAGGAGCGGCGCGTCTACAACCTGGCCTCGGGGGACGTGAATCCCTTCTACGCCAGCCGCTCCATCGAGCTGGTGGGCCTCTACCGCCGCCGCTACTACCGCAACAAGGAGTCGGGCAACGCGCTGATGAACGAGGTGCGCTCGCGCGTCGAGCCGATACCGGTGAGCCGCCAGGTCTTCGAGAACCTCAGCGCCCCCATGTTCGTCAAGGGCGCGCGCTTCCTGCGCAAGGTCATCGACGAGGTGAAGCCCGCCTGGGGCGCGCCCAGCGTGCAGGCCATGCTGGAGAAGGCCCGCACGACGCTCGACGACGTGGAGAACCAGGCGATGAGCCTCGTGGGCCTCATCGAGCTCTTCCTCCCCTTCCTCTACGACAACCGCTACGTCTTCCGCTGCGACAACACCCGCTCGGTGTACGCGCGCATGGCCCACCACGACCGCGTGCGCATTCCGTGGGCCCCGGAAGCCATCGACTGGCGCGTCTACTTCCTCGACACCCACCTGCCCGGCCTGGAGAAGTGGGTGTTCCCCGGCCTCGAGGAGGAGACGAAGAAGCGCACCGTCATCTCCGCGAACCGCGACCTGCTGGAGATGCTCGAGGCGAGCGTCAACGCGTGGCGCCACCGCGTGGCCTTCCGTTACGCCGCCGACGAGAAGGAGGAGCGCCTCACCTACGGCGAGGTCCACCGCTACTCCAACCGCGTGGGCAGCTTCCTCCTGAAGGAAGGCGTCAAGCGCGGCGACCGGGTGATGCTGCTCTCGGAGAACCGGCCCGAGTGGCCCGTCTCCTACTTCGGCATCCTGCGCGCGGGCGCCGCCGCGGTGCCGGTGGACCCCAGCCTCAACGAGGCCGAGGTCGTCAACATCGCCCGCCGCTCCGAGGCGAAGGTGCTGCTCGTCTCCGAGCAGACGAACGAGGAGCTGCCGGGCCTGCAGAAGGCGCTGACGGACGCGGGCCTGTCCACGCGCATCGCCAGCCTCGCCGAGGCGATGACGGGCGACCCCGCGTACCCGGACAACATCGGGCCGGTGCGCCGCACGGCCGCCGCGGACGACGTGGCCAGCCTCATCTTCACCTCGGGCACCACGGGCACCCCCAAGGGCGTGATGCTCACCCACCGCAACTTCGCCTCGCTCATCGCGAAGCTCGCGGGCGCCTTCGACGTGGGCGTGGGTGACGGCGTCCTCTCCGTCCTCCCGCTGCACCACACCTTCGAGTTCTCCGCCGGCTTCCTCACCCCCTTCTCGCGCGGCACCGAGATTACCTACATCGACGAGCTCACCTCGGACCGCCTGGGTGAGGTCTTCGAGACGGGCCACGTGTCCGCGATGATTGGCGTGCCCGCGCTCTGGCAGCTCCTGCACCGCAAGGTGACGCAGGAGATGGCCGCCCGGCCGCCGCTGGTGGAGCAGACCATCAAGTCGCTCATGTCGGCACACGGCGAGCTGCGCAACCGCAGCAACGTCAACCTGGGCAAGCTGCTCTTCTGGCCCGTGCACCGCAAGTTCGGCGGGAAAATCAAATTCCTCGTGTCGGGCGGCTCGGCGCTGCCGGACGACGTGCACAAGGCCTTCCACCAGCTCGGCTTCAACATCATCGAGGGCTACGGCCTCACCGAGGCGGCCCCCGTCCTCACCGTGTCCGAGACGCGCGCCAACAAGCGTCTGCCGGGCACGGTGGGCAAGGCGCTGCCGGGCATCGAGCTGCGCATCCTCGAGCCGGACAATGACGGCATCGGCGAGGTGCTCGCCCGCGGCCCCAACGTCATGGCCGGCTACTTCGGGGACAAGAAGTCCACCGACGTCGTCCTCAAGGAGGGCTGGCTGTACACCGGAGACCTCGGGCGCCTGGACGCCGAGGGCCACCTGTACCTCGTGGGCCGCAAGAAGGACGTCATCATCGACGCCAACGGGAAGAACGTGTACCCGGACGAGCTCGAGGAGACGTACGGCACCCACTCGCACATCAAGGAGCTGTCCATCGTCGGCCTGCCCGACGAGGGCGGTGGCGAGAAGGTCGCCTGCCTCTGCGTGCCGGACTACAAGGACCGGCCCCGCGAGGAGGTGCGGCGCGAGCTGGAGGAGCACTTCCGCAAGACGGGCCAGGAGATGCCCTTCTACCGCCGCGTGAAGGTGCTGCGCTTCTGGGACGGCGAGCTGCCGCGCACCTCCTCGCGCAAGGTGAAGCGCAAGGGGGTGGTGGAGGAGCTCAAGCGCCTGGAGCGTCTGGCCTCCTCGGGCGAGAAGGCCCGCGAGAAGGTGCAGACCACCACGGGCGGCGTGTCCGACTGGCTCTACCCGCTCATCGCCGAGGTGGTGAACAAGCCCCTCTCCGACATCCGCCCCGAGGCGCACCTCGCGGGGGACCTGGGCCTGGACTCGCTCATGCTCACCGAGCTGTCCGTGGCGCTGGAGCAGGCCGGCGTGCCGCTGCCCACGGTGAACGACCTGACGCACGTGCAGACGGTGGATGACCTGCGCAAGCTGGTGGTCTCCAGCGGCCGCCGCCCCACCCTGGAGACGCGCGCCAAGGAGATTTCCCGCGAGGTGGAGAAGAGCGAGGAGGCCGAGATTCCGGTGCCGGAGCCGCTCGTCACGGTGGGCCGGCAGTTGGTGCGGCTCGGCCAGCAGGCGATTTTTGGCGGCCTCTTCGACGTGAAGGTGACGGGCAAGCCCTTCATCCCGATGAACCGCAACTTCCTCGTCATCGCCAACCACACCAGCCACCTGGACATGGGGCTGGTGAAGGTGGTGCTCGGCGAGCAGGGCCAGCGGCTCACCACGCTCGCGGCGCGGGACTACTTCTTCGATACGCCCCTCAAGCGCGCGTACTTCGAGAACTTCACGGACCTCATCCCCATGGACCGGCACGGCTCGCTGCGCGAGTCGCTGCGGCTGGCGGGCAACGCCCTGCGCCAGGGCTTCAACCTGCTCATCTTCCCCGAGGGCACGCGCTCGGTGACGGGCGAGCTGCTCAAGTTCAAGCCCACGCTGGGCTACCTGGCGCTCACCTACGAGGTGGACGTGCTGCCCGTCTACCTCAAGGGCGCCTTCGAGGCCCTGCCCAAGGGCCGCATGGTGCCCAAGTCGCGCGAGCTCGAGGCCCACATCGGCCCCGCGCTCACGTACGAGATGCTGCGCGCCAAGACGCAGGGCATGGCGCGCTCGGAGAGCTACCGCTACGCCACGAAGCTGGCGGAAGACTCCATCCAGGCACTGGCCGCCGGCCGCGTGCTGAGCTTCGAGGAGTCCGCCACGGTCGAGGACCAGCGCCGCGCTCTGTCCACGGGAGGGAGCGAGTCATGAAGCTGCTCGTCACGGGAGGCACGGGTTTCCTCGGCACGCACCTGGTGCCCAAGCTGGTGGCCGAGGGCCACGAGGTGCGCGTCATCGGCCGCTCCAAGCCCTCGGGCCCGGGCTTCGAGAAGGTGGAGTTCGTCCAGGCGGACCTGAAGAACCGCGAGGCCGTGCGGCGCGCGCTCGAGGGCGTGCAGGCGCTCTACCACCTGGCGGGGCTCGTCTCCTTCCAGGACAAGGACGCGCGGCGCATGTACGAGCTGCACGTGGACGCCACGCGCGAGCTGCTGCGCGACGTGCGCGAGTCCGGCGTCCAGCGCGTCATCCTCGCCTCCACCTCGGGCACCATCGCCGTGTCCAAGGAGGAGCGCGTGGGCACCGAGGAGGACAACTACCCCCTCGAGGTGGTGGGCCGCTGGCCGTACTACCTGTCGAAAATCTACGAGGAGAAGCTCTCGCTGGAGTACTGCCGCCAGCACGCCATTCCCCTCGTGGTGCTCAACCCCAGCCTCCTCATGGGCCCGGGGGATGACCGGCTGTCCTCCACCTGGACGGTGCTCAAGTTCCTCCAGGGCGAGATTCCCGCCATGCCCGGTGGCGGCATGTCCTTCGTGGACGTGCGCGACCTGGCGGACGCCTTCGTCCACGCGCTCTCGCGCGGCGAGGTGTACGGGCGCCACCTGATGGGCGTGAACCTGTCCATGACGGACTTCTTCCAGCGCCTGGAGCGCCTGTCGGGCGTGGCCGCGCCGCGGCTGAAGCTGCCCTCGCGGGTGAACGTGCTCGGGGCGAAGGTGCTCGAGCAGGTGGCGAAGTGGCGCGGGACGAAGCCCACCCTGGACCCCCAGGAAGTGGACATCGGCGAGCACTGGTTCTGGCTGGACTCGTCGAAGGCCGAGCGCGAGCTGGGCTTCAAGGCGCGCGATGTCCACGAGACGCTGCACGACACGGTGCGGTACACCTACTCGCGGATGGCGCCGGGGCACCTGCCGGGCACCAAGGGCCGGCTCGAGGAGCTGCGCGAGGGGACCTGAGTCCCCTCACCCGAGGGAGGCCGGCCTACCAGATGACCCGGTTACGCCCGGCCTTCTTCGCCTTGTACAGGTTGGCGTCCGCCAGCTTGATGAACTGCAGCGGCTCCACCATGTCCGGCGTCATGTCCGCCACCCCCAACGACAGGGTGACCGGAATGTCCTGGTTCTCGAAGGTGAACTGCTTCGCCTCGATGGTGGCGCGGATCTTCTCCGCGAAGATGCGCGCCTTGTCCGTCCCATCCTCGGGGATGACGATGGCGAACTCCTCGCCGCCGTAGCGCGCGAAGCACTGCTCCTTGCGCACCATCCGCTTGATGGTCTGCGCCAGCTCGCGCAGCACGTAGTCACCCGCCAGGTGCCCGTGCACGTCGTTGATCTTCTTGAAGAAGTCGATATCGAACAACATCAGCGTCAGGGGGCGCCCGTAGCGGTGGCACCGCCCCATCTCCCTCTCCAGGTACTCGAGGAAGAAGCGCTTGTTGTTGATGCCGGTGAGACCATCCTGAATGGTCAGCGTGTAGATGGTCTCGTGGTACTGCAGCTCCACGTTGTCACCGGTGAGGAACTTGAAGATGGAGCCACCCACCTTGATGATGTCCCCACTGCGCAGCGGGGTCTCCTGCGTCACCTCCTGGTCGTTCAGGTAGGTGCCGTTGGTGGAGCCCAGGTCCTGCACGAACATCCGTCCCTGCTTGCGGAGGATGCGCGCGTGCTTGCGCGAGACGTTGTCGAGGTCCACCACGATGTGGTTGCCCTCTTCACGCCCGATGGTGAAGTCGTTCTCCTGGAGCGCGTACTTCTTGCCCAACTCCGGACCGTGGATCTGCACGATGCAGCATTCCGCGTCGACCGGGGTCGCCAGCTCCTTGATCGAGGAGATCTTGGTTACTCGGGTTTCGTCGCCAGCCATCGTCTGGAAGACATAGCACGGCTCCCCCGGTGGAAGCCACGAGGGCTCGCGAAACCCCCGATTTGGCTACTCAACGAACGCCTCCAAACGGCCTTGCCGGGCCCTTCCCCCCAGGTAATTTGGTCCCCCTATGGCCAAGACGCTGGCAATGATCCTCGCAGGGGGCGCCGGAACCCGGTTGGAGCCCCTCACTCGTGAACGCGCCAAGCCCGCGGTGCCCTTCGGCGGGCGCTATCGCATCATCGACTTCGTCCTCTCCAACTTCGCCAACTCCGGCATCTACCGGATGAAGGTGCTGACCCAGTACAAGAGCGACTCGCTCAACAAGCACCTGTCGCGCGCCTGGAGGATGACGGCCTTCCTGGGCCACTACGTGGAGACGGTGCCCGCGCAGATGCGCACCGGCATGGACTGGTACAAGGGCAGCGTCGACGCCATCTACCAGAACCTCAACATCATCACCGACGAGGAGCCGGACCACATCTTCGTCTTCGGCGCCGACCACGTGTACCGCATGGACTGCCAGCAGATGCTGGACTTCCACGTGGCGCGCAAGGCCACCTGCACCGTGGCCGCCATCCCCGTGCCCATCGAGGAGGGCCGCGAGTTCGGCATCATCGACGTGGGAGCGGACGGGCGGATGAAGGGCTTCGTGGAGAAGCCCAAGAACCCGCCGCCCATGCCCGGCAACCCGAAGATGTGCCTGGCCTCCATGGGCAACTACCTCTTCTCCACCGACGCGCTGGTGAAGGAGGTGGTGCGCGACGCCGCCGACGAGGCGAGCGTCCATGACTTCGGCAAGTCCATCATCAGCGAGCTCTACAAGCGCGAGCCGGTGTACGTGTACGACTTCGCGCAGAACGTCCTCGCCGGCCAGGAGGAGAAGGAGCGCGGCTACTGGCGCGACGTGGGGAACATCGACACCTACTACCAGTCCAACATGGACCTGGTGGAGGTGGACCCCGTCTTCAACCTCTACAACGACCGCTGGCCCATCTACACCCAGCCCAACAACTTCCCGCCCGCCAAGTTCGTCTTCGCCGACCGGGAGAACCAGCGCGTGGGCCACGCCACCGACTCGCTGGTGAGCGAGGGCTGCATCATCTCCGGCAGCCACGTCAACCGCTCGGTGCTCTCCCCGAAGGTGCGCGTCAACTCGTTCTCCGAGGTGCAGGACTCCCTCCTCTTCGAGAACGTCACCATCGGCCGGCGCTGCCGCATCCGCCGCGCCATCATCGACAAGAACGTGGAGATTCCCCCGGGGATGACCATCGGCTACGACCTCGACGAGGACCGGCGCCGCTTCCACGTCACCCCCGGCGGCGTCGTCGTCATCCCCAAGGGCATGAAGGTGGGCTGAGCGCCTCCTCCACCCCTTGGAGCACTCGAAGGCCCGGGCCCCGCGGCAGCCCGGGCCTTCTCGTTTTCACGCCTTGAAGGTCATCAGCGGGGCCAGCCGCGCCACCTCCCGGACGATGCCGGCCTCCACCTGCGAGGCCACCACCGGGCCAATGGGCTTGTAGGCCGCGGGCGCCTCTTCAATCCGGCGCTCGGCCCGCAGGGTGATGCAGTCCACCCCCGTGAGGCCCAGCGCCTCCTCGCGGTGGTCCGCCCCGCCCCGCGCCATGGAGAAGCGCGAGCGCGCCCGCCCCGCCCCGTGCGACGCCGAGGCCAGCGCCTCCACGTTGCCCCGCCCCACCATCAGGTAGGACGCCGCCCCCATGGAGCCGGGGATGATGACCGGCTGCTCCGCCTCGGCCGGACACGCCCCCTTGCGCGCCAGCCACCCGCCCTCCCACGGCAGGGTGATGTTGTGCGGCACGTCGTAGACGAGCGGCGCCTCCACGTCCCCGAACAGCTCCCGCAGGGTGTGCCGCAGCAGCTCCGCCAGCAGCAGCCGGTTGAGGAAGGCGTAGTTGGCCGCCGTGGCCTCGGCCCGGAGGTACTCGCGCACCAGCGCCGGCTCCGCCAGCGGGAGGATGCCGCTCTCCGGGAAGGGCGCCCCCACCGGCCACGCCGCACGCACGCGCTGCTGCCAGGTGAACCCCACGTGCTTGCCCATGTCCCGCGAGCCCGAGTGCACCATGAAGGCGAGCTGCCCCTCGCGCACACCCCACTGCCACGCCCGCGCCCGGTCCACCACCGCCTCCACCCGCTGCACCTCGACGAAGTGGTTGCCCCCGCCGATGGTGGCCAGCCCGGGGTCGCGCACCACGCCCTCGCGGCGCAGCCCCGTGGGTGCCCACGCCGGGTCCCCCTCCAGCGCCCCGCCCAGGTACACCCGCGCGGACTCCCGCTCGAGCTGCCCCAGGTCCGCCTTCGCCACCACCCCCAGCGGCTCCTCCAGCGTCTCCAGCAGCCAGCCCGGCAGGCCGTCGCGCAGCAGCGCCTCCACCGCGCGCGAGCCCAGCGCCACGTCCCGGGTGCCGAAGAAGTAGTGGCCCTTCATCCGCTCGACGAAGGCGTCGCGCCGGGCGAGGAAGGCCTCCACGGGAATGTCCGCCACGTGCAGGCGCATGCCGCAGTTGATGTCGGTGCCCACCGCGCCAGGCACCACCAGGCCCTCGGTGTGCACCACCGAGCCGATGGCCACTCCCGAGTCACCCGGGTGGAAGTCCGGCGTGGCGCGCACCCGCTTCACCCGGCCGCCGTCCGGGTGCCTCAGCGCCGCGAGCGCGGCGAGCTGCTGGAAGGCCTTGCCCTCCACGGGCAGGTCCGGTGGGAGGAGCACCTCGGCGGGAGGCGCGTGCGTGTCGCCCTGGAGGCGCACGGTGTAGACACGACCGTCGTACGTCACATCGAGCCCCTCACGGGCGAACGCCCGCAGGAGCCGGTTCATTTTCGGCTGCATGACCTTCTCGGAATCTGGCCCGCGCCCGGAGGGGCACGGGGGTCCTGGACGAATGGATTCGAGACCTCGGGTCAGCAGCCGCGGTCGTGGACGCCGGAGCGTCCGCCGTGCCCAGGGACGTCCGGGAGCGGCCTCGCCTGACACCCCTTCCACTCCGCCCGGGGCCGCCCGGCCGCTCACCGGGGAAGAGACCGGGATGCCCCCTGTGGGCCCGCGGGTGTTGAATCCCATGGTACCCAGGGAGGAGGAGAGCCATGGCCGAGCCGCAGTCAGGTGAGGGAAAGCGGGAGGAGCCCGAGCCGGCGGGTGCCGCGCCCCTGCTCTGGGTGGGCGGAGGTCTCCCACCGCGCTTCCGGTGGGTGAGTCCCTCCCTCGTCCAGGCCCTCGGCCATGCCCCCGAGGCGTGGAAGGCGCGCGGCTTCCTCCAGCGGCTGGTGCACCCGGAGGACCTCGAGCGGGTGCTGGACACCTGGCGGACGGTGGCCCGCACGGGGGAGGCCCGCACCGTCGAGCTCCGCGCGACAACCGCGGACGAACGGAGCGTCCGTCTGTCCGTCGAGCTGAACGCCATCGAGCCCGCGGCGGATGGAGCCGGAGAGCTCGTCGGCACCGTGCGGCTCCTCGCCTCTTCCCCCCGGCCCGTGCCCCCGGCGGCCGGCATGTCGGACCTGGAGAAGGTGGCCCAGGAGCTCGCCCGTGCCCAGCGCGAGCGCGAGGAGCTCATCAACGCCGTCGACGGCATCGTCTGGGAGACGGACGCGAGCTTCCGCTTCACCTTCGTCAGCCAACAGGCCGAGCGCCTGCTCGGCTATCCCGTCCAGCAATGGACGCGGGAGCCGGACTTCTGGCTGAAGCACCTCTACCCCTCGGACCAGGACTGGGCCCCCGCCTTCTGCATCAAGGCGGCCACCGAGTGCAGGCCGCACGAGTTCGACTACCGGATGGTCGCCGCCGACGGCCGCGTCGTGTGGCTGCGCGACCTCGTCACGGTGGTCTCCGAGGGAGGCAGCTTCCGCAAGCTGCGCGGCATCATGGTGGACATCACCGAGCAGCGCCGGGCCCAGGAGAACCTGGAGCGCACCGTCTCGGCGCTGCGCGCCACCCTCGACTCCACCGCGGATGGCGTCATCGTGGTGGACCGGGACTGGAGGATCACCACCTTCAACGCGCGGTTCCAGGAGCTCTGGAACATCCCCAGCCGCCTGCTGGACACCCGGGATGGCCGGGCGCTGAGCGCGTACATGGGCCCTCAGCTCAAGGACCCGGAGCAGGTGCGCGCGCGGGTCCTGGAGTTGTTCGCGGCTCCCGAGCAGGAGAGCTTCGAGGTGCTGGAGCACCTCGACGGGCGCATCCTCGAGCGCTACTCGCGCCCCCAGCGGCTGGGAGACACCATCATCGGCCGCGTCTTCAGCTACCGGGACGTGACGGCGCAGCGCCGCGCCCAGGCCGAGCGCGAGCGGCTGCTGCGCGAGGCCGAGGAGGCCATCCGCGTGCGCGACGACTTCCTGTCCATCGCGTCCCACGAGCTGAAGACGCCCCTCACGCCCCTCAAGCTCCACCTGCAGGTGCTCAAGCAGCGCGGGAGCGCCGGACAGCCCGTGCCCCTCCACCACGCGGAGAAGGCGCTCGCCCAGGTGGTGCGGCTCTCCGGGCTCATCAATGATTTGCTGGACACCTCGCGCATCCAGGCGGGCCGGCTGGAGCTGCGGCACGAGCCCGTGTCGCTCCGGGAGCTCACCCACGAGGTGCTCGCGGACCTGCGCCCCGTCAGCCCCCACCACACGCTCGAGTACGAGGAGCCCGGCGAGCCACTCACCCTCCACGGAGACCGGAGCCGGCTGGCGCAGGTGCTGGTGAACCTGCTGGAGAACGCCCTCAAGTACAGCCCCACGGGCGGCACCATCCGCGTCACGCTGGAGCGCCAGGGAGCCCTCGCGCGCGTCTCGGTGGCGGACAGGGGCATTGGCATCCCCGCGGACCAGAAGGCCCACCTCTTCGAGCGCTTCTTCCGGGCGCGCAACGCCCCCATCTCCGGCTTCGGCGGGCTGGGACTGGGGCTCTACATCTGCCGCGACATCGTCGAGCACCACGGCGGCCACATCTGGGTGGAGAGCGAGGTGGGCCAGGGCTCCACCTTCCGCTTCACCCTCCCGGTGGAGGACGGCGCGGACGGCGCTCTGGCGCCACCGGCCCACCTCCCCGGGTCGTCTTGAGCCGTGGGGCTCAGGCCGACTGCTTCACCGCCTGCGGCCGCTTCTCGAAGTCCGCCAGCGTGCGGGCGATCTCCTGGTTCACCTGGCGCAAGAGGTCCTGCTTCTCGCGGAACGGGAGGAAGGCGCTCTTGAAGCCGGAGACGATGATGGTGGTCAGGTCCTCCAGCGCCAGCCCCAGCTCCTTGTGCGCCAGCCACAGCTCCTTCGTCACCGTGGTGTCGGTGATGAGGCGGTTGTCCGTGTTGATCGTCACCCGCAGGCCGTAGTCGAAGTAGAACTTGAGCGGGTGGGCGTCCAGGCTCGGCACCGCGCGCGTCTGCACGTTCGAGGTGGGGCACACCTCGAGCGGAATCCGGTGGTCGTTCACGTAGTTGAGCAGGTCGCCATCCTCGCGCAGGCGCGTGCCGTGGCCGATGCGGTGCGCCCCCAGGTAGTGGATGGCCTGGGAGATGGACTCGGGCCCGAAGGCCTCGCCCGCGTGGGCGGTGCAGTTGACGTTGTTCTTGAGGATGAGCTGGAAGGCTTCCTTGTGGTCCTTGGCGGGGAAGTTCGCCTCGGCGCCCGCCAGGTCGAAGCCGATGACGCCCCGGTTCTTGTAGGCCACGCTCAGCTCCGCCAGCCGCATGGACGTCTGCGGGTTGATGTGGCGGATGCCGCAGATGATGACGCCGTATTTGATTCCCGTCTCGCGCTTGGCCACGCGCAGGCCCTCGAGCACCGAGTCGATGACCGTGGTCATCTTCAGGCCCTTCTGCAGGTGCAGCGCGGGCGAGTAGCGCACCTCGATGTAGCGCACGTTCTCGGCCGCCGCGTCCACGGCGAGCTCATAGGCCGAGCGGTAGAGGGCCTCGGCCGTCTGAAGCACCGAGAGCGTCACGTCGAAGGCCACGAGGTAGTCCTCGAGGCTCTCGCACACCTGGCCCATGTGGATGGCCTTGGCCAGGCCGTCCTCGGTGTCCGCGGGCAGCTTCACCTTCTGCTGCTCGGCCAGCTCGAGAATCGTCTTGAGCCGCATGGAGCCGTCGAGGTGACAGTGCAGGTCCGTCTTGGGCAGGGCGAGGAGCAGCTCCTCGGTGACGGGAATGGCCGGGGGTGGGGCCGAGTCGAACCTGCGTGCGGATGAGGGGATACCAGTCGAGCTGGGGAGCTCGTCGTCGCGAATCGAAGCCATGTCGGGTTCCTTCCTTGCCAAGCATCCTAGGGGTCTGAAAATCCTCCCTCAACCATGCCGCCGCCCGTCTGTCCGCGCCTCGTCTTACTGCTCGCCATCGTGGCGCTGATGGCCGCCTGCCGGCAGCCCACCGACAAGCTCTTCGCCTTCTCCTCCGACGCCCCCTCCCGGGCGGGGCTGGTGCCCCTCGGGGACGGGGTCCTCGTGGGCAACGAGGCCGGCCGGCTCCTGCGCCTGAGCCCCCAGGGGGAGCCGGTGTGGCAGGTGGAGCTCGGCCGCGAGGTGGCCGCGCGCCCCACGGTGTCGGGGGACAGCATCATCGTGGGAACGGTGGGCGGGACTCTCGTCAGCCTCACGCTCGCCCAGGGCACGGAGCGCTGGCGGCTCACCGGACAGCCGGCCGTGCTGACGGCGCTCGTCTCGGACGCGGGCTCGGCCTACGTCGTGGCGCCGGATGGGAGCGTGCGTGCCCTGGCGGTGGACTCGGGCGAGGTGCGCTGGCGCCGGCCCCTGCCCCCGGGCGGGCCCCGCCCCGAGTCCACCCGGCCCCTGCCCTCCCCCGTGCTCGCCGGGGGCGTCCTGGTGGTGGCGCTCGGAGACGGGGGGGTGGTGGCGCTGTCGGCGCAGGACGGCACCGTGCGCTGGCGCCGGCCCCTGACGCAGGTGCTCGGCCTGGAGGCCCGGGGCGAGGCGCTGTACGTCTCCACCCGCAAGGGCGAGGTGCTCGCGCTCGGGCTCGCCGACGGACAGGTGCGCTGGCGGCAGACGCCGGCCAAGGCCCTCACGAGCCCCCCGAGCTTTGCCCTGGGGAACCTCTGGGTGGGCACGGACGAGCCGCTGCTGCTCGCGCTGTCGCCCCAGGACGGACGGGAGGTGTTCCGCGTGGGCCTGCCCGCGCCCCTGGTGACGCAGGTGGCGGAGTACCGCGAGTGGCTGCTGGTGCCCACCCGGGGCAACCAGGGGTGGCTGCTCGGGCTCAAGCCGCGCGAGGGCCCTCCGGTGTTCTCGCTGCGGCTGGACACGCCGCTCCTCACCCGGCCCGTGGTGCTGGGAGAGCAGCTCTTCGCACAGGGACAGGACGGGCGCGTGCTCTCGTGGCGGCTCCAACCACCGAAGCCGTGAAGGCTACGTCCCGGAGCCGATTTCCTCCTGACGACCCGAAGCGCGCTTCACTGGTAGACGTCTACCAGTGGGTCGAGCCAGCGCCCGCGTTTCGGAAGGCGAGGTGCTGCGTGTTCTCCCGTCTCTTTGGCCCTCGCCGCCCAGGCGGATGAGGGGCCCGCTGGTTGAACGTATTGGCCCTGGTGGTGCTCGTGGCGCAATGCGCGTGCGTCACCACCGCGCCCGCCATCGTGCCCAGCAGCACACCGGGGCACAACGGTTACAGCAACGCGCCCGTGGGCATCGACTCCCCTTCGGCCACCTGCCGTAACAGCCTCTCCGCCTGCGCCGCCCTTTACGGGAAGCGTGAGCCCCCGAGCGGGTGGCCGTGGAGATGGTCCTCTCCCATCCAGGCACGGAGCCGTGGACGGTGGCGGGCGCGGTGCTGCGCGGCGCCAAGGGCGAGGTGTTGAAGCCCCTGGCGCTCTGGGCGCCCGAGCCCATCCTCCCCGCCGCGGCAGGGCGTTTCGACCGGGGCCGCGTCGTGGTGGAGGTTCAGGCCACGCCGGAGGAGGCCCGGAGCGCATACACCCTCACGCTCTGGGACGCCGGGCGCACGCGCACCGTCACCCTTGGCAACGTGACGTTCCCGTAGCCGCCGGGCCAGGAGCCGCGTGGAAACCTCCTGCGTCCTGTTCTGGCCTCCCTACCCATTGGCTTGACGTGCACCTCCGCGCGCCCGTTGACTCCGGGAAAACCGGAGTGCGGCCCAGGTGGCCCGCTGGAGGTGCCCCATGTCTCCCTGTCGGCTTGGAGCCGTCCCACTGGCCCTGGCCCTGCTCGTGCTCCTCAATGGGTGCGCCACGGGCCATCCGCTTGGGAGTCTGAGTGGCGGCGTGGGGCTGCATTCAGGGGCCACCTCCTGGCGCCACGCCGCAGAAGCCCGGCGGCCCGCGGACACGCCCGTGACAGGGGAGGAGGGAAGCGCGGGTGGTTTCCCCGAGCAGACAGCGGACCTCTTCCAGGTGGTGCAGGAGGCCAGCGGCCTGCCGGAAGAAGCCCGGCATCCACCAGGCGCCGCGCTCTATCAGGCGCAGGCGCGTGAGTTGCTGGGCCGGTTGGCGAAGACGCGCGCGACACCCCACAGCTTCGCCCCGCGCCGGCTGCTGTTGTGGCTGCTGCGCGAGGTGCTCGAGGGCGGCGAACGCGTGGAGTACGACGCTTTGAAGTGGCGTGCCGAGCGCTTCGGCTTGCTGGTGCTGGTGCGCCCGGACGGGTACCTGGTGTCCGCGCTCACCGGCACCCCGCTCCAGCGCATGGGTGCCCTGGAGTTGGTGAAGGGCGAGTGGAAGGTGGGCCAGCTCCGGGTGGGCGACGTCTACTTTTCCCATGGAGGCGTCCTCTATCCGGTCACCGAGGCCTTGCGGCGCGCGGACGGCCCGCCCCTGGCCGAGCTGAGCCTGGGACGCGATCCACTCAACGCCGCGCTCGATGGGGCGCAGGACGCCATGACGGAGATGACCGTGGCGATGGCCGGCACCCTCCTCCACCCCATCCGCACCGTGGAGGACCTGGGGCAACTGCCCGCCACGGTGGCGCTGCTCATCGCCTCCTCGCCCGAGTACTTCGCGCGCTACGGCGCCATGTCCCACGAGGACCAGATTCGGGAGGCGGCGCGCCTGTCCACGCACGTGCTCGCGCTGCTCGGGGGCGCGCGGGCCACGGTGGGGCGGATCAGTGGGCTGGGAGCGGAGCTGCCGGTGGTGTCGCTCACGGCCGAGGGCGAGCTGGTGCTGGGCGGAGCCGTGGTGGCGGGAAGCTCGACGGCCACCACCGTGAGCGTGGACCTCGGCGCGCTCTCCATCCTCCACATGGCGGGCAAGGGGCAGGGAAAGAGCAGCGGCGCGAGCGGCAAGGCGGGCAAGTCATTCAAGACGGCTTCGCTGAAGGGGCCCGGCCAGTGGACGTACAAGAAGCCCACCAACGAATCCAAGAGCTCCCAGGACTTCCAGGAGCAGATAACCGGACGGCCTGCCTGGTACGTGTACACGGTGGGGCTACTGGAGTTCGACGGCTTCAACGGCCTGGAGTTGCTGGAAGCCAAGGGCCCCGGCTACCTCCGCTTCTTCAACCCGGATGGCACGCCCAAGTCCTGGTACAAGAACTCCGGAGGGTTCAAGGAGATGATGACACAAGCCGGCAGGCAGTCGAAAGCCGCCCGGGATTTGGGGTACCCAGTGGCCTGGCATGTCGCCGATGCCAAGGTCGCGGAGTTCCTTCGTAAGACATTCAAGGAACAAGGATGGAACAACATCACCGTCCATTACACGCGAGCACAGTAGAGGAGGAGCACGTATGCAGGCAGACCCTGAGGGCTACTACGTGGGGGCGTACTGGGGGCCGCGCAAAGAGACGGCGCTGGAATGCGCCCGGCGCGCGGAGCTCTTCTTCCACATGCTGGCACGGTGCGACCCGTCCTTCACCCACTGGTACCACGCGGGCCGCGGCTTCCCCCGCGAATTGCCGGGCTGGCCCCTCCGCCCGGAGGTGGGGGAATTGGAGAAGTTCTTCTTGAAGGGCCGGAACCGGACGGATGTCGGCAAGGAGGTCATCGAGGATCTGGGCTTCTATCAGATGGTGTGGAACGCGAAGGAGAAGGCCACCGACCTTTCCATTTCCTGCGGTGGATACGCCCCCTCGGGTGGCCCCAACAATTGCCTGCTCAAACCACACAGGCAGGGCGAGGTGCGGGAGCGACTGCTGCGCGTGCCGGTGCTCACCGAGGTGCTCACCAGCATGGCCACCGCGTGGGACCCCGACTTCGCCATGGCCAGCTCGAACGAGATGGTGGACCAGGTGGAGAAGGGTGATTTCGAGGTACGCGTGGGCTGGCTGACGTACCTCTCGCGCCGCCTGGGCACGCTCCCGCCGCTGCCCGCGCCCGTGCGGATCGAGCCGGTGGGCGCACTGGGCTGGCTCCTCATCCTCTCCCCCGAGCCCATGACGGCGAGCAACCCCGAGCACGTGGCCTTCACCGTGCGCGTGCGCAACCTGCTCGACCGCGCGGGCCTCATCGCGCGCCCGGAAGCCAAGCCCATTGGCGGGTGATAGGGATCTGCACCGTCAGCAACCGCGCCGTACCGCGCCGTGGGCACTCCGTACGGCTGCTGCACGGCGCGGCGGGGCCTTCGCGCTCCGCATCATGGCCGTGCCCGAAGGCAGCCGGTGGAACACCTGT